>NZ_CP016543.2:0-661074 GCF_001687665.2 Planococcus donghaensis | reverse complement strand
GCTCTATCCACCATTTACTGTTTGGCGTTATTTTTTACAAGCACTTTCAAACCTTGGCCCATATCAGAAGCCAGGACGTAATTGCGATCCACGAATACACCCCAGACATTTGCTTGGTCAGGCGTATATTGGCCGATTTGTTTCGGGTTGGCCGGGTCAGTGATATCCACTGTATAAACTCCGCCCGCATAATGGCTCAAGTAAAGTGTGTTGCCATGCACTTTCGGATCGTGCACCGTATTGTTAAACGTCGGGCCATCTTCGACTTTTTCGGTCAAGTCCGTTTTAAACTCACTCAATAACACAGGATTCGCTTTATCTTTAATATCAAAGATTCGCGTATAGCCATAGGACTCCTCGTAGCCCGGACGCACCGGCATAGAGACTTCACGGGTTTCAATCAGTACATTGCCGCCTTTGGCCAAAGCTGCTGAATGGGCTGAGCCTTGCTGATTAGATGCATAGTCAGTGCTGCTCAAATAGACTGGATTTTCCGGGTCGGTAATATCAAAGATGATGGTGCCAAGATCCCACATGGAAACATAAGCATATTGCGCATTATTGTCAGTGATGACACTGTGATTGAACACAGGACGAGTTTTGCCATCCGGCGATTTCCAGTGGTAGCCATTAAAATCAGCGGGTACTTCATCCAGAATCCGTGGATCGAATTCCCACAATGTTTCCGGTTCTGCCGGATTGGACACATCGACAATCGTAAAGTCTTTGTGTTCGCCGTGGCTGTAGTAATCAGCGTATGGATTAGAAGCCAGGACAAGTGCTTTGTTTCCTTGCATCGTCAAGTAAAGTTCATGGGTACCGCGCGTGTTTTCGTAGGTTTCCCAGTAGCCAAGCTTTTTGGGGTTGGTCGGATTGGTCACATCATATAGCAAGAATCCGCCGGACGTATCTTTTGCATTGCGGTTCAACTGCTGGACACTCACGACGGCTAGGTCACCTTTGAAGTCGGGAGTATTAATACTTTTGACGATGACTTTTTCCTGCCACGTATTATCTACGTCCTCGTTTGCAAAGACCGCAACTTCTACCGGATTGGCAGGGTCTTTCAAGTCAAAAACTCGAACGCCGCCGTTGCCTCCATTGGCTGTATGCGTGCCGACGTAGGCATAGCCTTTATAGGCGAAGACATCAGCTGTGTTGTTTTGGACGCCATCAATTTCTTTTAACTGAGCTGCGCCAGCTTCCTTAAGGAATGAAAGATTTTTAGATCCTTCCACCTTCGCTTCGCTCAGATTTGCAATTTCTTCATTGGAAAATACTCCTTGCTCTCCTTTTGATACACCTGAACTATCGAGTTCATCGTGCGCCAAAGCAGTAGGGACCACTGATAGCGCCAATACGGAAGCAAGCATTACATGAGCAAAAGACTTTTTAATCACCAATATATTTCCTCCTTTTGGAAAATCACTCTTATTTCTATTTTATTCTATTAAATGGAAATCATAATAACAACTACGGAACACGAAATAATTTGAATATTTACAAAAATAAATCAAATGGTATAGCTTCTATGAGTACTACTGAACTACCATGCGGATTTTGTATTGGTCCATTGGTTGTCATATATAGTGCATCTCACAGGGAACGGTAAAATTCGTGAAACACTTTCAGCTGCACAGACTATTGAATTTGAAAATACTAACCACGAGTTAGTTGACTTAAGAGATTCCTTTCACATAAAAAAAGCCGCATATTTAACTGCGACTTTTTTATGTAAATCTGTCCTCATATTAGCTTTTCCTTACCCAATAAACCTTCCTACTCGGCAGTTCTAAACAATTTAATTGCCCACCGTAAACCGCGCCTCCGTCGATTCCGATAATCTGATTGTCGCCGAAATAAACAGCGTAATTTTCCGTCTCTCGAAGTACAAAGGTCGGAGTGTGGCCAAAAATTACCGTCTTTTCTCCCGAATATCCTTGGTGAAATTCCTGGCGAATCCACATTAACAGGTAAGGGTCCGTTTCGTGAGGCGGGATACCCGGTTGAACCCCAGCATGCACAAAAATATAATCATCCGTTTCATGGTAATAAGCTGTTTTCCGAATAAACTCAATATGCTCCCAAAAGAGTTGTGACACAGGAAGAGTTGTATCCACTACGGAAAAACCGTAGTTTTGCAATGTAGCTAGTCCCCCATTACGTATCCAGTTGATTTTCGCTCCAGGTTCCCCGTCTGCCGCCTCCAGCATCATTTGGTCATGGTTGCCCCGCAAAACAATGGCTCCCTGCTTTTTCAATTCCATGACGCGGTCCAATACCCCTTTTGAATTCGGCCCTCGGTCTACATAATCTCCTAGTAAAATCAGCTGATCTACTGCGGCGTCATATTCTACCTTCTCCAATAACTCATTAAACAATTCAAGCTCTCCGTGAATATCACTAATCGCTAAAAGTCGGTTCACCAGAGACACCCCTCCGCTTTCGTTTTCCCTCTTATCGATGTATCAGCATGGAGATGCCAAGCAATCAACAAAGAGTGTTTTTTAGTATGGTTTCAACTATTCGTTTTTCGCGCGCACATATGCATAAGCCCTATCATCTTCCATCACTTCAACCAGCAATTCGGACGGAATCTCTTTTTCCGCTACTTGTTGCTGGCTGATTTTTTTGGGCGAAAGTTCCTTTAAGCTCTCCAAATTGCGGTATTTTAAAGCCTTGATGCCAAAATTAATCTTCACTCTGTAGTTTTCTTCGATGCTTTTTACTTTTTCTTCGATCGCTCTAATGATGGAATGGTTCTCTACAACAATCGCCGCTAATGCCTGTGATTTGACGGCCGCTTCCTCAAAGTTCCGGATGGTCCGGAGATACGGTTCGTAGCATTCCTCAATAAACTGTACATTGAGCAGCACAAGCTCTTGCTTGGCGTTAAACTGCCCAACAAGCTGCTCGTACTCTTTTTTCACGGGAGCTTCTCCCCATTTCCGTAGCGTTTCGTGTTCTTTTAAGCCTTCGATGTTTGCAACGATCCCTTTCAAGTCTTTCATCAATACGTTTAAATCTTGCAAGGTCGCCGTATAAAACCCTTCAATTTCTGCATCTTCCACCCCACCAAGCGTAATGCCGTTTCGGCGGAAGCGTTCAATGACTTCTTTGAAATAGCCAAAGCGCGCCTCGATCCGTCCTGCAAAATCATTTTCCCGGTGCTGAATCAAAGCTTCGAGCTTTTGTTCCATGCTTTTCAAGGAGCTTTGGATTTCCATGAGCTGTTGCTGGCCAACGACCGTCGTCAACAAGTTCACGCTCGCGTGTGCCAAAAGCGCTGGATTTATACGCTTCACAAGAACCGCTTGTTCATAAATTCCTTTCACGCCCTCTTTTTTCACTGCCGGCATATACCCTTTGCCATCTACCCGACCAATCAACTTCATGCTCTTATCTTTCAGACCCTTCACTACTTCCGGGCTGAACTCCACGCGGTACGTCCGACTTTGGTGGAGCACGACCGCTCCGTCTTTTAGGGTCTGGGCAATAATCGGAATCATATTCGTGGGCAGTTCGATTTTCTCATACCCGCTTTTGACGACTTCCTCTTTATCTACTTCCGATACTGTCGGGTTCAACTGGCTGTCATCATCTTCTGGCTCTGGTTCAACCGTATCGCTTTCTTCTGTCGTTTCTTCAACGTGTAGTTCTTCTATTTGCGCTAAGGCCTGCCTTTCCTTTCTAAAGTAAATAAAGACAGCAACTAGCAAAGTCAGTATCACTGCAACCGAAATGAAAATGTATTCCACGGGCTTTCCCTCACTTCTTAAATAGTCCTGGAACGCACATAAGAGCTTTCTAATTCGCTCTTATAGATTTCAGGTAAATCGATTCACTCTATTCATCTTTACCCAATTTCGCAATTGCTTACCTTCCTAATTCTCTAGATCGCACATTATTTTTGAAAATGAATAGAATGAAAAAAGCTACACCTGCGATGTTGATTTCGCAGGTGTAGCAATGGATCAGTTATATACTATTGTTTGTTGTCGTCATCCATTAGAATTACTTCTGTCTAAGGAGCCGGTTTTCATTTTTCTTCATGAGCGTCAGTAATCTCTCGCATTAACTCAATCCAGTCTTCCCTTTTAAAATTATAATAAGCTAACTCAATTTTTCTTAAAACCAGGTGGATACTGTCAAATTTTTCATCAGAGCGGAACCGCCACCAGCTTTTCACAGTAGACGTCTTCGTACCAGGCGGATAATACATTAACGTTCCTTCAGGGTTCATAATTTTTTCTAGCTTGCTGTCATCAATATAACCATGCGGAAAATCGATATAAAGCCCAAGTGACGCTTTGTGTGGTTTAATCGTTCCGATTTTATGCGTAGATTCCGCATCTTGGTTCTCGAGTGAGTCACTCCACAGAACCGGTTTTTCACTGGTGATTACAAGCTGATCGTCTACACTCGGCTCAACTTTACAATGAGGAAGCCCCTCAAACACATCGAGTATCTCACCTAATTTTTGTTTTACTAATCCGTCCATTGTGTCACTCCTTTATGTTTACTTGCTTATACTATCATTGCATATTATTGCTTTGTTTCCCAGCGCACTCGTCTATTTAACCCTCCCCAATCTTCCCCAACTCATCCAACAACCCGGTCCGTTTCGGATACATAAATTTCAGTTCTTTGATCAGCCCCGCTTTTTCCATTCGTTAGCCCAATCGCAATCGCCACAAAGTTAATTTCCTCTTCCCAGGGAGCAAAACAATTATAAAGCTAAACAAAAAGAACCTTGAGACTGCCAAGGTTCTTTTTACAATTATATATATTAAGCATTTAATTTATATTGGTCTGCCTTCCCATGCATACTGTTCTCAGTTGTTAGGTCATTCAATTCTGCAATAACAACCTTAGGAGTAGAAGGGTCAAATACTGTAGAAATATAGCTAACTTTAAATGTGTAGGTAGCTTTTATGCGGAAATTTTGATATTCAGGTGAATTTTTTGTGGTTGTCCAATAAAGAACATTGCCATCTTTATCTCCTAAAGCGACTACACGATATTCGTCATTTTTAAAGCACGACAAAAGCTTAAGATCTCTCGTATATTTCTTCCCTTTTTCAAATCCGTTCACTTCTTTAATCGCAAGCACCATCGAAATACACCTCATTCCATAGTGGTATGCACTTAATATAACAGAACCTATGTTCGATTACCAGTCGGAAGACTGAAAAAGTTTGAATATTTCGTTATTTTTATCGCAGAGTCGATTTAACCTAGCTCACATACTTTACTTTTTCACATGTCAAAACCTGTCCCTATGTATAAAATCTAACTTGTTCGGAATAGTTTTTTATACAGAGGCAAACTTTAATAATTTAATTACCTGTACAGACAAAAAAAGCAGGCAATCACGGGTTTCCATGATTGCCTGCTTCTTACTATTGTTATAAAGTTAGATGCTTTCAGAGAACAATAACTTATTCCCCTCCTGCAGAAACCTTATAAACCATACCGCCATCCGTGATGGCAATAAGCGCGCCAGCCTCAGTTACAAGAATGTCACGGAAACGTTCGCCTTCATCTGTTAACAGACGTTCTTCTCCAACAATCATGTCATCTTCAATAACGACACGGACAATATAGCTCGGTGCTAAACCACCGATGAACAAGTTGTTTTCCCACTCAGGAATTGCGTCATTATCATAGAATGCCATACCACTTGGTGCACTTGTTGGATCCCAATAATATCTTGGTTCCACAAAACCTTGCGCCTCGTGTTCTGAAATACCGCCATTGATCAAATCACCAGAGTATTCAATACCATAAGAAACAATTGGCCATCCGTAATTATTACCAGGTTCAATAATATTCAGTTCATCCCCAGCTTGTGGACCAAATTCAACAATCCATAAGTCTCCTGTTGCAGGGTTATAATCTATCCCTTGAATATTACGGTGACCGTAGCTGTAAATACCATCTAGCGCTTCTTCATCTTCGATAAACGGATTTGAATCTACCGGTTCTCCGTCTTGTGTAATGTGAATAACTTTACCTAAGTAAGCATCCAAGTCTTGTGCACGTTCGCGAATTGGGTCATCTGAACGCTCACCAGTTGTTAAGAATAGGTTGCCTTCCTCATCAAAGATAATGCGTCCACCATAGTGAAGTGTACCTTCATATGCTGGTGTCGCTTGGAAGATCACTTCAAAATTTTCAAGTGAAGTTTCATCTTCAGATAACATCCCTTTACCAACTGCAGTTACCGTACCGCCTTCGATATCTTGAGCAAACGTCATAAACACTAATCTTGATTCATCAAAATCAGGTGCAACCGCTACATCAAGCAAACCACCTTGATCTTCGTTATTTACTTCTGGTGTACCTTCGATTGGGTCTGACACAGAGCCTTCATCAAGATTGATGATAAGAAGTTCTGCTGCATCTCTTTGCGTCACAAGCAAGCGGTTTGGTTCAAACTCTGCCATACCCCAAGACACGCCAAGACCGTCAACCACTACTTCCGTATTAATTTCTGTCTCAGTCACTACTGCAGGTGCTCGTGTTTGTTCTGGGAATGCTGGTTCAAACTCCGTAACTTTTGGTTCAGTTTCTGCGCTTTCATTAGTGCCCTCTTCAGCGCTTTCTTCTGAGCCCTCTTCTGTACTTTCTTCTGTTACAGGATCCGAGTCATCGGTTGTTCCTTCTTCTGAAGAATCGTCATTGCCACATGCTGCTAAAGTCAATACAGACATCAGCATTGCAGATAACATTAATCTTGACCACGAAATTTCCGTCATCTTTTTTCCTCCCCTTTTCTAAAATATTTAACTGAATAATAGATCACAATTCAGTTCCCAGAATCCAGTAATAAAATTGGTTAAGACTTTCTTATTATTACTAAAAACTCCCTTATAAACGTACTTTCCCTTAAACCTGCTCCAGCAAACCGATTTTTTTAGCATAGATGAATCATATGCAGTATGTGCTCGATGTGTTAGAAAAACCTTTTCATCTCTTTGCATCTTTTCTCAGCCACTTCGCCGTCACCGTATCTGACTCGAGCATCGCTTCCGGTGTTCCCTCAAATAGGATTTCTCCTCCTCTTTTACCGCCACCTGGACCCATTTCGATGACCCAGTCGCTTGCCGCGATAAAGTCCAGGTTGTGCTCGATGAGGATCACCGAATTCCCTCTGTCAACGAGTCCTTGGAATACAGCTAATAGGTGGGCATTGTCTTTTGTGTGCAGTCCCAATGAGGGTTCATCGAGCAAGTAAATCTGCCCTTCTTTTTTCAGGTGACTGGCGAGTTTGAGACGCTGCACTTCGCCGCCGCTCAACGAACTGGTCGTCTGGCCGAGTGTCAGGTAGCCCAAGCCGACATCTTTTAAAGTGTCCACTTTTTTAACGATTTTCGGCATTTTCAAATAATGATTGGTTTCGTCAATCGACAGTTCCAAAATCTCCACAATATTTTTCCCTAAGTGACGATACGACAGCGCCTCATCAGAATAGCGCGTTCCTTTGCACGCTTCGCAAGTAACGGTGACGGGATCCGCGAATGCCACATCCGGCGTGGTGACGCCTTTGCCTTCGCAAACAGGACAGGCTCCTATCGAATTAAAGCTGAATAAGCCCACAGGCTGCCCTGTTTCTTTGGCAAGAATCGATCGGATGTCATCCATGATTCCCATATAGGTCGCGAGTGTCGAACGGCTCGATGTTCCAATGCCACTTTGCCTCACAGCGATGGTTTCGGGATAATTTTCTATAAATGCGTCAAACATTAACGAACTCTTCCCAGAACCCGACACACCGCATACCGACACCAACACGTTTTTCGGAATTTCCACACTTACATTTTTTAAGTTATTCGCAGATGCATTGTTGATTGAAAAACTGTTTTCTACCTGTCGCGGGGTTTTATTGACAGCGACTTTATGGTTTAAATCAGTGATCGCGGATGCTTTCTGCAAGCCTTCTTGTGCGCCCTGATAAACTACTCGACCGCCGGTCACACCCGCACCCGGACCCATTTCGATAATTTCATCCGCTATTTTAATGACGGCCAAATTGTGTTCGATGACGACGACGGTGTTGTAGTTGTCTCTCAAACTTTTCAGCATGTGCGTCAACTTCTCGATTTCTTCTGGATGCAGCCCGGCACTCGGTTCGTCGAATATATACGTGATATTGTTCAGACTGCTGCCCAAGTGGCGCGCAATTTTCACGCGCTGCGCTTCCCCTCCAGACAAAGTGCCCACTTTTCGCGCCAAACACAAATAGCCAAGTCCCAAATCCACCAGCTGCTTGACACCCGGTAACACCTGCTGCGCAATCGACGTACCAACCGGATCGTTTATTTTCCCCAGTTCACCCAGCAAATCCGTCATTTCCAGCCGGTCGTACTGCGCGATATTCAAGCCGTTGATTTTGCTTTCCAACACTTTCGGATTCAACCCAGAACCTTCGCAGATCGGACACAGTGTACGTGCCGTTACCGCCAGCACATCGTCCTGCGACGTTACTTTCAATTTTGAGAGGTCTCGGTTAATGTACAAGCGGATAAACCGAGGAAGAATGCCGTCCCATTCGATGTCTCGATTGCCTACTTTGTAATAATAAGTACTGAATGCCCGCTCGCCTTCCCGCGGACCGTAGACCAGAAGATTGTATTTTTCTTCTGTGTAATCCTTGATGGGAAGGTCTGGATCAAACAATCCGCCGTCCACCATCCATCTTCCTTGCCAGCCGGGCGGCGCGAGCGGTCTGAATCTTACCGCGGACTCCCGGAGCGACTTCGAATGATCGATGAGTTTGTGGATATCCGGCGCAATAATTTCGCCGAGTCCACTGCACTCCGGACATTTGCCGAAAGAACTGTCACTCGAAAACTCGGCGGCTGAGCCGATCGGCGGGCTGCCAATCCGCGAAAACAGCAAGCGGATCAACGGATCGATATCCATATAAGTGCCAACAGTTGAACGCGAATTTCCTCTTACCGGTTTCTGTTCGACAACGACCACCGGACTTAAATGCTGCATCAAGTCGGCACGCGGCCGTTCATACCTCGGCATCTGGTGCCGGATATACAGCGGGTAGTTCAGCGTCATTTGCCTTCTGCTTTCTGTTGCTAATGTATCAAAAACAACCGAGCTTTTGCCTGAACCCGACAGGCCGGTAAACACATTTATCTTCTCTTTCGGGATATTCAAATCGACATTTTTCAAATTATTTTCCTGCAACCCTCTCAGGATGATTTCATCTCTTTTTTCTGCCATGGTGAACTACTCCTTTTCTGATCAAGTCAGGTGACTAACCTATTGATATAAGCGTTCCCTATTTTGGTCCCGTTTACACAAACGGTTATTGGATGAGGAAATGAATAAACAGGAAAAGCCACACCCGCAGTATTTATGCTGCGGGTGTGGCAATGTATGGAGTATGAATTGTTGAGTATTGTCAAAATCATTTAGAATTTTTTTGCACAGGGGCGTGATTTATATATTTCCTTTTTTCACGTAATGTTTGCGTGCTTTTTCACGATTCCCGCAAACTTCCATTGAACACCATTGCCTTCTGCCGCTCGTATCGACAAAAAAAGCATAGCAAAGTGAGCTCTCGCATTTTTTAATCTTTTTAAAAACACCTTGTTGAAAGGCTTGGATCATCTCAAAAGAAAGCAATGCCAGAAACCCTTCTGTGCCTCCTTTGCTCGACACTGGTGTAAATGTTTTATCAATAAAAAGAGGGGCATCTTCGGTGTAAGTGGCTAAAGAAGCTAAAGGAATTTCATTCCCTTCCGGCCCAGACAAATACCCCCGCCATTGATCACGAAATTCTTTTACCCGCTCCACATCAATTGGGGACTTGTGAAGCTTTTCTGCTTGCTGCTGATTCAGTATGCCTTGTTGCGTCATAAACGAAAGCCAATCTTCCAGGCCGTTTTCTTCATCAAGAAAGTCCGTCACGGAAACTTTTTTGATATTAATCGTATTTAAAAAATTGATAAACAAATACTGACTGACATAGGAATATCCTGTTTTCGAATCCTTCTCCATGCGAATCCTCCTTCAAACAGAATGATTGACTTACATTCTAACATACCGTAAAGTTCGAAACTAACCGCATAAAACATTTCAAATAGTTAGACATAAAAGCGGTCAATACAATCAATAGATGAAAAGGGAGTTTTACTTTTATGACAACCAATATGAAGAACGAGTTTGAGCAATACGTAGAGAACTTTAAAGCAACAGCGCCTGCAGAAGTCCAAGAGAAAATGCAAAATGCTTTGGAAGAATTGGAAGCATCGAGCGCAGAAAAAGGATTGAAAAAAGGTGAGAAAGCACCAAACTTCAACTTACCGAATGCAACTGGCAAAACAATCGAGCTTTATGAACAATTAAAGCAAGGACCCGTCGTCCTAACATTCTATCGCGGAAACTGGTGCCCGTTCTGTAATATGGAGCTACGCGCGTACCAACAAATCATTGGTGACATTCACGGACAAGGCGCTGAACTGATTGCCATCAGCCCACAAACTCCCGATCAATCCATGTCCATTCAAGAAAAACACGACTTGGAATACATCGTATTAAGCGATGAAAGCAACGAAGTGGCGAACCAATTCAACTTGGTTTATCAATTGCCGGAATACCTGGTTGAAACGTATAAAGAAATCGGACTCCGCGTCGACCAGCATAACGGTGACGATACGTGGACGCTTCCTGTATCAGCAACCTACATCATCCAAACGGACGGAACGATTGAATTTGAATACACCAAATCAGATTACAAAGATCGCTACGAACCTTCTGATGTACTGGAAGAACTAAAAAAACTTAAATAAGTTAATTGGAAAAAGCTATCCCGAAGTCATTTACTGACTTTATGGGATAGCTTTTTTATTTTTACCTGAATTATTCTATTTGAGTTAATTTCATCGGTTACAGTTTCCTATGTCGCAAACAATTTAAACACAATTTACACGAATGAATATAATAGAAAGCCACACCCGCAATGTTGATGCAGTGGGTGTGGCAATGTATGGAATATAAATTGTAGTATATTGTCAAAATTGTTTAGAATTTTTCTTTCCTAGGAGTGCGATTTATTAAGTTCCTCATATAGGCTTAAACAGTATTATGATTATTCTTCCGTCGTTGTCGCTTAGGGTAATAAATGAAAATCAGCAGTGGAATCAGCAAAACAAAAAAAATGGCCAGCACCGGAATCAGGAAAATGGCCAGCACCGGAATCAGGAAAATGGCAATCGGTACTGTCGTTGCAGTTACATCTTCTGCAACGGCGACAGCAGGACTGAGCAGCGCGGTTTCGCTTACCCCTTTAACAGCAGTCACCACAGTATGTGATGCCGTGGCAACTCGACCTCCACCAATAATGGCGATGCTCCATTCTAGCAGCGGATTCATATCTCCGATGAAGGACGCTGTCAGCAGGATACCCGCAAGTGCCGCGATCGGTGTGGCAATAAGTTTCATCATCGACCCGACAGCTGGAATATAATTAACCGCTACTTCAAATACGATTGCCGCTCCGAAAGCAATCAACGCAGGGGTGCTGCCGAGCCAGCTAAATCCTTCTGACACGGTAATCTAGTCTGCCCGTTCAAAAACACCGGTTATAAATAACGGCGTAAAAATCCGGAACCCGACTGTTGCGCTTAAAGCCAGGCCGATACAGATTACAAGAATCATCTCCATAAGAAGTTCCACTCCTATCCAAAGACTTTTCACCATTATATAGGAGCCGGTTATCAAGCGCTCGTTAATATTATATTTCGTTGCAGGGAGCAGAACAATTTTCACACAATTTATAAAGATGAATAATATGAAAAAGTCGTCCCCTTAACATAGATGCAGGGTATGCAGCAATGTATGTGATATAAATTGTTGTGTATTGTCGAAATCGTTTAGAATTGTTTCTTTCCCAAGGGCGCGTTTTTACACCTGTGTGCAGCACAATTTCTACATAGTACATAAAGATGAATAAAATCAAAAACCACACTCGCAATATTATTGCAACAAGTATGGCTTGAATAGAATATAAATTATCATGAAATTCCAGAATATCCCCCCTTGCAAAGGAGCGCAATTTTCTAAATCGATTTAATCGAATTGTTTTAAAGCAGAGAAACAAAATTTTTATGACTTAATTTTTTGAATTTCACTTTCTTGATCTTTTATAAAATTTAATACTAATTTCTCAAATTGAAAATCTATATCATCAATAGTTTTTAATTTTTGTTCAGGTACATGAAATATGTTTAATAATATATCCCTTTTTCTGCTCTCTTTTAAATCATCTGGTCTATGAATATATGTACTTTCATTGAAATTATACTTAACTTCATAATACGTTTTCACAAAGGTTTTGATGTTTTCCGGATTAATTTCTTTACACTTTTTAGTATTTTTCAACATTTTCTTTATTAACCAATCTAAATGATAAAGATACTTAGTATTGTTAATTTTTGAAAAATAAAATATCCATCCATATGTATATTCCTTATTACTGTTACCACTTATTTTTTTACTAATTGTTCCAGTAATCTTTACATTCATCAAAAAGACAAATTGCTCTGGTGACATTTTTATGTTTCTTTTAAAATTTGTGAACATATCTACAATAGATTGTTCAAACTTAATTTGGTTCGATTTTTTTACATTTATTTCGATTTTTTTTCCTAAATCTTTAAAGTTATATCCCAGAAAATCAAATCCATCGATCAAGTAACCCGAATGAGTTTTTTCTTTATTAATGGGTAAAGCATGTTGCCCCTCAATGTCATATATAATTTCTTTTAAAAGATTTTCACTATCTTGTTCTTTACAAAATACCAAAATATCGTCAACATATCTTATATAAAAGACATTAGCACGATTCTCATACTTAGTATCTAAATCTCTCATATAAATATGTGCAAGTATATTAGATATAGACAATCCTTGAGGTACTCCTCTTGTGATTTGTGTATCCGCATTAGATATCTGACCTTTAGTTTCAGTTATTATTGCATTTTTGACTAATCTGAGAATCTCATGTTTCTTAATTTTCGTTTGCAATTTGTCCACCAAAAGCTTATGGTTTAAATTCCCAAAAAAATTAGCAATATCGATTTTAATAAACATATTATATTCTGTAAGTTGAGGAATTATTATATCTATACAAGTTTGCGGTAATCTTTGACTCTCATTATTATAGGTCTTTTGAAGTGTTAACTGCAAAGCTTTTAAAACCATCTTATCTCTTATGGTAGGAATTGAGATCACACGGGGAATACTGTATCGACTTTTTAAAATTAACTTCTCTTTGTATCTAGTAAATTTATAATCCCCAGATTTCACTTTTTTATTTACTAAAGAAATTTCATGTTCAAGGTTATTCTTGAATGAAGTGTAACGAATATTGTCTATCCCTATTGCTGTATTTTTATGTATATACGATTCAAATACTTCATTTAGTCCTTTTATAGAGTATTTTTTATTAAACTCTGAAGAGGCTGACATTATAACACTCCCAATTGAAGAATTGAAAAGATAAGAATTGGAAAAATTACTATAACACCTTTATATAAATTAATATAAAAAATCACCCGTTTGTATGCGCTAGTACTTTTTCCAGTTTTTTCTTCATTTTTATTAAATAAAATATAGTCTTTTTTTGTTTGATTATCATGTTTTCCTAACTCACTAATATAACGTTGCTTAATAAGAAAAAACTCTTTTGCTTTTTCTTCTTTAGAAATAGACTCTCTTAACAATAAGTTATCTAAATCATTTTCAATATGTGCTAATTGTGTGTAGGAATCTTTATATTGTAGAGCTTTCCCTTTATAATCAGCAGTAGAAGAATAAATTGCAAAACCAAAAACAGCGATAGAGGCTATTAAGACATAAATTTCTTGAGAAGTATTAGAGTCCACTAATTGAAAGATTGAAGCAGTGAGTAACCAAAATGTATAGTAATTCAAAACAAAATTATTAAAACTACTATTATTTTTCATTCTCTCTTCTGCGTTCATTCTTATCTTTTTTGTTTGCCAAACTCTATTATCTCTGTATTTTATAATATCATTATTTAAATTATCCATAGTTTCCCTCCAATTTAAATGGCCCCCAATTGGTTAACGGAAGATTAAGATTCGTAAAAGTAACGAATCTACATGACTTGGCATGTAACAAAGCGGTTAGGTTATCTTTAAATCGCTTTAAAGATCGGATAGGGGGCCAACTTTAATTATAGTTTTAAGTTACAGAATTATCAAATTATTTTATATAAAGTAACTTTTACAAGAGTCCGTCAAGAATTATGTGTAAATAAGTAAAAATCTTTTCTTTTATGTATTTTCATTAAGCCTGATTGAACATCTGAGCCGGCTCTGCGCGAGCTTGATCGAATCCAATATGGCTGCGAGCAGAGATGTTCTAGTTGTATATTTCGATCTGGGAAACTAGGAAGCGATCCAAGAAATCTTCGTTCGGAAATTGCTCCTTGCGCTTGCTGTTTTTCTTCACGTTCTTGTTAAATGACTCGATGAGATTCGTCGAGTAGGTACTTCGCCAAATAGATTTTAAAAAGCCATAGAATATGAAGATACTGAGTTTCACTTCCAATTACCCCATCACTTTGGTGTAGGCCATTTTCCACTTGTCGACAAATACTTTCAACGCTTTTCTGCCTAGTTCTCGGCTCACTGCTCGGTAGACCGGTTTAAAGTCATCGAGAATCTTCTTTCAATCGTGGACATGGACTTTGGCGACAGATGCACGCAGCACGCCTGATAGCCTGATACTTGGCTTCTTGAAATATAAATTCGCTTCCGTGGGAACCATACAACTCCAAAACAACTTATGTTAATGAATAAAAAGAGAAATCACAATCAGAATATTGATGTATCGGGCATGGCTATGCATACAGTATGAATTGTAGTGTATTGTCAATATCTTTTAGAATTTTTTCTCTCTCAGGTACGCGACTCTTAAATACTTTTAAGTTATAGCAATTCTGCCTAAATTACTTAAATCAGTTAAATATCTAGGAGCTAAATTATTAGGGATTTCATTTCTATAAACTTTGTATACATCTCTCATTGAATTAAAAAGAAGGGGACTTGCGCCAACTATGTTCTGAAGAAGTTCAGATTTACTCGCTGAATTAGATATTGTTAATCCTATATACAGATTAAAAGATATTATTTCTGGTAAATGTGCTTTGACCATGCTTTTCAAGTTATTAGTTTCGTCATATAAACAATCTAAAAAATCTTTATAATTATCTTCCGAAAGATTCTGATCTGTACTGCTTGTAAAATCGTTTAATGCTTTATTAAATGCTTTTAATTTCGCTTGAAAATCTTCTTTATTACGTAAACTAATTATGTCGGAAAGGGGCACATCTTTTAAATGAGCCGGAATATTAATGTTTAAAATACTTTTTAATGTGTTTAATTTAACTAATTCAGAATTGTAACTCTGGGTATGATCATTTAATAAAGTGAGCCTTTGCTGGTCTTTAACATCGGTAATAATCGACATTCCGTTTCTATCACCTATGCTATGTGCAAAAATACTCATGTAGGCTAGCGATAATTCTTTGGAAATTAAAATACCATTGTGAGTTTTAGTGGCTATACTTTTTTCCAAACAATAATCTTCAAAATCATGACTATATTTCCCTCTATATAATTCTACTGTTTGTAACTCTTTTAATTCCCATGTATCTAACATTTTTTTCTCGGATGTATAAATTTTCGAAGTGAAAAATCTATCTATAATTTCCATTACCTCAATTGAAGATTGTTTCCCTTCATCGTACTTAGGATGGTATACATCCAATAAATCAGTATATTTCTTAATTATTTTTGTATCTGATCGCTCTTTTATTGACGCGTACTCTGGAACGATTGTATTTACATTTTCCATGTATAGTAAAGCAAACTTTAGCCACTCATCATCTTCTATTTCAAAACCTGGATAGTAAAGAAACTTTTTCATATTATCCCCTCCTTATTTTTCAAAAGAAGAACTCAATCAAATTGAACGCTTCTTATCTTTCATTTATTTACCTTGCCCCCAACGTCTTATAAGCCTCATACATAGGATCCGAATAAAACACCGATGGCACTGTCTGAAGATCCATAATTGATTCAGCTTGGATTAATACTCTCTTCGCTTCTGCACCGTCACAAACCTGTAAGACGTAAAAGTTTCATTTCCCAGGAAACGAAACTTCCCCAAACAATTTATACTCCTAAATAATCCTGAATAGCTATATCTAAAAACATTGATTTCAGAGAACTTCCTATGAATAACATTTTAAATTGTAGTGTATTGTCAAAATCGTTTAGAATTGTTTCTTTCCCAGTTTCGCTTTTTAAGATTTATTTAACTTTTTCTACCTTTAAAAATTCTAGCCACATTCTATTTTGATTCTTAATATCTTTGTTTTCAAATATAATTTCAGGCGTTGTAATTTTATATTTTTGTCCTAGGAAGCTTTCTACTTCTAACACAATTTCACCTATAATTTTTTCGTTATTTTGAGCTATTAATTTAACAAAAGGACCAACATCTTTTGTAGGCTCTAAAGCTAAATTTCGGTTAAACATACTATTGTCCTCTGTTACAACCATATGTCCAGCATATTCGCACTTTACTCTTTCGTCAGTGAAAGTGACTGTTTTGATTAAGCAATATCTATTTAATTCATTTTCGAAAAGAACACCCCAAAAGTCTCGATATGCCCTTGTTTTTTTCACCCTCAATATCGGCTTATAATTAGCTTCTGCAAAACGTTGATTTGCTAAATAAGATCTGTAAGTAACAAAAGTAGCGAATGCCGCAACTATTACGGAAACAGCAGGTAGCCATTGAATAAATATTCCCAAAACTCTTACCTCCGCTCCAAAACAACTAAAGCTCAATTGATGTCCTCCAGTTGAATGGGGAGACTTATATTAATTGCCTGTCACTTTCTGGAAGCGACACATTAAATGAGTGATTTTTCATCAAATCTATTTATTAAACCTATTCAAAATAATTTACACAAAAGTCGATATTCCAAAAAAATTATTCCGTTTCGAATTCAACATCTAAATCTCCTTTTTTTAGTTTGAATTTTATTTTTTTGTTCTTTAAGATATAGAGGCCCACTAAGCCCCCTCCTATACTTAACGCTCTTTCAGGATGTTTTCTTATTGAGTCCCCAAACGCCTTACTTACTTCATTAGCAGCTTCTTTGAATTCTTCCATATCCTCTAACTTTGGCATGAACTTTTTTAGTTCTGACATTTCTATACCGCTCCTTCTGTAATTGTAGATTTTGTGAAGTCCGATTCAACTTAGGATTTGTGATTCACATAACTTTCTCAGTAGATATCGCTTCCTAGGGAGCGACACAATTATGAATCGTAGTGCATTGTCAAAATCGTTTAGAATTGTTTCTTTTCCTAGGAGGCAATTCCATTTTATATTGTTCGACCTATGGATGCTTTGCTTAGAGTGCTATAAGCCGCTCCCTTAACCCCTCATCACTAGCAAAAACATAAAGCCCCTTTATCCCCCTCTTCATCAACACATTAATCGAATTCAATATAATCTGCTCTTTCGCTCTTTCAACATCCTCAATGCCTTCTTTTCCTCTGAAAGCTTCGGTATCGCTATATTTTTCAGTAAGGATCTTCACGCAACCATTCTGTTCATCATATGTAACTGATGGCCCCAAAATCACTCCTACATAATTCAGGTCGAAGCCTTGAATCGTATAGATGGACCCCGCTTCTTTGATTGTCTCCGGCTTTTCTGCCCAGGTGTTTTTAGTGTCGGTTGAGTTCCATGGAATCTCAAGACTGTCTTCTCTAATATAATACTGCTCGCCATCTTTCTTATGTTCATAATCGAATGTCGAAACCACTCTGGAGAGGCCGTGTTCTTTATTCTTTTCCACTATGGCATCATGCATTTCCTTGGCCGAGTCGAATATTTGAAAATCATAGAGTTCATCTTTTGGCAGCTGTAGAATTCGCTTCTCTACAAAATTATCGATCCAGTTGATAACATCGTCGCCAGCATCCATGCGGAACTGTTCTCTTAAAACGTAAGGCTCTCCTCTTTGATAGTCTGACACTATTTTCTTGAGTCGCTCTTCGTCCCAATAACTTTTCAGTTTTAATACTTGTTTTTCATCATAGACAACGATGACGACTTTGCTGTGTTTAATGATTTCTTCTAATTGATTGTTCTCATTAAAGCCATTGAACGCATCCGCTCTGCTCAGCAATAAATGTGCTTCATCGACTAAAACAATGTCCGCTTTTTCTGCAGCTTTCTTTTGCTTGTTAATAAAACTTGTAGGCTTATCAAAGTTATTCTTTTTAAGAAACTTCACATTAGCTGCGATATTTTTATACGTTTTCAGCATTTCTGAATGGTTGACGAGTAAGTAATTCTTCGTTTGATGGAGGTTGGAATTTTTGTCAGCCGCTCGTTCCTGGATGCTATTGAACACGGAACTTAAGACCACACTTTTACCAACACCCGCTTCACCTTTAACCATAAAGACAAACGTTTCATCATCATCGATGTGTTCTTCACACACTTCTATAATTTTTGTTTTAAGCTCGAGTTGGGTCATCGTCAGTTCTTTAAAAGGAGAAAGTTTAAAGATGTCTTTATTTTCAATTACATGAGCCGGGCTATTTACCATGTTCCTATTCAACAGTTCTGTCCAAATCTCATTGAAAATTTTTATGTCGTAGAATTCTTTATCATGATAATTGTGCATAACACTTTGCATCGTTTGACTCTTGTTTTGCAGCTTGTATCGATTATCGCCTAAAAAATAATTGATTAATTTTGTTTCTATATTATAGGTAGCTGATCGGTGAAACTTTTCATGAATGATGAGCGTCATTTTTTCTAATTTCTTTCTCTCAATATTACTTAAGTGAGATTTCATCCGATTTTTAAAGGCAACAGTCTCCCCAATATATACAGTGGTATTATTGTTCAAAAAGTAAACGACTGGATAATCAAAGTAAGCTTCTTTCTTGATACTATCCAACGCAGTTTTATTGAAGTCCCATGTCTTTAGTTCAATCGTACCCATAAAACTTCAACCTCTCTATCTGAAAAAATCGAATGTTTCTATAAAAGTTCAAGATTAGAATCGTGCACCTATTCGATATGATCTTCTAGTACGTAATCGATGAACTTTGAAGGGGGATTTCGTTTTAGATAATACTGGATGTACTCACCCCTCCTATATATGTAAAATCCTGTATGGTAGTTGTTTTTCAGTCTAGCATTATTTAGCAATTTGAGCATCTAGTTTTTGCAATATTTTTGTAATTTACATCAGATGTTTATTCCATTCCCAATTTTAAGCAATTAGACCCCAAACAAAAATCGTTTGGGGTCTAATTTATATTTCATTTATTTATTAACTTCAATTTTATGGGAGACATCTTCTCCAACTGTTTCATAATTGCTGTCCATTGGTGCCATAATTCGCAGTTCAATACTTTCAAGTTGATCTACTGTTGAGTTTTTCAAAATATATACGTTATGGCCTTCATGGCGCACCTGCCCCATGTACTCGCCTTCAATATATTCAGACAGGATCATGTCTGGATCTAGCTGTTCTTTAGTGTTAGTAATTGCTACAGCTTGGCCAAGATAAAAGCTCATGTCTTCTTCAGATGTATTTTCTCCCACTAATTGAATAGTGAAAGCATGTACTTCATCACCTACTGCTACTTCAAAAAGATCAGCTGTCGCTTGGTCTTTCGGCTCGATTACTTTTAACTGAATTCCAGGAATTTCGTACTTCATCGGTCCAACCTCGCCGGTAATGCCTAACTCTTTATTTGTGTAAGTATTTGTGGCTTTCATGCTGTCATCTTCCTGTACGTCTTCGTCAATTTCTGCAGCTTCTTCGACTTCTTCAGATTCACCTTCACTTTCAGTTTTTTCATTATCTGTAGTTGAATCTTGCTCACTTGCTGTGGTCGTAGTATTTTCTGACTCATCACTGATTTTTGTGGTATCCGATCCACAACCCGCCAAAACGATAGAACTAATCACTACTGGAATAAACCATTTTTTTATCATAAGAACATCCTCCATTTTATTTGTATTTGCCAAGACAACTGAGCCCTCGTTTTAGTTGTTATTTATATAGTAAGAAATACATTTTATACGTGTGCAAAGCTTCGCTACAGAGCAGAGATTACATATATTATATGGGTAAACATACCATAGAGCGCTTATTAATAAAACAGATATTTACTTTTTTGTATTTAAACTCACAAAATTTACTTTAACTTTTTACTAATGTTATTTTGTAAAGTCTATTGTGAGGAGGCTACAGCGCTAAAAGTTAAATAGACTGACAACAAAAAATCATATTCGAAGTACTGATAGAGCCCAAGGATATCTTTCTCAAAAACCCCATTTTCCAAACCACCTTCTAAGCAACTCCCTCTCCCAAAAACATCCTATTGACAACCCAAAACAGATTGGATAAGATTACTTCAACAGAATAACCGTAAAATTTAAACTGGTAACCAAGTGTTGTTTCAGGCTTAAGCAGGCAGTTAATAAGTTTCTTATTGATTGGATGAAGAAGTGTGGGGAATCATTGGTTAAAAGCATGGTGGGACGGTGTATTTTTATATCTGCATTTTTTGCAGGTGTAGAAGTATGCCGTTTTTCTTTATTAGGGGGAACAATAAATGGAGCATAGTAAATGGACAAAAGGATCTTTGGAAGCGGAGATCAGCAAAACCTTAACCCAGTGGGAAAAAGATTTTTTAGGCAGAGGCTCTGTTTCGGTAAAAACAGATATTCTCCGAGATATGCTGGTCATTTCATTAAGCGGCGTTTTAACACCTGCCGAGTATACATTATGCAGTGCCAAAGAAGGTTTGTTGGCTGTTAAAAGAATGCGTTCGGATTTAGTCGAATCTGGCCGTGAGTATTTGGGAACTGTCATACAGGAGCTAACCGGAGAAGAAGTGAAAAGCTTCCATACCGATATCAGCACCCACACCGGAGAACGCATCATGGTGTTTAGGTTATCCGGAAATCTGCAAGAAAAATTAAAATAAATATAATGGGAGACTTTCAGAACAAGGCAACTTGGGCTGCGGGTAAACCGGTACCATTCAATTGGCGATGAGCTTATTCATCATTGCCTGTTGAATGGTACCGGTTTTTTTATGAAAAAATCTGCACCATACACTCGATTTATAAAGGAGAACTGATTATTATGTATGATATTATGATTCAAAATTTATTGTCCCCTGTCGTTTTATTTTTTGTGTTGGGGGTCGTTGCCGCTTTAGTCAAATCGGATTTGAAATTCCCTGCCGGCTTGAGTGAAGCCTTAAGCATCTACTTGTTAGTGGCGATTGGCATTAAAGGCGGCATGGAGCTGTCTCATTACGAACTCCACACCGTTATTAAACCGATTGCTGGAACTTTGCTTTTGGGCATCACCATTCCGGTACTTGTATTGGTTGCACTTCTCGCGATGAAAATGGATCTTCATAACTCTATCGGACTTGCGGCTACATACGGTTCTGTCAGCATTGTCACATACGGAGCCGCCATCTCCTTCCTTGAAAAGAAACAGATCGGCTATGAAGGCTTTATGAATGCACTGGTAGTTTTATTGGAAAGTCCAGCCATCATCATTTCCCTGCTGCTGTTGCGGATTTTACATAAAACCGATTCAGGAGATCTCTTAAATGCTCCCGGCACTCCACCAAAATTAGGGATGAACTTTTCATCCTTCATGAATTTGTTTGACAAAGAAGTGCTGCGCGACAGCTTGTTGGGCAAAAGTGTCCTGCTCTTGATGGGTAGTTTGATCATCGGCTGGCTGGTGGGACAAAACGCTGAATCGATTGTTAAACCGCTGTTTATCGATCTTTATGGAAGCATCTTAATTCTCTTCTTATTAAATATGGGGTTGATCGCAGGAGAGCGCCTTCCTGAAATCAGTAAGCACGGCTGGAAAATCCTCCTATTCGGTCTATGTGTTCCGCTAATTGGTGGGAGTGCAGGTGTCTTAGTAGGGAATTGGGTCGGACTATCTCTTGGGGGCGTGGTCTTAATGGGTGTACTAGCGGGAAGCTCTTCTTATATCGCCGCACCGGCAGCTTTACGCGCATCGGTTCCTGAGGCCAACCCATCTATATATCTCGGTCTGTCTCTCGGCGTTACCTTCCCATTCAATTTAATCGTAGGCATTCCTTTCTACTTTGCTTTAGCTCAATTTACTCATTAAATCTAAAAGAATCATGGGTGTCATTTGATGAACATAGAAAAAGAGGTGTTGGAATAGACTCATTCCAACACCTCTTTTATCGTGATTGTTTCTGGTATTAGCCAATAACCTGTTTAGAAAAGCAGCTATGTTCTACTATGAATAAGGAGAACCGCATACCAGCGACGGCGCGTCCACGGGCTAGGCGAAGCAAGAAGACAGGCGCACTTCCTGGCTTCTTGCTTCGCCTAGCCCAAAGCGCCGAAGCGAACTAAATATTAGACCACTCGAATAACCTCAAATCTATCTATAGTCGGAGACTCATCCCTATATCAGACAACACTTTATTAAAGCCCAATAACATCCACAGCATTCGTAGCATCCGCTTTACTATGCCCCTCAAACATCAGTTGTTCAATCAGACCCGATCTCGAAAACGACGTGTACGCGATGTAATTCTCTGCAGCTAATATCGCTTGTTCGCTCCAGTCGACAGTAATTTCGTCTACTGCGTATGTCGCATTGTCATTACTATAGCCTTCAAATTCCAACTGCTCGATGAGACCTTTCCTCGAAAAAGCCGTGTATGCGATATAATTTTCAGCGGCCTTTACTGCTTGCTCGCTCCAATCCACATCGATTTTTTCTGCTGCAAATGTGGCATCCGCGTTACTAAACCCTTCAAACTCCAATTGATCGATCAGGCCGCTTTTCGAAAACGCGGTATACGAAATATAATCTTCAGCCATTCGTGCCGCTTGTTGTTGTGAAACAGTACCCGCATTTTCTGCTTCTATACGTGCTGCCTCTTCAGCTTCAGCTTCGGCTTTTGCTTGTTCTTCGGCTTTTGCCTTTTCATCAGCTTTTTTCTGTTCTTCTGCTTCAGCCTTCGCTTTTTCCTCTGCCTCGGCTTTTTCTTTTGCTGCTGCCTCAGCTTTCGCTTGTTCTTCCGCTTCCGCTTTTTCCTTTTCTTCTGTCTCCACTTTTGCGACTTCTTCAGCTTTTTCTGGCTCTGCAGCTTCCACTTCTGGTGTTTCAATGATTGGTTCGTCTTTCTCGATTGTTTCTTCACCACAGCCACTCAACAAAACGATGAGTCCCGCCGTCGCTACTACTTTTTTATTTTTCCACATGTGTATAAGCCCCTTTCTGATTAGAGAGATAAGATCGTGCGTACTATTTTGACTTAGTGTCGATTAATAAGTTATTAAATCGTTTTTTGTAAACAAATTTCTAATATAGTACTTTTGTAGTATTAATAAATTCCCATATATACTATAATATTACCAATATAACACAGCAACTCTCTAGTTCATATAGCATTCACGTAACTAAATTTCTCTAGCCAATTTATTGGTCATTTACAGTTTCCTATTTTTGCGAGACTAAAAAAAGAATGCCAAAAAATCTGCACGGTTGAAATTTGTGAATTCCAACTCAGCACTTTCGAACAAAAATGTTCTCAACTTCTATTGAACTACTTTTTCCTAAATAATTTTAATTGCCGTGTAAATTTAAAAAATGAATAGAGCTTACGCATAATTTCATAACTTAGGCTTTAACAAAATGGTTTTCCCAGTCTTACCAAATGGTTTTCCCAGTCTTACCAAATGATTTTCACCAATACACTAAAAAAACTTCCTATCGACTATATTTTCCATCAAAAAATCTGATAAAAAAAGTTGGAAATATATAAAAGAAATAAAGACCATAATAAGCAATTATAATTACATTTTCAGTTGACAGTAGGTACAAAGATTCTTATAATGTTAATAAATTGCATTTTCTAATCATTCAGTAAATTTAAGTAAAATTCTCTCACAACTAAAAAACGAAAAGGCAAATTTGTTGAAAAACAAAGACGCAAAACCACAGATCTACGGATTGGCAAACAATCTACGATGGCTGGGTTACCGAATGGTTTAAGGACTATTCCTCGGCGAATGGTCCTTTTTTTATAGGCACATCTAGAAGATCACATACAACATCACTTTACGGATAGGAGCTGATGAGTTAATAAGATCTTTTGAAGAGATATTTAACAAGAGGAGGGAAAAAAATGACAGTAAAAAAACTACTCACTCATATGATGGTGGCCGCAGTTGCACTGAGCGGCTTTGCAGCTTCCATCGCACCTACTCCCACAAATGCCATGGTCGTTTCTGAACAAGCACAACCTACCGCTCGCTATATGGTAGGCACAAAAGCAGGTACACAAGGAATTGAGCAAGCAATCCAACAACTTGGCGGATCGATTGTTGATGAATGGACTTTTATCAATACGTACTTAGTGGAGATAGATCCATCTAAAGCCTCGTCGATTCAGTCAGTCCCTGGTGTCGTTTTCATTAACCAAGATGAAAAAGTGGTGGAAAACAAAGGATCTAGTAAAACTTCGGATGATAAGTTAATTGCCAATGTTTATCAGTCTGTCATCACTAGTGACAAAGTAGTAAAAAAAGGGATTACCGGTAAAGGGGTTACGGTAGCAGTTGTTGATAGTGGAATCGCTAACGGGGCTCAATCGGACTTCAGAAAACGAGTTTCGGCAAATGCTAAATTCTCAACTGCTGGTAACATGTCGGATTCTTTCGGTCACGGTACGCACGTAGCGAGTATTCTTGGAGGCGACGGAACTCAAAGCAATGGCGCCTACCCTGGCGTTGCTCCTGGCGTTAATATTGTCAACGTCAAAGTGAGTGACGACGAAGGAAAAGCTGGCGAGCAAAACTTAGTGGAAGGCCTTGAATGGATTTACGACAACCATAAAAAATACAATATCCGCGTAGTGAATATTTCCAATCAAATTGCCACGCAACAAAATTACAAAGAAAGTGCAACGAACGCGGCTGTTGAACTTCTTTGGCACAAAGGAATCGTCGTTGTCGTGTCAGCAGGCAACCAAGGCGGTACAAGTTGTTCGACTTGTTATGCACCTGCAAACGATCCGTTTGTCATTACGGTAGGTTCTATAGATGATAAGGGCACAAAGGATACTGCAGACGATTCGTTAAAAAACTGGTCGAGCAATGGGCTTACTTCAGAAGGATTTTCTAAACCAGAAGTGGTTGCTCCTGGCTCTAAAATCACTGCTTATATGCCAAAAGGTGACTTGAGAGGATTAAAACCTGAAAATGTTGTAAGCAATGACTATTTCACCATGGGTGGCACGTCCATGTCGACACCAATGGTAAGTGGAATTGTGGCGTTAATGCTTGAACAAAACCCAAACTTGACTCCTGACCAAGTAAAATGGATTTTGAAGAATACGACACGTTCTTATGGAAAACAACCTGCAGGTAGCGCTGGACTTGTCACTGCAGATGCGGCTGTATTCTTTAACCCAAGCAATATCCCAGCGAACGTTGCTCAAAATTTCGAATTGTCTTCCCTGATTACAGCTGCAGTAGACGACGATGTGAACCTAGACACTCCGGATTCTTGGTCGAACATTGCTTGGCGCAATGTCTCATGGTCCAATATTGCTTGGAGAAATATTGCTTGGAGAAATAATTTTGATTAAACTGAAACGTTTCAGTATATTGCAAGTCGGACATTCTAGTTTACTAAGCTAGCGAGTACTCGCTTCCCAATTGTATTCATTAGTGATTAGAACTGGACTTCTTGTCCACGAGGTGAATAGTGATGAATACCAAACACCCAAGAAAAGCCATCAATTTTATCGTGCTGTCCAACATGCTAGCCCTCACTATTTTCTTAATTAGTTGGCAAGTCGAGCAGCCGCAACTAGCTGATCTCACATCCATTACGTTTCTCATCTGGCTAACGCTAGTGATTGTCTCTAGACATGGTGGATTATTCGATTTCGTCGATTCCAAGCTTTCTGCAGGAATGGGCTGTGTTGTTGAATTTGCGGCATTGATCATTTTGCCGTTTCCCTTGTTTGCATTGAGTATCGTGATTTCGTGCTTGGTCAATATCGCTTTTCGCTTGAAAGAAAAGCATCCTGAACCATTCACGGGTCCTGATTTTAATGCTTCTGCTACCATTATTTCTGGAGTGTTGGGTTATTCAATCTTTAGTGAAATATCTGGCACTAGCCCAGATTCAGAATTGCTGTTTACCATAGCTTTATTGCTCGAAATGCTGGTTTTCGGCATCACGCGCATCTTTTTGATCAACACATTGATTAGTTTTGATGAAGGCATTGCTTGGAAAACGGCACCGGTGATCAAAGTAGACACCGTTTCTTCTGAAGGGATCTTGTTAATCACTGGCGCTATTTTAGCGATTACGTATCTTTATAACCCCTATTTAATCTTGTTTTTAATCGTTCCTGCTTTGCTGTTGCAGAACTTATTGCAAAAGGCCAATAGTGCCGAGTTGATCTACATTGATGCCAAAACAGGCATTCACAATTACCGCCATTTTGATGAAAAGATAAACGAGTTGTACAAAAAGAGCCAGAAAAACAACACGTCACTGTCGTTAATTTTTGGGGATATGGATTATCTTCGAAATATCAACAATAACTATGGCCACTCTACTGGCGATACGGCGATTATTGCTGTTGGAAAAGTGTTTAAGCAAAGCCAAAAAGGCAAATTCACCGTAGCACGTTTTGGTGGCGAAGAATTTGTTATGCTATTGCCTGATACAACAAAAGCAGAAGCTTTTCGTCAAGCTGAGGAAATTCGAAAAAACGTGCAAAACTTAGACGTCCGAAGCGAAGAAAACGAAAAGGTATCTCTGACGATTAGCCTGGGCGTAGCCACTTACCCAGAAGACGCCACAGACATCAACTCGTTGATCAAAACCGCGGATGAAGCGTTGTATGAAGCCAAACGAAAAGGCAGAAATGTCGTTAGCCTATATGAAGTAGCTGAAGCTGAACGCTCTATTTTGGTAACTAAATAAACGAACGACAAAAAGACGATCTCGTAAAAGACATGTGTTATGCCTTTTGCAAGATCGTCCTTTTTTTGTTTTATAAAATCAATAACCCTAATCCAATTACCACGCCACTAACCACTAAGACGATGACACAAAAGCCCATAATGTCTTTTGCTTTTAGTCCAGCGATTGCTAGAGCTGGCAAAGCCCAAAATGGTTGAATCATGTTTGTCCATGCGTCTCCCCATGCTACAGCCATCGCGACTTTCGCCGGATCACTGCCAAGCATTTCGGCCGCTTCTAACATAATCGGTGCTTGCACGGCCCATTGTCCGCCACCTGAAGGAACGAAAAAGTTGACCAGTCCTGCACTTAAAAATGCAAATAGCGGGAACGTGTCCACTGTTGAAATGCTGACAAATGCTTCTGAAATGACAGCAGCCAACCCAGAGGCTGTCATCATGCCCATGATGCCTGCGTAAAACGGGAATTGAACGATAATGGCACCCGCTCCTTTGACCGCTTCTTGAACAGCGATCAAATATTTGCGCGGTGTACCGTGGAAAAGAATCCCTAGGAACAAGAACATAAAGTTAACCACGTCGAGCGTTAACGCAAAACCATTGTTTGCGAAATAATAAACGATAAATGCAATACCTAAAACACCAATAACCATCGATAAGATCCAGCTGTTTTCTAATCGTTGTGCGGGTGTCATATCCCCTTTTGCCGGAAGTTCTTCAACTGTTGGCTCGACCAACACTTTCGGATCCACGGTAACCGTGTCTTCTTTTTTTGGCATCATCATGCGGTTTAGTAATGGCACGATGATTAATAATGCGGCAACGATAATTAAGTTATAACTCGAAAAAATCGTTTCTGTCGTTGGAATAATGCCGATTTTGTCAACAAACGGATGACCTTCTGTCGCGATTGATAGCGGAATCGACCCAGAAAATCCAGCATGCCAAATCAAAAATCCGGAATACGCACTAGCAATCAGTAGGCGGTAATCGACATTCTCTACGCGCTTTGCCAATTCTTTTGCAAACAACGCACCAATAACTAAGCCAAAGCCCCAGTTGATCCAGCTTGCTGCTAATGACACAATCGTCACCCACAAAATGGCACTGCCTGGTGATTTCGCAAAACTCGCAAGCTTGCCTAGTCCCTTTTTGAAAATTGGGCTACTTGCAAGTACGAATCCTGTAACGAGTACGAGTACCATTTGCATGGAGAACGCTAGTAATGCCCAAAACCCTTCACCCCAAAACGCCACCATCTGTATCGGTGATGAATCTGTTAAGCCTAAACCTAGCCCAAACACAACCACCGTCAAGATAATGACGAACAAAAATGGATCCGGTAAATAGCGTTCCATTAAGTTATTCGAAAAACGTGTAATCCCTTTCATTTTTTGACTCCCCTTTTATCTAAATTTTCACTGCATTTCTAATGCTACCTTACTTTGCTCGGTACGTCCGTAAAAAACCGCAAAAAGAGTGAACAGGTTTGGCTGTTCACTCTTTTTCATCGTTAGTTTTTTTAGTCGTTACGGTTCCATTTTCAGCAATTCAATCAAGCGGATTACTTCTTCGTCTTCTCCTACTTCGATAGCGACAAGCTCGGTGTTGGCAATGATTTCGTCATAAAACTCCTTGCCTGCTGGATATACCCCATCCCACCGCAGCGGAACATTGTATAAGTTCACCGTGCCATTGCCGTTACCGCTATACGTGACGACGCCATCCACTAAGCGAGATCCCGCTAATTGAATAACGTCTTCTGGGTAAGTGCCGCTCGTTTCATCGTCTACGTTAAGCGGTGTGCCAGCGGGTATGTGGTTGACGTACAGGCCGTCTAACTCTTGATTGGGTCCAAGTTGAAGCCACACTCTGGCGTATTCGATTTGCTGGCTAGAATACTGAGCTAATGCATCTCCACTCTTTTCAGGAGTGGTTTCTTCGGGTTGTGTTTCTTCTTCCATTGGCGATGCGCTTTCTTCTTCAGTAGTGTTTTCCGGCGTTTGCTCACTTACCGGACTTTCTTCGGTCACATCTATTTCTGGCTCTTCCTTTACGTCATTCCCGCAGCCAGCGAGTAACCATATTGCGCTACTCATATAGAGGGTTTTTGTAAAAGTCTTCATAAGGGGCATCTCCTTTCTGCTAGTTTGGGTGGGGTGTGGAGTTTTACTATTTCTACTTTCCATTTTATACGGTAACTTATTTTATTGGAATGCTGTATAAAAACTTCACATGTGAATCATCTACACAAAACCCCAAAAACCTGTATAAGGCTCTTGGGGTTTGCTGTTTACAATTCTTCTTCGTTTTTATTCGTATCCTCAACTTCTTCTTTTTGCACCACTGGCATCGTTGCAACCGGTGCTTGTTGAGCCGGTTGGTTGTTGCGGTTGACGTAGGACTTCAGCAAATCGCCAATGTCGATACCGGTCATTTCTTTGAGCGGCTCTTGCATGTCGACCATGGTTTTCGTGACACTTTTGCCGAACGATGGAATGCCTTGGCCGTTACCGGAATCAATGATTTTCACCGATTCGATATTGCTCAGTGGCAAGGCAACTTTCTCTGCAAATACCGGCAGCATGTCGATCAGTTTCTCAGTGATGATAACGTCGCCGTGTTCTTCCATTGCTTCAGCAAGTAGTTTACGAGACTCGGCTTCGGCTTTACCGCGCTCCCGAATAACTTCTGCTTCTGCAGCACCTTCGTCGCGTTTGATCTTCGCTTTTGCTTCCCCCTCGATGACCGCACGGCGTGCATCAGCTTCTGCGGAACGCGTTGTTTCGTAATACGTGGCATCGGCTTTTGTTTTGCGCACTTTGCTTTCTTCTTCTTCGAGTTTAACTGCGCGTTCACGTGCCGCGAATTGCATGCTAAGCTCTTCGTCCTGAATTTCCATCGCGAGCTTCGCTTTTTCGAGCTCATAAGATTGCTCAGATTTGGCACGCGCACGTTCGGTTTCTTCTTTGAACGCAGCGTCTTTAATGTCTTTTTCTTTTTTCGATTCGGCTGTTGAAATTTGGCGTTTGTATTCTTCTTCTTTTGCTTCTTGATCGGTTTGCGCACGGTGAATACGTGTTTCGCGCTCCGTGTTAGCTTCAGCGATTTCAGCGAGCTTGCGCACTTCGGCGATACGCGGGCGACCTAAGTTTTCCAAGTAGCCGTTGTCTTCATCAGCATCACGCAAATCCGTCAAACCAAGTGACGTAATTTTAAAGCCCATCAAGTCTAGCTGTTTTTGAGCGACGTCTTGTACGTCCGTGTTGAATTTTTCGCGGTCGCTATTGATGTCTTCCACTGTCATTTTTGACAAGATGGCACGCAAATTACTCCCAAGCACTTCAATAATTTCCGTTTCAATTTCCTCTTGTTTTTTGCCAAGAAACTGCTCCGCGTAATTGGCAATACCGTTTAACGTATCGGCGACTTTCACCATTGCCACAGCGTCTGCAACAATTGGTACACCTGCGTTTGTATAGACGCGCGGTGTTGCAAGTTTTAATTGGAACGATGTCAAACTAACCGGCGTTGACGTTTGAAAGCGTCTTAACAGGTACCCGCCGCCTCGAATGATTTTCATTGAACGTCCTTCGTCGTCGGTGAAAATATTCGTATCTTTTTCTGGATCTCCTAATTTTGGTCCCGTGATGATCAACGCTTCATTGGATTTAGCGGTGCGGTAACGGATTTTCATCCAGAAAAAATACCCAACTCCTGCAATAGCCGCGATGACGACTAGCGCAATAATAACTGTAATAATTCCTAATGACTGCATGCTCTTTCCACTCCCCTTTAGCTATTTGACGCACGATCTTTTCAAGCTTGTGATGGTGGCCTATAGTATTAATACGAACCAATTGTCTAAATGTTTCAATAAAACCAAATATTTCTACCAGATTTTTTCTCCCCTATATTTAATGAAACCCATAGCCTGCTTTTTCGTATTAAGAAGAATGAGGCAAAACTATGTGAGGAGTGATGATATGGGACTCGTTCGGTGGCTATTTTTTAAGAAGAAGCATTTGGCTTATACTGCTTTTGGTGACGACATGTATTATCAAGCGGTCGACAGCCTTCGCGCGCAAGGCATTGACTATGATGCGGTATTAAAAGTAAACGCTAATGTTCATGGCACTGAAGGACTTATCGGTTCCTCGCATATGCGCGACGCTGTGACAAACACGAATCAATACGATTTGTATGTAGAGAAAAAAGATCAGCACCGTGCGCAACAAGCACTGAACGGGTAAAGGAGAGATAACTTTGGAAATTGGTTTCTACTTAATGATTACGATTATTTTTACTGGCTTAATCCTTCTCGCTGCTTTCGATATATATCGAAAATCCGAGATCAAGCTCGCTAATATTCAATTAGAGCGAGAGAAGCTTGCTTTGGAGCATAGACAATTAGAGAAGCTGACGATCGAGTAAATCGAAAAAGGCGTTTCAAGCGAGTCGCGCTTGAAACGCCTTTTTCTTGTTTTGGGTAATTCGGCTTTTTGTGCGAGTTGCAAACAAACTAGCGTTAGGCGCAAACAACGGGTGGGATTGCGCAAACAAATCGCTTGTTGCTGCAAACAACGCGTCGCTCCCCGCAAACAAGCTACGAGTTTCCGCAAATAACGTCCTCACACAATCTATTTTTATGCTTTAACTAGTGAGTCGCATCCTTAGCTCTCCTTTATAAGAGAGATTGAGTTTTTGCAAACAAACTGGCGTATCCCGCAAACAACGTGTCGCTTTGCGCAAACAAACCTCTCATCGGCGCAAACAACGCGTCGCTTCCTGCAAACAAGCTAAGTCATACCGCAAACAACGAGCGACTTCTCGCCTATTCCTCCTCAACCTAAAAAACCAGCCACTCGGGCTGGTTTTCATCATTTATTGCTCAATTCTTTATTCATTTTCTGTGCTTGATTTTTAAAGTAGGCGTAACAAGCTAACCAAAACACAAAATAGCACACCACGAAAATCACTAAGACTATCAGAAAGCCTTCCAAAGTAAAGGGAAACCAACCTATTCCGAATCCCAATACAAAATACAGCACCATCACGATCGCAAAATGCGTTATTGTGCGACGGAGTAGCGACCAACTATGATTTTCAAAAAGTAAGTTGCTGACCGTGAAAAACCAACCACAAAACATGGTACCAAGTGAATTTCTCAAAAACACCGCACTATTTAACGTCTCTTGGCCACCCCAAATCACAGTATATGTCATGACAATACTAAGAAAAGCGCCAAAGAATATACCGATTAAACTTCGGATAATAAACTTTTTCATTTTCCTTTCCTCCTATTCATTTTCAAGGATTCTTTAATGGCGTTGACGTAATTCCGTGACACGTATTCTTTCGCACCCGAATGAAAATAAACACACAGTGTGCCATTGAAAGACGCTTCAAAGCGACTTAATTCATCCAGATTCGCGATGACTGATTTGGACAGCCGTATAAATTGACTAGACGGAAACATTTCTTCTAATTCGTAAAGCTTTTCTTTCAAGCGAAATTCACCTTTCGCTGTTACCGCTGTGACATTATCGTTGTTTGCATGAAAATAGTGAATGTCTGCCGGTTTCAATATGTGTTGCATATCGCCGTCTCGCCCAACAAGAAATCGTGTCTCTTCTCGTCCATTGATAAAATCGATAATGCTTTTAATCGAATCGTCCATTTCCTTGCATTCAATGGTTATTTTCGTTTCTTCAAATCGACTATCAATGTTTAAAGATACTTTCACCTGACCTCACCTCTTATCTTTCATTAATAAAATCCCTATCTACTTATAATCCAAGTTTATGCTACTATTCACCCTTTGTCTGTGCTTTTCCGGTAACATGCAGAATTCAGCCGGTAAGGTGCAGCGACCGGTTTGTCACATACAAAAAAACAGGCCACGTGACCTGTTTTTGAGAAGTGCATATTTTTCGAGACCGTTTGTGGGCTAATTGCAAACAAACTCGTCTATCTTGCAAACAACGAGCGGGATTGCGCAAACAAACCGCTTGTTGCTGCAAACAACGCATCGCACTCTGCAAACAAACTAACGTATCCCGCAAACAACGCCGCTCAGACCACGTCTTTTCGCTCTTTAACTAACGAAGTCACCCCAAACATCACTAGAACAAAACCGAAAACGAAGAAAATCCGAGAAAATAGCTCGAGTCCGACTGTTGGGGACGACATGAATACGTCGCTCATCACAAAAAGCGCCACTCCGTACACTAAATAAACCAAGTTCAACGCGATTTTGTTTTTTCTAAAAATCCATGAAACCAGTTGCAGCAATAAAATGAACGCAGAAACAAACATGATTACAGGAAATAACGGCGCGAACTTCGCAGCGTACACTAAGTAATCGATCGTCAAAATATCCCCTGCCGATTCAACGCCGCCGTTTAGCCAATTGCTGAAGATTGCCGAGTACCGCCACTCCCAAGAGACATCTTCTAATCGGCTGCCTTCGTACAAACTAAAAAATGTGGAGACGGCGAAAAAGATTAACGCGCCGAAAAACAAGATGGCTTCTCGCATATTTCTTGTCGAACGTTCTTGCATACACATCTCTCCTTTTAATCACTGTTCTTTTTACCTTACCAATAAATTACCAAAAAAAGAAGAGAAACCCATAGGCTTCTCTCTATCTTTATTCCTATTAAGTTGGCTCTGCTTCGAACGAGTCGTCGCTAATTTCACCGACGATTTCTTCTAAAATGTCTTCCATTGTTACAAGTCCTGTCATCGCACCGTCTTTTGTAATGATGGCCATATGCGTATGGCTTTGCTGCATTTTGGTCAATACTATTTGAATGGGTGTGGTTTCGGGGAAACGTGGCATTTCGTGAATAAACGATTCCGGACTTCTCGTTCTTCCTGCCGCCATGCTGGTTAACAACTCTTTCGTGTTAATAAAACCAATGAGTTTGTCTTCATTGCCATGATCGGCTACTGGGTATCGGGTAAATTGATGTTTATCCAATACCGTAAAAAGTTCAGAGCGCGTCAAACGACTATCCACTGAAACGATTTCCGCTTTTGGAATCATGATGTTGCGGACAATGCGATCGTCAAAAGCGAAAATATTTTTCAAATACGTTAGCTCGGTTTGATTGATCTCGCCGCTTTGGAAGCTTTCCGCCATAATCAGCTTTAACTCTTCTTCCGAGTGAGCTTCTTCATGGCCGGCTGGCTCTACTTTAAATAAGCGCAGCAACAAGCGGGCAGAACCATTCATCAACCAAATAAACGGATTCATGATTTTACCGAACCAATAAAGCGATGGAGCCAGCAATAGCGTGACTTTTTCAGCGTATTGAATCGCCAAGGTTTTTGGTGCCAATTCACCAATCACGACGTGTAAAAACGTCACAATGGTAAGGGCAATGGCGTACGACAACACGGTCGATAATGCTGCCGGAACTGCGAACGCTTCAAATAACGGATGCAGCATACGTTCAACGGTTGGCTCCCCTAATGCACCGAGGGCGAGCGCTGTAATCGTAATTCCCAGCTGACAAGCAGATAAATAATAATCCAAATCATTGGCTACTTTTTTTGCGAGTATGGCTTTTTTATTTCCTTCATCGATCAATTGGTCGATTCGCGACATACGCACTTTTAAAATGGCGAATTCGGCACCGACGAAAAATGCAGTTGCGATAATTAATAACGCAATAAGTAGTAAACTGATGACTATTTGTCCGTCCAATTGGTCTCCCTCAAACGAGGGATTCACCTCCATTAATGGTTAAGTTAACGTTAATCATTCAATTTATTCGAATGATTATGGAACATCACTTGTTTGATTTGCTGGTTGTCCATTTCAACGATGGTCCACGAAATATTCAAATCCGTGAATGTCGCGCCGGTTTCAACGTCTCCCGGGCTCTTGAAGTGAATCCATCCGCCAATGGTATCGATGTCATCACTTTCATCAAATGTTAAATCAAAGCGTTCTTCTAAGTCTTTCAACAACACACGGCCGTTGATCAAATATTGATTGTCGCTCACTTTGCTAATGTCCGCCACTTCATCAAAATCAAATTCATCACGAATTTCACCAACAATTTCTTCTAAAATATCTTCCATTGTAATCATGCCAGCTGTTCCGCCGTATTCATCTGCAACAATGGCAATGTGGACACGCGCTTTTTGCATAATCATCAACGCATTTTGTAAACCCGTTGCTTCAAAAACCGTCGGCAATTCTAAGACGAAATTCTCAAGATACCACTCGCGTCCAGCGACAATATGCGGAAGCATCTTCTTGGCACTGACAAATCCAAGAATTCGGTCTTTGTCGCCATCTTCTGTTACCGGGTAACGTGTGTAATTGTTTTCATCCAAAATCTCGATAATTTCTTCGAGTGGCATGTCTTTATCAAGCGTAACCAGTTCGGTACGTGGCACCATAATGTCTTTAGCTACGCGCTCATCAAATGAAAACACATTTTCCATATACGAAAGTTCAGTTTCATTGATGGCTCCGCCTTCAAAACTTTGTGCCATTACGATTTTCAATTCTTCTTCCGAATAGGCTTGTTCGTGACCTGCTGGTTTAACGCCGAACATTCTAAGCGACACGCGAGCTGCTCCGTTTAATGCCCAAATAAAAGGCTTCATAACTTTCCCAAACCAATACAACGGCGGTGCCAAAAGCAGAGACATCTTCTCCGCAAATTGAATCGCCAATGTTTTCGGTGCCATTTCGCCGACCACTACGTGAAGATAGGTTACGAGTATGAACGAGATGGCGTAAGAAGCAGTTGATGCCATAGCATCGGAAACCGCAAAAAATTCAAAGATGGGGTACATCAATCGTTCAATTGTTGGTTTTCCCAGCGCCCCCAGTCCAAGCGCTGTAACGGTAATGCCAAGCTGACAAGCCGATAAATAATAATCCAAGTCGCTTGCCACTTTTTTTGCAACGACCGCTTTTTTATTGCCTTCTGCGATTAATTGATCGAGCCGCGACATGCGAATTTTAACAACCGCGAACTCCGATCCCACAAAAAATGCGGTTAAGCCAAGCAATAAAATTAATAAAGCCAAATTCAATAAGGTAACTATATCCACGTGTTTTCCCTGTAAAAGGGATTCACCTCCAAAATGATTTACAACAAAGCGATTAGTGCAGTGATTGCTGCTAATTGATGTTCAAGCGCTTTGCTGACGTGCAGTTTTACAGAACTTGGTGCATCTTTTAACTGTTCTTCCAAACTCGTGATTTTTCGTTGCAAGCATTCAAATTCTTCGTATACTTCTTCGACGAGAAACTCTGTTTCGGCATGTTCCGTTGTATTCAACACTTCTTTAATTTCCGAAATCGACATGCGCTGTTTTTTTAATAATTGAATGCGTTGAAGCGTCTGCATAGAAGAAGCCGGATACAACCGGTAATTTGTGTCAGACCGCTCGCTCCGAAGCAATCCCGATACCGTGTAATAATCAATGGTTCTCGTCGATACCCCGCTCAATTTTGCGATTTCCCCGATTTTCATTAACTCCTTCCCAATGCAGACGCCTCCTTTTTTACTCGATTTGATCTGTGACTCGATAGTACTAGATCGTTGTACTAAAAAATATAGCACGTTCTATGAAAAAGCATACAGTGTAACGTTCTGGTTTTTCAATAAAATCGAGGGGATCGCCAATTCGCGACATTATATCGACATTTGTTGGATGGGGGGATGTGTTGAAGTGTGATCCTTGTTAAGACTTGAAAAGTTCAGGTAAAGCGCTTGAAAGTTCATGTAAAGCGCTCAAAAGTTCATGTATAAACGTTGAAACTCCATGTAAAAGCAGTGATCCATGTTAAGGCTTGAAAAGTTCATGTAAAGAGCTTGAAAGTTCAGGTAAAGCGCTCAAAAGTTCAGGTATAACTCTAAAAAGTTCATGTATAAACCCAGAAACTTCATGTAACCACAAAAAAGCCAGGCAACATCTGCCTGGCTCACTTTATTCTTCTGAAAGGAGTGCTTGTTCTACCATTTCTTCGACTTTCTCGTCGCCTTGAATCATCATTGAAACAATCAATTCAGGCTTCGCCGCTTGGTAACCGACAAACCATTTTGTCTGCTTGCCTCTTTCATTCGCTGTTCCGCTTTTGCCAGCGATTTCTATACCGAGTTGTTCACCCGTATTGCTGAAGCTTTTCCGCAACATTTTAGCGTTCGCAGCACTTAACAGGTTTTCATTCCATAATTCCGGTTTTTCTTCAGTGACATACAAAGTCGGTTTGTACAGTTTGCCGTTTGTCAAAATCGGGCTATACAGATTGGCGAGATGCAAAATGTTGACTTGCATTTGGCCTTGGCCAGACGCTGTGTCAGCAAGCTGCCCTTCAGAGCCGAATGTGCCGTCTTTTGAAATGCGTGATGCTGTTAGCTCAATCGGAAAATCGATTTCTTCGCCAAAACCGAAGTTCTCCAATCCTGTCTGAAACTCATTGTCTTGGATATTCAATGCTTGTTGGGCAAAGTAAATCGAGTCGGAATAAACAAGTGCTTTGTTTAAATCGATTGGATTTTTGATATCATCCCGCGGACGTGTAATGCGGAAATCGCCCCACGAGCGGTAACGTTGCCACGACTTGCCGGTGATGTCCATGCCTTCTGCCGGATCAAGCGTACCACTTTCCATTCCAATCGCTGCGGTAATTGGCTGGATCACTTGTCCCGGTGTATAAACGGCTGCAAAGCGGTTGAAAAATGGCTGCAGCGGGTCGTTCGCAAGTTCTTGGAATCGACTAGTGGTGATGTTTGGCACAAATTCATTGGGGTCAAAGCCCGGTGAGCTGACCAGTGCCAAAGTTTCGCCAGTCGTCGGATTGATCGCTGCACTTGCTCCCGGTTGTTCTCCCATTGCCGTATAGATTTTCTTTTGCAGTTCCGCGTCAATCGTTAACGTAACCGTTTCGCCAGGTACGGGTTTATTTTCGACCGAGGTGATCACAGCGTTTTCGCGCTGTTTTTTCAAAATAATGCGGCCGCCTGCTCTTCCACGTAGCCGCTCTTGCAACACTTCTTCTAAGCCTTGTCGTCCTACCAAGGTTTCAGTTGTATAGCCTTGGTCGCTCCACTCCGCTAGTTGCTGAGCCGTAATCGGTCCCACATATCCGGTAACGTGCGATAAAGCGCGGTTATACGGATAATTGCGCATCACTACTTTTTCTTGTTTCGTGCCGCGAATGGTAAACAGCTCATCGAGTGTTGCTTGGTCTGCCTTGATTTGTGCAATCGGTACTAAATAATGCGGTTGCACCCACGGCTGATTGAGTCGACCATCAATCGTCTCTTCGGTAACGCCTAGCAACTGCGCCAATTGTTGCTTTTTCGATAAATCGAAGTTTTCAGGAACCACACCAATCTCATAGCCTTCACTATTCGATGCGATTGCTTTGCCATTGCGGTCAAGAATTTCCCCGCGCGCTCCTTCAACAACAGCTGTCGTCACTTGGTCCCCCGCCTCTAAATTCGGCAAAATAAACGACGGGTCCCATTCCACAAACCAATCTTCCTGTTCATAAAGCAAGGTCAAGGTTTTATTGAATTCCACTGGACCTATAATGGAATCAAAACTCACGTTAATTTTGAAATCTGCCGGTTGCTCTTGATTCCATTCGGCATCTTCATCGGGCTTTGTATACGTCACGTTCATGTTTTCAACGCCCAGCTGGTTGTGCAGCTCTTGTTGCCATGTCACAAAATTTGCTTCCCCGTAAACGGTTTGCGTACCTTGATTTAAATAAGTGCTGTGCATCGTAGGAAAGTCGCCATTGTTCCATAGCTCAATAAAATTTGCCACCCGTCCTTCCGGAGATTCAACCGTTTCAGTCGGCTCTTCTGGTGATTGTTCAGGAGTCGGTTCAGCTTCCTCCTGCTGGCATGCTGTTAATAGAAGAATAAATACAAAGAAAATGGTCTTTAACATGGTCTTCTCCATCATATGACCTCCACTCTTTTCCTTTCTTCTATTATCGCTTGAATGACGCGAGAATTAAAGTCTGAGTATTCTGTTTTTATTATTGTGTGGAAATAGGCATCCCTGTTAAAACGCTAAAAGTTTAAGTAAAGAGCTGAAAAGTTCAGGTAAAAACTCGCATCCCTGTTAAAGTTCCAAAAGTTCAGGTAAAGAGCTCAAATGTTCAGGTAAAGACTTCAAAAATTCAGGTAAAAGAAGGCATCCTTGTTAAAACGCTAAAACTTCAGGTAAAGAGCTGAAAAGTTCAGGTATAACTCTCAAATGTTCAGGTAAAGACTTCAAAAGTTCTTGTAAAAACTCGCATCCTTGTTAAAACTCCAAAACTTCAGGTAAAGATTTCAAAAGTTCAGGTATAACTCTTAAAAGTTCAGGTAAAGACTTCAAAAGTTCTTGTAAAAACTCGCATCCTTGTTAAAACTCCAAAACTTCAGGTAAAGATCTCAAAAGTTCAGGTATAACTCTTAAAAGTTCGGGTAAAGACTTCAAATATTCATGTAAAAGTAGGCATCCTTATTAAAACGCTAAAAGTTCAGGTAAAGACTCGAAAACTTCATGTAAAAGAAGGCATCACTGTTAAAACTCCAAAACTTCAGGTAAAGAGCTGAAAAGTTCGTGTATAACTCTCAAAAGTTCACGTATAGACCCCAAAACTTCATGTAAAACAACCCCACAAAAAAAGCAGCCAAGCTTTACCAGCTTGGCTACTCGATCCATCATTTTTTCGTTTTTTCTTTTATTTTATTGGCAACGTCGTCTTTCATGACCATCGCTTTGTCTTTGTAGTTGGTGGCTTTTTCTTTGTAGTCGTCTTTGTTTTCTTCCCAATGGGCTCTGCCTTTTTCGATCGACTTGTCTTTGAGTTGGGTGAGTTTGTCTAGAAATGCCATGTGAATCATCCTTCCGTTCTGCCTGCCCTAAAGGAGTCAGGTAAACTACCTTAAGCATACGCTGTTTTAGGTCCGCTGTCGAAAAATAGCGTCTTTTGGAACTTACTGCGCTCACGTTCGTATAATCTACTACGACACCTAAAAAGGCGGTGCTCCATGTTTGAAGAAATGAAAGCGCGGTATTTGATTTTGTATTCGGTGATCGGAACCATAATCAGTATGGTGACGTTAGTGTTGCTAAATGTCAGCGTCATCACGTTTGACGTTGTCAGCCAGTTGGTGATGTATGTTATCGTACCTGGACTTTATTTTGGTTATTATTTCAAAAAACACAATGCCTCAGTTTGGAACGTTTTATCGCTTACTGGCACCAAGAAATGGTTGCCGCTTTTATTTGCGTTAGTGGCTGTGTCGATTGCTTTTTCGCTTAGCATGTTTTGGCTACAGCTGTATGTGTTGGCACCGTTTGCGCCGTGGCTTGTTGACTTTTTGCTAGAAGAAATCCCGCTGCCCGAGTCGCCTTGGTATATTGCGTTTACGATTTTTACCATCGCCGTTTTAGCGCCAGTGGTCGAGGAATTTATGTTCCGCGGCGTGTTGTTAAAACGCTTGATCGGTAAAACTTCGGTGTGGGGCGGTATTTTATTTTCTAGCTTGGTTTTTGGTGTGTTGCATCTTGATGTGATTGGCGCATTTTTGTTCGGTGTGATAGCCTCGCTCTTGTATTTGCGCACCAATAATTTACTGGTCCCGATTTTTTTGCACATCATCAATAATTCACTTGCGGCCGCTTCCCTGTTTTTAGCACCAAAGTGGCCTGCATCTGTTGCCATATTCAACTTTACAGACATCTATACGAAAGCCATGCCGAATACCATCATGTTAGTTGTTAGTGCCGTGTTCATGATCGCTGCGATTTATTGGCTTGCGCGCGGGCTGCCAACGCAAAAAACTCTATTATAGAATAAAAAAGGTCCACCAAAGTGGACCTTTTTTACGTTAAACAGCCAATTTCGCTGTAAATTGACTTTGATACAAATCGGCGTAAAAGCCGTCTTTATCTAGCAATTGTTGATGTGTGCCTTGTTCGATAACTTTCCCTTGATCCATGACGAGGATCAGGTCAGCGTCTTTAATGGTCGACAAACGGTGCGCAATAACAAAGCTTGTGCGGCCGTCCATCAATTGGTTCATCGCTTTTTGGATAAAGATTTCCGTCCGCGTATCGACGCTCGATGTTGCCTCGTCCAAAATCATAATTGGCGGATCGGCGAGAATCGCACGCGCAATGGTCAATAACTGCTTTTGTCCTTGTGAAATATTCGATACTTCTTGATTTAAAATCGTATCGTAGCCGTCCGGCAACGTGCGGATAAAGTGATCGGCATGTGCTGCTTTTGCCGCCTCGCACACTTGTTCTTTGGTCGCACCCGTTTTGCCGTACGCAATATTGTCGCGAATGGTGCCGTTAAAGAGCCATGTGTCTTGCAACACCATGCCAAAGTTTTGACGCAATTCGTGTCTCGACATGTCACGCGAATCGAGACCATCGATTAAAATGCGTCCGGCATTTAATTCGTAAAAACGCATCAGTAAATTGATCAAAGTGGTTTTCCCAGCACCGGTCGGCCCAACTATGGCGACCGTTTGTCCTGGTGACACATCAATATTCATGTTCTCGATCAACAACTCACTGCTATACCCAAAATTCACATTTTCAAATACAACCGAACCTTTTGCACGTTCGAGAACAGAAGTGGACACTTCTTTTACTTCTTCTTCCTCATCCAGCAATTCAAACACGCGCTCTGCAGCGGCAATGGTTGATTGAACGATATTGGCGATGTTCGCCGTTTGCGTAATCGGCTGCGTAAACTGTTTGGAATACGTGATAAACGCTTGAATGTCCCCGATCGAAATCGCGCGTTGCGTAACTAAAATACCCCCGACGATACTAATCAAGACATAACTCAAGTTCCCGATCAACGTCATCATCGGCATAATGATCCCAGAGATAAACTGAGCTTTACGCCCGGCGTTGTATAGTTCTTCATTGACTGCATCAAATTGTTCGTTCGATTTTGCTTCATGTCCAAACGCTTTGACGACTTGGTGACCGGTGTACATTTCTTCTACGTGACCATTTAGATGGCCAAGGTTTTTTTGTTGGCTCGCAAAGTACTTTTGAGATTTTTTCAAAATCGGTCCGATAACAAATAACGACAATGGCAGCGTGACAACGGCAATCAACGTTAGGAGCGGACTAATCGTTAACATCATAACGAAAATCCCGAGAATCGTGACAATCGACGTAATAAATTGCGTCAAACTTTGTTGCAACGTGCTGCCGATTGTATCAATGTCATTTGTCATACGACTTAGCGTTTCGCCGTTTGCTCGTCCGTCAAAATACTTGAGTGGTAATTTCTCTAGTTTTTTATTGACGTCTTGGCGCAAATCGTAGACGGTGTCTTGCGCGACTGTCGACATCATGTATTGCTGAATATAACTAAACAAACTACTAAATACGTACAATCCGGCAAGAAGTGCGAGCAACTGACCAATAACTCCAAAATCGATGCCACCACCCGGTACACCTTGTAATTGACCATAAGCTCCTTCAAACAATTCGGTAATGGCCATCCCCATGATTTTCGGGCCGATAATCGTAAAGACTGTACTAAGAATGGCAACTAAAAAGACGGCTGCCAGTTTTTTACGACGTGGCTTTAAATACGAAACCAGGCGTCGGAATGTGCCTTTAAAATCTTTTGCTTTTTGTGGCGGCATGCTTGCCCCGCCATGTGGAGGTCCCATTTGGCTCATGCGATTTCCTCCTCTGACAGCTGCGATAAGGCAATTTCACGATAAACGTTGTTGGATTCCAACAATTCTTTATGCGTCCCCATACCGACCATTTTGCCTTTTTCTAATACGATGATGCGATCTGCATCGACTACTGTACTGACGCGCTGTGCAACTAGAAGCACCGTCGCATTTTTTGTCTCATCCTTTAACGCTTTACGCAGTTTGGCATCTGTTTTAAAATCCAAGGCCGAGAAACTGTCATCAAAAATATACAAATCTGGTTTGCGAATCAAGGCGCGGGCAATTGATAAACGTTGTTTCTGACCGCCCGATAAATTGGAACCACCTTGTTCGATTGGCGCTGCATAGCCGCCTTTGATTTGATCAATAAACTCCGTAGCTTGCGCGGTACTTGCAGCTCTTTTCATTTCTTCGTCGCTAGCATCTTGCTTACCAAAACGAATGTTTTCTGCGATAGTTCCAGTAAACAAGATGGATTTTTGTGGCACAAAACCAATTTTCGAACGAATTTCTTGTTGCGAAGCTTCGCGTATATCGACACCGTTTACACGGATAGTCCCACTAGTTGCTTCGTAAAAACGCGGCACGAGATTGACGAGTGTTGTTTTACCAGAACCCGTTCCTCCGATCAACGCAGTGATTTCACCTGGTTTTGCGGTAAAGCTAATATTCGACAATGCCGGTTCTTCCGCTCCCGGATAATGAAACGTCACGTTGTCAAACTCCAACGTGCCGCGATTGCGGTCTGCTTTAGCTGTGCCATCGTCTTTAAAAGCTGGCTGCATTTCCAATACTTCGTTAATACGTTTGGCTGATACAGCTGCACGTGGAATCATCACAAACATGAATGACGCCATCAGTAACGCAAACATAATCATCATGACGTATTGAATAAACGCCATCAAGTCCCCAATTTGCATCGCACCATTGCTAATCCGAATGCCACCAAACCAAATAACGGCAACCACCGTCATGTTCATCACTAGCATCATCGTCGGCATCATAAACGCCATAACTTTGTTGACGCGAATCGACACATCTGCCAATTCCCGATTGGCTTTTTGAAGACGCGCTTTTTCTTCGGTTTCGCGGTTAAACGCGCGAATCACGCGAATGCCCGTTAAGTTTTCTCGCACGACCAAGTTCAATCCGTCTAACCGTTTTTGAACTTGTTGGAACAACGGAATCCCGTATTTCAAAATCAGCATGACCGCAATAACCAAAACCGGCATCGCGCCAATAATAACGAGTGACAGTTTCGCATCTTTTGATACGGCCATAATAATCCCGCCGACTAACATAATGGGTGCACTAATCACCATTCGCAACATCATAATGGTAACTTGCTGAATTTGATTGATATCGTTTGTAGTACGGGTAATGAGCGAGGCCGTTCCCACTTCATCAAATTCTTGAAGTGAAAATTGCCCGACGTGTTTAAACACTTTTTGCCGCAAATCACGACCTAGCCCCATCGCTGCTTTTGATGAATAAAAACTAGCAAAAACAGATGCCACAGCACCGATTGCGGAAACGAGTAACATCCAGCCACCGATTTCCCAAATGTACGGAATATTGCCTTTTACTACGCCGTTGTCAATAATGTCCGCCATCAAGGTCGGCAAAAACAGTTCTGCCATCGATTGAGCAAACACTAAGGCCACAACGCCCCAGACAATCCATTTATATGGACTTAAGTTTTTTAGCACTTTGATCATTTGTTCGTCACCTCTAATTCTACTCTTGTTAAGTAGGTTGAAATTTTTTGGTGAGCGTCTAAAAGTTCTTTAATTTGTTCAGCGGTAAATTGTTCACTCGCCGCCTTAAACACTTGGTACAACCCGTCTTCTTGCGAATGGAAGTTATCCACTAACTGTTGTCCTTTTTCACTCAATGACAACATCATTTCCCGTCGGTTGCATACCACTTGTTGGCGATTTAAATAGCCTTCTTTCACTAGCCCATCTACCGCTTGGCTCAATGTACTTTTCGGTAAAAAGGTTTTTTCTCCAACCGTCTTTTGCGTCATTTCGCTGCAATGAGAAATGGTCATCAAAATCGAATATTGCGGAATCGACAAGCCTTTATCCATAGCCGATTTTTGAATAAAACGCACCATATTTTTTTGCACATTGGCAAAAGACATCATTAATTGCATATACGTTTCTTGTTCTTTCATGTACTTCACCATCTTTCGTTTCTGAACTGTTCCAAATGGAACTGTTGACTATAAGCTACTCTCTTTATGGCGGGTGGTCAACTTGGAAGTGTTGATTCACAAAAAAAAACAACTCTTGAGCTACAAGAATCGTTTTGAGTGGTTATATTTTATTGGTTGAAATCATGTTTTGTGACTGACAACATTCGATCAGCATCGCTAGTAGTTTGCGATTTTGCATAAAGTCTTGAGGTTTTGTCCAAACCGTTCGAAACACATGAGTGACGAGTTGCTCACAGACAGATTGATCTGGATTATTTTGACGTGCAATGTTCCACAGTATGCGGTGGTAACGGTCATACAATTCGGATAAAGCTTGTTCTTCTCGGTTAAGAATTCCAGTCATCAACTTTTCGTCTATGGTCAATTCGTCACCCCCCTACCTGTGTCATTTCCGCTAAGCGATTGTCTTAAACCTAATTATCTCAAAATAAAGGCATTTATTCTAAATAAAAAAAATAACACTAGTAAAGTTCCTCACTTGAAGAACTTATTAGTGCTATAGGTCTATTTATTCTATTGGTTGAGAATATTTTCAAGTGCTTTGTCAAGAGTTGGATAATTAAAGTGAAAATCGAATTGCTCTAACCGTTCAGGTAAAATCCAGCGACTTTTCAAAATCAGTTCGGGTTCGGTCCCAATCATGACCGCCCCCATATTCAACATCCATTTGCTTGCAGGCAATCCCACTTTTCGGTTCATTGCCATTCGCAATTGCTTCATCAATTCGCGATTGGTAACAGGTTCAGGGGAAGTGGTATTGAGCACACCGCTAATTTGGTTATGGTCCCGCACGAATAAGATAATTCTGTAGACATCTTCCAAGTGAATCCAACTAAACATTTGCTTGCCGTTTCCTTGTTTGCCGCCTAGGCCGAAACGCACCATGTTTTCATAAGGTGTCATGACCCCGCCACCTTTGCCAAGTACGATGGATAACCGTAGCGCCACTTGTCGCGTAGTAGGTAAGTTGAACGAAAACAGCGCTTGTTCCCACGCTTTGCCGACTTCTACCGAAAATCCACTGCCAAATTCACCGCTTGCCTCTGTCATTGGACGATCTTCCGCATGACGGTAAATCGTCGCTGTGCTGGAGTTGATCCATAACGGTGGCGGGTTGTCGCAATTTAAAATCGCTGTGCCAAGCGCTTCAGTAGTTTCCATTCGCGAATCAAAAATTTCGCGTTTATTGGCTTCAGTATACCGACAGTTCACTGATTTCCCAGCTAAATTGACCACCATTTCTGCGCCTTCCAAAGCGTGGACAATGCCCGTATGATTTGACCAATTCAAATGTCCTGATTGTCGAGATATGATAATCACTTTGTAGCCTTGATCTGTGAACTTTTGTTCTAAGTATTGTCCAACAAAACCTGTGCCTCCAGCTAATACGATCTTTTTCATTTAGCCACCTATTTTCTGTAAGTTGTTATAGTAGTTGACGCGTGGCTTGAACAAAAGATGCACCTCAGCCGAATTCTTTTTGATGTTTCTTTTTGCGTTTCAAATAATCTTCATCTTCTCGAATTTCATCCCACCGTTTTTTAAAAATTGCGGCCGATTCTGCTTTGACCGGATCAATGTCTCGCTCTTTAATGCTGCCATCTTCATTGTATTTGCGGCCACCTTTGTAATTGGTATAACGCCGTGCACGCGTATAGCCCATCTGTATAAACTTCCGCGCCATATCCATGCCGACAAAATCATCTTGCTTGCGATACTCCTCAAACATCTCTGAAATTTTATCGCACGACTCTTGTGCAATTTCCGGTGTTTTAAATCGCCAATGTGGCAAAATCTCACTTTTATACGGCTCTACTAAAAGTACGCCTTGCTCGCCTTTGCCCACGCGGTACAATTCCGGATTTTTACGTAAATCAAGATTTTCATAATCAAGATCATAATCAAATGCCATCGTGATCGACTCCTTTGTGCTGTGCTTTGTTAGCAATATACCCTGGATGTCGAGAGCTGAATCTTTTTTATGCGGTTGGCGGGAGATTGGTAGGATGTTTTGATTGATGTAAAGACTTGAAAAGTTCATGTAAGAGCACCAAAAGTTCAGGTAACAGCTCAAAAAATGCGGGTAACAACGCGAATACTTCTGGTAAAAGCTTTGATTCGTGTTAAGAGATTAAAAGTTCATGTAAGAGCACCAAAAGTTCAGGTTACAGCTCGAAATGTGCGGGTAACAATGCGAAAACTTCTGGTAAAAGCTTTGATTCGTGTAAAGACTTGAAAAGTTCAGGTAAGAGCATCAAAAGTTCAGGTAACAGCTCGAAATGTGCAGGTAACAACGCGAATACTTCTGGTAAGGCTTGGATTCGTGTTAAGACGTGAAAAGTTCATGTAAGAGCACCAAGAGTTCAGGTAACAGCTCGAAATGTGCGGGTATAAGATGATTTTATTCATGTAAAGGTTCTCCTATACAAAAAAACACCGCCGAGAGGTCTCGGCGGTGGTTTTAAGCTTCGCTGGTTACGTATAGATCAGAGACGACAATATCGTCTTCTGCCAATATATAGGGATGCGTTTCTAGTAACATGTTTCTGATGTCGTCTTGTAATAACGCATTGTCATAAGCGCATATCAATGGAAATTGATAATTCTTGACTGACACATCTATAATTTTTTCTAACTCTTCTATTAAGTGTATAGGTACTTCTCCCGATGTCCATTCTACGTGTGCCCACGCTCTGAAAGTGGCTTGTTCTTCCAAAAGCGGTTCGAGCATTTTTTCAAAATAAGCTTGAATCGCGGGCGGATGGTAACTGCCGCTCGAAAAATAAAAATCTAAGCTTTTTACAAAATGAACGAATTCCATCTGTTCTGTTGTTAGCTGGCTCTTCAATTCAGCATGGATTTCTGGTGATAAGCGAGGGTTCTCGATCAAGATGATGTGATCTCCTGCTTCTACGCCATGCTTGGCATAAGCGACGACGTGTTCGATGTATTTCCGAATCTCATCATACGCATAGAGCACGTGGACATCGCGCCGAGCGTCAAATAATTGCAGCATGTCTTTGTTCATTCAGTCACCCCTTGGAAATTCAATATGGCTATTTACTAGACTAAGTATACACAATAAAAGAACACTTGTCCCCCGATTTGATTGGGAGTTAATAAACGCGCGCATTGGATAGCTTGTGGATAGAACATCAAACTTCACGTGAAAACTCAAAACAAAAAGATAAAAATACTCAAATTTCTGGTAAAAGTTCCGATGCGTATAAGGGCTTGGAAACTTCATGTAAAGACTTCAAAAGTTCATGTAAAGCACTCGAAAATTCATGTAAAGACCGATTTTAAAAACTCCACCTTTACACAAATAAAAGTCGAAGAAAGTTAACCTCTCTTCGGCTTCTACTTACCCAACAACTGCGTCTTTTGGAATTTTGTAAACACGCGCTTCATATGGAAGCAATTGTTCAGGGTCGATGTTTTTGTAATTGGCTAATAGCAATGTGGATTCTTCTGGGTGCACGGCGCATAAGCACGCGTGCTGACCGAGGTTTGTGACAATAAGCACTTTGTCGTCGGCCGATTCGCGTGTATAGGCAAATACCGAATCATGATTCATTTCAATTAGCTTGTATTCGCCGTAGACAAAGACTTCCATATTTTTGCGTAGCCAAATCATTTGTTTATAGAAGGCTAATACTGAATGTGGATTGTTTTCTTGTGCTTCAACGTTTAGCCACTCGTAATTGGGATTGACGTTGATCCACGGCATTCCTTCTGAAAAGCCCGCATGCAATGTGTTGTCCCATTGCATAGGCGTTCGCGAATGGTCGCGGCTTGTTGCGCGCAAGAGCGTCATAATGGTTTCATGGTCCATACCGGATTCTTTTTTATGGAAATACAAATTGTGCGTGTGAACGTCATCAAAATGATCAAGTTCTTCAAACGGTGCGTTCGACATGCCGATTTCTTGTCCTTGGTAAATGAACGGCGTACCTTGCATGAAGAAGTACATACATGCTAAAGCGGTCGCACTTTCACGCCAGTAGTATTGATCGTCGCCCCACGTCGAGACCACACGCGGCTTGTCGTGGTTTTCGATGAATAGCGCATTCCAACCGACACCGTTTACTTTGTCTTGCCATTTGCTCAATACTTTTTTAAGTTCTGGCACATTGACGCCGTTGCTTATTTCCGTATTCCATAAATCGATGTCTTCAAATTGGAAGATCATATTGAATTTGCCGCTTTCTTCGCTGACCCATTCATCGATTTCATCTGCTGAAACGCCGTTCGCTTCACCGACTGTCATGATGTCGTACTTGCTGAACGTTTCTTCGTGCAGTTCTTTCAGTAACGGCTGGATGCCATCGACATTCATGAATTTGTCCCATGAAGGAACAAATAAATGGTCACCTGCCCCTACTGTATTGGCGTACTCTTTTTTGATGTGACTAATCGCATCGACGCGGAAACCATCAATTCCTTTATCGATCCACCAATTGATCATTTTATAAAGTTCGTTGCGCACTTCTGGATTTTCCCAGTTTAAATCGGGTTGTTTTTTCGAGAAGATGTGCAAATAATATTGTTGTGTTTTTTCATCAAATTCCCATGCAGGTCCGCCGAATATGCTTTCCCAATTTAACGGTTCGTCGCGCCACACATACCAGTCGCGCTTTGGATTATCGCGTGATGAACTAGACTCCAAAAACCATGGATGTTCATCACTCGTGTGGTTGATAACCAAATCGATAATCAACTTCATGCCACGAGCATGTACTTCTTCCATCAGCTGCTCAAAATCGTTCATTGTGCCAAACTCTTCTAAAATGGCTTGGTAATCACTGATGTCATAGCCATTGTCGTCATTTGGCGACTTATACATTGGGCAAATCCAAATCACATCGATACCCAAGTCTTTTAAGTAGTCCAATTTACTTGTGACTCCGTTAATATCCCCTACTCCATCACCGTTCGAATCCATAAAGCTCCGTGGGTAAACTTGATATACGATTGCTTCTTTCCACCATTTTTTAGTCATATTCGATCCCTCTCAAAGACGTCGGCACGAACCTCTTTCAATTAGTCGGGAAGGAACCGCGACTTGTTTTGGAGGTATCGATGCGTCTGTTATTTTCTCTAATACCAATTCTGCGGCACGCAATCCAAGCTCATAAATCGAGATGTCCACCGTGCTTAGTGGCGGTTTTAAATATCTTGAAATGGTGTGGTTGTTAAACCCAATGATGGAAACATCATCTGGCACTCTAATTTCCAAATCTTCAAGATAGCCGATTACTTCGTACGCCACCATATCATCATGTGTAACGATTGCTGTTGGTGGAACCGGAAGTCCCATTAGACGACGAATCGAATCGCGCTCTTTGCCTTGGATAAAATCTTGGTTCACCGTATAGTTTACATCAAATGGGATGTCGTGTTTAGCAAGTGCTTGTTGATACCCTTGCATTCGGTCAATGGATACGACAAAATCTGTCGCTCCTCCTACAAATGCAATATGGCGATGCCCCAAACCAATCAAGTATTCCACCGTGTCTTTCGCGGTATTGATATTATCGTTATTCACATATGTTACCGAACACGGGTCTTGATGGGGACGTCCCACAACTGCGAATGGCAACTCGCTTTTTCTTAAAAACTCCAACACTGGATCGTCAATTTTCGAGTACAACAAGACAATGCCGTCAACTCGTCGACCTTGTACCATTTCAACTACTTCCTGATAAATCTCTTCTTGAGTAGCACCTGTTGACAAATACAAGCCATACTTACTGTCATGAGCTTGTGTTGAAATGCCGCGCAATACTTCAGGAAAAAAGGGGTTTTGAAAAGCCAATGCCGCTGAATTTTCCATAATGATGCCGAGTGTCCGGCTTTTATTTGCCACCAAATTGCGGGCTTGGAAGTTTGGGTAATATCCCATATCCTCCATGACTTTCCGCACTTTCACTTTCGTTTTCACACTGATTCTCGGATTATCTGCGATTACGCGGGACACGGTGGCTGGTGAGACACCCGCTTTTTTCGCAACATCTTTAATCGTGATTGCCATTTAACCGTCTCCCTTATTTTACTGCTCCATCTGATACCCCTTTGATGATTTCGCGCTGTGCAAAGAAGTAGAAAATGATAACTGGGACGATAGCCAGTGTCAATCCGGCAAGCGCTAAATGCCATTGTTTCGTGTATTCGCCAAAGAAGAAGAACATTTTCAATGGAATCGTTTCACTTCCTGGTGTATTAATAACAAGTGATGGCAATAAATAATCGTTCCAAATCCAAATGATGTTCAGAATCGCCACTGTCACGGTAATTGGTTTAAGGATTGGGAAGATAATATGCCAGAACACTTGCCAACGATTGGCACCATCAATGGTCGCCGCTTCATCAAGTGAGCGCGGGATATTGTTTAATGCACCGTGATACAAGAAAATCGAAAGACTTGCACCAAATCCGATATACATAAAGATCAACCCGCCGCGATTCAACATGTCAAACTTACCAAACACAGTCACAAGCGGAATCATTACTGATTGAAACGGGATTAACATCGCTGCTACGAATGTGAAAAAAAATACCGTACTAAGCTTACTTTTAGCACGCGATAAGGCGTAAGCTGCCATTGCCGAAAAGAGAATAATCAGCACTACACTAATAACGGTAATTAACAATGAGTTAAATAAGGTTTGCATAAAATCAAGTTCTTCAAATGCTTTAATGTAGTTATCAAAACTCCAGCTTTCTGGAGGACTAATCGTATCCATAAAAATTTCTTTTTTTGATTTAAACGAGTTCACGAACATCAGATAAAACGGGGCTAGCCATAAAATCGCTAACAACACGCCGAGAACTTCTAGCTTAATATTCCACTTTTTCTTCATTACATTTCGACCTCCTTACGTTTGTTCAGATACACCTGGACAAGAGCGATGATCGCTACGATGATGAAGAAAATGACGGCTTTCGCTTGCGCATAAGCAAAGGCATTTTGCATAAACGCTGTCTTGAAGATTTCCATCGCAACCATTTCTGTAGAGTTATAAGGTCCGCCGCCTGTTAGCGACAAGTTTTGGTCGTACAATTTAAACGTATTCGACAGCGTTAAGAACATGCTGACCGTAAACGCAGGTGCCACAAGTGGAAATACGACAAAACGGAAACGTTGGAATGAAGAAGCTCCGTCGATTTCAGATGCCTCTAGCAATTCTTTTGGCATCCCTTCCAAATAAGCAATATAGATAACCATGATGTAACCAGCCATTTGCCAGCTCATTAAGATAACCAATCCCCAGAAACCAGTGTCTGTTGTAGACAACCAGCCTTGCAAGCTTTCCATGCCGATAATTTCACCGACACTTGCAAATACTTTAATGAAAATAAACTGCCAAATAAATCCTAAAATTAATCCACCGATCAAGTTTGGCATAAAGAATGTTGTACGCAATAATTTACTTGAACGAACGCGACCTGTCACAAGAAGTGCAAGTGATAGCCCAATTACGTTAATTAAAATAACAGAGACTACTGAGAATTTCGTAGTGAACCAAAGCGAATCCAAGAAACGCTGATCGTGGAATAAGTCGATGTAGTTTTGGAATCCGACAAACTCACCTGTGTTAATGCCGTTCCAGGTAGTGAAGGAGTAATAGACACCAAGTAGCATCGGAACGATGACAACTAGCGTAAGTGCCAGTAAGACAGGGGCTAGAAACAACCAATAAGATAAATCTTTTGTACGCATACGGGCATCATTCCTTTCTTGTTTTGATCGGTGAAATTAAAATTCGGTTGAGAAATCGCTCCAGACCGACGCTTTTCCTCTTTTAATTTTGATTTGGTTAGCGATAGTCCGCAAAACAGCTGCGCTTGCCGCGGGCGAGCGCCAAGCCGCTTCGTCGCTCTGCTCCTGCAGGGTCTCGGCTGTCTCGCTTTCCCGCAGGCGTCTCCGCCGTTTTGCTACCTATCTTTTATTTTCGAGTAGCAATACTAACTGCTCTCACTTTGTATCTAGCAAATCTCTTAGCGCCGGCGCGTCCACGGGCTAGGCGGAACAATAAGACGAGTGCTCTTTTCGGCTTATTGTGTGAGCCATGCCCAAAGCGCGGCGCGGTTTAAACTTCTCAATTTACCCTAGTAACAAAACAAAGTAGCACAGAGGCTACTTTGTTTGAAACGCTCATAATGATCATTAACTTGCGAGTTGCTTATTTAGCTCTGTCTGTTTTCCAAGCTTCTTTTGCTGAGTCAATAACTTCATCCCAGCTTGCTTCGTCGCTTAGGTATTTTTGAATGTTCGCGCCAAGCTCGTCTTGTCCCCATCCAGTTGGGTAACCCATGAATACCCATCCGATTGTGTTACCTGACTCAGAAGCGTCGTAAATAGCTTTCGACATTGGATCAGAGATTTTTGATGTATCGTAACCTTCATAAGCTGGAATGAATTTAAAGTCTTCTAATACAGCTGTTTTACCTGCATCAGATGTGTACAACCAGTCTAAGAATTCTTTTGATTCTTTGATAACTGCTTCGTCAGCTTTTTTGTTTACGCCCCAATACATTGGTACGCCAACTGGTAGTCCAGCATTATCCATGCCTTCTACAGGAATCGGCATAAGGCCAACACCGCTGTCCGCAAGTTCTTGGTCAATGCCAGCGATTGAGCCGTAAGCCCAGTTTCCTTGTTGGATAATCGCTACGCGCTCAAGTGAGAACAATTCTTCTACTTGTTGCGAGTAATCAAGGCTAACTGTTGGTTGTTTCGAGTATTCGTTTTGCAAATCAACGATTTTCTTAAAGCCTTCTCCGTATTTGAAGTCAACTGTTTCTGCGTCAAATGCAGTTAATACGTTGTTATCGAATTCAGGTGCTAAAAATGTATTCGACAAGTGAAGTCCAGTTACCCACGTTTCTTTACCTGGGAAAGCGAATACCGATTCAAGACCAAGTTCGTCTTTTTTCGAATCCAATGTTTTCACAGCTTCTTCAAGTGATGCGTAATCCGTGATTGATGCAGGATCAATTCCTGCTTCTTCGAATAGACGTGTGTTGTAGATAAAGCCATAACCTTCTTGGTTATAAGGAAGTCCAAGTACTTCAGACTCAACTGTTACGCCGTCAAGTGTGCCTTCAAGAGCTGCACCTGATGCTGCTGTGTCTGTTAAATCTGCTAAGCTGTCTTTCCAGTCCGCTACATCTTGAGGTCCACCGATGTTAAAGATTGCGGGTTCGTTGCCAGATGCAAAACGTGAACGAAGTGCTGCGCCGTAATCTTCGCCGCCACCAACTGTTGTGATTTCAATATTAACGTTCGGGTTTTCTTCTTCGTAAAGTGCTACTACGTCTTCAAATTGTTCTTTGAATTCCACTTTGAATTGGAAAATATCAACGGTTACTTGCTCTTCGCCTTCAGATCCTGAACCAGCTTCTTCTCCATCACTGCTACATCCTGCTAAAACTGCTGCTGATAACATCAATGATGCTACAAGCCCCTTGCTAAACTTTAATTCTTTCATCAGTAAATCCCCCTTTAGAATGTTTGTGAAATCGTTTGCACAAAGCTTCAAATAAAAAATGAGAACGGACTGGAGCGTGTTCCCACAAATTAATTATCTGTATCATATCATTATGAAAACGTTTGCACAAGATGTCTTTTTAAAATAATTCAAAAACTTTTTTAGGACTTAAATGCAAAAAAATAGGAGCGGTTTCTTTCTCCGCTCCTATCTCACTCTACCGGTTTAATTTTCAAGAACTAATAATGCTGCACCTAAAATGCCGGCATCGTTTTCAAACTGTGCGACTTCCACCGGTACCGGATTTAATAAAACGGTATCCATCTTTTCCTGCAGTGAAGCCATCCATAAGCCTGCCGCTTCTGATACACCGCCACCGATAATGACCATTTCCATATCAAAGACTGCTTGCAAACTGCTGATAACAAGTGCTAAGTCAGCTGTAAATTCTTCTACAACTTTTTTAGCAGCGGGATCGGTTTGGGCATTTTCAAACAGTTCAGGTGGCGTTACTGGTAGCCCTGCTTCTTTGATGCGGCGCTTCAGTGCAGTTCCGGACACATACATTTCACTGCACCCTAAACGCCCGCACGCACATTTAACACCGTTTGGGTAAAGAATCATGTGGCCAAGTTCTGCCGCACCCCCGTGAGGCCCACCACTTAATAGTTTGCCGTCCCATAATACGCCACCACCAAGGCCCGTACCAAGTGTTAACACTACAACGCGATCTAGGCCTTGCGCGGCACCAAACTTCGCTTCTGCAAGTGCTACTACGTTGGCATCATTTTCGACTTCAACGCGCTTGCCTGTTGCTTTTTGAAGCCATTCTTTAACCGGTGTATCCGTCCAGCCTGGCAAAGTTTCTGCCGCGTAAATCACTTTTCCTTGTTTCGGATCGACAAAGCCGTGCGTGCCAATGCCAATTGCTTGAACTTCTGGCTGCTCCGCTAATATACGTAAAATGTTTTCTTCAAGATACGGATAAAGCGGAATAATCGTTGGAATTTTTTCCTCGTATATAATTTGACCGCTAGCATCAATAATGCCCATGCGGATTTTTGTGCCACCTATGTCGACTCCTAATACTTTTTCCATGGCTCCTCCTTATGGTCTTCGTTTTTAGTTGTAATAAACAACGGCTTCGTATGGTTCGAGTACGAGATTGTCTTCGTCATTGTGATGAGCATAATTGCCGATCAACTTATCGCCTTGTGGACGTTCTACTGTCTTTGGCTGATTTGAAAAATTGCAATAAACGGTCAAACTTTCTTTGTTCCACGTACGCGTATATGCGAATAATTCTTTGTCTTCGCGGTGCAATAACTGGAAATCACCATGCGTAATAATGTCCATGTTTTTCCGGAACGCGATGAGCTTTTTGTAGTATTGGTAAACCGAATCCGGATCTTGATGATCTGAAGCATTAATGTCTGTATAATTCGGATTTACTTTTATCCAAGGGGTCCCTGTCGTAAAGCCACCATTTGTCTCGGCCGACCATTGCATCGGTGTTCGTGCATTGTCTCGACCTTTGACATGAATCTTTGTCATGATGTCGTCATGCGAAATTCCCGCTGCGCGCTTTTCTTGATACATATTGATGGTTTCAATGTCTTTGTATTCTTCAATCGTATCAAAACGGACATTGGTCATACCTAGTTCTTCACCTTGATAAATATACGGTGTGCCTTGCATAAAGTGGAGACATGTCGCAAGCATTTTAGCAGATTCCACACGCCATTGTTGATCGTCACCAAATCGCGAGACTATGCGCGGCTGGTCGTGGTTGTTCCAATACAAACTGTTCCAACCTTCGTCGTGAAGACCGTGCTGCCATTTTTCCAGATTCTCTTTTAAATCGGTCAAATCGAGCGGCTTTAAATCCCACTTTTCTCCTGAGGCTTTGTCGAGATCCATGTGCTCGAACGTGAAAATCATGTTGAGTTCCTGATTTTGTGCAGCTGTATAATCGCGTGCTTCTTTAGGCGTTGTTCCTGGGGATTCACCGACTGTCACAATATCGTAGTGGGACAGCACTTGTTTGTTCATTTCTTTTAAGTAAGTGTGAACGTTAGGTCCGTTCATAAATTGGCTACTCGCATCGCCATCTGGTGCGTCTTGCATATCCGGAACTTTGGAAATCATGTTGATGACGTCCATTCGGAAACCGTCTATCCCTTTATCCAACCACCAGCGCATCATTTCATAAACGGCGCTTCGCATCTCTGGGTTTTCCCAGTTCAAGTCTGGTTGCTTTTTGGAAAACAAGTGCAAGTAATATTGGTTGCGTTCTTTTTGGTACTCCCACGTAGACCCACCAAAAAATGAACGCCAATTGGTTGGCTGATCGCGCCATATGTAAAAATCGGGATGGTCTTTAAACCACGCATGCTCATCAGACGTATGATTGACAACAAGATCCATAACCAATTTCATGTCACGCACGTGTACTTGTTCCAATAGCTCGTCAAAATCTGCCATTGTGCCAAATTCTTGCATGATTTCATAATAATCACGGATGTCATAGCCGTTATCGTCGTTCGGCGAATCATACACTGGTGATAGCCAAAGAATATCTACACCGAGTTCATGCAAGTAGTCGAGTTTCTGGATAATGCCACGAATATCACCGATTCCGTCACCATTTGAATCCATAAAACTTCGCGGATAAATTTGATACACAGTCGATTTTTTCCACCAGTCAGTCATTAAGATGCTCCTTTTCTCATAAAGTGAATACTATTCTAACATCATACATGAATCCGCTGTTTTGCCAACTACTTAATTTAATCTAAGGTTTTATTGTATAATGAATAAATTACGCAACTCTTCAAAACGATAAATTGCGAAAAGAGGTATTCGATGATCCATCAATTAAAAGAACTCTATCCTTCGCTTCAACTACTCGACCAAAGCACACTTTCATCAGATTCAGCCTATAAATGGTTTTCACTTTCAGACGGCGTCATTGTAGGCATACATGAAACAGAACTTGAGCCAAGAGATTTGTCTTTGCTCGCAACCTTTTTGACGCCTTACAATCCACTTTTCCCAACACTGACGGAGGAAGAAAAAAAGTGGTCCGATGTGGTTAATCCTGCTCTACTGACTGAGGAGAATAAAATCACATTAAATTCTCCGTATCGCTTTGTGCATTTTTCCATCCAAGAAAAACAAATTAGTCCTAATGCTTTTAAACAAGCCGTTCAAGACTTTTATGCGCAACACGTACCGATTTTATGGGAAAACGATCATCAAGGAATTTTGGTCGAATACGTAACAAAAGAAGACGGTCCAATCTCATACGAAGAAATCATCGATGTGTTGATGAGCGATTTGTATATTAAAATCCACTTTTTTGTGGGCCCGCTCCGGACGATTTTAGATGGTGCTGCCCCTCATTACCGCGCGATGGTAAATGGCGCAAAGACCGTTAGCCTTTATTCAACCAAACCCGTTATCAGTTATACGGATGCGGTTCCGTATTTAGTGATCGATCAAATACCAGAACCCCTCCAGAATGAAATAAGACAATCCGTTTTGCAAGATTATCAAGGTGACGAAGAAACGATGAAGATGATAGAGGTGTTTGTACGCAATAACTTAAATATCTCTGAAACAGCAAAGGCACTGCATATGCATCGCAATAGCTTACAATACCGTTTTGACCGTTTTTACGAGAATACCGGCATTGATGTGCGAAAATTTCATGACGCGATGGCTGTTTACTTAGCAATTCTCATTGAAAAGTAAATGTGCACAAAAACGCATATGAATTTTTAGGCAATTTTGATATTTCTTCTAAATTCTCTATCGGTTAAGCTGTTACCAATGACAAACAGATTATTGGGGGAAACCAAATGACGGGCTTAACTTTAGTAAATATTAAAAAAGAATATGAAAAAGGTGTAGTTTCTGTACAAGACTTTAACTTAGAAATTCGCGATAAAGAATTTTTGGTACTCGTCGGACCTTCAGGTTGTGGGAAATCAACAACACTTCGCATGATCGCTGGATTAGAAGATATTACAGACGGTGATTTGTATATCGGCGACAAACGCGTTAACGACGTGTCACCAAAAGACCGCGACATCGCGATGGTTTTCCAAAACTACGCTTTGTACCCGCATATGACAGTATATGAAAACATGGCATTTAGCTTGAAATTACGCAAAATGAAAAAAGACGAGATTAAAGCGCGTGTTGCTAACGCTTCAAAAATCTTAGGACTCGATGATTACTTAAACCGCAAACCGAAAGCGCTATCAGGCGGTCAACGCCAACGTGTCGCTTTAGGCCGTGCGATTGTCCGTGACGCTAAAGTCTTTTTGATGGATGAGCCTTTATCCAACCTTGATGCAAAATTGCGTGTGCAAATGCGCGCAGAAATCCAAAAATTGCACCGTCGCTTGCAAACAACAACTGTTTACGTAACGCACGATCAAACAGAAGCGATGACAATGGCGACTCGTTTAGTCGTTATGAAAGACGGCTTTGTTCAACAAGTCGGAACGCCAAAAGAAGTATACGACTTACCGGAAAACATGTTTGTTGGCGGATTTATCGGATCTCCATCTATGAACTTCCTACGTGGTAAATTAGTGGGTGACCATTTTGTAATAGGTAATTCTAAAGTTCTTATTCCAGATGGCAAGCTAAAAATGCTTCAAGATCAAGGCTATGAAAGCAAGAACCTTGTTCTTGGCATCCGTCCTGAAGATATTCACGATGAGCCGCTATTCTTGGAACATTCACCACATACAAAGATCCAAGCTTATATCGATGTTGCTGAATTAATGGGTGCAGAAATCATCCTTTACTCAAAAATTGACGACCAAGATTTCGTCGCACGCGTTGATTCTCGCTTTAGCGTTGAAGCTGAATCTACAGTGGACCTTGCGTTTGATATGAACAAAGCCCATTTCTTTGATGGCGACTCTGAATTGCGCATTCGTTAATCGAGCGTTTTTAACCACCGAGTATTTCTCGGTGGTTTTTTGTATGCAGCAGAAGTTTTACTGGATCATCTAGTGTCTATAAATACTCCATAAAAAAAGCCACCCAAAAGGGCAGCTAGTTGTTAAAACTCTTTAATGCCAGCAATGATTTGTTTTAAAGCATCGATCGATTTTAGTGGATCGTTTTGGCAATCCAAGCGATGATTAATGTCTGGCAATAGTGTTGATTTTAAATTTGGATTTGCTTTTAACAGCTCGAACGCACCTGCTGAGTAGTAGCGGTCTTTGTCGCCAATAAAGCACAATGCTTCATTTTTGCTGTTAACCATGGTGTTGAGAACTTGTTCTTGATTTAGTAATGGCGTTACCCATACAGCTTTTGCATCGCTGAATTCTGGGCGCAGCATTTCAGAGCCCATCGCAATCGTGCCAAGCGATTTGCCGACCAAGTAAAAGTCTTGATAGTTTCTTCCTTTGAGTACTTGGCTAATGACTAAACGGACATCATGAACAATCGCTTCGTTCAATTCCGTCATTGTGAACTCATCATATGCTTTGTCTGTGTATTGGTAGTTCACTCGCAACACGTCGTAATGTGCATTCAAGAAAATTTCTTCTGCGAAATGGAACAGCGGACTTTTTGTTGTATAACCAGCACCTGGCAAGAAAATAGCCAATTTTTTTGTGTAGTCTTCTGTGAGCATCACGGTATAAGGAACTTCGATCCCCTTGTAACCTACGACTTTGTTGTTTATTGCTTTCATAAAATTCACTCCTGTCTCTCTCTATTATAAAGAATATTCCATAAGTTTACTAAATATTTTTGAAATTAGCTATGATACAATCGATTTACCATTAATTTTTCGGGGAGGCTAACACATGTTAACGGAAAAAGACAAAATGCTCGCTGGGGAAATGTACGATCCGACTGATTCGGCGTTGCGCCAAAATCGCATGAATGCTCGCCGACTTAGCCGACTGTTCAATGAAACAACTGAGATGGATGGCCAAGATCGAACCGATTTACTTAAAAAATTACTTGGTACGACCGGCGACATGATTCACGTCGAACCTACCATTCGGTGTGATTACGGATACAACATTCACGTCGGCAATAATTTTTATGCCAATTTCGACTGCGTGTTTCTCGATGTTTGCGAAATTCGAATTGGCGATAACTGCATGATTGCCCCGGGCGTCCATATATACACAGCCACTCATCCGCTAAATGCGGCTGCGCGAAACTCCGGCAAAGAATTTGGTAAACCTGTCACAATCGGTGACAATGTTTGGATCGGCGGCCGGGCCATTATTAATCCAGGCATTACCATTGGCGACAATGCAATCATCGCAGCTGGCGCTGTCGTTACACAAGACGTGCCTGCGAATACATTGGTAGGTGGCAACCCCGCACGAATCATTAAACAAATTGAGGAATAAAAGCAATGCGCTCCGGCGCGTTGCTTTTTTGCTTTCCATCATTATACAAATAAATTATGAAAAAGCGAATTTTTTGTAAAAAATATGTTGGAAAGTTGGTGTAGCGATTTTGATTTCTTTAAAGGCTTTAAAAGTTCTGGTAAAGAGTTCGAAAATTCATGTATAAATTGCTATCCCGGTAAAGATGCTAAAAGTTCAGGTATAAGCTCCAAAAGTTCTGGTAAAGATCCGAAAATTTCAGGTAAAGAACCCAAGAGTTCAGGTATAACCTGCTATTCCGGTAAAGATGCTAAAAGTTCAGGTATAAGCTTTAAAAGTTCGTGTATAAACCCGAAAAATTCATGTAAAGAACCCAAAAGTTCATGTATAACCTGCTATTCCGGTAAAGATGCTAAAAGTTCAGGTATAAACCCGAAAAATTCATGTAAAGAATCCAAAAGTTCATGTATAACCTGCTATTCCGGTAAAGATGCGAAAAGTTTCAGGTATAAACTTTAAAAGTTCAGGTATAAACCCGAAAAATTCATGTAAAGAACCCAAGAGTTCACGTATAACCTGCTATTCCGGTAAAGATGCGAAAAGTTCAGGTATAAGCCTCAAAACATCGTGTAAGAGACGGCAAACTTCATATAAAGAGGCCTACCTTAATTTCTTCTTCATGTATTAAATTAAGTTGTTACTCTAATCACTCCTTTTCAACAGTTTAGTTCGTAATCTTCTGTACACGAACTTCTTAAATTTTATTTTCAGCTTATGTGCGGTATGATAGAGACAGAACATTTAGTAAAAAAGGATGTTGTAAGTCGAGCGCCACATGAGAATCGCAGTGCAAAATAGCAGATGCTTTTAATATCGCCCCCTCTTTTCACCAATCAATCCGAAGGCAATCCATTTGCCCATAGCGGTTATGAGTTTTTATTCGTATTGGATGGGGTGTTAACTGTTGAAGTGGACGGCGAACGCACCGAACTTGCCGAGCGACAATCCATCCTGTTTGATGCACGGAAACGACATTATTGGTTTAACTTAACGGAACACGATGTACAATTTTTACTCGTATCATCCAAAACGAATTAAGGGGAGTCCGTCTATGCATCCAGTCAAAGATCCGCAAGTAGATAAATTTATCGAAGGACTAGAAAATCCGGTACAAGACATTGTTTCTGAACTCCGCACATTGGTATTCGAAGCTTACCCAGAGATGGACGAAGGTTTTAAATGGTCAAAGCCGAGTTATGCTAAAGAAGGCCTCGTGTGTTATATGCAAACGGCAAAAGGTCATGTCAATTTCGGCTTTTACCGCGGCGCGGAACTCCGTGATGAATCCAATCTGCTCGAAGGCGATGGCAAAAAAATGCGGCACGTCCGCTTGAACCGGACCGATGAAATTCAAAGCGATGAACTGAAACTATTAATTTGGGATGCAGTAGAATTAAACCGAAAATAAGAAAACCGAGGTGCAAGTGCACCTCGGTTTTCTTATTTTGTCGCTTCGTATGTGATGATGGCATTTGCGTTTGGTGGGTAGTGGCCAAACTGATAGCCCGATGAAATCGAAATCTCTTTAAAACCAATGTTTTCTAAAAGGGTCCGGAATTCTTCAACGCCGTACCAGCGCATTGGATAGCGTTCGAGTTCGGTTTCCATCAACTTCCCTTCGCGCCAGCGCTCGTAACGCCCCTGTGAAACAAAAGTTTGTTGAATCCAATCCACTTTGATTTTCTTGCTTTCGACGGTTAGTGTATCGCCATTGAGCGCTTGCCACGTTCGAGTCGACGTTTTCTCCAGTTCGACGCCTGCTGGCACGTCCAAGTCGACAATTAATCGTCCGCCTGCTTCTAAGTGATTGTAGAAGTTTTGAAGCGCTTTTAGCGATTTTTTTCGTTCATCGAGCAATAGGAATGTTCCAGTTGGAATCACAACGGCTGCATATTTTTGGTCAACCGAAAACGACTCCATTTTTGCACGAAATAAATTCGGATGGAAGCCATGTTTTTCACAATTGGCTCGACATACTGTCAGCATTTCTTCGGATACATCAAATCCATCTACTTCGAACCCTTTTTCAAGCAACGGTACAAGCATGCGCCCAGTTCCCGTAGCTGGTTCTAAAATGCGGCCTTTACACGAACCGAGTCGTTCCAAGTAATATTCAATATCCCCGAACGAACTGCCAATCGGCTTGTCGAGATCGTACACTTCTGACGACAACTTGCTGTAATACCCTAACAACACCTCACCCCATCCTTTTTACGAAATCATCGCTAAGTTGACGATTACGGCAATTATATTCGGCACAGCCACCATCACTGCGTTTTTCATTTTTGTCACGCGCTGCTGCTTTTCGCGACGTTTTTCTGAACTTGTTGTTCTTGTTGACTTGTTTTTACCAGTGCCCAATGCCAAAACGCCCCATATCAATGCAACGCCAGCAACAATGCCGCTAATCATGTAAATGAATGACCAATCATTTAGCAAATACGCAATCAGCACGCCAATTAAAGCAATCGCTGTTCCAGCTAAAAAGTATTTCATTATGTTCTCTCCTTTGGATACTGTATGTGGCTAAAATTCGCCTGCTCGTTAATTTTATCAAATGTCACCCGATTGAGGTAGTCGGAGAGTTGGAAATTTGTTTTCTTATTATGTGTGGTTTCGAACCTTTGGGTGGGTTGTGATTTATACAGCAACTTTTTCGGCTCTTACATGAATTTTTCGCGCTCTTACATGAACTTTTGATCTCTTTATATGAACTTTTCCACTCTTTACACACATCGCGATTTATACACTAACTTTTGCGGCTCTTACATGAATTTTTTGCGCTCTTACACGAACTTTTGATCTCTTTACATGAACTTTTCCACTCTTTACACACATCACGATTTATACACTAACTTTTGCGGCTCTTACATGAACTTTTGATCTCTTTACATGAACTTTTCCGCTCTTTACACGCACCTCAAACTCCACAACCCCTTACCCAAAACCCCTTACCCAAAACCCAAACCCTTATAATGCCTAGCAGTTCGCTTAGGCGAACTGCGTTACTCCATTCACCTATAAAAAAGCTGTCCACAAAAGTAGACAGCTGAAATACTTTTATAATTTTCGGTAGCGTTTTAAAGCGAAGATGTTCATAAAGATAAACACTATCGCAAAAGCAGCGAGTGCTAGTAGGTTGCTTGAAATATCGGCTAATCCTTCTCCTCGGTACATAATCGCTTTTAAGGCATCGGCTGCGTAATATAGCGGCATGATGCGGCTGAGGTTTTGCAGCCAGTCGGCCATGCCTTCGAGTGGGATAATACCGGCAAAAAAGATTTGTGGAATAACGACAATCGGGATAAATTGAACCATTTGAAATTCAGACGATGCGAATGTGGATAACAAAATTCCAAGCGACAGCGCTACTAATGCCAGCATTAAATTGACAAGTATAACGTGCCATACTTGACCGATCATAATCATATCCAATACTTGGATCGAGTAAAATACGACGATAATGGTTTGGATAATCGCAAAAATGCCGAAGCCTGTTAAATAAGCCGCAACAATTTCCCAACGACGGATTGGTGTTGCTAATAAGCGTTCCAACGTTCCCGATACGCGTTCTTTTAACAAGCCGATGCCTGAAATAAGAAATACAAAAAAGAACACGAAAAAGCCGACTAGTATTGGTCCGAGTACATCAAAAAATGCGGTATCTTCATCCCCAAAAATGTATTCGGTTTCTATACTCGGCGCATTTCCTCCCCCTTGCATTGCTGCGATTTGCGTAATTTTCATGAGCAATCCACGGGATGTGCTTGGGTCATTGTTTTCCAAAACTACTTGGAAACTGCCGTCTTTTATTTCCAATAATCCTGCGAGATTATCTGAAATGATGGTTTGATTGTCAGCTTCCTCGTAAGAAATCACATCAATCGATGCGTTTTCCATCGCCGTAAGGAGCGGTTCACTGCCTCCGACCACTGCGAGTCTCGGGTCTTCTGATTCGCCATTAAAGAAAAAATACATTAAAGTCAGCACAATTAGTGGAGCAAAAAACAGCAAAGCCATTGTCCGTTTGTCGCGAAGTAATTGCAGCATGATGCGTCGAATTAGGGCTAGCGTTCTCATCGTGCATCCCTCCCTGCTTGCAAAAAGACTTCTTCTAAATCAGCTGCACCATATGTCGTTTTCAGTTCAGCCGGTGTTCCAGCTGCTAAAATTCCACCTTCACGCACCATGGCAATGCGGTCACATTTTTCTGCCTCGTCCATTACGTGAGTGGTTACAATAATCGTCTTTCCTTGCTCTTTTTTTAATGTCATCAATTCCCGCCAGATGGATATACGAAGTTCTGGGTCGATGCCGACAGTTGGCTCATCAAGAATTAGAATTTGCGGATCGTGAACAAGCGCAATCGCTAAAGACAAGCGCCGTTTCATACCACCTGAATAGGCCACAACTTTTTTTCCTAACTCGTCGGTTAACTCGACCAGATCTGCAGCATAAGCAATTCGGTCTTTCAAGTCCGCCTTCTTCATTTTGTATAATGATGCGAAAAAGCTTAAATTTTCTTTGCCTGTCAATTCAGGGTATAAGGCATCTTCTTGAGCCATGTAACCAATGTTTTCGAGCAACTTTAAATTAGGGACTTGTTTGCCCAACACTTCTACTGTCCCATTCGTCGCAGATTCAATTCCGACAATCATTTTAACTAAGGTTGTTTTTCCTGACCCCGATGGTCCGATCAAGCCGAAAATTTCACCTGCTGCAATTTGCAAGTCTACTTCTTTCAGTACGCCCGCTTTGCCATACGCTTTACTAAGGTTATTGATGGAGATGCTATTCTTCATGGGCATTCCCTCCAGTCGAATAAAATCTTCGTGTTACTTTGTATTGTACGCTCATTCTAAAAAAAACAAAGCAGCAAGTTTGCTGCTTTGTTCGAATTTTTTCTTATTTCCACTCTTCAGCCAGCATGCCATAAACTACGTGATCGACGTAATGGTTGTATAGCCATTCCGCTTGGCGAATGGTGCCTTCTTCTTTATACCCTAGACGCTCAGGGATGCTGCGGCTTTTGTGATTTTCTGCGGCTGCACGAATCTCAACTTTGTTTAACTTGAGTTCAGTCAGTGCATAATCCGTTAAAGCTTTTGACACACGCGTCATGATGCCTTTTCCTTGATATTCCTGTCCGAGCCAATAGCCAATATAGGCAGTTTTGTTGGCTGCATTGATACTATTAAAGCCTCCAACTCCCACAATCTCTCCTTTGTATAAAATAGCAGCGCCTAGAGATTTGCCTTCAACAAAATTACTGCTGCCGGATTTAATAAAATCTCTCGTGTCTTCTACTTTTGTTGTGAAATCGAGCCAAGGCAACCATTCTCTTAAATATGTTCTCGATCCTTCAGTCAATTCAAAAATCCGATCTGCATCACGCACTTCTAAAACTTTCAGCGATAAGTCTTCATCAATTTTATGTATGAACATGGAAATCACCCCTTTTATTGTATGCATCTATCGTAGCATAACTTTTACCTACTAATTACTATATTTGCCACCAATTATTTCGGTTCATTGCATTTATCTAAAGGGTGAACTACACTAACCGTAAGGTATGGAGATAGTCATTTTTATAAAAATTTCACTAAAGAAAGTGAGTTGAAAACAATGAGCGAGTTTTTCACACCTGGGAACCAGGCGCTTGGTGTCACAATTGCTGTTGGCTTTATTATCGTGTTGACGTTAATTGGGGGCGCGTTATGGTTTACGTTGATCAAAGCCCGCAAAAAAGCAGCGAGTACGGAACCACGTGAATCCGATCAAGCAATTGAAGCATTACGCCAACGATATGTAGCAGGTGAAATTACGAAAGAACAATACGATGAGCAATTGCGTTTGTTAAAAGAGTCGTCAAAAAACTAATTTCAGCTTCTTTATTCAGTTTAATTTCCAAATGAAAGGGAACTTAAAAAGAGAAGCAACAAAATCTGAAATTGGAGGTTTTATTGATGGCAACTGAACAACATGCAGAACTGATTAAAACCTTGCACGATTGCGCAGCAGCGTGCAACCACTGTTTTGACGCGTGCTTACAAGAAGATGACGTCAAAATGATGGCGCAATGCATTCGTCTAGACCGAGAGTGTGCGGACATTTGCGCTTATCTGGAGCACGCCATTACACGCAATTCACCGTTCGTAGCAGAGCTAGCAAAAGCTTGTGCAGCGATTTGTGAAGCCTGTGCAGAAGAATGTTCAAAACACGAACACGATCATTGCCAAAAATGTGCAGACGCTTGTGCAAAATGTGCAGACGCTTGCCGTAACGTAGCGTAATTCTTTTCAGTAAAAGCCCGGTCGCAGGAAATTTCCTGCGACCGGGCTTTTGTATTGGCAGGAATGCTCGCTTTTCGCCATAATAAACTCAAAGGAGTGGATTCGGATGACTCGACACGTATTGGTTATCGGCGCAGGGATTGGCGGTTTAACAGCGGGTTCGCTGCTCGCAAAAGACGGATGGGCCGTGACCTTGCTCGAAGCGTCTTCAGAACTAGGTGGCTGTGCTAGTAAATTTAAGCGCCACAAGTATTTATTTCCCGTTGGGGCAACGCTCGGGATGGGACTTGAACCAGGTGGTATTCATGAGCGTGTTTTTCGCAACCTCGGTAAACCAATGCCCATCGAACCGCTCGAGCGTGTAATGGAAATGGTTCACCCGGATGCGACTTTCGTCTTTCATAAAGACCGTACGCAACACGTTGATGGCATTGTCTCTCACTTTCCATCTTACAGCGAAAACATTCGTGCTTTCTATAAAGAAATTTTTGCAGTAGCCACAACTGTCCGTACCTTGATGGACCCTCTACCTGCCTTACCTCCTGTAAATGCAAACGAGTGGGCTTATTTGGTTAAATCAGTGCGTCCCCAACACATGAAACTGCTTCCTTTTCTCAATCAAACTTTAAGTCAACGTTTAAAAAAACATGGGCTAAGTGAATTGCATGAATTCCGGCATATGCTTGATGGATTGTTAATAGATAGTATGCAAACAGGGAGTGACGATGTCGCTTATTTATTGGCTGCAGTCGCGCTAGATATTTACCACGAGGGAGCCTATTATGTACCCGGCGGCTTGTATCGTTTTGCTGAACTGATGGGTGACAGTTTAATAGAAAATGGTGGCTTGTTGAAAAAACGACGAACGATTGAAAAATTAGAACAACAAGACGATGGCTGGATGGCGACCGATCATCGCGGCAACACCTATAGCGCAACCGATATTATTTTAAACGTCCCCATTCAGCAATTGCCGAAAATACTAGCCCCGGAACTTGTCACCAAACTGAAAGTGCCTTTACGCGACGGCATTGCCGGAGAGACATGGGCAACGTTAACGCTTTATCTAGCCATTGATTCGACCAAACTCGACGAACCTTTACCGGCATTCAGACAAATTTCAACCGGTGATGGACTTGCTGAAGGCGGTCATTTCTTTATGTCCTCTTCTCTACTAGGCGACGAGTTACGTGCGCCTGAAGGCTTTCAAACGGTGACGATTTCCACCCATTCACGTGTTGCAGAATGGGATAGCCCAGCTAAATATGAAAAAACACGCGAAGTCTTAACCGAGCGTATGCTGCAAGCGATTCAACATGTAATCCCTGGGTTTCGTGAGGCAATTGTTCATATGGAGAGTGGCGCCCCTAAAGCTTGGGAACGTTTTGCGGGTCGTGTTAACGGTTTTGTCGGGGGATTTCCTCAAACTTTAGATGCAGCTTTGTTCTATTCGATTTCGCATCATTCTGGTTTATCTAATTTATATGTTTGTGGCGATCATATCTTCCCAGGAGGCGGCACTATTGGCGCTGCTGCAAGCGGTATTCATGCGGCACGCTCGGTTTCTGGCAAACGATTAGTTTAGAAAAAACCACTGCAGATTTTTCTGCAGTGGTTTTTTAATGAACCCATTTATAACCGATTCCCCATACCGTTAAGAAATGCTCGTCAACGGGAAAACCTGCTTGACGAACTTTTTCTCGAATATTGCGGACATGCGAATCGACGGTTCGTCCTTCTGTTTCCGAGTCAAAGCCCCAAATTAATTCTAATAGCCGATCGCGTTCAAATACTTTATTTGGATTTTTCATCAACAAGCCGAGCATAGAAAATTCTTTCGGGGTGAGGCGAATTGATTTTTGTTCATAACTTAATTCGAAACCTTCTTCGTCCCAAAGCAGCCCTTTAAACTCGATTCGTCTTGTAGGTGCGCTTCGGCGCAGCAAAGCTTCCATGCGTGCAAGCAATTCTTCTTCGCCGAAAGGCTTAGTCATGTAATCGTCTGCTCCGAGACGTAACCCTTTGACCACGTCTTCTTGTTGTTCGCGAGCTGTCAACATAATGATTGGGATATCCGAAAATTTGCGGATGTCTCGGCACACTTCCCAGCCATCCATATCAGGCATCATAATATCTAGTAACACCAAATCAAAAGATTCTTTTTTCACTAATTCCAAAGCTTGATGGCCATTAGCTGCTTTTGTGCAAACGTAGTGATGTGGCCGCAAATAAAGGGCAACTAAATCAAGCATTCGTTTTTCGTCATCTACCAACAATACTTTAGGAATGGTCTCCACCTCTTTTCAAACGAATCGTCACCGTCGTTCCTTTGCCAGCTTGGCTGTCGATGTTGATCTGTCCACCATGTGATTCTACAATTTCTTTAGCAATTGCCAGCCCTAGCCCTGAACCGCCTCGTTCTCGTGACCTCGATTTTTCGACTCGGTAAAGTCGGTCAAAAACAAATGGCAGTTCGCCTTCAGGTATTCCTTGCCCTTCGTCACGAATCCGAATGACAATTTCACCTTCTTCTTCTGCGCACATAATCACTACGCTTCCGCCTGCAACCGAGTGTTTCCGGGCATTATCTAAAATATTGAGCAATACTTGTTGAATACGTTTTGAATCGATAAACACCTGAAAATTTTCACTGCATTGAACAGACAAAGTAAGTTGCTTATCTGCAAATGCTGGTTTCACTAAAACTGCAACTGAGTTTAATAATTCCGAAATTGAGACGTCTCTTTGTTCAATCGTGAATTGATTGCGATCCAATTCCGCCAAATCAAATAAATTTTTAATTAACAACGTTAAGTGAGCCGTTTCTTCCCGAATAATGTTCAAGTATTCTTCGCGCTCTCCCTCTGTCGTATCTCCGCGCCCCAAAATATCGGCGTAACCTTTAATATAGGTTAACGGTGTTCGCAATTCATGTGAAATGCTCGCTAAAAATTCATTGCGCGCCTTTTTCAGCCGATCGAGATCTGTCGATAACTTCGTAATTGCATTGGCGAGTTCACCAAGCTCATCATTTCGTTCATTTGATAAATCGACTTGATTGTTGCCTTGGCTTAACTGCTCTGTCGCTTCTTTCATGCGAATTAGCGGCAAAGTAATAAAACGTGACAACAATAAAATCGTAATAATTGTTAATACTAAGGCGACCAGCGCTACTAACAAAAATTGATTTTTTAAATGGGCAACAATGCGATCAATATTACCGGTTGGCGCAAACATAAAGACATGTCCTGCATGTTGTCCATCAATCGTAATTGGACTATCGGTTGCAATATAACGTTTTACTTTCCAATCTTCTTCGATAATTTCACCTTTGGTAGGTGCCTTTTTAAAGTCTGTATGTTCAAGAACCTCCAGCATTTCCGGCTCTAGCGCATCTGAATTCACCAAAATCTCTCCTGTCGCATCTGTAATCACGACGATAAAGTTAGTGGCCGCTTCCATCATGCCTACGTGTTTCAACGTAACTTCCTCAAAACTATCAGCCAACACTTCGCTATGCGTTTCACCTCTTGCCAACAAACTATCCAATACTCTGTCGACTCGTTCATTGACCAGTGTCACATACAACGTCGCAAACAAGAACGCTTGAATAATTAAGATAAAGACAAAAAACAACATACCGATTTTCAAAGAAAGTTTATTAAACATAAGGACCTCCGCTGTTTTCTAGCTTTTTTATTTCTCTACTTGTCCAGCGTTTAAAATTTGGTTCCAGCTATCATCCTCAAAAACAAAAGCGTGACCCGCTGCTGTGTATATGGCGAGCTGTTCTTCTTGGAGTGGATTTTGAGCGATGAATATAACTCCATCTTCCGGTAAATCAGGTAACTCGATTGACTGCTTATTGGCTGTTTCTAACGTGTAGTTGATCAGTTCTGCTTGTGCGTCGTACGTTGCATAATACAGCGACTCTTCGTTAAAAAACACAGCTGTACCGAAAACCACATTCCCTGTTAATGGCGAAAAATTATCTCCTCCATCTTCTGATAAAAATACGCCTTCTGTTGAAGCTGCAGCAATTAGTTGCGAATCACTCGGGTGCATGGCAAAAGCTGACACTTCGCCTGCTAGTCCAGATCCACTGACTTGCTGCCATTCTTCTCCATCGTTTTCACTACGGAAATATCCTGCGCTTAGCTCCGAATTTTCTTGAGGATTCATCACGAACAGATGATGACTGCGGTAACCAACCGCCATATGGTGAAAATCCGTTTCGCCCTCAAAGCCCATGTGATCGAGCGAACGACCACCGTCTATACTTCTTTGAATTCCAATCGGATTTTGCATCATTGAATCTGGCCCTGGATGACCTGATGTATAAAAGCCCTCGGCTACTGCGTTAAACCCCATATAATCATTCGCGTGTTCAGTTGCTTCCAACCATTGGCCGTCGCGGTAAATTCGCAAGCCGTGATGCGAGGCAAAGTACAAGCCTTCTTCATTTTCGATATAGCCCATGCCGTGAACATGGTCTAATTGACCATCAAATGCCACTTCCACTTCTTCCGAACTTTCATTCGTTTCAGTAGTTGATGTATCTGACTCTTCGCTTGGTGAGCATCCGACTAGCAGCAATCCTGTCATTAAAGGGGTTAACATCCATTTTGCTTTCATTATTTTCATCCTCCGATTCGTTAGTTAGGTTTCATTGTACAGGAAAAGTTTTGAGTTTTGGTGCAGATTCTGCACAGCAAATGCACAATTAGCGGGTACAGTACATTTACTACAAGAATGGAAGAGGGATATAGATGATTCACAAGAAACTATTGCTACTAACAATGTCGACTTTAACAGCACTTACATTAGCTGCTTGCGGTGATACAGAAGAAGATATGAACCCAGCAGACCCTGATACGCACGTAGAAATGAATGAAGAAGCGGATGAAGATGCGGGACACGGCGATATGGATCATTCCGGCTCTGATGAAGTTCCTGAGGGGCTGGCAGTATCAGATAATCCAACATTTGAAATTGGTAGCCAAGCAAAGATTACCGCTGAGCATATGCCAGGAATGGACGGTGCTGAGGCCACGATTGTTGGCGCCTTTGATACAACCGTGTACGCATTGAGTTATACACCAACTACAGGCGGCGAACCCGTCGAAAATCACAAGTGGGTCATCCACGAAGAGTTAGAAGATGCTGGCGACATGCCACTTTCAGCTGGAGACGAAGCAGTAATTGCTGTAGATCACATGGAAGGCATGGATGGTGCTACTGCAACGATCGATACTGCTGAAGAAACAACGGTTTATATGGTCGACTATACGGATACTGAGAACGGTGAAGAGATAAAGAATCATAAATGGGTAACTGAGAGTGAGTTATCTGCTGAATAAATGATGAACCCCCCTGCATTGTTGCAGGGGGGTTTTTATGGGGGATGATATGCACGATGCGTTAAGGGTTATGCGCGGTTCTGGGAAAATACGCGCGGTCCGCGAAACTTATGCGCGCTCCCGGGAAAATACGCACGGTCTGCGAAACTTATGCGCGCTCCCGGCGAAATATGCACGCGCGGTGAGCTTACGCACGCGCCGCGAAACTTATGCGCGCTCCTGCAAAAATACGCACGGTCCGCGAAACTTACGCGCGCTCCGGCAAAAATACGCGCGTCCCAAAAAAATCCCGCAAAACCCAACACCCCAATTACACAAAAAAGCACGGCAGAAAAACCTGCCGTGCGCTAAATCCTAACCCTTACGACAGCAACGAAATTCGCTCACTGTACGTGTCGATCAAGTTTTGATTGTGTTCGTCTGAGCCATCAATATTGCCGCTCAAAAATACCGGTGGCGCAAATCCCGCATCAGCCATTTCCCGAATCGCTTGTGCAAAAATGGCGTTTAAAATTGTGGCGCCAACAACTGTAGAAGTGGGACCAAATGGAACGTCTACACCTTCATATGATAAAACTGCGTCACCAGCAACCGAATGATTGTCGATTACCAAATCTACTGAATTGAAAAGATGGTTACCACTACTGTGTCGCGAAGTTTGACTGCCAGAATACGAAAGCGAGGTAATGCCAATCACATATGCGCCTTTTTCACGCGCCGCTAAAGCTACGTCTACCGGCACCGGGTTTCGGCCAGATGTTGAAATGACAAACACGACGTCGTCTTTTTGAAAATCCTGGTCTTTCAAGAAACTTGCTGCATAGTCATTTTGACGCTCGAGCTGAGATGACTGGACAGCTCCTTCGTGTAACATTAACGGTTCCACGAAAATCGGCTTAATCGGAACCAATCCACCGGCACGGTAAAATACTTCTTCCGTTAAAATATGCGAGTGCCCACAACCAAATAATTGGATGATGCCACCCGATTGGATAGCAGTCGCTACTTTTTTAGCAGCGGACAGCATCGCTTCGGTTTCATTTTTTTCGACAAGCTCTAGACGTTCATGTGCTTGCTGGAAGTAGCTTTTTATCATCGTGACTCAACTCCACATCAGACAGGTTCTTATGCTTCTCCAAGGCCTTCAGCGATAATGAGTTCGTCTACTTTCGCCATCAGTGATTCTTCATCGCTGCCGTCAGCTGTAATTTTAACTGTGTTGCCTTTTGAAACGCCAAGTGACATAACGCCCATAATTGATTTTAAGTTTACTTCTTTTTCTTTATAAAGCATTTTTACTTCAGCCGCAAACGGTGATACTGCGCCCACTAATTTTGATGCCGGACGTGCGTGAAGTCCTTCGTCGCTTGTAATTGTATAACTTTTTTCAATCATGTCCATTTCTCCTTTTTGATTACCGTTTAATTTCGGTGGTGAATTTGTAGCGATCTGCTCGGTACGTACTGCGTACCAATTCAAATGGCACATCGCCATCTAAATAGCTGATGCGTTCAATCATTAAGATAGCGGCTGGCACATCAATTTGCAACAGTTCGGCATCTTCTTTTTTCACCAGTCCAGCTTCCATCCGCTGGGTGGCATGACTGATTTTCAGCTGCTGATTGTTTTCTATCATCGCATACAGCGATCCTTGTAGCAAATCCCGGTGTAAGCCTGGGAAACGCGCGACTGGCAAATAGGTCCGTTCGATGGCCATGGTCTTGTCATCGGCAAAGCGAATCCGTTCGATAAAGTAAACTTTTTCTCCGTCAACTAATTGCAAAGCCGTTACAACGTCAGCGTCAGGTTTTACTATTTCAAAGCCGATGATTTTATTGCTTGGCGCCATGCCGCGGGCTAACATGTCTTCTGTGAAACTCGTCAAACCGTTTAACGGCTGTTCCACTTTTGGAGACGCAACAAATGTGCCCCGACCTTTTTCTCGATATAGCAAACCTTCATTGACCAAATTCGTAACCGATTGGCGCACCGTCATCCGGCTGACGCCAAAATACTCGGTCAACTCCCGCTCAGATGGAATCGCCGTCCCTACTAAAAAATCTCCTTGCTGAATTTGCTGTTTTAGCTGTTCTTCTATTTGAATGTAAATCGGAATTGGCGATTGTTTGTCCAGCACTGTGATCACTCCTCGTTTGCCGCTACCAAGCTATATGCTTCCTTATCCACAATTAGTGTAACATGATTGTGTTTCCATAAAAACGACGCTGGAAACTGTTCACTAATCCGTCCGGCCAACAACCGCTTGACTGCTTGCGCTTTGTTTTTCCCAGAAACCAAAACGAGAATTTGTTTGCTTTTTAAAATCGATTCAATCCCCATCGTAATTGCATGGGTCGGCACTTCATCGCGGTCACTGAAAAAACGGGCATTGCTGTTTCGTGTGGAGGGATCAAGCGATACACAATGTGTCACACTTTTCTCCGGTGTGCCGGGTTCATTAAAGCCGATATGTCCGTTCATTCCCATGCCGAGAATTTGCAAATCGGGGGGCCCAATTTCATGAATCAATGCTTCGTAACGTGCGCATTCTGCTTCAACTGACTTTGCTTTGCCATTTGGAATATGCGTATTTTCTAACTTTATATCAATATGACCAAACAGTTTCTTATTCATAAAATAGCGGTAGCTGTTTGGATGAGTTCCTGCTAACCCTCTGTATTCGTCCAAGTTTACAGTATGAACGTTTTGATAAGAAATCCCGCGTTCTTTAAAACCGCGAATAAGGTTTTCATAAAGGCCAAGCGGCGTCGAACCAGTCGCAAGTCCGAGCACCGAATGATCATTTTCTAAAATTTGTTGTTCCACTAACTCTGCCGCCTTGCTGCTCATCTCTTCGTAGTTTTCGACACATATTAGTTTCATACTCGATTCTCCTTCGTATAAGCAATCGCACCTCTGCAAATCGTCAGTTGAACAGTAAAGCTGTCATCGACAATCGCTATATCTGCATCCATCCCAGCTTGAAGCTTGCCTTTGTTTGAAAGCCCGAGTGCCGCCGCTGCGTTAGCAGAAGACATCGCCACTAGCTCATTCAAACCGCAACGCGTAATCGACTGAACATTTTGAACCGCTTTTTCCATCGTTAAAATACTGCCCGCCAATGTGCCATCAGCAAGTCGCGCATCTTTTTCGGTCACTTGCACATCTTGACCGCCCAAATCGTAAACGCCTGCAGACAACCCTTTCGCACGCATCGCATCCGTAATTAGGATTAAGCGCTTTGCCCCTTTTTGACGGAAAGCCAGTTCAACAGCAGACGGATGACTGTGAATAAAATCTGCAATCACTTCTACTGACAAAGCGTCTTCTACCAATGCCGCGCCTACTACGCCAGGATTGCGGTGGTGAAGCGGACTCATTTGGTTGTAAAGATGCGTTACATGTTTTGCTCCGCTATGCACAGCCTGTTGCACTTCTTCAAATGTAGCATCTGAATGTCCGATCGATACCGTTACTCCCTCATCTGCTAAACTTTGAATAAACGTTGCGTCCGTTGCAGTTTCAGGAGCCATGGTCACGATACGAATTTGACCGCCGCTCAGCTTTTGCCATTTATTAAATAGTGGCAAAGACGGCGTGATAATATGTTCAATCGGTTGTGCGCCTGCGCGTTTGTCGGAAATAAACGGACCTTCCAAGTGAACACCTAGCATTTCTGCCTGACCTTCTTGTGCGTTAAACACTTGAATGTTTTGCAGCGCTGCAGAGATTTCTTCATCTGTTTGCGTCATCGTCGTCGCTAAAAAACTTGTCGTGCCTTCTTTTGGCAACGCAGCGGCTAAGCCGTTCAGTGCTTCAGGTGTACTGTCCATCACATCATGTCCAGCAGCTCCGTGAATATGGATGTCAATAAACCCTGGCAACGCCGTCCACTTTTTACCGGTTGCATCGACATAGCTATCTGCTTGTACCTCAAGCTTTTCAGCAACGCGTGTGATTTGTCCGTCTTCTATTAAGATATCTCCTACAAAGCTTTCTTCGTTAGCATCCGCAATGGTGATGCCTGAAATCAATAAACTTTTCTTCATTTGGACCACTCCTTGCGAAAAACCAGGAAAATCTCGATGGATGTCCCTGGTTTTCAGCTTTAGTTAGTCGACTTTCAAAATGGAAGCTGTTCCTTGTTCTTGGAAGCCGTCTTTTATCATCGTCACTTTTTGTTCCGTTAAGTTTGTAAAAATGACCGGTGTCGCAATCGAAGGTGCATTTGCTTTTAAGAATTCCAAATCCAGTTTCAACAAAGCATCTCCACGTTGCACCAACGTGTCTTGTTCTACTAAGGCTTCAAAACCTTGTCCTTTTAATTTGACCGTGTCCAACCCAACATGGATTAACAAGTCGACTCCTGTATCTGTTTTGATACCAATAGCGTGTTTTGTTGGGAACACACTAACAACACGACCGTCTACTGGTGAATAAAGAATGTTGCCAGTCGGCACAATCGCAAACCCTTGCCCCATCATTCCTTTTGCGAATACTTCATCCGGCACTTCAGACAATGGAATGATGTCCCCTTGAATCGGCATTTCAAAATCTTTTGCAGCAATCGCTTGTACTGCCGCTGCTTCGTTTGTTTTTTCTTTTTCTACGACTGATAAATCGCTAGGTGCAGGATTGCCATTCGCTAGGCGCGGCTTCATCGCATCAGCTAAAAATTCTACGGCCGTTCCGATTACCACTTGAACGTTTGTTTTATTTATTTTCATAACGCCCATGGCACCGTGACGTTTTAATTCTTTTTCGTTTACACGGTCTGAATCTTTAACGGTCATACGTAGACGCGTCGTGCAATAATCGACTGCCACGACATTATCAACGCCGCCAAGTCCTTCAATTGTGTGGTATGCGCGAACGTCAACTGCTTTGTTGTCAGACCCTGCATTTTCTGCACCTTCTTCGTCTTCTTCTTCACGACCTGGTGTTTTCAAGTCGAGTTTGATAATCAAGAAGTAGAAAATCACAAAGTAAATGATTCCTATACCCAGTCCAACGACAAGTAGCAATAACGGATTTGTTGCGAGACCATAATTGAGCACATAGTCAATCGCTCCTGCCGAGAAACCGAAACCGTGATGAATATCTAATGCATACGAAACCATCATTGACACACCCGTGAGTAGAGCATGAATGACATATAATAGAGGAGACAAGAACATGAACGTGAATTCAATTGGTTCTGTAATCCCAGTTAAGAATGAAGTGAATCCGATACTGAACAGCATTCCTCCAACAACTGCTTTACGTTCTTTTTTAGCAGCTGCATACATCGCGAGACATGCTGCTGGTAAACCGAACATCATAATTGGGAAGAATCCAGATAAAAATGGTCCTGCTGTTGGATCGCCTTTTAGGAAACGGTTAATTTCTCCGCGTACCACTTCACCAGAGGCATCCGTGAATGTTCCAAAATCAAACCAAACAACTGTGTTGATCACGTGGTGCAATCCTGTTGGGATCAACAACCGGTTTAAGAATCCGTAAGCACCGACGCCGAACATCCCGGCATTTAAAATCCATTCTCCCGCACTGTCAAGACCTTCTTGAATTGGCGGCCATGCGTACCCAAGGACACCCGCTAAAATCGTCATCGTCGCTGCGGTAACGATCGGCACAAATCGCCTCCCCCCGAAGAACGCGAGCCATTGCGGGAATTTCACATTGTAGAATTTATTGTATAAAAGCCCCCCGGCGATACCGGATATAATACCGGAAAAAACACCCATATTAATCGTGTCGTTAATCGTGACGATGGCTGACGTTAAAACAAGATAAGCGACAGCACCCGCTAAAGCTGCTCCACCGTTACCATCGTGAGCGAGACCCATGGCAATACCGATTGCAAAAATGATTGCCAAGTTATCGATAATTCCGGCACCGGCAGCTGACATAAACGGAATGCCAAGCATGTCGTCTTGTCCAAAACGCAGCAATAACGCTGCGGCTGGCAATGTAGCGATCGGGAACATTAACGATTTCCCTATTTTTTGTAGAAAACTGAACATAAATTTCCACCCCTTTTATATATTCTTAATTTTCACTATAAACACAATCGGTATAGTTGTCTATACCAATTTAAGAATTTCTTAAAATAAAGTAAGCGTTTTCTTATGAATGCTGATAAATTCCAGTGAGTATGGCCTTTTTACATATCGACACGTACAGCGAGCAAATTTATAGAACTTAAAGATTGGTTTTGAGCGCACGGCAGGTTTTTCTGCCGTGCTTTTTTGTGTAATTGGGGGGTGGGTTTTTTTGCGGGGGATTTGCAGAGCGTACGTATTTTTCGAGTTCGTGCGTATTTCTGCCGGAGCGTGCGTAAACACCCCTCAACCGTGCGTATTTTCGCCGGAACGCGCATAAGCACCCTCGCACCGTGCGTATTCTTCGAGTTCGCGCGTATTTCTGCCGGAGCGCGCTTAAACACCCCTCAACCGTGCGTATTTTCGCCGGAACGCGCATAAGCACCCTCGCACCGCGCGTATTCTTCGAGTTCGTGCGTATTTCTGCCGGAACGCGCGTAAACACCCTTCAACCGTGCGTATTTTCGCCGGAACGCGCATAAGCACCCTCGCACCGCGCATATTCTTCGAATTCGCGCGTATTTCTGCCGGAGCGTGCGTACACATCCCTCAACCGTGCGTATTTTCGCCAGAACGCGCGTATTCTCCACCTCACGGCGCGTATTCCACGTCAAACACGCCTATCCCCTCCCCCGCTAAGTCCCAGAAAAATTTCCCCACAAAAAAACTGCAGCTACCTCGTACTAGTTCGAGGTAGCTGCAGTTTGAATAATTTATTGCCTCTTCAAATCTACTCTATTTGAAACTCACCTACGCAGCAACCAAATGGATAAGACAGCAGAAACTTTCTGTCCCGTCCATTCACTTAAGATGTCGCAGTTGCCGGATTGTCTTTTTTGCTTTTCAGGAAATTAATCAAGAATATGCCAAGCACAACGGTTAGCCCAATGATATCGGTATACGTTTCTGGAACAATGAGCAGTAACGCACCCGCTCCCAGTACGATACGGAACAACACATTAAGTTTTGCCTGGAAATAGCCTTCTGCAGCTGAACTCAATCCGATAATGCCGATAATAGCGGTTACGGTAATCATCAAAATCTCCCATATCGGCGGTAAAGTAAATTCCGTCGCATTGACCGCAATATCTGTCGTATCAATCATCAACATGGCTGGATTGTAAACAAATAAATACGGAATAATAAACCCAGCAATTGATAGACGTAAGGCGTTCAATCCGGTCCTCATCGGATCGCCACCAGATATCCCCGCCCCAGCAAATGCAGCAAGTGCGACTGGAGGTGTAATATTGGCAAAAATCCCAAAGTAAAATACAAAAAGATGCGCAACAAGCACTGGAATGCCAAATTCAGCAAGCGCTGGCGCCGTCATTGTCGCAGTGATGATGTAAGCTGGAATTGACGGCAAGCCCATTCCCAACACAATAGACGCAAGCATCGTCAAGAACAATGTCCAAAATAGAGATCCTGCGCCAAAGCTTGTAATTGCTGAAGTCATGACTGTACCAAAACTAGTTAGACTGACAACTCCGATAATAATTCCAACGACCGCACAGGCAATCATAACCGATAGCGATTGGCGTGCACCATTTTCCATTGCTTCAAGAATATCTTTAAAGCCCATGCGTGTGGATTTTCTAAGTCCTGCCACGACAACCGTTAGCACGATTGTATAAAATGCCGCATAAGCAATTGGCATGCCGGTATAAAGCATGAAAATCAAGCCGACAATCGGTAATAGTAAATGACCTTTGTCTTTTAGAACTTCTTTGGTTCTTGGCAAATCTGCTTTTGGAATGCCTTTCAGGTTTTCTTTACCTGCACGGAAATGCACTTGCATAATGACACCAAGGAAATACAAAACGGCTGGCAATAAAGCAGCGAGTGCTATCGTACCGTAAGCAATGCCGGTCGTTTCCGCCATGATAAACGCACTCGCACCCATAATCGGCGGCAAAATTTGTCCCCCTACGGATGCACTTGCTTCGACAGCCCCCGCAAAATTTTTATTGTAGCCGATTTTTTTCATTAATGGAATGGTGAAAGCACCGGTTCCGACAACGTTTGCAATCGCTGAACCGTTGATACTTCCCATAAATCCACTAGAGATCACTGCTACTTTAGCAGGTCCTCCTTGCTTACTTCCTGCTAAAGCCATTGCTAAATCGTTAAACAATTGCCCCATTCCGGATTTGGCTAAAAATGCGCCAAACAAGATAAACAGGAAAATAAACTGCAAAGAAGCAGATATGGCAGTAGAATAAAGACCTTCTGTTTTCAAATACAATTGACCAAAAATATCGCCAAGGTCAAACTGGCGTGTCATTAACATATCCGGCATCCAAATAAAATGACTGATGAATGGATAAGCTAAAAACACCAAAGCCAAAATTGGCAAGATAATACCCGTTACACGTCTTGCCGCTTCCAGAACTAGCACTACTGTCAAAATGGCAAAAATGATATCCAATGTATTTGGAATTCCACCGCGTGTCGTCATAATGTCGTTGTATTCATACATTAAGTACCCGGCTGTCCCTAGACTGAAGATAAACAAAATCCAATCGTAAAATGGTATTTTTGTACGATCTTGCTTTTTAAAAGTTGGATACACAAGGAATACTAACCCCATCCCGACCGCTACGTGAATCGAGCGTGCTTGCAAGGCTGGGAGCGGGTTGAACGTCACGTATAAATGATAAACCGAATAAGCGATGGCAATCGCTGCAATCAACCAAACCAGTTTGCGGTTTTTAAGCTTACGAACTTTTGCATCTGTATCGTACTTTTCCAGCACTTCTTGGCTGAGGGTTTTGTCTTCTTCATGGGCTGATACGCTTTCAACGTCCAAATCCCGGTTGTCTTTTGTCATAGTTTGTTCCCCCTTACATACTCCCATAGATTGAGATATTCAACCGTAATTGTCACGAACCCATAATCCTCCGTGTATGTGTATAACGGAATGTTCTTTTTCGCTGTTGTTATTGTTGTTTGTGCATTTTGGGATACAGTTAAATTCATTTCCTTATATGGACGATTGATCTTCATATGAACAAATCCATCTTCAGAAGAAATGATTTCACCATCCGAAGGAACACCTGCACCGTAGGTTTTAAACTTTGTTTCTGTTAGAAGAAGCATGTCCCCATTGCGTTCATAAAATTCTAGCCATTCTTCTTTTTCAACAGAATGAATCCACTGTAACTGAAACTCTGTTTCCGATAAGTAATAACGCTCGTTTGCAAAATCAAATTGCACAACGGGTATCCGCCATAGCAGAAGAAAGAGGAGCACAATCAAACATGCTCCTCCTACCCAAAACTTATTGTTCATCGTAGTAGCGCTGTGCTCCTGGATGTAACGGTGCGACAAGTCCTTCTTGTGCCGCTTCTAATGAAATATCTGAAGCTGCTTGGTGAGCATTTTCTAACGTATCTAGATTTTCAAAGAAAGTTTTCGTTAATTTGTAAACATCGTCTTCACTCATATCCGAGTGCACTACTAACGCGTTCATAATCGCTGCAGTTGGAATAGCTTCATCGTTACCATAAGTACCCGCTGGAATTTCTAGTGGTAAGAAGTAAGATTTATCTGCCGCCACACGTTCAACGTCTTCTGGTGCAATAGAAACCATGCGGATGTCTAGTGTTTCTGATAGTTCTAGAAGTGAAGCGTTTGGCAAACCACTTGTCAGGAAGGCAGCATCAATTTGGCCGGCACGTAGTCCGTCAGCTGCTTCTGCATAACCTAAATAATCCACATCGATATCGTCATACGTAATGCCGTAACCTTCGAGAAGAGTACGTGCATTTACTTCTACTCCAGAGTTTTGATCGCCTACAGCAATTCGTTTGCCACGTAAGTCTTCAAAAGTTTCAATTCCTGAATCTGCAGTCGTTACAATTTGAACATAGTTCGGATATAAAGCAGCGATTTGGCTAATTTTGTCCGTTGGCTCCGTAAAGCCTTCAGTCCCTTCTACTGCTTGGCTCACAACATCACTCATCGTGAAAGCCATTTCAATTTTGTCTTCTTTAATCAAGTTAACGTTCTCAACAGAAGCTCCTGTTGTTTGCGTTCTTGAATTGACATCATATGTAGAACTATAAGTTTCTGCTAGCGTCGAACCAATAATGTTGTATGGACCTGATGCTCCACCCGTTGCGATTGTCACAAGGTTTGCTTCTAATCCTTCAGCTTCTCCGCCGCCTTCAGTTGGTGTTGCCTCGTCTTCTCCACATGCTGCTAATGCTAAACTGCTAGCGACCATTAAAGATAATGCACTTACTTTCATTTTTTTCATCTTTCTTCCCCCTAAGTTTTTTTCAGTATAGCGAGATTATACCATTAATTAGATAGAATATTTGTTTTTTTCCGATTAAACCATTAATTGGAGTGTTTTTTTAAAAATTTTTTATTTTGTTGACAGTTTCTTTAAACAGGAATAAAGTAGGCTCATATTTTACTTCTATAAGATGAGGAAGTGTCTAGCATGCGTTCCTGGGGAAAAAAGCGGATGACCGTTTCTCCACCATTGGTGATTTCTGGAAGCTTTTTGTTTTTAATTTTAGTGGGCACTTTACTTTTAAAGCTACCGTTCGCCACTACCCAACCGATTTCTTGGACGGATGCTTTGTTCACGGCTACATCCGCTACTACTGTGACTGGGCTAAGTGTCTTTGACCCTGGCACTGTGCTGACTGCTTTTGGCGAGTTGGTTCTTCTTGTCCTCATTCAATGCGGCGGAATCGGCTTGATGACGTTTGCGGTCGCGATTCTTATTTTATTTCGCAAAAAAGTTGGTCTGCAAAACCGTATCTATCTGCAGGAATCACTCACACAAAGTTCAATCGGCGGCATCGTGAAGCTCGTCAAATTGATTTTGACGTTTGCTTTAACCGTAGAAGCTGTCGCAACAATCCTTCTAACCATTTACTGGATTCCCCAATTTGGTTTTGAAGACGCACTCAACTACAGCATTTTTCATGTCATCTCTGCTTTTAATAATGCAGGGTTTTCTTTATTCCCTGACAACATGATGAGTTTTGCTGGCGACCCAATGGTGACGATATTGATCTCCTCATTGTTCATCATTGGCGGCATTGGTTTTACTGTTGTTATGGACGTTTCACAAAAAAAATCAATTCGTCGATGGGCTCTGCACACAAAGTTAATGGTTGGCGGCACCCTAATTTTAAATAGTTTGGCCATGTTGGTGTTTTTTCTATTGGAATACAACAATCCCGGAACGCTCGGCAATATGTCGTTGTTTGATAAATTGGTGACGTCTTATTTTAGTGCCGTGACGCCGCGAACTGCTGGATTTAATATGTTGGACTACGGGGCACTTGAAGACCCGACTTTGTTGTTTACGATGCTGTTGATGTTTATTGGCGGCGGCAGTGCGTCAACCGCTTCAGGTATTAAATTGACCACATTTATCGTAGTTATTCTCGCAACCCTTTCTTTTTTGCGGTCACGGAGAGAACCGGAAATTTTCGGCCGTTCTATTCGGCTAGAAACCGTCATCCGGTCGCTTGCCATCACGACGATTAGCGTCTTGCTCGTTGTTTTTTTCTTGTTCCTATTGACCGTTACCGAAAAGATTCCGTTCTTGCCTTTAGCGTTTGAAGTCGTCTCAGCGTTTGGAACTGTCGGCTTGTCGATGGGCATTAGCGGAGACATGACAAGCATTGGCGAAGTTTTACTCAGTATCGTCATGTTCACAGGCCGCATTGGCCCATTAACCTTGTTCTTTATCTTGATGAAACCGCGCAAAGAAAATTACCGCTATCCTTATGACCCGGTATTTACGGGGTGAACACAAAAACGCAGTTCCGATTGTTTCGGAACTGCGTTTTTTAAAATGTTTTCACAAACTATTAATCAATTGTCCGCAACGGTAACCATGCCGTACGACGTGATTAAGTGCCACATGTTTTGTGGAATATCTAATGTTCCTACCATGTTAGGCTTGATCACAGGATTGATGTCTTGTTCTTTGCCTTGTTTGATTTTTTCCGTCCACTCAGGATCGATCAATGCTTGGCGACCCATCACGACAATGTCGGCACCTTCTGCGATGACCGATAAAGCGTCTTCTGGTGTTTTCACACTACCAACAGCTACAAATGGGACGCGGCCTTTAATTTGATCGGCTAAAATGCGAATGATGCTGTCGCCTTGTTCAGCGCCTTTTGGTGTTTTCTTAAATTCAAACAACGACACGTGAATATAATGAATGCCACGGTCGATTAATTCTTCCACCAATATTTTTGTTTCTTCAATTGTATACCCTGTCGTTTTTTCATTGTTTTCTTCTGGCGATAGGCGGTAGCCTACGATAAATTGCTCATCCGCATATTCGATTACCGTGTCTTGAACTTTTTTCATAACGGCAAGAGGGAATCTCATGCGATTTACAAGCGTGCCTCCCCATTGATCTTGACGCTGGTTTGTCACGGATGAAACAAATTGCTGAAGCAAATACGTATTCGCTCCGTGAATTTCAACACCGTCAAAGCCTGCTTCAATCGCTCTTCTTGTCGTTTCACCAAAATCTTCGATAATCGCGTAAATTTCCTCTTCAGTCAATTCGCGCGGAGTTGGTTTTCCAACTTCACCTGGAACAGCACTTGGCGCTACCGTTTCGTTTGCCTTAATCAATTCAGGCTTGCTCTGGCGACCGCCATGTTGCATTTGCAGTATAGCTTTACTGCCTTTTGACTTCATCTCTTTTGCCAACTGTTTCAAGCGCGGCAATGCACTATCGTCAAATCCAATAAACTGATTGGGGAACGCAATGCCGTTTTCTGAAACTGCGATGCACGCCGTAACATATAAACTGCCGAGACCTGCACGGCGATTGTAATAGCTCAATTCTTCATTAGAAACCGTACCGTCTTCATTTCCTGAATACGTCGTCATGGGTGCAACTCCAAGACGATCGTTTAACACCACGCCATTTGGCAAAGTGATTTCGTTAAACAATTCTTTATATAATGGCTTCATGGAAGTTCCTCTTTTCTTCGTGCTCTTCTTTTCCGAAAGGTATCGGTATTTCAAAATAGCATACGGATTTTAAGGAATCAAGAATACGCGCTCGCATCGTTTTTTTGGTACATTATTTTTGACCGCCCTTTATCTGAGTGGTACGCTTTTCTCGAATTCGTATCTAGAGGAGGAATTTTTCATGACAGCTCAATTACATAAAGAAATTCAATTGGCGAACCGCCCAGAAGGCATGCCAACTAATGATGATTTTAATTTTGTCGAAAAAGAAATTCCGATACCCGCAGAAAATGAAGTACTATTAAAAACACTTTACCTATCCGTAGACCCATATATGCGCGGACGGATGAGAGACGTAAAATCTTATATCCCTCCATTCGAATTAAACCAAGCTTTAACTGGCGGTCTATTAGCTGAAGTCGTCGAATCGCGCTCGGATTTATTTGAAAAAGGTGATATTGTCAGCAGCAATCTTAGCTGGGCTGAATATAATGTAGCAAATGCCAGCAAGTTGCAAAAAATTGACCCAACCGCTGCATCTATTACGGCACACTTGAGTGTTCTAGGATTGACTGGACTTACTGCTTATTTTGGATTGCTTGATATTGCGAATCCACAAGCAGGCGAAACGGTGGTTGTTTCAGGCGCAGCCGGTGCTGTCGGTTCGATTGTCGGCCAAATCGCAAAAATTAAAGGAACGCGCGTTGTTGGCATCGCCGGTTCTGATGATAAAATCGATTACTTGATCAATGAACTTGGGTTCGACGCTGCTGTGAATTACAAAAAAGACAGCTTTAAAGAAGACTTGATCAACGCACTTCCTGATGGCGTTGACGTGTACTTTGATAATGTTGGTGGCGACATTTCCGACGCCGTGATTCGTCAGTTAAACAAACATGCACGCATTTCATTGTGCGGCGCTATCTCTTCTTATAACAATGAAGAGGGAGACCTTGGTCCACGCATGCAAGGTCAGTTTATTCGGACCAGCACAATGATGAAAGGCTTTACGCTTGGTGACTACGCAAAAGAATTACCCGCAGGTGTTGCGGCACTTACGCAATGGCTGCAAGAAGGCAAATTGAAATACGATGAAACGATTGTTGAAGGCTTTGAAAATACCCCGGAAGCGTTCCTTGGCTTGTTCAAAGGTACGAATCTCGGCAAACAATTAGTAAAAGTCGCAGACCCTGAGTTTGCAAAGCTATAAAACGAAGAAAAGCCGCCTAAACTAGGCGGCTTTTTTCCATTTAATGGCGATACTGTCGAGATTGGGTGAAATACTGTCCGAATTGGATAAAATACTGTCGAAATCGAGCCGAATACTGTCCAATATCGAGAAATACTGTCCAACAGCGTCAACACCCCTTATAAATCTTTGAGAAAACGAAAGACCATGCGCGGCAAGAAAAATAATAGCTCCAAACCCTCTACTATAAATTCCACAACATCCAAAATCCACCAGCGGTCTTTCTTTTCTTTCTCTTTCGATTTGATTTCCATTTGCCACGCCTACCCTTCTGCTTTTTCACATAATACGCAGCAGGATACAAATGGTTTCATTTTCCAGTCAAATCAAAAACTGACGTCAATAAACGCAAGGCTTTCATGCGATTAGCGGCACCTGAAATATTCGGGATTACGGTGACTTCATCTGCTCTAAATCGTTCAGCAAGGTCTTCAATCTGCTCTTTTACTTGCTCTGCAGTTCCAATCAACATGCGTCGACGATTGCGGTTCACTTTTTCTTGTTCACTCGCAGTAAAGCCACGCTTTCGAGCAGTTTCGGCTGACGGATAATAAGGAGGTGGCGAATCAGATTCAATAAACAATAGCCACAAATCAAACGCAGTCGCTAACTTCTCAGCTTTTTCTGCCGTTTCAGCAACTACTGCAAATACAGCTAGAATCACTTTTGGCTCCTGTAAGAATACCGACGGCTGAAATTCCGCGCGATATGCGTTCACCACATCGACAGATTGTCCTGACGGTTTTGCAAAATGAGCATACGCGTAACTCATGCCTTTTTCAGCAGCTAGCTTCGCACTACCAAGCCCAGTACCAAGTAGCCACATTTCGGGTGCTGTATTGATCATTGGCATCGCCACTAACGATTGAAAGCGGTGCTCACTTTTCGTATCATCCGAAAAATATTTTTGAAGATCCGTTATTTGTTGATCGTACGGCAACCGTTTTGTTTTGCTTTCATTTAATGCTGCGTTGACGTTGCGGTAACTGCGCGAACGACCAATACCAAGATCGATGCGGCCCGGATGCAACGCTTCAAGCATGCGGAAATTTTCCGCTACTTTATATGCACTGTAATGCGGCAACATCACCCCGCCCGAGCCAATGCGAATCGTTTTCGTAGACGTCGCCAAATGCATCATCAACATTTCGGGAGTACTGCCTGCGACCGACTCGACTTTATGATGTTCCGCTACCCAAAACCGCTTGAACCCAAGCTCTTCTGCTAGCTGTGCAAGTTCGGTCGTTTGCTTAAGCGCAACTACCGAAGTTTGCCCCTCATCAATTGGCGAATAATCTAAGACGTTCAATACAACCATGGGGCCGCCTCCTTTCACAATGCTTAAATCTTAGCACGGCAATCAAATCCGCTTCTACTTTACGGACTTACTGTAACTGAATAAATCTATTTTGTGACAGACCGTGCAAATTATCAGTTTTTTCCGAATCGACTCAGTACCTCTTTTATTGGCTAGTGGATTAAAATTAAGATAACAATTGTAACGAAATTACTCCACCATGAAAGGCAGGAGCTTTATTATGAAAACACTGACATTCGCAGGATTTGCGATTTTATTGCTATTGTTGCTTTCAGGTTGTGGAACAGCAAATGTTTCAGAGTCCAGCGGCACTGATTCTGGACAAGGGACAACGACAAGTACCTCCAAATTCCCAGACAACCCTAACATAGACCTCGAGTTTGATACAGACAACTTACAAGATATTTACTTAGCTGGCGGTTGCTTCTGGGGCGTCGAAGCTTATATGTCACGAGTTTACGGTGTTTACGATGTGACATCAGGTTATGCGAATGGCAACACGGAAAATCCAACTTACGAAGAAGTGGTTCGCGAAAATACAGGCCACGCTGAAACGGTCCATGTCCGGTATGATCCAGAACGTGTGGATTTAGAAGAAGTATTGAACCATTACTTCCTCATCATTGACCCAACGCTTTTAAATCAACAAGGCAATGACCGCGGCGAACAGTACCGTACAGGTATTTATTATGAAAATGAAGACGACCGAGCTGTGATCGATCAAGTGGTAACTGCTCAAGAAGATCGCTACGACGATCCAATTGTTACGGAAGTTGAAATGCTGGATCATTATTATTTAGCTGAAGAGTATCATCAAGATTATCTCGAAAAAAATCCAGATGGCTATTGTCACGTCGAATTTGATACGTTAGAAGATCAAAAATTAGGTGAAGATGCGCAGTCGTTAATCGATCCTGCACTTTACCCAAAACCAAGTGACGACGAACTAAAAGCCACATTAACAGATATTCAATATGCTGTTACGCAAGAAGATGATACGGAACGCGCTTTTTCAAGTGAATACGACGACTTTTATGAACCGGGCATTTATGTGGATATCACGACAGGAGAACCGCTTTTCTCTTCTGCCGACAAGTACGATTCCACAACCGGATGGCCGAGTTTTACAAAACCGATTGATCCTGACGTAGTGACTGAACATGATGACGGTTTGTTCTTTATGAAACGAACCGAAATTAGAAGTCGCGCAGGAGACAGTCACTTAGGGCATGTCTTTAACGATGGCCCCGAAGACAAAGGCGGCTTGCGCTATTGCATGAACGGTGCAGCGTTGCTGTTCGTTCCTGAAGCAGATATGGAAGCACAAGGCTATGGCTTCTTGTTGGATAAAGTAAATTAATTGCCTGTCATTACTAAATGAAAACATAAAACCCCGAACACCATTTTTCAAATGGTGTTCGGGGTTTTAACTGTTTCAGGAATTAAGAGCTTGCTCCAGGCGGGCATTTTCCGCCGGCACGGGCGCTTACGCTTTTCTTTGTCCAGACTCCAGCAGCCAGATTCTTGGGTCATAAGCCACTCTGGCTGTGCGGCAAAGAACGCCGCTTCGCCAGTGCGTCTTATGCCCGTCGAATCTACCCGGCTGCTTCCGCTTTTCTTCTATCAATCCACAATGAAATATCTCGCATCCGGATGCGCAAATACAATTGCGGACACGGATGCTTCAGGGTCCATCATGTATTCTTCGGTTAAGTGAACACCGATGTCTTCGGGTTTGATCAAGTTAAATAATTTGGCTTGATCCTCTAAGTTCGGACACGCGGGGTATCCAAAAGAGAAGCGTTGTCCTTGGTATTTAGCAGCAAAGCGGTCGCGCATCGAGAAATCTGTTGCGTCCGGGAAGCCCCATTGGTCGCGGATTTCTTGGTGAATGCGTTCGGCAAAGCCTTCTGCTAGTTCAAGCGCCGTTGCTTGCAGTGCATGGCTTTCTAAAAACTTGCCTTGTTCTTTCAAGCGTGTTGCTTGCTCGCGTACACCAAACCCTGCAGTTACTTGCATAAAGGCGACGTAATCCATTTCGCCACTGTCGACAGATTTTAAGTAATCGGACAAACATAAAAACGGAGGAGCCGATTGACGCGGGAAAGTAAAGCGCTCGATTTCCGTTTTGCCGTCTTTCGGATCATAAACGATGACATCGTCTCCATCACTTTGAGCCGGGAAAAATTGATACATCCCGGACGGCTTTAATACACCAGAACCTAAAAACTCAGTTGCCAGTTCATGAAGCTGAACAGCACGCGGATCGCCTTTTGCTAAAGTTTTCTCGCTAAAGCCTTTTAACCCAAGGTGATGACCAATCAATGTGCGCATATTAACATATGGATATAAATGAGCCACTGAATAATCTTTTAATACGTGACGACGCAAATCGTTTGGTACGTAAACTGTGACATCTTCACGCACGGTTTTCACTGGTTTTTCAGCAACCGCCACGGCCGGTTTTGCTGCACGAATAGCTTCAGATGCTTGACGTTTTTCTTGCTGCGCATCTAACTCCAACAACAACTCTGCTTTTCCTGCGCCACTTTGTAAACGGTTCGCCAAGTCGAGTCCTTGCATCGCGTCTTTTGCGTAAATCACCGGTCCGTCGTATTCCGCTGAAATTTTCGTTTCCGTAAAGCGTCTTGATAACGCCGCACCGCCTACTAAAATGGGTACATCAATGCCCGCTTCTTTAAAATCTTGTGCAGTGATGACCATTTGTTTTGCTGATTTGACGAGTAGACCTGACAAACCAATCATATCCGGCTTTTCTTTTCGAATCACTTCGATTAACGTAGCCGGTGTTACTTTAATGCCGACGTCAATAACTTTAAAGCCATTATTGCTCAAAATGATTTCCACTAAGTTTTTGCCGATGTCATGAACGTCACCTTTTACAGTCGCCAAAACGATTTTCCCTTTTCCGGAATCGTCTTCTTTTTTCTCCATAAACTGCTCAAGGAATGAAACTGCTGCTTTCATAACGCCTGCACTTTGCAGCACTTCGGCCACAATTAATTGATTGTCATTAAACAATCGACCTACTTCGGCCATCCCTTTCATCAAAGGTCCGTTGATGACATCAAGCGGTTCATCGTACATATCCAACGCTTTTTCCAAATCTGGAATCAAGCCTTCTTTTGTTCCTTCTATAATGTAGTAAGCTAACCGGTCCGGTACCGTTTTCGGGATATCGTCTTCGGTTTTTTCCTTTTTCTTATCGCGGTAAAAAGCTGTAAAGTCAGCTAACGTATCATCTGTAGTGGTAAACAGCAGTTCATTGGCCATATCAATTTCTTGTTTCGGAATCGATGCATAACGTTCTAGTTTTTCTGTATTAACGATGGCATAATCCAAGCCCGCTTGTGTGCAATGGTACAAATACACCGCGTTCAACACTTCACGTCCAACCGGCGGCAAGCCGAATGATACGTTACTAACACCTAAAATCGTTAACGTACGCGGCAGCTTTTCTTTAATTAATCGAATGCCTTCAATCGTCTCAACTGCAGAACCAATGTATTGTTGGTCTCCTGTTCCGACTGGAAAAACAAGTGGATCAAAAATGATATCTTCTGGCGCTAGTCCCCATTTATTAACTAGCAAATCGTAAGAACGTTCTGCGATTTCGAGTTTACGTTCGCGTGTAACAGCCATTCCTACTTCATCGATCGTCCCCACTACAACGGCTGCTCCGTATTTTTTCACAAGCGGCATGACCGCTTCAAAACGCTCTTCTCCGTCTTCTAAGTTAATAGAGTTGATAATCGCTTTGCCTTGTGAAAATTTCAGCGCCACTTCAATGACTTCTTCGTCTGTGGAATCAATTACCAGCGGCACTTTCACTTTTTTGACGACTTCTTTCATAAAATTAGTCATGTCTTCAACTTCATCACGGTCAGGATTCGCTAAACAAATATCAATGACATGTGCCCCATTTTTTACTTGCGCACGAGCAATTTCAGCGGCTTCTTCAAACTGTCCATCAATGATTAATCGTTTGAATTTACGAGAACCGATTACGTTGGTTCGTTCTCCGATAAACAAAGGACGCATCGTTTCATCGTATTGCAACGGCTCGATTCCAGATACAACATGACCATGCTCGATCGGATCTGGTTTTCTCGGTGGCAACCCGTCCATTGCTTCTCGAACTGCTTTAATATGTGCAGGGGTTGTCCCACAACAACCGCCGACCACGTTCAACCAGCCTTTATCCGCAAAGCCACGCAGTTTTTTTGCAAGCGATTCTGGCGTTTCATGGTAATGACCGTCTTCGTCGGGCAAGCCGGCATTCGGGTAACAACTCACATAGCCATCCGACAGCTCGGACAATGACCGAATATGATCAGTCATAAACTCTGGACCCGTGGCACAGTTCAACCCGACTGATAGGGGTTTGACATGTTCAATCGAAATGTAAAATGCTTCAATGCTTTGACCGGCCAGTGTCGTTCCCATCGGCTCGATGGTGCCTGACACCATAATCGGCAATTCGATGCCCGTTTCTTCAAACGCTTGGTTAATCCCGATCGTTGCAGCTTTAACATTTAACATATCTTGACTAGTTTCCAATAAAATCAAATCGGCGCCGCCTTCAACTAATGCTTTTGCCTGCACATAGAAGTTTTCTAGCATTTCATCAAACGTAGCCCCTCCTGTAACAGACAAGGTTTTCGTTGTAGGTCCAATCGCACCTGCCACAAAACGCGGCCATTCCGGGGTGGAAAATTCAGCAGCCGCATCTTTCGCAATTTCGACTGCGCGTCTATTAATATCCGCCGCTTGGTCGCCAATTCCGTATTCGTCCAAGACAATCGGCGTTCCACCAAACGTATTGGTACACAAAATATCGGCTCCTGCTTCAAGATATGCGGTATGAACATTTTTGATAACATCGGGACGCACAATGTTCAAGTATTCATTGCAACCATCAAATTCCTCTCCGCCAAAATCTTCAGGAGACAAATCTTCGTTTTGAATCATCGTTCCCATGGCTCCGTCGATGATCAATATTCTTTTTTCGAGTTGTTGTTCAATAAGATGCTTGGACATGGTTGCGATCGCTCTCTTTCTGTTGATCTAGTTGACGAATATAGTGAATCAGTTCTACGGTCATATCGTAACGCACAAATGGCGTGATCAAGTAAATTCCATGGAATAATTCGGCTGCGGTATCGATTAATTCTTTTGCAATTTGAATGCCTTCTTCAGTTGCTCGGTCTTTGTCATCGCCACACGCCCGCATGCGTGCTAACGCATCATCTGACAGCTTTATGCCCGGTACTTCATTGTGCAGGAATTCTGCGCTGCGAATACTGGTCAACGGCATAACCCCAATGAAAATTGGCGCTTCTAAATGTTTGGTCGCTTCGTAAATTTCTGTAATTTTTTCTTTCGTATAAACAGGTTGCGAAATAAAATAATCCGCGCCACTTTCAATTTTCTTTTCGAGTCTTGCTACTGCTCGGTCAAGCACGCGGACATTCGGATTGAATGCGGCGGCAACAGAGAAATTGGCTTTTTTCCGTAACGATTTTCCGGAAAATGAAATGCCTTCGTTCAACTTCTTGATTAATTGAATCAATTCCATACTCGACACATCATAAACGCTTGTCGCTCCTGGGAAATCACCTACTTTAGTCGGATCACCTGTGACTGCGAGTATATCGTGTATGCCAAGTGCATCAAGGCCCATCAAATGCGATTGCAAACCAATCAAATTGCGGTCGCGGCATGTAATGTGAGCAAGTGCACGAATGTCTTCTGTATGTTTTAAAATCGACCCCATCGCCATATTGCTAATGCGTGGTGAAGCGAGTGAATTGTCGGCCATCGTCACAGCATCTACTCCCGCTGCTTTTAACGCAACCGAGCCTTCTAAAAATTTCGTAACGTCTAAATGACGCGGTGTATCAAGTTCCACAATAATGGTTCGTTCCGTTTTTGCTTTTTCGTGAAGCGGCTTTACTTCTAATGCTTCTGCTTCACGAATAACAATTGGTTTTCTTTCGGTTACTTTTTTATGAACAATCGGCGCTAGTTGACCTAGATGCTTTTTCACGGCTTCAATATGTTTTGGCGTCGTCCCACAACAGCCACCAATCAAGCGAACGCCTTCTTCTCTTAACAATAAAGCTGCACGTCCAAAATAATCGGCCTCTGATTCATAAACAATTCGTCCATCTTCCACATCCAGCAAGCTGGCATTTGGGTAAGCTGACAGAAAAGCTTTTTCAGGCAATGTCACTTCTTCAAAAGCTTGAATCGTATGGTGAGGCCCCAAACGACAGTTGACTCCAACAACATCGGCCCCGAGTGATTCTAATTGATGCAACGCATCGTTTAATGACATGCCATTTTGCAAAATCCCTGGGTCATGCATCGACACTTGGGCGATTAACGGTGTATTGGTAATGCTCTTTAAATGTTTCACGGTCGCTGCGAGTTCTTCAAAATCGTAATAAGTTTCTAACAATAACCCGTCTGGATTTCCTTCGAGTAAATGAGTGGCTTGCTGATCAACCATCGCAATAATTTCTTGCAAACTGGCATCACTTTTGCGGATACCACGAATGCCACCAATCGTGCCAAAGACAAATTGTCCCCCTGGTGCTGCTGCTCGGTTGGCAATCTCAATGGCAGCTTTATTGATCTCTGCAACTTGAGACTCCAATCCGTATCGAGCTAGTTTCAGTGCGTTCGCCCCATACGTATTGGTTTGGATAATATCGGCCCCTGCTTTAATATAATCGAGATGGATTTTCTCAACAATTTCGGGGCGTTGCAAATTCAACTCTTCATTGCAATACTCAATGCCATATGAATACAACAAGGTCCCCATGGCGCCATCTGCTGTTAAAATTCTTGTCTTTAACTCATCTATTAACCCCATCTATTAACCCCCTTTTATAAACAAAAAAAGCCTTCATGAAAAGAAGGCTTTACGATATCAAACTCGTTCCTTTTCATCTGTCAGGCCGTCTTTTGCCTGCTGGATTTAGCACCTTACCTTGCGGCTGGTTGCTGAAGTGTCGTAGGGCCAGTCCCTCAACTTCTCTTGATAAGAATTCACTATTTAGTTATAAGTATTCTTAGTATAGTACATGGATATAGCAATCAGGTCAAGATAATCTATCGAAAAACAATGAACTTTCTGTGAAATCACTTAAAATACATTTCATCAAAACCATACAGGATCTAATCAATAGATAAAGCCCCATCTAGAATAAAAGTTCTGGACAGGGCTTTTCGTTTTTTATGATCCACATTGTGTTAATTGATTTGTTAAAAACAAATTTTGCAATTCTTTTACCGGTCGTGCATTGGGTTGACCCATGTAATTGGTAAATTCGATTTCTCCAATGTGCATTCCTACATTGTATTCTCCAATAATCGTATCTAGTAGAATAAAAGAAGCTGAAACAAATTCGTCTTCATTTTCTTCGTTAAAGCCTTTAACATAAAGGATTAAATTGAGTTCGCCATTGTTGTCTTCTTTTTCATATGTACAAAAAAGATCGTCCCACCCCAATTCGATATCACCATATGCAATCGATACTTCTTCCATTTGTTTCTGGCGAAAGGCAATAATGTCAAAAGCACTAAGTTTAGGAGCTTGCTTTACTAATTCGATAACATCGTCAAAAGCTTCAACCATGCCATCCGCACTAATAACAAACTCTCGCTTGCCATCCTCTCGAATTTCGCCCATTTCAAAAGCCAAATGTTTGTTTACTTTTTGCAACTTCTTTTCCAATTGGTTCAATAGTTTAATCCTGCCAGTACCTTCTAGTTCAAGGTATGCATGCTCGTTTACAACAAACCATTCCCAAAAAGTTGTCACCTTATTTTTTCTTCTCGGCAACCAATTCATCTCGCTATCCCCTTTGCATCCATCTGTGATTACTTATTTCTATCATAATCATATTTACGCAAAAGAGATAGTTCTTTTTATCCGTGAAAAAAAGACTATTTAGAAGTCACTTTTTTCATAAGTATGAAATTTCTACATTCACAAGACACTGATAATCCGTGTAACATTCGAAAAATCAATGCCGTTTCAAATTTCTCTCAACTCGGAGCCTGTAAAGCTCGCACTAAACCAATAGCTCTACACAAAAAACTCTGCTATCAATCCACACTAACGCTTTCTAATTTCTGAAGACAACAAAAAAGACGAAGAAAAAGTTCATTTCTCCGTCTTTTTTTGCGATGAGTTTTAGCCAATTACTTGATCCGATTGACTAGCTGTGAAAGTGAAGTCCCGATGTGACCGGTGCTACATAACCCGCGCGAACGACGAAATCGCCAAAATGCTCATTGTCATATCGCTCTTTCCCATACCGGAAGAAAATAGGCTTTAATGTCGCTAAAATTTCTTCTTCGCCAATATTCTCACGGTATAGTTTATTTAGCCGGTCGCCTGCAAAACCAGCTCCCAAATACATATTGTATTTGCCCGGTGCTTTGCCGATAAAACCGATTTCACCTAAAGCTGGACGTGAACAGCTGTTTGGACACCCAGACATGCGAATGATGATTTCCTCATCCCGAAGACCCGCTTGCTCCAGTATTTCTTCGATTTTATCAACCAATACTGGCAAGTACCGTTCTGCTTCAGCCATCGCCAGTCCACAAGTTGGTAGGGCTACACAAGCCATTGAATTTCTCCGCAATGCAGAATTTTCTTTACCATCGGTCAGTCCATATTGCTCAACCAGTGCATCAATGTTTTTTTTGTTCTTTTCCAAAACATTGCTGATGATTAAGTTTTGGTTGGCGGTTAAACGGAATTCACCCGTATGGATATGGGCAATTTCGCGAAGTCCTGTCATTAATGGATAACCGTCAAAATCTTTAACGCGGCCGTTTTCTATAAATAACGTCAAATGCCACTTGCCATCACTTTCGATCCACCCATAACGATCGCCATTGCGTTCAAAGTGGAATGGACGCTCAGCTTCCAACTCCCAGCCAAGACGTGTATTGAGCTCTTCTTTAATCCAGTCTAGCCCTAATCTATCAACGGTATATTTAAAGCGTGCATTTTTTCGCTCGGAGCGGTTGCCGTAATCTCGTTGAATGGTGAGGATTTTCTCTCCAACTGCGTTAACTTTCTCTGGTGGACAAAATCCAATAACGCATGCTAATTGTGGATACGTCGTGGGATCACCATGCGTCATGCCCATACCTCCGCCCACTGTAACGTTAAAGCCTTGTAGGTTGCCGTTTTCTAAAATGGCAATAAACCCTAGATCTTGAGAATAGATGTCCACATCATTAGCAGGCGGAATTGCAAAACCGATTTTAAATTTTCGCGGCAAATATAAATGACCGTATATTGGCTCAACCACTTCAGCTTCATTACTGTCGATCACTTTTTCTTCATCTAGCCAAATCTCATGATAGGCTCTTGTTTTAGGCAATAGATGTTCGCTTAATCGGCGCGAAATTTCGTATACTTCGCTGTGAACATCCGATTGATACGGATTGGATGTTGACATGACATTTCGATTGACGTCCCCACAAGCGGCAATAGTGTCCATCAACGCATGGTTCATTTCTTGAATGGTGCTTTTCATATTCCATTTTAAAATGCCATGCATTTGAAAAGTTTGGCGTGTCGTCAATTTTAACGTTCCATTGCCATAAGTATTGGCTAGCTTGTCCATTGTCAGCCATTGGTGGGACGTTGCAATGCCTGATGGCAAGCGAACTCGAATCATGAATTGATAAGCGGGTTCTAATTTTTGCTGATTGCGTTCATTGCGAATATCTCGGTCATCTTGCATATAGCTGCCATGAAACTTCAGCAACTTGCCATCATCATCCGGGATGGAAGCCGTCAAACGTTCTGCAAAACTCTCTACTAGGTTGCCCCGTAAATAATTGGTTTGATTTTTAATGACTTCCATTTCGCTTGGTGTGCCTTTAATGTCGGTCAATTTTTTTATTTTCATAAGAAGCTCCTTTCGTTATTGAAAAATTCATGCACATAAAGACAAATTCGAAGTTAATAGCTGATGTACTTAGTAAACATCACGCAAATAACGCTTATTGCTACGCATAGAAGTTAAGTAAGCTTCTGCTTGTTCTGCGTTCATATTGCCTTGTTGTTCAAGAATCGTTACAAGCGTCGCATGAACATCTTTCGCCATGTATTTTTCATCACCGCAAACATAAACATTGGCACCCGCTTCTAGCCATTGATATACTTCTTTGCTTTTTTCTAACAGACGGTGCTGAACATAAATTTTCTCGGCTGTGTCACGAGAAAAAGCAACATCCATTTTCGTCAGAACCCCATCTTTTAACCACCGCTGCCATTCCGTCTGGTAAAGAAAATCAGAAACAAAATGCTGTTCTCCAAAAAACAACCACGCCTCTCCTGGAATATCGAGTTCTTCCCGCTCTTCCATAAATGCACGGTAAGGAGCGATACCGGTACCGGCACCAATCATGAGAATAGGTGTATCTGGATTTTGAGGTAACCGGAAACTGTTGTTACTTTGGATAAATACCGGCAAAGTTTCTCCAACGTCGGCACGTTCTGCGCATTGTATCGAGCAAACCCCCGATCTCTGGCGTCCATTTGCTTCATAACGCAAAGCACCCACAGTCAGGTGAACTTCCTCTGGATTTGCTTTTAAACTGCTGGCAATCGAATACAATCGAACAGGTATTTTACGCAGTATGGTTATAAATTCAGCAGCCGGCACTTGCCATGGACCAAAATCTTGAGTCAAATCAATCAAATCTCTGCCATGTATATAAGTCCGTAACTGTTCGTTGTTTTCAGGAGCCAATAAATTTGCTAACGCATTCCCGTTTGCAAAAGCTGCTGCTTTTTTAAGCAAGGGTTTCGACAAACTCGTGATATCAAAGGTCGTAATCAATGCATCGCGCAATGAAGCCGTATCGCCTTGTGTGTTAATAACAAGTTCTTCATCCGGATTCCAATCTGTTACCAAAAGTAACTGATCCACCAGCTGTTCTTCATTTTTTGGAATCACTCCTAAGCTATCCCCTGGTTCATACTGAAGACTAGAGCCTTCGAGATTGAGCTCTAAATGACGGGTTTCTTTGTTCGAGCCACGACCATTTAAATTTATGTTTTCCAAAACTTCGGCATGGAACGGATTGTTGCGCGAGTAAATTGGTTGGCTGATGGAGGCTGTATTTTGTGCAGCAACATCTGCTAAAGCACTTGGCCGATCGGTTTCTTTTGCTTTGTTTAAAATACTGAATACACCTGCAAACCACTCTGCTGCTGTTTCTTCAAAATCCAAATCTGCATCGATACGTGAATGGAAGCGGTTTGCGCCTAACTCTTCGAGACGTTGATCAAAATCTTTTCCAGTCTGACAGAAAAATTCATAGGAGCTGTCTCCAAGAGAAAGTACTGAAAAACGAACATGCTCAAGTTTTGGTGCCCGCTTACTGTGTAAGAAGTCATAGAAACTTAACGCATTATCTGGCGGATGACCATCGCCATGCGTGCTCGTAATGACCAGCAAATCTTCAACTTTTTTCAAGTCTTTTGGTTTAAACTCATCCATTGGCGTAAGCGTGACTTGGTAATCATTTTCTTGCAGTTTTTTTGAAATGCCGTTGGCAACGGTGTGGCAGTTGCCCGTGTGAGAGCCAACCAAAATAGTGACTTCGCGGGTAGCTATAACTTCGGCTTGCTCGGCATACCATTCCAAGCCGGGTTGTTCTTCCACAGCTACTGAAGCAGCTGACTGGGTGCCAGCTAAATAGCCGTTCAACCAAATTTTTTGGTTGTTTGTTAACATAGGCAACAAGCGATTGATAAGCTCTATTTGTTCTTGGTCAAACGGACTGTTCATTGTTTGTAATTGCACATTCTTCACCTCGAAATCGTTTTATTTTTCTATAATTTGTGAATAGATTTTTTGCAAAGCGCTCTTAGTTAATTCTCTGCCAGTCGCCTGTAATGATGCTCAATCGCTACGATCATGGCGCCCATCTTTTGATGATTTGGTTGCAGCACTTGCTTGATACCCTGACTTTCTAGTGCACTGGCAGTTACTTTTCCGACAGCAACTGCCAACACACGGTCATTAAAAGCATTGATCAAGTTTGGCTGTTGTTGGTCACCAAAAATGTTATTGACCTGCGTTTTACTCGTAAAAACAATAGCGTCTAAAGACTGTTCAACAATCGATTGCTTTAAGCCGTTCACGACCAAGGGATCTGGTTTTTCGTAAGCATAAGGTCGAGACAAGTAAACAGAGTGACCCTCTTCTTCCAAAATCTTTTTTAACTTGTGATCATCTAAGTTATAGGCTTGTAAAAAAATTCGTTGCGGGCTTTTATCTTTAAAATCTTGTGCTAAAGTTGCAAGTAAGTTACTCATGGTGCCATCTTCTGAAACATAAATTGGGGCTAACTTCTTTTCTTTGACCCACTTCATCGTTTTACTGCCACGAACTGCTAGCTTAGTGTTGTTCAGCTTGTCTACATAAAGAGAGTGAAGGCCCATAGTGGTTGCGCAATCCGTTAATGTTCTTGCACCGATCCCTGTCGTAAAGATGGCCCAGTCAAAAGATTCACCTAAAAAATCCGTAATATTCTGTGCGCTAATGGCTTCGTTTAGCCGCTGACGTCCTTGAATTGGGAAAATGACTGGCGTACCAGCTTGTTTTTCAATCAACACGCTGATTTCTTTAGCTGCACGAACTGCTGCCACTCCTATTTTCTTTCCAGCCAATCCATTCATACGCAGTCGCTCCTTTCTTTATTCACTCTGCTAATTGCTGTTCATTTTGTATAGCTTCATGCACACGTTCAGTGAGGGCAGTCACCATAGCTGGGTGATTCCCTAAATACCCACAAAGCAGGATGTCGGGGTTTCCTGAAGATAACTCGCTAATTTTCTGATCCATAGATTGCACTAACTTTCCTGTAAACCACAAATAAGGGAGCACAAAAATCTGTTTGCTACCAGAACGGATAGCTACTTGTAGCCCTTCATCAAATGTTGGTGTATTCGCTGCTAAATAGCAGACATCTACGTTTTCCACGTCGATTTTGATAGCCAATTCCGTGGCGATTTTTTCAATCGAATGAGTGATTTCAGAACTCTTGCCCCCTCTTCCGACTAGTAGAATTCTCGCGTCTGTCAAACGTGCTACTCCTGTTTCCTCTAAACGCTCAACTAAAATCTTAACTAAGCGATCTTGAACACCGAGTGGTTTGCCATAAGTAAAATAAATCATTGGATAATGCACAATTGCTTTTTTCACTTCGTCTGGAATGTCTTTGTAATAATGTCCCGCACTTAACAGCAATACCGGCACAACAGCGATTTTCGTTGCACCTTGTTGAACCAGCCTGTCAATTCCTGTAGCAATATCCGGACTCGCCAACTCCAAAAAACACGTTTCTTGAAGAACCACATCCACATTTTTGTATACTTGCTCCATAAACGCTAGAGCTTCCTGACGCGTTTCTTTAACACGACTTCCATGACTTACGTATAATACAGCCTGCATATCTTCAACTCCTTTATCCTACATAGGCGGCAAGCTGAAATTGTTTTTCATCTTTTAACTGCTCATACCATTGCAATTTACTTCTCAGACGAACCACTTCTCCCACCACAATCATCGACGGGTTTTCGAAATCTTGTGCCAGTCGGACAATGTCTGCTAATGTACCGGTGACGGTTCGCTGGCGTTCTGTCGTTCCCCATTCAATTAAAGCGATTGGCGTTGTAGCTTTTAAGCCATGGCGCATCAATCGGCTGCAGATTTCAGGGAGTTTGCTGACACCCATATAGATGCACAGTGTATCCATACTTTTGACCACATGCTCCCAGTACGCTTCTTGATCTATACCTACTTTGCTAACGCCAGAAATAAAAGCTACTGACGAACTATAATCACGGTGAGTTACTGGTATCCCTGCATAGGCGGGTGCTGCGATTCCTGCTGTAATGCCCGGAACAATTTCAAATGGAATGTTGTGATTGACCAGAGCTTCTGCTTCTTCCCCTCCTCTGCCAAAAACAAATGGGTCGCCCCCTTTAAGACGGGTTACCGTTTTTCCTTGGAGTGCAAAACGGCACAGCAGCTCGTTGATTTCATCTTGTTTTAATGAATGGTTATCGGGCTTCTTGCCACAGTAAATCAATTGCGCTTGTTCTTTCGCCTCGTCTAGCAACTCGTTGTTGATTAAGCGATCGTATAAAATGACATCGGCTTTTTGAATCGCCTTCAAGCCTTTCACTGTGATTAAATCAAGGTCGCCTGGACCCGCACCAACTAAATAAACTTTTTTCATAAGCTTCCTAGACTCCTTTTTTTAATCAGAGAAACGAGGAGTGCGTCATTTTCTGATCGTTAGTTTATAATATTTTTCCGGTAGAATTATGTGTGTAGACCACATTCTGTTTTTGTGAAACCTTGCCATCTGCCATCACGACTGTCTCCTTCAGTGGTAACTGCGAACGAACAATGTTTGCAACCGATACTCGGATACCCCTCATCATGCAAAACATTGTATTCTAAGCTATTCAAATGGATATACTGCCAGACATCGTCCCATGTCCAGTGAATCAGTGGACAAACCTTAATCGACTTAAAGCGATTGTCTTTGTTGATAAAATCGGTTTGGCTGCGGCTTGCCGATTGCTCTCTTCGCAAGCCGGAAATCCATGCTTTTGCACCAGAAAGTGCTTGTTCTAGTGGCTTGACCTTACGGATGTCACAGCATTTGTCTGGCTGACTTCCCCAAAGTTTATCGCCAAACTGATTGGCTTGCTCCTGTAACGTGATGTGTGGTTTTTTCATCCGAATATTCAATGTTGGATAACGCTCTTTAACACGATCAATCAATTGATATGTTTGGTCAAAGTGAACATCTGTATCTAAGAACACTATTTCTGCATCGCTTTTCACTTTAGAAATCAAATCAATCAACACCATGCCCTCAGCCCCAAAGCTGCAAGCATAAACAATGTCCTCACCATAAGAATCATAGGCCCACCGCAACACATCTGCAGCACCTTTTAAATCATCGTTTGGCACCAGGTTTTTAAACGGATCTTCTGTAAAGTGCTCATACAGTAATGCATGGCTCATCCCACATTCCTCCTTTAGCTAAAATTCATTAGCCGAGATATCCGACTTTTTTCAAATATTCGATGATAACCTGTACGGACTCCTCTACAGTCTGCTTATCAGTTTCAATGGTAATGTCTGGATTTATCGGTTCTTCATATGGGGCATCGATCCCGGTAAACCCTTTGATTTCACCAGTTCTTGCTTTTTTATAAAGACCTTTTGGATCTCGACTTTCGCACGTCTCTATTCCGCATTTTACATATACTTCGATAAATTCATCTTTTTCAAGTAGCGCACGAACTTGAGCACGGTCTTCCTGATACGGTGAGATAAAAGCGGTCAAAGTCAAAACACCTGCATCCGTCATTAACTTGCCAACTTCACCGATTCGACGAATATTTTCAGTGCGATCTTCTGGGCTGAACCCTAAGTTTTTGTTTAAACCATGACGGACATTGTCACCATCGAGCAAATAAGTGCGTATTCCGAGCGCATGAATTTCTTTTTCAAGGTTGACAGAAACTGTCGATTTTCCCGATCCCGATAATCCGGTAAACCAGAGCACCCCACTTTTGTGATTATTTAATTTTTGTCGGTTTTCTTTTGTAACAGTCGATTCATGCCAAACAATATTGGTTGCTTTGCTCATCTTTTTCTCCTCCTAAAACCAGTAATAGTAAACAATTGTGATGGTTACCGTCATCACCAACATGCTCAGTGGCGTCCCAACTTTGACGTAGTCCATAAACTTGTAGCCACCCGGTCCATAAACGATTAAGTTGGTTTGGTAGCCGATAGGTGTAATAAAACTAGCAGAAGCGGCAATGGTGATAATAACCGCAAAACCCATTGGATCGAGTTGCAGATAGCTAGCCATTTCGATACCTATTGGAATCATTAAGACTGCTGCAGCACTATTAGTGATCAACTCTGTAAAAACGCTAGTCAATAAGTAAATCAAAATCAAAATTGCCAACAGTCCGAATGGTTGTCCGACCGCTAATAAGCCATCTGCCATCCATTGTGCTAAACCCGTTTTTGTCATAGCTGCTCCAACGCCGAATGCACTCGCAATCAGTAGCAACACGTTAAACTGCACATCATTCTTTGCATCTTCCATAGAAATTGATTTGGTTACTAGCAATAGAATTACTGCTAACGCCATCGCTTTGAACATCGTCAACCATCCTGTAATAACACAGCCAATCGCGGTCACTAACACGAGTAAAGAAAACCAACCGACCAAACGGCTTTCCTGCAAAGATTTTGGTGTTTTCATAGAGGAAACCACATAAAAATCATTGGATTGCTGGTATTTCTCGACAAAATCTGCTCCAGCAAGCAACAACAAGGTATCACCTGGCCGTAAGATAATATCTCCGACTTTGCTTTTAATGCGTTCATTATTGCGATGCACCGCCATAACGCCTGCATCAAAACGTGAGCGAAATTGAGCTTGTTTAATGGTTTTCGACAACAGGGTTGATTCATGTGAAACAACTGCTTCTGCAAGCTGCGTATTGCCATTTTTTAAATCATCCAATTGCAAATCGGTTCCGGTTTTTAACTTCAAGCCTTTTCTTTTTTGAAGTTCAGTAATCGTGGAAATCAGCCCTGTAAAAATCAAGCGATCTCCGGCTTGAATGACGGTTTTGGAACTAACCGAGGAAATCCGTGTCTCGCCACGAATAATTTCGATCAAGTACACCCCTTTCAACTCTCGCAGTCTAGCTTGTTCTACTGTTTGATTGATCTGCGGGAATATTTCTTCGACCATCATTTCAGCAATATAGTTTCGTGAATCTTCTATAACTTGTTTACTGAATCCCTTATTTTCAGGCAACAGCATATTGCCAACTGTAAATAAATAAATCAATCCCACAATGGTGATGGGAATTCCGACAATGGCTAATTCGAACAGCGAAAATCCTTTTAGACCATAATCGATCAACATGCCATGAACGACTAAATTAGTAGAAGTTCCCATCAAAGTGATGGTGCCACCTAAAATAGTTACATACGATAAAGGAATCAATACTTTAGAAGGGGCAATATTGCGTTCTTCAGCCCATTTTTTCAATAATGGTGTTAACGTCACTACGATGGGCGTATTATTCAAAAAAGCAGAAATCAAAGGCAATGGAAGGAAAATGCGAAACAATGAACCTTTCAAGCTTTTTCCTTTATTCAGCCAACTGATCATCATCTGATCGATTAGGCCATGCTTTTGCACAGTACCGACTACGATAAACAACAAGGCAATCGTCAACATTCCTGGATTTGAAAACCCACGCAATGCTTCTTCTGTCGTTAAAATTCCAGATAGCAGCAAGACTACCAATGCCAAAAACACAATCATATCCGGACGAGCAATTTCAAAAAGTAACGCACTGACCATGCCGACAATGACAATAAGCACAAAAATCATTTGGACTGACATAGGCAACCACCCTCTAATTAGTTACTAATTACGGTCTCCCGCAAGCCTTTGATCAGCACATCGGCTACTTCCGGACGGGAAAATTGCTTCGGTGGCTTTTCTCCGTTGCGAAGTAATTCACGAACTTTTGTCCCACTTAGATGAACATGGTGTTCTGCATCATGGGGGCAAGTTTTGGCTGTCGCCATATTTTCACAAGAATTGCAGTAAAAAGAATGTTCGAATTTAAAAATTTGAATACCCAATTCATCTTCAAATTGACTGATAAATTCCTGTGCCTCGTATGTGCCATAATAATCTCCGACACCTGCATGATCACGTCCGACAATAAAATGCGTGCATCCGTAATTCTTCCGGACAATGGCATGGAGAACAGCTTCTTTTGGACCGGCATAACGCATAGCCGCAGGATAAATGGCTAAACGTGCTCGGTCTTGCGGATAATAATGCTTCAAAATGACTTGGTAACTTTCCATCCGAACAGCGGCGGATATATCATCTGATTTGGTTTCACCAACTAATGGATTTAGCAACAAGCCATCGACTACTTCCAAGGCGGCTTTCTGAATATATTCATGCGCACGATGCACCGGGTTACGTGTTTGAAAACCAACAATTGTTTTCCAGCCAAGGTCTTTGAACAACTGTCGCGTTTCAAGAGGATCTAGATGAAACTCTGCGAATTCGCTGTGATCTGGACGGTTCAACAAGATAATCGGACCTGCCAAGTAAATCTTTCCACGTGTATATAATTTCTCTACACCTGCATGCGCTTTTTCTGTGGTACCGTAAATTTTTTCAGCTTCTAATACTTTGTCATAACTATACTTTTCGGTTAACTCGAGCGTGCCATAAATAATTCCATCTTCGCCTTTTAAGGCTATGTGGTCGCCGATTTGGTAGCGGTCCGCTTCTTTTTCTGTAACGGACAGCGTTATCGGCACGCTCCAAACCGTGCCATCGCTTAGACGTGATGTTTGTAAAACACTGCTGTAATCTTTTTGTCCAAGAAAGCCTGTCAATGGGCTGAAGCCGCCAATACCGATCAACTCTAAATCTGAGATAGCCCAATCCGAAATGGATATCGAAGAAAGAGATGCTGCTTTTTTCAACGCCTGTTCCCTTGCAGTGCCGACTAACTGTCTATTTACCAAATCTCCACCGTGTGCTTTACTTGTCATGATATTACCTCCAATGTGATTTTTTCTACGTGTTAGTTCTTGAAAAAGCGCTCTGAGACCAAACTATCCAGACATTCAGGCAAAAAGAAAAGGACCTCTTCAATAAGAAGAAGGTCCTAAAAAGCCAAACAATCTTCTTATCTTCTAGGCTAAAACAAGCCTATTGGAGTTAGCACCGTTTCCTTAAAGGAGGGTTGCTGAGACATCACAGGGCCAATCCCTCCGTCTCTCTTGATAAGAACGTCTATTCAATTGTTAGTGAAAATTGTCTGAAATGTTTGATTTCACAAAGTATATATTATACTATTCCGAGTGTCAAACTATGTTTTAAGTTTTTTTATATTTATATTTGCAAAAAATCAATCACAAACAGTAACGTCATGCGAATAATGCTCCACTGTAGTGCTTATTTTTTTAAGAATTCAGCGAATTATTTATTTTTATAACTCTTCTTAGAATTTATTTGCTAGTATTAAATGCATAAAGGAGGCAGAAAACATGACGACAATCCCCATCATGATTGATATAAAAAACAAAGAAGTAGTCGTTGTTGGAGGCGGACATATAGCAACACGTAGACTTGAACGTTTGGTTGATCAAGAGGCAAGATTGACTGTCATTAGTCCAACTGCGACTGCTGAAATAATCCGATGGGCAGATCAAGAACTGGTCACTTGGAAGCCGAGAAATTTTGAGTATCAAGATTTGGAAAAAGCTTTTATGCTGATTGTTGCAACGAATGACCCCGTTAGTAATGTAGCTGCACGAAAAGCGGCTCCCCCAAATTGCTTAGTGAATGCTGTTGATGAAGCTGAGTTCGGCAACATTCATTTTCCCGCTCATTTCACAAGAGGAAAATTGAGTATTGCGGTGTCAACGAATGGGGCAAGCCCCATGCTCGCAAAAAAAATTAACCAAGAATTGGCTAATCAATTCGATGACCGCTATGACCAATACCTCGAATTTCTTTTTGCTGCTAGGCTGCTCATAAAAAAAGCCAGGATTTCTAGTCCTGACAAAAAAGCTTATTTGCGCACATTTCTAGATGAATCCTTTTTACAGGACGCTATTCAGCAGCAGACACTTCGTGAATTACAGTTGCTTGTAGACAAGACGAAACAAAATATAGACTAACAGTAAGCCATTTTTCTTTTGCTGAAAATCCTTAGCTAAATAGAATTTTTGTTGAATAATCAGAGTCTGCCAACGCATCTTTAAAGCGTTGCTCATCTTAAACTCTTCACTATATTTCGCCATATAAAAACACCCCGAAAGTTAGATTTAAACTCTAACTTTTGGGGTGTTTTTATTTTCGGTACTTAATCGCCAATCCTTTTAGAAAATTCCGCGCGTAGCGATCGCCGCATTCTTTGTAATTTTTATGACCGACTTTACGAAGCAAGGCACCTAATTCCCCTTTAGTAACCGTAACTCCTGCTAACTCCCAAATCGCTAACATATCTTCGCTAGTTAACTGCAAAGCGATTTTCACTTTCTTCAGCAGTAAGTTATTGGAACGCTCATTAGTTAGTGATGGCACTTCTGGCTGGCCCGGTTTAGGCTCTTGACGACCTCTTTTAAAAATAATAAAGCCATTTAAAAAGGATTCGAAAAGGGAATCTTCGGCTTTAATATAATCATCATGCTCTTCATAATCAATCCATATGCTGTCGTCATCTTCTTCATCACTTTCAGGAGTTTTCGTCAACACTTTCAATACTTCTTCCTTACTTAAATCAATGCCACCCAATTTAAAAATTTCAACCATGTCTTTATTTTTTATATCCAACGCATAACGCAGTCTGATCAATAAATCATTATTGTCCATTTAATTTCCTCCTGTTGCTTTCCAGTATCCTTGTTATCTACATTAAATCCTTCTCTAATGATAGCATATATTCTCCTGTCTACCAGTCTGTCCTGAAGACAGTAAAAGAGACAGCCTCAATTGACCGTCTCTTGTTTTTCTCTATTCTTTATTGTTTTTAAACGTTCAACGTTGTTCTTTAACTCTTGGATAATCTTTAAAGACTCTTCATCTTCTACCGATTCCTCATAGAAAAAATCCAAATCTCGTTCTATATCTGCCAATCTTTCATTGTAATGCTTGAGCTTCTCCGCATTAATCAACTGCTTTGCTTCTTGGATGCTTTTCATCTCATTCTACCCCCGTTTTGGCAATGCAAAACTAATAGTATCTTCTATTCCCTTTATTACTCATTTCTAAACTTAGTTTAAAGATATATTTTTAAATTTTTTCAACTAAGCAAAATCGTCAACCAAGTTTACAATACTTTCCATGTATGTTATAGTATTAATAGATGAGTTACATTTGAGGAGGAAAAAGGATGTTCGCTATTGGAGATCATATCATTTATTCCACCCACGGCCTTTGTAAGATTAACGACATTTACGACGTAACCGTTTCAGATGTCACTAAGCAATATTATCAATTGCAACCTTTAGAGAATACATTAGTGACGATTAGCACACCAGTTGGTAACGACAAGGTTGTCATGCTAAAGCTCCTTCAACGAGAAGAAGCACTCGCAATTATTGAGGTCTTTAAGCAACCCGAACTAGAAGCTGATCTTCCACAAAACCCAAAAGCACAACCAAAGAAAGTCCAGTCAGGTGACCGCATGCAAATTGCAGGTGTTATCAACGGATTATTACGTAAAAAGTTTGATACTCAAATTCAAAAAGAGTCTTTATATGAACACGACTATAACCTTTTGAACAATACACAAATTATTCTTTTTAAAGAACTTGCCCATGCACTGGATACGAGTTTTGAAGAAATCAATAAAATGATTAACGATTTGATCACGGATGAACAACCGCAAGCAATTAATTAATCTACCACCTAAAAAGAGCCGCTTCCTCAACGAATTGAGGAAGCGGCTCTTTTCTTTAGGTATAACTAAATTTCCCAGTCACCTTTTAAAATATCCTTTAAGATTTTCAATTGATCTACACCAATTTTTTTAGCGATTTGGTTTTCAAGTTGCTTTTTTACCACTTCGTGTTCTTCATGACACTCTTCACCTAACGTCGTTAGTCTAATGCATTTTTCTTTTTTATTGTTCTCCACATTTTGTACTTCAACTAATCCTTTAGCAGCTAAGTTTTTAATAAACTTATGTGTTGCTTGACGAGTAATGTCTAAATTTTTTGTGACCGACGCAATTGTGGGTTGTTGTTTGTAGATGTGGGCCATTATAAGCCACTCGGAATTCGAAATCTGGATATCGCTTTCTTTATCCCAAGCCAGCTCTGTAATTCTTCGTGTCGCTATATGACGCTCACTTAATAAATCAATCAAATTTAAGTTTTCCAACTCCACGTCTGGTGTCAATCGATTCACCCCTATTATCTGCTTCGCCATTTAATATAACGATTCCCTTATGTGAAGTCAATTAGTAAAAATACTTTGGTGTTGCGAATTCTCCCTTCCACTTAAAAAGCCATCACCAATTCGTAAAATTGGTGATGGCTTTCATAAAGCTAAATTTACACGTTTGTTTCTACTGAACTCTCCGCTTCATTTAACACTTCAAACTCATCTAATAACGCACGCACTTGATCTGTGGTTTCCGTATACATCAATTGATTTCTCAATTCGCCCACACCACGTACACCGCGCACATAAATCTTAAAGAAACGTCGAAGTGGTTTAAATGCAATTGGTTCAATTTCTGTAGAATATTTATCATGCAAATCTAAATGCAATCTCAGTAAATCAAACAACTCTTTCGGGCTATGTTCGGTTGGCTCTTCTTCAAAAGCAAACGGGTTATGGAAAATTCCGCGTCCAATCATGACACCATCGATGCCGTATTTCTCAGCAAGTTCTAATCCGACTTGACGATCTGGAATGTCACCATTGATCGTCAATAGGGTGTCTGGCGCTATTTCATCGCGAAGCTTTTTAATCTCTGGAATCAGTTCCCAATGAGCAGGCACTGCACTCATTTCTTTTTTCGTACGTAAATGAATCGACAAGTTTGCAATGTCTTGTTCAAAGACATGCGTCAACCAGCCTTTCCATTCATCTACATCTGTGTACCCTAGACGTGTTTTCACACTTACGGGTAAACCACCTGCTTTAGCTGCTTGGATGATCTCTGCTGCATTGTCCGGGTAGCGAATCAATCCGCTTCCTTTTCCTTTAGCTGCAACATTCGGTACTGGACAACCCATGTTGATGTCGACACCTTTAAATCCTTGCTTGGCCATTCCGATACTCATTTCTCGGAAATGCTCAGGCTTGTTGCCCCATATATGAGCAACCATTGGTTGTTCATCTTCCGTGAACGTCAAACGGCCACGCACACTGAAAATCCCTTCCGGATGACAGTAGCTTTCAGTATTCGTAAATTCAGTAAAAAACACATCTGGTCTTGCGGCTTCTGCCACTACATGGCGAAACACTACATTCGTCACATCTTCCATCGGCGCTAAAACAAAAAATGGTCGTGGTAAATCACGCCAGAAATTCTCTTTCATATTCAACTTCCAATCCTTTCATGGTGAGATGATCACTCTTCTATCATCTAAAATTCTTGTTGTATCTATAAGGCAAATCCATAACGAGTAAATGTATTTAGATGCTGTTACTTTTCTTAACCTTATACAGTTTACACGAATCCTCTGCTTGTGGAAAGAGACGTGCTTTAAACAATATCTCCTTAGGCATCTAAAAAACGTCAACTCTAAGGATACGAGTTGACGTCTTTGAAATAGCAGCTTCCATGATTCATCGACTTGCAGCGTTATGTTGCGAATTACAGTTCAAAAAATTTGTACGTGTTTTTCCCTGATGCTTTTGCCTGGTTCAAGGCGTAGTCTGCATTTTTGAGAAGCGTCTTTAAGCTTACCGTGCAATCGCCAGGATACATAGCGATGCCAATACTGGTAGACAGTTGGTAGTGAGGATCCCAAATCGTCAACCTCTCCAATACTTGTTCCGCCAATCGACTCATTTCTTCCATATCCGAGACACGGGAAAAGTGGATAACAAATTCGTCTCCTCCCAACCTGAATGCTAAAGCATCCGGATGTCCATTCACAAAATTTTGAAGCCTTACCGCAACATCTTCCAACACGATATCGCCCGCATCATGACCATGGACATCATTTACTTTTTTAAACCCATCCAAATCCAAGAAGAAAATCCAACCTTCCGTTTCTTGCTGGTCATCAAAAAAATTGGAAAGGTAACGTCTATTGTATAAGTTTGTCAAAGAATCTCTATAGGCAATGCGCTCTAGGTCCAAATAATATGAAAACATCTTAACAATTCTTTGCAGCAATGTAATACTTTTGTCGTCAAAATGTTTTTCCTTATCATTTACAGCACACAACGTACCAAATCGATCGCCATTCACAAAGGAAATTGGAATGCCCAAATAAGATTTAATATTGGCTTTTTCAAGTCCATTTTTCAAATCCTCTAAACTGTCAGCCTCCATAATGCTCTCATAGACTAAAGGTTGTTTCTTTTCAAAATCAACAGCTCTGCAAAGAGAGTCATTGAGATTTAACATCATGCCTTCAGTTGCGATAATACTTGTGGTCTCATTTGAGATCTTCAAAATAACTTGCTGCGTACCACTAATCGAACTTATATAAATTAATTGGTTAGGTAAAATTTCTTTTGCAAGATCCAGTACATCTCTAGCTAATTCATCAAAATTTTTATACGTCTCTAATTCTTGAAAGATCGTCGTCATATAGCACCTCGATTATTCTCATATTCACCTTTTATCCTTTAATCCACTGTCAGGCGAATTCATCCGTCTTGTTTTTATCTCTACTACAACACTATCCTCTATTCCCTAAAGTTTAACATATGCATCCATGAGTTTCTCCATAAATCATTTTTTCTCTTTTTCTCTTATAAGCATAACTTTTTGGTCCACCCTCCTCATACTGTACAATGAAGTTAGTAGAGAAAGGAGATTGATTGAACATGACAACTTATCAAGAAAACATAGCCGGTTTCGAAAAAATTAATTCTACAAAAGCACTAGAATTACTAAAAGGGGATTCGGAAGCCGTTCTTTACATAGGTAAAGAAGTTTGTCCTTTTTGCAAAACTTTCGTCCAAAAACTAAAAGAAGTTGCTGATGAAACAGCTACTCAGGTTTACCACGTAAACAGTGTAGAATCAGATGATATGACGGGTATTACTTCACTACGCAATGAGTTCAACATTCCAACCGTTCCTGGTTTCATCTATACAAATGAAAACACAGTAAACGTAAAATGCGATTCATCAATGGACAAAGAAGAAATCAAAGCATTTATGAACAAATAAGTTTTTATCGAAATTAAAAGACCGCTGATCTGGGATCAGCGGTCTTTTTCGTCTTCTAATTAATAACTAACCCAGCTCAAGCCAGTCGTACCGTCTCCTGCATGGACACCAACGCAAACACTTAGAGCCGCTATTTCTACTTTTAAACTCGGAAATTCTTGCAACAACTCATTTTGCCATACTTCTGAGTCCGGAACATTATTACAATGAATAACAGCCACTTCTGGTACAGAACCTGCAGCCATATCTGCACGCAATAGTGACATCACATGGTCTTTTGCACGCTTGTTTGTACGCACTTTTTCAGTCATTACTGCTTTACCCTCAACAAAACTAATCACCACTTTAATATTTAGCAAATTACTTAAAAACGTTTGCGTACCAGAAACACGCCCACTTTTGTGTAATTGGTTTAAACTAGATGGAATAAAAGACAACTTTGATTTGCCTGTCATTTCTGTAATTGTAGCGACAACTTCCTCTACTTCTTTACCGTTTGCAAGCAGCTCGTTCCCCACTTCAATCATTTTGACCATTGGAAAAGAACCAATTTTCGAATCAATTGGATAAACTTTAAAGTCGGTCATTTCAGAAGCCGTTTGGGCCGTTTCAAATGTGCCTGACAATCCACTTGATAAATGAACAGCGATTGCAAAGTCATAGCCTTGTTCTTCTAATTTTTCATATAAAGCCAGCATTTCTCCAATGGCTGGTTGTGATGTTTTCGGTGAAACTTTCGCTAATTTTAATTTATCGTAAAATTCGTCTTGTGTTAAGTCAATGGATTCTCTGTATTCTCCATCTGCAAATACAACACTAAGTGGTAGAACGTATACATCGTGTTTTTGGATAAAAGCATCGTCTAGTTGTGCAGCTGTATCCGTAATCCAAGCTATTTTCTTCATAAGATATTCTCCTCTAAGTGCAAGTTCCATATAAGAACCCACTATCTACTAACGCTAACATACATGACAAATCTTTACGGTACTAGTGACACTTGTCATATGAAGTTAAATTATTGTAAGCGCCGTCATAATTTGAACATAACTAGTTTTTCTAAAAAAATAGCCAGCATACTCATGATGAGCTGCTGGCGATGTTATATTTTGTATTGAAAATTGGTTTTACTTATAAGTCTTTTAATGGGTTTGTTCCCATTGCTCTATTTTTCGATTTTACACTTCTACCAAATTGATCTTCAAACATGATTTTTGCAGCTTTAGGTGCCGCCCAGAACGTTGGCAATAATAGCAACGAAACCGGAATGGCAGTCACCACAATAAACGATTGAATCGCTTGAATGCCGCCTTCGCTAATCATTAAGAGAACAATTGCTACCGCTCCCATAATAATTGACCAAAAAACACGCATAATTTTTGGCGGATGACCATCGCCTGTAATGGCTACTGAAATGGTATATGCCATCGAGTCGGCAGTCGTCACCACAAATAAGATCGTGACGAGTAAGAACAGTGGAGCTATAACTGAACTAAGTGGCAATTGTTGTGTAATGGCCACCATCGCAGCTGGCATACCTGATGTGTTTAATGCATCTGATACAATCCCTGGCTGACCAAGTTCATAAAACATCCCTGTTCCGCCAACAACTGTAAACCAAAATGCCGTAACGGTTGGCGCGATGATCGAAACTGCTGTAATCAACTCACGAATCGTGCGTCCACGTGTAATGGTAGCGATAAAAATCGCCATCATTGGACCATATCCGAGGAACCAGCCCCAGAAAAAGACAGTCCAATAACCTAACCAACCAGAATCTCCGCGGAACGTACTCATTGCTAGGAATTCTTGAAGGTGAACTCCAGTTGCTGCAAGAAACGTATCAAAGATAAACCCGCCTGGCCCTAACACTAAAATAGCAACCATTAAAATGAGTGTAATAATGATATTCAAATTACTAAGAAATTGTATTCCTTTACGCAAGCCTGTAATAGCTGATATTGTGGCAATCGCTACTACAGTAATGATGATCGCTACTTGCGTAAACAAGTTATTCGGTATGCCAAATAATGATTCCATTCCATATGCGGCTTGCAAACCAAGAAACCCAATAGGTCCAATTGTTCCGGCTGCGACCGCAATAATGGCAGACGCATCAATAATCGTACCCAATACACTGTTTTTCATGATTTTTTCACCGAGTAACGGGTAAAGTAACGTACGCGGTTTTAATGGCATGCCTTTTTGATAATGAGCATACATTAAAACGATTGTTCCAAGGGTCCCAAGAATTGACCATGCAAGAAATCCCCAATGTAAATAAGATTGGGCAAAGGCCGGTACAATAGCACTTTCCGTACCAGAGTCTACACCTGGGCCTGTGAAATTAGGAGACACATCAAGAAAATGGTACATTGGCTCAGCAGCTGCCCAAAAGACGCCTCCTGCTGCTAACAAGGTTGTCATAATCATGGCAATCCATTTAAAATAGCCAACTTCCGGCTTGTCCATCGCACCTAGTCGAACTTTTCCGTATTTCGAAAATCCTAGAAAAAGTGCAATAAAAAATGTTCCCAATAACAACACTTGCCAAAATGCCCCAAAATACTTCACGGCAAAAGCAAATGATTGATTTACACTATTCGACACAAACTCTACATTGATAAATGCTGCAAGAACAAAAGCGACAAGTAACCCACCACTAATGAACAGTACGGGCCAATCTGTCTTTGATCCATATTTCTTCAAAAAATAAAACCTCCTATTAGTAGCATGCGCATAAACACATACTTTGAAAAGTGGAGAATCTCTCCACAATGATGATCTCAATCTCACTAACTGCTTCGTGTGACAACGTGCTCTGCACATCTATTTCTAAACAGCATGTTCAATTGTCTTTACCTTTTCTTTTGCATAAGAGTAGCACGATACTCAAAAGCTTTTTGGCAATAAGTATGTAATTGTATATGACTTACACACAATTTGCCAATCGTTTTGACTCACTAAAGATGAATTGGAGATTTTGAGTCAGTAGCTATCCATTATCCGGAAAATTAGTCGTACAAACGCCCAGCAATCATCTGTTTTCGTCGCCATATTTCTATAAACAAGAAAATTGAGCTCTAACCAACTAACCTCTATCATTAAATACATATCAAACTCGATTTTCAACTTAAAGATTTCCAACTCCAACAAAGGATGCTGATACATTAATGGTTCATTCAGAAACGTTAGACAACACCCAATCATTCGACTTTAAAAAGAACATTCCACTTTTAGCTGTATTGCTATCCGGTGCTTTTATCACCATTCTCAATCAAACACTTATCTCTACATCATTACCACCTATTATGGACGACCTTAAAATTAGCGAAAGTACGGTTCAATGGCTTCAATCAATTTTTATGCTGGTCAATGGGATTATGATTCCAATCACGGCCTTTTTAATTGGGAAATTTACAACACGCAGTTTATTCTTAACGGCCATAGGCATGTTTGCTGTCGGTACATTGCTCGCAGCTATTTCACCTAACTTCACCTTCTTATTAGGAGGACGCGTGCTACAAGGGGCTGGAGCCGGAATTATGATGCCGCTCTTGCAAACAATTTTGTTTTTAGTCTTCCCAGTTTCCCAGCGTGGGAAAGCAATGGGTATGTTTGGTTTAATCATAGCTTTTGCACCTGCAATCGGACCAAGTTTATCAGGTTATTTAGTCGACCACTACCCGTGGCGCAGTGTCTTTTACGTTGTTTTACCAATCGCAATTATCATTTTTATCTCAGCGTATTTCCTATTGAAAAATGTAACCGAACAAACCAATCCGAAGATGGATTATTTATCAATCGTTCTTTCCACATTTGGATTTGGCGGACTTCTTTACGGCTTTAGTATCGCAGGTAACGTAGGCTGGCTCAGCCCAAATGTACTCATTTCACTAGTAATTGGTGCAGTAACCCTGTTCTGGTTTATTACGAGACAATTAAGACTAAAAGAACCTATTCTTGAATTTCGTGTTTTCAAATACAGTGTTTTCTCAATTGCTACCGCACTCGGGATGATTGTATTTGCTTCGATGATTGCCACAACAGTTATTTTGCCTTTGTTCATGCAAAATCTACTAGGGTTCGACGCTTTCCATTCTGGACTGATGTTATTGCCAGGAGCAATTATTATGGGAATTATGAATCCTGTGTCGGGTGCGTTATTCGATAAATATGGAGGCAAATGGCTATTACGTCTGGGCTTTGCCATTTTGGCAGTCACTACCTTTTTCTTTACCAACCTTTCGCAAGATACAACGTTTCTGTACTTAGCTGTATTAAATGCAATTCGAATGGGCGGTATCGCTATGGTCATGATGCCATCGACCACACTTGGGTTAAATCAGTTACCAGATCACCTTATTTCTCACGGTACGGCGATGAATAATACGTTCCGTCAAATTTCAGGTGCTATCGGGACAGCGGTATTAGTGACGATTACGGTTACGGCTGCAAACGGCAGTTCCATAGCTGGTGCAATACAAGGCGTGAATGTTGCCTTTGTCGTAGCTGGAGTTGTCGCAGCATTTGGCTTCCTTTTATCGTTTGCTATTAAAAGTCCAAAACTCGCCACAAAGGAAAATTAAGCACATAAAAAGCTCACACTATCCGCAAAAGATAGCGTGAGCTTTTTTCAATTTAAACGCGTTGATGATCAGCGCGCCATATGTTGATAGACTTTTTAATAGCGTCTGCGGATAACTCTTCAATTACTGCACGTTCAGCTAACGCCACTAGTTCCGCATCAGGTGCAAAACGCAAAGCGATTAGTTGTGACTTTGTTAGTCGCGGATCTAGACGGTTTCCTGTCAGCATAAAATAGCGCAATTGTTCTTCTGTGCAAATCAAACGATCTTGTAACGTAAGTGCATAAATTCGCGCAAGCATTCCTGGGATAATCGCCAGGACCACAATAGCAAAAATCAATAAAAGCTGCACCGAAAAACCATTTTTCACGAATTGATAAATTCCATAACTAGCTGTGGTTATAAGCAATATAAAGCTTAACGGTACCCAGAAAAAAAGCTGTAACTTTGGGTAACGCACATGTTTTTCATACGATTGTTCGTTCATTTTTCCACTCCTTAACTCTCTACAAAGGAATCATACTATACTGCAATACTTTCACCTATCTTATTGCTCGGGAACCTAATAAAGCTTGGGTTAAGTTCTACAGTTTCAAAACCCTCTACTCGACACCTGTCTTGACACTTAGTGGGACACGTACCATAATCTAAGACAAAGGATTATCGAAAGGACAATGCAATGTGAGAAAGCAACTAAAACTCGGAACGATGATTCACGGAGCCGGCGAGAAGATTTCAGATTGGCGACATCCGGCCATCCCTTCAGATGCCAGTGTCAGTTTTGATTTTTATAAACAGCAAGCGCAAACTTCTGAACGTGGAAAATTTGATTTTGTTTTTATTGCAGATGCCCTGTACATCAATGAAAAATCAAACCCCCACTACTTAAATCGCTTTGAACCATTAACTGTTCTTTCTGCACTCGCTGCGGTAACATCACATATTGGACTTGTGAGTACTTTATCCACCACCTATAGCGAACCGTTTTCTGCCGCAAGACAGTTTGCTTCATTAGACATGTTGAGCGGTGGTCGCGCTGGATGGAATGTCGTAACGTCAGGACTTGAAAAGACGGCCTTGAATTTCAGCAAACAACTCGACGATCACCCCAGTCACGCTGAACGCTACCGAATGACTACGGAATTTGTTCACGTCATGAAAGGCTTATGGAATTCTTGGGAAGATGATGCCTTTGTTCGCGATAAAGAATCTGGGCAATTTTTTGATCCAAAAAAACTGCATACGCTGAACCACCAAGGCGAATTCTTTTCTGTCCAAGGACCATTAAACATTGGCCGTTCACCACAAGGACAGCCGGTCATTTTCCAAGCCGGTTCTTCTAAAGACGGCATTGCTTTTTCTGCTCAACAAGCAGATGCCGTATTTGCCATTATACCGAAAATAGAAGAAGCCACGCAGTATTATAAAAACGTTAAAGCACAAGCCCGTTTGAGCGGTCGTGAGCCTAGCGACGTAGTCGTCTTACAAGGCATCAGCCCCATTATTGGCGAGACCGCAGAAGATGCCGAACGAAAATACCAAGAACTGGCGAGTTTAGTCACCACTGAACAAGCTCTCGCTTTTTTAGGCCGTTTGTTTGAACATCATGATTTTTCCCAGTACCCACTAGACGAACCGTTTCCGGATATCGGAACCATCGGCAAAAACAGTTTCCAAAGCGATACCGATCGCATTAAAAGGGAAGCACGTGTCGAAAACTTAAGCTTGCGTCAAGTGGCTTTGCGCGAAGCAACGCCGCGCACGCCTTTTATAGGCACACCTGAAGACATCGCTAATTTGATCGAATCGTGGTACGAACAATACGCAGCAGACGGCTTTATGATCATTGCCAATTTGCCAAGCGAACTCGAAGCGTTTGTTGACCAGGTAGTGCCGATTTTGCAAACACGCAAGATTTTCCGGACGGAATACGAGGGAACGACATTGCGTGACAATTTGGAGTTGCCTTATGTGGAAAAGCAGAAATCTGTTGAAAGTTAGTTTTTAAGTTTACTCAATAAAAAAGAGCCTCACACTAATTCGATAAATTAGTGTGAGGCTCTTTTGTTTAGTTTGAGGTCACGAATAGAAAATAAGATGTTTTTAACACATTAACCCTCATGAGTTAAGGGTAAGATGCTACTTACATCATGCCGCCCATGCCGCCCATATCAGGCATGCCGCCGCCTTGTCCTGCTGGTTCAGGAATGTCTGCGACTACTGCTTCAGTCGTCAAGAACATCGCTGCAACAGATGCTGCGTTTTGCAATGCTGAACGGGTAACTTTCGTTGGATCCACAATTCCTTCTTCGACCATGTTCACCCATTCGCCATTAGCAGCGTTATAGCCAATGCCGACTTCTTCTGTTTTCAGACGGTGAACGATGATTGATCCTTCAAGACCTGCGTTTGTTGCGATTTGACGAACTGGTTCTTCAAGCGCACGAAGTACGATGTTGATTCCTGTTGCCACGTCGCCTTCTTGCGATTCAAGAAGTTCTGCTACTTTGTTGTAAACGTTGACTAATGCAGTACCACCGCCGGCAACAATTCCTTCTTCTACAGCTGCACGAGTTGAGTTCAATGCATCTTCAATACGAAGTTTACGTTCTTTCAATTCAGTTTCTGTAGCCGCTCCGACTTTGATAACTGCTACGCCGCCAGCTAATTTCGCTAAACGTTCTTGTAGTTTTTCTTTGTCGAATTCAGAAGTTGACTCTTCTAATTGGTTACGGATTTGGCCAACGCGCGCAACGATGTGCTCTTGGTTGCCAGCGCCTTCTACGATTGTCGTGTTTTCTTTTGTTACAACTACTTTAGATGCGCGACCTAGTTGCGCAATGTTTGTTGTTTTCAATTCAAGTCCTAGATCCTCTGTAATCACTTCTGCGCCAGTTAATGCTGCAATATCCTCAAGCATTGCTTTGCGACGATCACCGAAGCCTGGTGCCTTTACAGCTACTGCGTTAAACGTGCCACGCAATTTGTTCACAACTAATGTTGCTAACGCTTCGCCTTCAACGTCTTCAGCTACGATAAGTAACGGTTTGCTTTGTTGAACCACTTGCTCAAGAACTGGTAGGATTTCTTGGATGTTGCCAATTTTCTTGTCAGTTACTAAAATAAACGGATTTTCTAAAACAGCTTCCATTTTATCTGAATCAGTTACCATGTATGGCGATTGGTAGCCGCGATCAAACTGCATCCCTTCAACCACATCAAGTTCCGTTGTAAAGCCACGTGATTCTTCTAGCGTGATTACGCCGTCGTTACCAACGCGCTCCATTGCTTCTGCAATCAGTTTGCCGACTTCTTCGTCACCAGACGAAATCGCTGCAACTTGTGCAATGGATTCTTTGCCTTCGATTGGTTTTGAAATTGCTTTTAATTCGCTAAGTGCGCTTTCAACTGCGAGTTCAATACCATGACGGATGCCCACTGGGTTTGCGCCAGCTGTTACGTTTTTCAAGCCTTCACGAATCATTGCTTGTGCAAGAACGGTTGCAGTAGTTGTACCGTCACCTGCGATGTCGTTTGTTTTAGAAGCAACTTCCGCAACAAGTTTCGCGCCCATGTTTTCAAAAGCATTTTCAAGTTCGATTTCTTTTGCGATTGTCACACCATCGTTGGTGATTAACGGCGAACCGAATTTTTTCTCAAGCACTACGTTACGCCCTTTTGGTCCAAGCGTTACTTTTACTGTGTCTGCTAATTTATCTACGCCTTTCAGCATTAAACTGCGTGCATCTTCGCTGAACTTAATATCTTTTGCCATGTTTAGCTTCCTCCTGTGTCGTTGGTTTATTTTAGCCTAAAACTGCTAATATATCGTTTTCACGTAAGATCAAATATTCTTTGCCTTCATATTTTAATTCAGAGCCTGCGTATTTCGAGAAGATAACGCGATCGCCAGCTTGCACGTCTAATGCTGTGCGCTGTCCGTTTTCACGAATAAGTCCATTTCCTACAGCGATCACATGGCCCTCCTGCGGTTTTTCTTGTGCTGATCCCGGTAAAACGATACCGCTTGATGTTTTTTCTTCCGCTTCGATGAGCTCAATAATTACACGATCTCCTAGTGGTCTTAACAAATGAAACACCCTCCTCAAATTATCTAAATGTTCTCGATTAGCACTCTCAACCTTTGAGTGCTAACCCATTAACAAGTTTAATAAAATCTTCAGTCTTTTGCAAGTAGGAACTATTATGATTTTGATTTCTTTGCGGTTATCTTCTGAAAGCTCTACAATAAGAGAGAGCTTAATAGTGAAAGGAATTACATCATGCCCGACAAACAAAAAAAATTTATAGACAACTTTTTAAAAAATGAACGAGCAACCAAAACGAAAAAAAGTAGCACGTATCGACCGAAATCCAAAGGCAAAAAAACACCGCTTTATGTATTGTTGATCTTTATCGCCGCACAGCTTTCACCGATCCTGTTTATTAGTCCTACTTTGAGTTACTTTCAAGGCCAAGGCATGGACCGTGAAGCTGCAGGCATTGCAACATCCGGCTGGTTAATCTTTTTGACCATGGGTATTGGCTTTCTCATAACACTCATTATCGTGTCTCGAGACAAACGCTTTTTCGATATTTGGAAAGGCAAAAAGTCGTCTCTGCTCATGTCGATTGTATGGGGCTTTCTCGGCTTCTTGTTGTTGCTCATCGGCCAATCCATTGCCGCTTTAATCGAAATGAATTTTCTCGGCATTGAACCCGGTTCTGAAAATACCGCTTCCTTAGTGAGCATCGCTGAAGTGGTACCACTCGCGATTGTTTCAATCGTCTTGTTTGGCCCCGTTCTTGAAGAACTCGTTTTCCGTCGCGTGTTGTTTGGTTCATTAAATCAGACGACCAATTTCTTTTTCGCCACTGCGGTGAGTGCTTTGACGTTCGCACTGATCCATTTCGATTTTACACACTTGTTGCTGTATTTCACGACCGGATTGATCTTAGCGTTTTTATATCAGAAAACAAAAAGCATCATCACGCCCATTGTTGCTCATATTTTGCTGAATAGTTACGTCATGGTCATTCAACTAAACATGGACAAAATCATGGAATTCCAAAAACAACTGGAAAATTTGCAGTAAAAAAAGCCTTCCCCGATCAATTCGGCGGAAGGCTTTCTTGTTGTTCTTCAATCGCTTGTTGCTGCTCGGCTTTTAAAAACTTACGGTAACCAATTTTAGCAATTACGACACTAAATTCATACAAAATAATAAGCGGTAACGTAACTATCATATGTGAAACGATGTCAGGCGGTGTAATAAACGCCGCAATGATCACCAATCCAAGATACGCAAACTTACGATATTTCGTCATCAACATCGGCGTAATAATGCCAAGTCTTGTTAAAAACAACATCAATACCGGCAGCTGGAAAATAACGCCGAACGGCAACGTAATTTGGAACAAGAATTGAAAATACTCGTTAATGCCAATGGTTTCTTGTATGTTCATGTTATCAGAAATATTCAGCATAAATCCGATGACGTATGGGAACAAGATTAAATAGGCAAAAGCAATTCCGCCTAAAAACAAAAGTACAGAAAACGGAATGTAACTGAGTGTCGCTCTCCGTTCTGTATCAAGAAGTCCCGGGCTAATAAACGCCCAGAATTGGTACATAATTAGTGGTGACGTGATAATTAGCGCTAAAATCATTGTTACTTGCATAAAAATCTTCAGTGGATCCGTAATTTTGAACGCATTCAAGGTAAGATTTTTTGCTTCTTCGGTATACTGCAAATACTGAATTAGCGGCTGTGCAAGGAAAAAGCTCACAATAATCGCTAATACAAAGAAAACGACTAGAATGGTCAGTCGTTTTCGGAGTTCTCCTATATGTTCAATTAATGTCATCTCATTTTCTGGCATTAGACAAACATCCTATCGTATTTCCTTTTGCTAGTCTTTCTTTTTCAAATCTACTTTGTCATCGTCATCGTCTACAAGTCCTTTTGTAGCGTTCTTAAACTCACGCAAAGACGAACCAAATGCTTTTCCAAGTTCCGGCAATTTTTTCGGACCGAAAACAAGTAAAGCTACAACACCGATAATAATGATACTCATTGGACCTGGCATACGTTGCACCTCCTGTATTATGGCTCTATTTTACATCATTCGAGCAGGTTTGGCTATTTCGAAAGGCTGGGGAAATGTGAAGGTTTTAAGTCAGTGCTGCTTGATTTGGTAGATCAATGTTTGCAACTCTACTGACAAATCAATGGTCTGAACACGAATATGATCAGGCACTGAAATTCGAACTGGTGTGAAATTCAAGATTCCTTTTATATCGGTTTTCGCTAAACGGTCTGTTACTTCTTGAGCTGACCGAGAAGGGACCGTTAAAATAACTAGCTCCACACCATATTCTTTAATCTTTTCCTCAATCATATCGGGATGGTACGTATCAATCTCGCTGATTTTCTCGCCTTCTAACGGACTATTCGAATCAAATGCCACAATGATTTTCGTATTGTGGTTGCGGTGGAAATTATACTTTAAGAATGCACTGCCAAGTCCACCAACGCCGATCAATGCAACATTGGTCGCTTCGTCTTGATCTAATGTTTTACGGAAAAACAACAGTAATTCTTGAACGTCGTAGCCATACCCTTTTTTGCCAAGTGCGCCTAAATGAGAAAAATCACGGCGAATCGTGGCAGAGTCAATTTTCATCGCTTCACTTAATTCTTGCGAGGAAATCCGTTTTTGTCCGGCGTTCGCGAAATTTTGAAGAAAACGATAATATAGCGGCAGCCTTTTTGTTGTGGCTTGCGGAATTTTAGATGTCTCGTGTAACATACGCTTTCGCATCCTCCTGAGGTGTTGTCAAATCGCTTTCATCTTACAGTAGGAGCCATGATATGTAAAGACTTGTGCAATTGCGAACAACCGCCCTATCAGCTACACTTAAAGAGAATAGAGGTGACCTACATGATTGTTTTACAAGTAAACCAAGTCCATAAATCCTTTGGCGCAGAAGAGATTCTCTCAGGCGTCAAATTAGAAGTGCAACACCGCGATCGCGTAGCATTAGTAGGCCGCAACGGCGCTGGAAAATCAACCTTATTAAAAATCATTGCTGGAGAAATGTCTTATGATAGCGGCGACATCAGCATGCCGAAAGATTTGTCGATCGGCTATTTAGAGCAGCAAACCAATTTAGAATCAGATGCGACAGTGTGGGATGAAATGATGACAATTTTTCATCATTTCCGTGAACAAGAAGCGAAACTTCGCCACTTAGAAGCGCAAATGGCGAATCCCGATGTCTACAACAATCCCGAAGAAAATGACAAAGTAATGAAAGAATACGACTTGCTGCAACATGACTTTAAAGACGCTGGCGGGTATCAATATGAATCGGATACACGCGCCATTCTTCACGGCATGAAATTTTATCCCGATGATTACGATAAAAAAGTGACATCTTTATCGGGTGGCCAAAAAACGCGTCTTATGTTGGCTAAGCATTTACTTAGCAAACCCGAGCTATTAATTCTCGATGAGCCGACCAACCATTTGGACATTGAGACACTCAGCTGGTTGGAAAATTATTTGAAAAATTATCCGGGTGCTTTGCTTATTGTTTCACATGACCGTTATTTCCTCGATCAAGTGGTAACGCTTGTCTATGAAGTGTCTCGTCATCGCGTAAAAAAATACACCGGGAACTACAGTCGATACTTAAACGAAAAAGCTAAACAATACGAGCTTGACCAAAAGCAGTTTGAAAAGCAGCAAGGAGAAAAAGCCAAGCTTGAAGATTACGTCCAGCGCAACCTAGCACGAGCTTCCACTACGAAAATGGCGCAAAGCCGGCGAAGAGTTCTGCAAAAAACCGATTGGATGGAAGCCCCCGATGGCAATGAAAAGTCCGCAAGTTTTGGTTTCACAATCGGCAAACAAAGTGGCAATGATGTGTTAAATGTTCAATCGTTAGCGATTGGTTATAGCGAAAACCCTGTATCAAAAGACGTTTCGTTAAAACTATATCGCCAAGAAAGCTTAGCGCTCGTCGGACCGAACGGTGTCGGAAAATCCACTTTGCTAAAAACCATTATGAAAGAGCTGAAACCACTTGAAGGCAGCATTCATTATGGTACGGGTATCCAATTTGGCTATTACGATCAAGAACAAGCTAATTTAAAAGGCAATAAACTTGTTTTGAATGAACTATGGGACGATTATCCATTAATCAACGAAAAAGATATACGCGGCATATTAGGACGCTTTTTGTTTACTGGCGACGATGTGTTAAAACCTGTTTCTACTTTATCGGGTGGCGAAAAAGCACGTGTAGCACTGGCAAAGTTAATGATGCAAAAAGCTAATGTCTTGTTACTTGATGAGCCGACCAACCACTTAGACCTCGACAGTAAAGAAGTGTTGGAAAATGCGTTATTGGACTATCCAGGCACATTGCTTTTCGTATCGCATGATCGCTACTTTATGAACCGCATTGCCACTAAGGTTATTGAGCTTACACAAGATGGAACAACTGAATACTTGGGCGACTATGATTATTACGTAGAGAAAAAACTTGAAATTGCTGAACTAAAAGCACTTGATGAAGCCGGTTCAGTGACTGAAGTCAAAGCGCCAGTTACTGCTTCTACTTCACAGATTGATAAAGAAGCCAAAAAGCTCGAACGCCAATTGGTTCGACAATCAGAAGAAATTGAACAAACGATGGAAAAACTAGATTCACAAATTACTGAGATTGAAGAACAGCTTTGCAAACCTGAAATCTTCCAAGATCACGAGCGAGTATTGCCTCTTCAAAATGAGTTAGAAGAGTTAAAGTCTACTCACGAAGAAGCGATGACACAATGGCTTGAAATTCAGGAAAAAATTGAAAATATTTAATTTCAACCGGCTATTGGATAGCCGGTTTTTTTGTTACTATATATAGGTCAATAGCTATTTATAAAATATTTATTTCCACAGATTTCTCCACATGATCGACATTGTCTTATCAACTGTCAACAGACTTACTAACAATATCCACAGAAAAACTAAATGTTATACACATAGTTTTCCACTCACCTCTACACAATATGTAGGATATTCACCTTTTATCCTCTAGTTATAAACAGTTTATTCACAAATTGTGCATAAGTACAAATGTTCTCTATTGACAGACTAATTATCAATATACGTACAGAAGTCTGAATTTTATGGTAAAAAAAAGCAAGTAATTTCACACATTCCAGTAGTACTGAAATGATGAAATTACTTGTTTTTATTAAATCCATGATGTTAAGGGCATGCCTGGTCGTCCGTTCATCGCCATTGTCCCCAAAAGTCCTTTTTCGTACATAACGGTTCCCGCTGCTGCAATCATAGCCGCATTATCTGTACACAACGGCAATGATGGAATATAGAAAGGAATTTCTTTTTCTTGGAATGCAGATTCCAATGAGTTTCTCAATCCTTTGTTTGCTGCTACTCCACCTGCAGCAATGACTTGACGAACTTTGTATTCTTCAGCTGCACGAACAGTTTTACCCGTTACCACTTCTACTACACTATTTTGAAAACCTGCTGCAACATGTTCAGGTGCCACAGTTTCTCCACGCTGCGCTGCATTATGCATGTAATTTAAAACAGACGATTTTAATCCACTGAAACTAAAATCATACGATCCTTCTTCGAGCCAAATCCGTGGAAACGCTATAGCTTTTTCGCTTGCATGTGCCAAGCGATCAATATGAGGTCCACCAGGATAAGGCAAGTCTAATGTGCGTGCCACTTTATCATAAGCTTCTCCAGCTGCATCATCTCGCGTTTCTCCAATAACCGTGAAATTGCCATGTTCTTTCATATAAATGAGCTCTGTATGTCCACCTGAAATAACTAAAGCAAGAAGTGGAAACTCCATTTCTTGTTCTAAACGGTTGGCGTATATGTGACCTGCAATATGGTGAACTCCCACTAAAGGTAGTTGATGGGCAAAAGCAAAAGCTTTTGCTGCGTTGACACCAATCAATAAAGCACCCACTAATCCTGGTCCTTCTGTTACTGCAACTGCATTTAATTGATGCGGTTCTAGTCCTGCCAACTGTAACGCTTCTTCAATGACCAAAGTTATTTGCTCCACATGGTGTCTTGAAGCAATCTCTGGTACAACGCCACCAAAACGTTTATGGCTCTCAATTTGAGAAGCTACAACATTTGAAATGATTTCTGTTCCATTTTTCACGACAGAAGCAGCTGTTTCATCACAGCTTGTTTCAATTCCCAATATATAAATGTCTTTATTCATCGAATTTCACCCACATAACTATGGCATCTTCGTAGTTATCCGTATAATACCGTTTACGAATGCCACCATTTTTAAATCCTAATTTTCGGTATAGATTTTGAGCTACTGTGTTGCTGACACGCGCTTCTAATGTCATTAACACAGCCCCTTGTGCTTTCGCGGTTTTAATTGCCGCTTCCATCAAGCCATCGCCTAGTTTTTTGCCGCGGTGGTCCGGGTGAATAGCGATATTGGTAACATGCGCTTCATCTAGGACAAGCCACATCCCACAATATCCTACAATGCCATCCTCGGTTTCAGCAATCACATAATACGCATGCTCATTAATATTCATTTCATTGTAGAAAGCCTCTTTTGTCCAAGGCAATGTAAAAGACAATTTTTCAATTTCATACACCGCATCAATGTCTTCAACCGTCATTTTTCTATAACTTACGGCTCCATTCATACACTTTTGCCTTCTTGAGTTTTATTATAATTTGCTTCTGCTTCTGTAATACGGCGATACTCTGGTACAGCATGATGAACTGCGCTTTTCTCAGATTTTTGAGCCAACACAATCAGGTTTGATGCGCGTGGCAATCTGTTTGAAACTTCACTCCATTGAGCCTGTTCGCCAAGCACTTCTGTAATAAGTGCTTCGTGTAATTTAGCATCTACTCCAGTAAACAACACGGGTCGATTGAGCTCTTTAATTTTGAGTAAGAATTCTTTTACTTCGCTATGCTGATCAGCAAAAACAGGGATTAATCCCACACCTTCATACAAGCCAATAAAAGCTGTTCCACGGCGAGCATCCATTATAGGACAAACTAGCCCTTCAAACCCCTGCCCATTTGCTGCAAGCACCTTTAAACTAGAAACAAGGTGGAGTGGAATTTTTAATGACCATGCCAATGTTTTAGCAATGGTTAAGCCAATACGTACACCAGTATAAGAACCCGGTCCTTCAGCTACTGCAATATGTGTTAAGTCCGCAGGTGTGATTTTTGCCTTTTTCATCATTTCTTCAATTGCAGGCATAGCTGTTAACGAGTGGTTGATTTTTAAATTTGATGTTTCTTCTATTAAAATTCTTTCGTCTTCGATTAACGCGATAGACAAAGGAGAATTTGAGGTATCGATTCCAAGATAGATCATAAGTTTAGCTCCCCGCAAAGATTTTCATATCGTCTGCCAATCGGATTCAAAGTCATCTTTCGCTCTTGTTCAGATTGTCGGTTGATGGTGATTTCTAACCGTTCTTTCGGCAAATATTCTTCAATAAACTTTGCCCATTCTACGACTGATATCGATTCACTATTGAAAAATTCATCAAATCCGATATCTTCATCGCTATTTTCGAGACGATAAACATCGAAATGATTCAAGTCTAAACGACCAGAGTATTGTTTTAAGATGGTAAAAGTAGGGCTGTTCACCATGCGTTGAATACCAAGACCTTTTGCTAGCCCTTTTGTAAAAGTAGTTTTTCCAGCACCTAAATCTCCTTCAAGCGTTAGCAGATCACCGGGTTCTAATAGTTCCGCAAGATGGATCGCAAAGTTTTCGGTTTCTTCTGGCGAATTTAGCATTTTTGTATATGTCATATATCATGTCACCTCTATTGATTCTTTACATAGTTTAGCGAAATAGTTAGCGTAAATCAAAATATATTGTTTTTCCGTAAAAGTTACTATCTTTTAACCAAAAAAAATGAACACAGCATGATCGCTGTGTTCATCATCAAAATTACGGTCCCGACCGGGATCGAACCGGCGATCTCCTGCGTGACAGGCAGGCATGTTAACCGCTACACCACGGGACCAAAAAAAATAAAACAGACCAGCGACGTCTTACTCTCACAGGGGGAAACCCCCAACTACCATCAGCGCAAAAGAGCTTAACTGCCGTGTTCGGGATGGGAACGGGTGTGGCCTCTTTGCCATCATCACTGGACTATTTGGTTGAGTGCTTGTTCACTCAAAACTGGATAAACGACATTGGAACGGGCAAGTCTTCGTGTACATGGTTTTGGTTAAGTCCTCGATCGATTAGTATTCGTCAGCTGCACATGTCGCCACGCTTCCACCTCGAACCTATCTACCTCATCGTCTTTGAGGGATCTTACTTGCTTGCGCAATGGGAAATCTCATCTTGAGGGGGGCTTCGTGCTTAGATGCTTTCAGCACTTATCCCGGCCACACATAGCTACCCAGCGATGCCCTTGGCAGAACAACTGGTACACCAGCGGTGTGTCCATCCCGGTCCTCTCGTACTAAGGACAGCTCCTCTCAAATTTCCTGCGCCCGCGACGGATAGGGACCGAACTGTCTCACGACGTTCTGAACCCAGCTCGCGTACCGCTTTAATGGGCGAACAGCCCAACCCTTGGGACCGACTACAGCCCCAGGATGCGATGAGCCGACATCGAGGTGCCAAACCTCCCCGTCGATGTGGACTCTTGGGGGAGATAAGCCTGTTATCCCCGGGGTAGCTTTTATCCGTTGAGCGATGGCCCTTCCATGCGGAACCACCGGATCACTAAGCCCGTCTTTCGACCCTGCTCGACATGTACGTCTCGCAGTCAAGCTCCCTTCTGCCTTTACACTCTGCGAATGATTTCCAACCATTCTGAGGGAACCTTTGGGCGCCTCCGTTACTCTTTAGGAGGCGACCGCCCCAGTCAAACTGCCCGCCTGACACTGTCTCCCAAGCCGATCAGGCTTGTGGGTTAGAATTTCAATACAACCAGGGTAGTATCCCACCGACGCCTCCTCCGAAGCTGGCGCTCCGGGCTCTAAGGCTCCTACCTATCCTGTACAAGTTGCACCAAAATTCAATATCAGGCTACAGTAAAGCTCCACGGGGTCTTTCCGTCCTGTCGCGGGTAACCTGCATCTTCACAGGTACTATAATTTCACCGAGTCTCTCGTTGAGACAGTGCCCAGATCGTTACGCCTTTCGTGCGGGTCGGAACTTACCCGACAAGGAATTTCGCTACCTTAGGACCGTTATAGTTACGGCCGCCGTTTACTGGGGCTTCAATTCGCACCTTCGCTTGCGCTAAGCACTCCTCTTAACCTTCCAGCACCGGGCAGGCGTCAGCCCCTATACGTCACCTTACGGTTTTGCAGAGACCTGTGTTTTTGCTAAACAGTCGCCTGGGCCTATTCACTGCGGCTCTCTCGGGCTATACACCCTACCAGAGCACCCCTTCTCCCGAAGTTACGGGGTCATTTTGCCGAGTTCCTTAACGAGAGTTCACTCGCTCACCTTAGAATTCTCTTCTCGCCTACCTGTGTCGGTTTGCGGTACGGGCACCTCCCGCCTCGCTAGAGGCTTTTCTTGGCAGTGTGAAATCAGGGACTCTGAGACTCAGTCTCTTGCCATCACAGCTCAACGTATCAGGAATGGGATTTGCCTCATTCCACGCCTCACTGCTTGGACGTGCACAACCAACGGCACGCTCACCTTATCCTTCTGCGTCCCCCCATTGCTCAAACGGCGGGGAGGTGGTACAGGAATATCAACCTGTTGTCCATCGTCTACGCCTATCGGCCTCGACTTAGGTCCCGACTAACCCTGAGCGGACGAGCCTTCCTCAGGAAACCTTAGGCATTCGGTGGACGGGATTCTCACCCGTCTTTCGTTACTCATACCGGCATTCTCACTTCTAAGCGCTCCACCAGTCCTTCCGGTCTGACTTCAACGCCCTTAGAACGCTCTCCTACCACGGATCTCTTACGAGATCCATCCACAGCTTCGGTAATCCGTTTAGCCCCGGTACATTTTCGGCGCAGTGTCACTCGACCAGTGAGCTATTACGCACTCTTTAAATGATGGCTGCTTCTAAGCCAACATCCTGGTTGTCTAAGCAACGCCACATCCTTTTCCACTTAACGGATATTTGGGGACCTTAGCTGGTGGTCTGGGCTGTTTCCCTCTTGACTACGGATCTTATCACTCGCAGTCTGACTCCCAAGCATAAATCACTGGCATTCGGAGTTTGTCTGAATTCGGTAACCCGGGATGGGCCCCTAGTCCAAACAGTGCTCTACCTCCAGGATTCTCAATCTTGAGGCTAGCCCTAAAGCTATTTCGGAGAGAACCAGCTATCTCCAGGTTCGATTGGAATTTCTCCGCTACCCACACCTCATCCCCGCACTTTTCAACGTGCGTGGGTTCGGGCCTCCAGTAAGTGTTACCTTACCTTCACCCTGGACATGGGTAGATCACCTGGTTTCGGGTCTACAACTGCATACTCTGTCGCCCTATTCAGACTCGCTTTCGCTGCGGCTCCGCCTTCTCAGCTTAACCTTGCATGCAATCGTAACTCGCCGGTTCATTCTACAAAAGGCACGCCATCACCCATTAACGGGCTTTGACTACTTGTAGGCACACGGTTTCAGGATCTATTTCACTCCCCTTCCGGGGTGCTTTTCACCTTTCCCTCACGGTACTGGTTCACTATCGGTCACTAGGAAGTATTTAGCCTTGGGAGATGGTCCTCCCAGATTCCGACGGAATTTCACGTGTTCCGCCGTACTCAGGATCCACTCTGGAGGGGCAAGGTTTTCGGCTACGGGGCTGTTACCCACTGCGGCGGACCGTTCCAGGTCGCTTCGCCTAATCCTACCTTTTGTAACTCCGTATAGAGTGTCCTACAACCCCAAGAGGCAAGCCTCTTGGTTTGGGCTGATCCCGTTTCGCTCGCCGCTACTCAGGGAATCGCATTTGCTTTCTCTTCCTCCAGGTACTTAGATGTTTCAGTTCCCTGGGTCTGCCTTCTCATGTGCTATAGATTCACACATGGATACTACTCGATTAAAAGTAGTGGGTTCCCCCATTCGGAAATCTCCGGATCACAGCTCACTTACAGCTCCCCGAAGCATATCGGTGTTAGTGCCGTCCTTCTTCGGCTCCTAGTGCCAAGGCATCCACCGTGCGCCCTTTCTAACTTAACCAATGGTTAATTAAAAAGTTGTGACTAAAAGTCACGCGTACTTGAATTTCTTGCATTTGTTTCAATGTCGTTTTATCCAGTTTTCAAAGAACAAGTTGTTGAAAGTCACAAAAAAAGGCGTTGCCGCCTGAAGGTGAACCTTCAAAACTGAACGCAAAACGTCAACCCCGGAGCGCTAGGCGCCCGGTTCCGAATTTATCCTTAGAAAGGAGGTGATCCAGCCGCACCTTCCGATACGGCTACCTTGTTACGACTTCACCCCAATCATCTGTCCCACCTTCGGCGGCTGGCTCCACAAGGGTTACCTCACCGACTTCGGGTGTTACAAACTCTCGTGGTGTGACGGGCGGTGTGTACAAGGCCCGGGAACGTATTCACCGTGGCATGCTGATCCACGATTACTAGCGATTCCGGCTTCATGCAGGCGAGTTGCAGCCTACAATCCGAACTGAGAACGGTTTTATGGGATTGGCTCCCCCTCGCGGGTTGGCAACCCTTTGTACCGTCCATTGTAGCACGTGTGTAGCCCAGGTCATAAGGGGCATGATGATTTGACGTCATCCCCACCTTCCTCCGGTTTGTCACCGGCAGTCACCTTAGAGTGCCCAACTAAATGCTGGCAACTAAGATCAAGGGTTGCGCTCGTTGCGGGACTTAACCCAACATCTCACGACACGAGCTGACGACAACCATGCACCACCTGTCACCACTGTCCCCGAAGGGAAAAGCGTATCTCTACACCGGGCAGTGGGATGTCAAGACCTGGTAAGGTTCTTCGCGTTGCTTCGAATTAAACCACATGCTCCACCGCTTGTGCGGGCCCCCGTCAATTCCTTTGAGTTTCAGCCTTGCGGCCGTACTCCCCAGGCGGAGTGCTTAATGCGTTAGCTGCAGCACTAAGGGGCGGAAACCCCCTAACACTTAGCACTCATCGTTTACGGCGTGGACTACCAGGGTATCTAATCCTGTTTGCTCCCCACGCTTTCGCGCCTCAGCGTCAGTTACAGACCAGAAAGTCGCCTTCGCCACTGGTGTTCCTCCACATCTCTACGCATTTCACCGCTACACATGGAATTCCACTTTCCTCTTCTGCACTCAAGTCCTCCAGTTTCCAATGACCCTCCACGGTTGAGCCGTGGGCTTTCACATCAGACTTAAAGGACCGCCTGCGCGCGCTTTACGCCCAATAATTCCGGACAACGCTTGCCACCTACGTATTACCGCGGCTGCTGGCACGTAGTTAGCCGTGGCTTTCTGGTGAGGTACCGTCAAGGTACCAGTAGTTAGTTGGTACTTGTTCTTCCCTCACAACAGAGTTTTACGATCCGAAAACCTTCGTCACTCACGCGGCGTTGCTCCGTCAGACTTTCGTCCATTGCGGAAGATTCCCTACTGCTGCCTCCCGTAGGAGTCTGGGCCGTGTCTCAGTCCCAGTGTGGCCGATCACCCTCTCAGGTCGGCTACGCATCGTCGCCTTGGTAGGCCATTACCCCACCAACTAGCTAATGCGCCGCGGGCCCATCCTGCAGTGACAGCCGAAACCGTCTTTCCGTGCAGCCTCAGGAGAGGCCGCAAACTATTCGGTATTAGCACCGGTTTCCCGGAGTTATCCCGATCTGCAGGGCAGGTTGCCCACGTGTTACTCACCCGTCCGCCGCTAAACCAGAAGGAGCAAGCTCCTCTGGTTCCGCTCGACTTGCATGTATTAGGCACGCCGCCAGCGTTCGTCCTGAGCCAGGATCAAACTCTCCATTATAGAGTAGTGTTGATTGCTCAATACTGCTGGCGTATCGCCGTCCGAAGACGCACGATTCGCTTTGATCTGCATAACGCTGATCAGTAATTTTTCGTCACGAACACTGAGATAAAAAACAACTTTACTCTGATTGCCCAAGGCAACCTTCGCAAAAGCCGTTCTCGCACCGAGGTGCTCGTGACGTCTTTCGTTGACGTTTTGCTGTTCAGTTTTCAAGGTTCAAGTGTTTTAAAATTATGGAGCGGGTGAAGGGAATCGAACCCTCATCATCAGCTTGGAAGGCTGAGGTTTTACCACTAAACTACACCCGCGTTATTATATAAGGTTAAGATGGCGCGCCCGAGAGGACTCGAACCTCTAACCGCTTGATTCGTAGTCAAGTACTCTATCCAATTGAGCTACGGGCGCATTAGAGATTATATGGTGCGGCCGAGAAGAGTCGAACTTCCACGGGATTTCTCCCACTAGGCCCTCAACCTAGCGCGTCTGCCATTCCGCCACGACCGCTTGAATTAATTTTAGAGACAAATTCTATTATACTGCATCTTCACGTTAATGTCAATGAGAAATTAGAATTTCTAATTCATTGTCGTTTCGGTTTAATAATAATGGCTGGGGTACCTGGATTCGAACCAGGGCATGACGGGATCAAAACCCGTTGCCTTACCGCTTGGCTATACCCCAATAAATGGCGGTCCCGACCGGGATCGAACCGGCGATCTCCTGCGTGACAGGCAGGCATGTTAACCGCTACACCACGGGACCATTTGGTTGCGGGGGCAGGATTTGAACCTGCGACCTTTGGGTTATGAGCCCAACGAGCTACCGAACTGCTCCACCCCGCGACAATATTATAAGAATGTTTTTCTCTCAAAACATCAATTTGTTTTTCTTACAGTTGTTTAACTTATGTACTAGTGTAACACACTTATTATCTAACTATAACTTTTCAGATTAATTGTTTTATAAAAGATGGTGACCCCTACGGGATTCGAACCCGTGTTACCGCCGTGAAAGGGCGGTGTCTTAACCGCTTGACCAAGGGGCCATGAATGGCTCCGAAGGTAGGACTCGAACCTACGACCATCGCATTAACAGTGCGGTGCTCTACCACTGAGCTACTTCGGAATATCGTTTAAGTACTTGTCGACTTTTTCTATTATAAAGAGGTCTGAGAGAATCGTCAATACCTTTTTTATTTTAATTTTACTTTTGTTTTTCTTCCCTCAAAATCTTAAGTTTTCTGCTCATAGAAAAAGGAGACAAACCGTTATAGGTCGCCTCCTTTTCGCGAAAATTATTATTGCGCCACTAGTTTTCCAGAGCAGCGGCCACATCGGTATCTCTCGGTATTCATACGAATCTTGCGCTTATAATTCGTTTCACATGCCACACACTGATAAACATAAGTCTTCTTAGAACGTTGCTTCGCTTTGTTTTCCAACAATGAACAAAAACGTGGTGAGCCCGTTTCTTTTAACAACCTTTTAAAGTCCTGGTCCTGATGCTTATACCCTCTTCCTTCTATATGAAGGTGGTAATGGCAAAGTTCATGTTTAATAATTCCTTCGAGTTCGTTATATCCAAACTTCTCGTAAGACTTTGGATTGATCTCAATATTATGAGAACGCAGCAGATACCGACCACCGGTTGTTCTCAGCCTCGAATTGAAAACACCTGCATGCCGAAACGGCTTATTAAAACTCGCCAGCGAGATTTCTTTGATCAACTCCGTTAGTTCTTCATTCGTCATACTAACTCCCCTTGACTCAAGTTAAAGGGTTTGCTCTTTTGGCTGCAGCATCGTTAAGGCAATGCGCCCTTTGTCTTTTTCTACTTTTTCAACCCATGCAGTCACAATGTCTCCTACTGCGACCACTTCTAGCGGGTGCTTCACAAAACCTTTTTTCAGTTTCGAGATGTGGACTAAGCCATCTTGTTTTACACCGATGTCAATAAACGCGCCAAAGTCGACTACGTTACGAACAGTCCCTTGCACTTCCATGCCCGGAAGTAAATCTTCCATTTTTAAAATATCGTTTTTCAATAATGGTTGTGGGAATTCATCTCGCGGATCACGGAACGGTTTTTTCAACGCATCCAAAATGTCTTTCAACGTAATTTCCCCAACTCCCCACTCTGTACTTAACTCGTTTAGCTCGAGTTCTTCAAGTTTTTCAGAGAGCCCTGCTTTTCCAACAGATTTTTTGTCTTCGCCTACTAGTTTCAATAGTTTTTCTGCAATGTCATAACTCTCGGGGTGAATCCCTGTTGCATCTAATGGATTTTCCCCTTCAGGAATTCGTAAAAATCCGATTGCCTGCTCATACGTTTTAGCTCCTAGACGCGGAATTTTTTTCAGCTGTGCACGCGAAGTAAAACGGCCATTTTCATCGCGCACTTTAATCACGTTTTCCGCTACAGTTTTACTTAGACCTGCCACATAATGCAACAAAGAGGCAGATGCTGAGTTGACGTTGACCCCAACTTGGTTAACAGCAGTCTCTACAACAAAAGTTAATTGGTCTGCCAATTTTTTTTGAGAAACATCGTGCTGGTATTGCCCCACTCCTACCGCTTTCGGATCAATCTTCACCAACTCCGATAGCGGATCTTGCAAGCGGCGTGCAATGGATGCTGCACTTCGCTCTTCTACTTTTAAGTCTGGAAACTCGGCACGCGCAATGTCAGATGCTGAATAAACACTCGCTCCTGCTTCATTCACAATCACATAAGAAATATTTGCCGATGTTTCTGACAAAAAGTCCGCAACAAATTGTTCCGTTTCACGTGACGCAGTCCCGTTCCCGATCGCCATAATTTCAATCGGATACTTCGCCGTTAAACGTTCCATGATTTTTTTCGAGCCCGTTTGATCAGATTTTGGCGGATGCGGATATATAACCGCTACTTCTAACAACTTCCCTGTCTCATCGATAACTGCCAACTTGCAGCCGGTACGATAAGCCGGATCCACACCAAGGACCATTTTATTTTTCATTGGCGGTTGCAGCAGTAGGTTACGCAAGTTCTCTGAGAAAATATGAATCGCTTGTGTCTCACCTTTTTCACTAAGCTCGGCACGAATTTCCCGCTCAACGGATGGTTGGATCAATCGCTTATAGCTATCTTCAATTGCTTCAGCTATCACATCTGTCGTTGAATGCGTTTGCTTTATCCAATTGTTTTTCATTAACGCCACGATGCGATCAACTGGCGGATTGACGGAAACTTTTAAAACATCTTCTTTTTCTCCACGATTGATCGCCAAAATTCGATGCGGGACAATTTTCTGAATGGCTTCTTCATATTCGTAATACATTTGAAAGACTTGTTTTTCATCTTCGTGATTTTTTTTAGCTGCTGTCGCGATAGTGCCGCTCTTCCGAGTCATGTAACGAATTTTCTCTCGAATATCCGGATCGTCCGCAAATAATTCCGCCAAAATATCTTGAGCGCCTTGAATCGCTTCTTCAACGGAAGCGACACCTTCTTCTTCGTTAACAAACGCTTGCGCTTTTACCATCAGTTTTTCATCACCAGGCTCTAACAACCAATCGGCTAACGGTTGTAAGCCTTTTTCTTTTGCGATGATTGCCTTTGTGCGACGCTTTTGTTTGTAAGGTCGATATAAATCTTCAAGTCGTTGTAAAACAGTTGCACCTTGAATCGCCTTTTCTAAGTCCTCAGTTAGTTTTTCTTGTTCTGATATAGAACGAATCACTTCTGTTTTCCGTTGCTCTAAATTTTGAATGTATGTATACCGATCATCAATTGCTTTAATTTGAACTTCATCTAACGAGCCAGTAGCTTCTTTTCGGTAACGCGCGATAAAAGGCACGGTATTGCCGTCCTCGATTAAAGCGATAACTTGTGCAACTTGATCTTTTCGCACGTCCGTTTCTTTAGCAATCAATGTATGAATTTGTTCTATTTCCATCTAGACACTCCCCTTCAATTCTTTCTCATTTTAACACATAAAAAAGAAGCCTTCTCACTTGAGAAGACTTCCTGTTATGAATGTAGCATCGTCAACTGTTTGAATCGACTCCAATATATCACTGTACAATTGTTCAGGTATTGTTGCTTTACGCATCATAGATTTCGGATTTCTTAAATCCACTCCATCAGAATGGATTAAAAACAAATCGTTTTCGACATACGTGTAAAGCTGAGTCCGCAACTTTTGCGGTCGTCCTGACAAATAGCCCATTACCGGTAATGGGTAAATAATTTCATCTTTTACTTTCCGGTATAGATAAAATCGGATATTGCCGACACAACTGTATTCCAATGTTTTGTTATTAAAATCAACTTTAAAAATCGCCACAGCAGCGCCTCGTTTATGAATCATCAATTTATTAAAACGTTGCATCAACTGATCCACAGTTTCATGATGATATTCCCTTAAAATCTGGGGAATCACTTGAGACGATTCACGCGCTATAGGCCCACTTCCTAATCCATCAGCTACAGAGCAAATAAAGTAATCATCTGTCAAAACAGTATGGTAACTGTCGCCAGATTCATAATTCCCTTTTTTTGCTGCATTGAAAATAAAAGCATTTATAAAACTATGCTGAATTTTCTCCACTAGGATACTCCGCCAGCAGCTAATATTGCTTCTTGAAGTTTCTTAATCGCTTTTCTTTGCAAACGGGAAACATGCATTTGAGAAATGCCGAGTTTATCCCCAGCTTCTTTTTGGCTCAACTGCTCTATGTAGGTGAATTGGATGATCTGCTTTTCCCGTTCAGAAAGCACATTCATCGCTTCAGCTACAAGCATCCGCTGATCCGCTTTCTCATAACCATCGTCTTCTTGGCCAACTACATCAAATAAAGTGATTGTGCTACCATCTGAATCCGCCTCTAAAGAATGGTCCATTGAAAGTGCTTGATAGCTCTTGCCCATCTCCATTGCTTCTAATATATCGTCTTCTTCCACATCCAGATATTCAGCGATTTCCCACACTTGCGGTGAACGTTGAAGTTCTGTAGTTAACACTTCAACTGTCGCTTTTATCCGCGGACCCAATTCTTTTATACGACGTGGGACATGAATTGCCCATGTTTTATCACGCAAGAATCGTTTAATTTCACCGATAATTGTTGGCACAGCAAAGGCTTCAAAGCTACGACCGTATGAAGGATCATAACGTCTAATAGCACCTAAAAGCCCAAGCATCCCTACTTGCGCAATATCTTCGTGATAAGATTTGCCATTAGAATATTTTCGAGCAATGGATTCCACAAGGCGTTTATAATTTAATACCAAGTTTGTTTGGGCTTCTTCATCTTCTGTTTTTTGATAAGCTTCAATCCAATCAAGCACCTGCTCTTTAGTAGGCTGATTAGGATGAGACTGTTTCGACATCCTTCTCCACCTGCTCTCCTTCAACATGCTTTGTCATGAAGATCGTTACTCCTTCTTGATGATGAACTTTAACTTCGTCCATTAATGTTTCAATCAAATACAAGCCGAGACCTCCTTCACGGAGAAAAGCCCCTTCTTCTTCATCATGATAAGGACCTACTTTTGCTTTTGTTTCTTCAAAATTAAAACTACGGCCATGATCAGCTACCATAATCTCGATTTTGTCTTCATAAAGTGCGCAACCAATAACAACTTCACCTTGCTCACCTTCAGAGTAAGCATGTTGAACTGCATTCGTCACTGCTTCACTTGAAGCAATTTTCAAATCCTCTATATCATCAAACGAAAAACCGATACGACTAGCCAAACCTGAAATCGTAAGTCGTGCAACACCTACGTATTGTGATTTAGCGGGAACTCGCATTTCTACATAATCAAAAGGGCGCATATCAGTTACCCTCCTTCCCGACTGATTCGATGTCCATAATATCGCCTAAACCTGTAATATCGAAAAGTCGTTTCAATCGAACGGAGAGTCCTTTTAATTTCACATGCCCACCATTTGAATTGACCGATTTATAAAAGGCTACAAAAACGCCTAGCCCTGTGCTATCCATATAATTAACGTCAGAAAGGTCTAATTCTGCTTCTAGACCTTGGTGACTTTGGTAATTTTCTAATTTCCCGCGCAAAACTGGTGCAGTATGTGCATCAATTTCTCCGCCTATATATCCTTCAAGAATATTATTCGATTCAGTTAAATCCACTTGAATATTCATTGTAATTTGACACCCCGTTTTTTAAAATTCAATCTCGCTTTTAAAAAAGCTATTCTAAGCCTTAATACCACTAACGGTACGTCATTAAACCTAGTATTAGACTTTTTTATAAATCACTAATGTAAAGTCATCTTGAAAGTGCGCATTTTGCATACGCTCAAGTTCATCGTAAACATACTGTACAATCGCTTGTGCGGATTGTTCTTTTTTTCGTTTGATTAATTCATAGATTACTTCACGCTCGATAAAACCTTCTTCGTTTCGGCCTTCTGTTACACCATCTGTCATCATAATTACTAAGTCGCCTTTTTCCAGATCAACTGTGTGTTCCTCATAAACCGCAGCTGGAGATACTCCAAGCAACAAGCCTTTCGCGTTTAACTCTGTGAATTCATTGTCTTTTGCCCGGTATAAAATAGCCGGTTCGTGCCCTGCTGAACCGTATGTCAATCGCGCTCGCTTCGCGTCATAATTTCCGTAAAACATGGAAACGAACATTGAATCGTCGACACTTTTTTCAACAATGCGGTTAATGACACTTAGCACATCTTTTGGAAGCGCTTGCGAGCTACTTAGACTATCCATACCAAATTTGATCATAGACATGCACAGAGCTGCAGGGAGACCTTTACCGATTACATCCGCAACCGCTACCCCTGCATAACCATCATGCTCACTAACAAAATAAATATAGTCACCATTCATTTTTCGGGCAGGAATCGAAAGAAGGCCAATATCTAAGCCTTCGAGTAAAGGTAATTTTGTTTTTAGCAACGTCTCTTGAACATTTGCTGCTAAATCCATTTCAACTTTTAGCTCTTCCTGCTGCTTCAAGAGACTTTGTCGCTCTTGAAGCGCCAATCCATAATTGATCATCATTTCGATTAAAAAGTCGAAAGAATGCCATACTACATCCGGTAACTCCCCATAAAGTTCTTGGATTGCCCCCTTGTGCATACTAATTACTTCTTCGGGAGCAATATTCTCTAAAATAAGTTGTCGACTGAAGTTTTGACCAACATATAGATTTTGCTCGGTTTGTTTTTTCATGTATTCATTTAAAATTTCTTTATACTGATTCTCAATTTCGTGAATCATTGGGTATTCCCCCTAACGAAGCCACTTCGTAGCCCTTATATCTGTACCTTCGCCCACAATTGTTTCAATCTTAAAATCATCCATCAACCTCTTAACACCAGGAAGTCCTGCTCCTAATCCACCTGAAGTCGTAAATCCATCTTCCATCACTTGGCGAATATCGGAAATCCCTGGACCGCTGTCGGCTGCAATAATCAAAATTCCTTTAAGACCATTTTCAGTCAATTGCTGAATTTCGATTCTGCCTTTGCCAGCGTATAAATATATATTACGAGCAAGCTCGCTTATAGCCGTTGTAATACGGGCCTGATCAACTGTGCCAAAACCAAGTTCTTTCGCGACATTACGTCCGAGTTGTCTTGCAGCAACAATATCCCATTCCGTTAAAATTTCTACCGAGGACTCATCGCTCATGGTTAAGCCTCCAATTCCAATTGAAGTTTATCCAGACCATTTTCTAAATCTAGCGCTGTCATAACATCTTCAAGTCGAATTCCTAACTCGATTAAAGTGATAGCAACTGCTGGCTGAATACCGGTAATAACTACTCTGGCCCCCATCAAGCTTGACATGCTGATGACGTCTCCCAGAACTTTTGCAATAAATGAATCGATAAAATCAATCGATGTCAAATCAATTACGACACCTCGCGCGCTTGTTTCATGAAGCTTCGTCAGTAAATCTTCCTGGAATTGAAGAGCTGTCTGATCGTCAAGTTCCCACTGAATGGAAACAATTAATGTATCTCTTAACTTTAAAATCGGAATTCTAAAATTCATCAGTCTTCAACCTCCACAATTTTTCGATTCGTCCAAGCTAATGCCTGTTCTACACCGCGTTGCAGTGTGCTTGTTGTTGTAAAATCATTCAAGTTTATGCCAAGCGTAACAATGGTTTGAGCAATTTCCGGTCGAATTCCGACAAGCATACATTTTGCTCCTACTAACCGTACAGCATCTGCCGCCTGGATAATGTGATGAGCCACCATTGTATCTACTACAGGAACGCCAGTTATATCAAGTAAAACAACTTCTGCTCTATGTTTAACGACACCTTCAAGCAAATTTTCCATAATCAGTTTTGCACGTTCAGTATCAATTGTCCCAACTAACGGCATAACGGATACTTTTTCAAATACAGGAATCAAGGATGCTGACAATTCCTGTAGCGCAATCTTTTGCAAACTTACCGTACGTTCCCATGTTTTAGAGTAAGCTTGAATTGTGCTTTCTCGAATAGGCATAATCCATTTTGAAAATTCTTCTATATAATCAGCAAGATTTCCATCATAAATAATTTCTTCTTTTCTCATATCTTCATAAACGATTTCAGCAAAGTAATCGATCGCCTTCGTCACAAATGTAATCGACCATCCGAGGCGAACAACTTTTTCAGCAAAATCATTTATCCGACTTTCATACGCTTGGTGACTTTCTAGCAAATTAGAAATCATCAATTCCGCAAATTCGTAGCTTGTTTGATTCATTAGCTCTTCAGGCATAATCCGAAAAGAAAGTTCCTCTTTTTCATTTTTCATTTTTTCTTGCCACCGTGATACAATCTCGGTTAAATTGCCCTGTATATATTGAGCCATCTGTTTATTCATATTAACTAAAAACCCTCCCTGTCGCACTATGTATCCCTTTTTTCGTTTACTACTCTTTATTGTAGCGGAAATTCGTTTTTTTCACATCTTTTTTGTCAGCATAACAAACTATAAAAAAGACACCTCGAGAAAATTCTCAAGATGCCTCCACAAAAGTATGTATGCTTAAAATTTCACTAGGCCCACGCTGATTTCCAATGCTTCATCCACTTTTTCCATCAAGGTGTCGTCAAGCTGAGTAATTTTGTCGGTCAATCTTGACTTGTCAATTGTTCGTAGTTGTTCCAGTAAAATAACAGAATCACGCTCAAAACCATATTTCTTAGCATTGATTTCTACATGAGTCGGTAATTTAGCTTTTTGAATTTGCGCCGTTATTGCAGCAATAATGACGGTGGGACTAAACCGATTCCCTATATCGTTTTGAATCACCAGAACCGGGCGGGTCCCACCTTGCTCAGACCCGACGACTGGCGATAATTCCGCAAAAAAAACATCTCCGCGTTTTACAATCAAGTTGTCACCCTCCGCTTACGAGTCGCACGGTCGTATGCTCCGCTTCGTACTCAGCGTGAGAACATTCACAAGCAATCGATAGATTGATTTGTGACATCTCCACGTAGCCCTTGATCATCGCTTCCCGAATATGATATGAGTCGTATAGATTTTTGGTCACCCGGTTTGTGGAAACGTAAATATAATCTCCACTTTCCTGAACATGCTCATTTGAATGAGTTGTCAACTCCGAAATAAATTGCTTTGGCATTTTCACAACCACTTCTTTTGTCTTTGACTTACCGTACACAGCCGACACCTCCGAAAATCCCGTTCTTCTGTCTTAGTCTACCCTATCTTAACATCTTATCAGACTTCTGAAAAGACAAATCCGAAAACTCCGCTCCCCTTAAGTAAATGCGCGGCACTCTTTTCGTTAAAACACAAGGAATTTCATAGGGAATCGTGTCGAGCTTTTTAGCCCATTCATCGATTAGAATCTGTTGGTCGCCTTGGCGTCCGATCAACTGAACTTTTTCTCCAATTGGTAACCTCTCGGCTAACCGGATCATGCACTGGTCCATACAAATCCGCCCGACGATTGGAACGCGCTGTCCTTTCACCAAAACATCTTGACCTTGCAAACCACGTAACATCCCGTCCGCATAACCAATTGGGATTGTCGCAATCCATTCGTCTTGTTCAGCACGATAGGTAGCTCCGTAACTTAAAGCTTCTCCAGCCTTTAGCTTTTTCACATGAATCATTTCAGTTTCAAGACTAAGTGCTGGTTGTAGGTTAAAGTCCATCTCTTCTCCTACATAAGGAGAAGGGGCAATTCCGTATAATGAAATTCCAATACGCACTGCATCACATACTAAGTTTGGATGCATAATAGCGGCTGCACTATTTGATACATGAACCATTACGGTAGAATTATTTAACTTATCAAGAATCGTATTCATTGCGTTTACTTGTTGATTAAAAAGTGGGGAATCTTTTTCATCTGCAGTTGCAAAATGAGTGAAGATGCCTTTAAAGTCAAAGTCGTGATCTGCAATAAAACCAAACGCCTCATCTACCTCATCTACTTGGACGCCAATCCGCCTCATTCCCGTATCCACTTTTAAATGAATCTTTAATGTAGCTAACTCTTGCTCTACGTGCATTGCTGCCATCGAAAGCCAGTCAAGAGAAATCGCTGTCACCGTAATGTTATGCTTCTGGGCGATTGGAATAAACTGCGAAGGAGTGGCCCCTAGCACTAATAATTCTATATCTATACCGTGCTTACGGAGAAAAAGAGCCTCGTCCGGAGTTGCTACTGCCAGCATACGGACACCATTTTCAATGACTGTTTCCACAACTTCTAGAACACCATGCCCGTAAGCATCTGCTTTTACTACTGCAATGACTTCCGCATCGCCGCTCTTTTCTTGAAAATAAGTTAAATTATTTTTGATCGCCGTTAAATTGATGACCGCTTTAGTCGGCCGATAATTTTCCGTCATCCCAACACCACCCAATTATATTGTTTGCAAAAGAACTTGTGCTGCTGCAAATTCTTTTGAATGTGTAATCGATACTAACCCTATTTCAGCTCCACAAAAGTAAATAGTGGGTTTGCCTTTGGCATCTTTTCTAACTTCGATATCTTGAAAAGAACATTCACTGCCAATGCCAGTGCCTTTTGCTTTGGAAAATGCTTCTTTCGCCGCAAAGCGCCCCGCAAGGAATTCAATTTTTCTTCCTTCTGTTAATCGATCGTATTCAGCTTGCTCGTTTATGGTTAATACACGAGCTCGAAATTTTGGTGATTTGGTATCCAACCGGCGGATTCTTGAAATTTCAACAATATCCAGCCCAATTCCTGTAATCATAAATGTTTCTCCTTTCAATCGCAAACAGGTAACAGGTATAATAAAACGTATGAAATAGAGGTGACAAAATGTTTATTCGAACAGAAAGCTTTAAACAATACCTGCGTATGTATCCAGTTGTCTCCACTTTGATCGCTCTTAATCTGTTGGTCTATGTACTGATATGGTTACCTTTTCTTGGTCAATGGATTTACTTTTATGGCGTAGGTTCTAATTTTTACATTGCAGAAGGTCAATGGTGGCGCTTTTTCACCCCCATGTTCTTGCATAGCGGAGTGATGCACTTGCTGTTTAATATGTTCTCCTTGTTCCTTTTTGGACCTGAGTTAGAGCGGTTAACCGGCAAAGTTCGTTTTACTACGATTTACTTGTTAGCGGGCTTTTTTGCTTCAGCAGCTACTTATTTTCTTCAGCCACTCGATTATTCTCACGTCGGAGCAAGTGGTGCCATTTTTGGTGTTTTTGGTGCATTTGGCGCATTGGTGTATTATGGGGGACGCGCTTTACCCCAACTTAAACAAATTATACTCCCAATTATCGTTATTAGTATAGTTATGACTTTCTTAACACCAAACGTCAACGTGACTGCACATATCGCCGGAATGATTACTGGGTTCTTAATCGGGCTTAGTTATTTTCATCCCAAACGCATTGTTAGCTGGCGAGCTAAAAAATAAAGACAGCCGGATTTCATATCCGGCCGTCTTTTTTTATACCTGATTTTTTAACTCGACCGGTCCTTTGTCCCAAGTGGTTTGTACCAAGCTAAAATCTGACTAGCGTCTTCTTTCTCCATATGAAGAATTGTTGCTGTGGCACCCATCATGCCTGATTTAATCGTCGCGTGAATTGAAGAAATTTCTTTGCGCCGTTGAAAATAACTTTGGGTCACTTGAACAACTTGAATTCGTTTTTTTAATATAAAATAGCGATGTTTGCTAACCCCTCTAAATTGAGCAGTTAATTGTCTTTCGTTAAGTGCATAACCTACAGTTCGATGTTGCCAAACGCCAATCAAAACTACAATTGGCACAATTATTAGCGCCAACAAACCATACGGGTAAAAGAAATACCCTACTGCCGCAAATACAGGGGCAAGCCAAACTAAGTCTAAGCGATAGAAAAAATGAATGCTGCGCTTTGGCGCTTTAATTAATGCAGGATTCCATTCTAACTCAGGAAACAATTCTTCTAGTATGGGCAACATCCGAGTTTTTTTCACTAAAGGAAATAGACGGATTTTTTCATCCTTGTCTCCCACTGATCCCCCTGCACTTTCAACTACAACTGTCGCATAGCCAAATAGCTCTCGCAATGGATTTTGACTTATTTTAATTCCTTGCACACGTTTTAACGGGATGGAAACTTTCTTTTTCTCTAATAAGCCTCTAGTAATATAAATTCGATCTTCATCGTATTGAATCGTAAATTGGTAATTCGCCACAATCGTCATTATAACCGAAATAACCCATGCCACTACTAAAACAACAAAGATGGTTAGCGCAACAATCAGTGCACCAAAACGTAAAAATAAGAGAATTTCTTCGTAAACCGCATCGTACGGGATAAACTCAGAAAACTGAGAAAGAAAAATTGCTACAGCTGAAATGACAACGCCAATTCCGCTAGAAGTTGTCGCAAGAATAAGTAGTTCTTTCATAGACATACGATAAAGCGTTTTGGCCGCTTTTTTAACGGGTGTTTCAACAAACTCTATCGGCCCCATAACCGGGGCTGCTTCTCGTGAAAGTTGATGTTTGGCCTTTTCCATTTCTTTTTCAATACGATCTGCATCTTCTCTTGAAATGGCCGTCAATTCAGCTTCTGCTTGGCCAATTTTTCCAGAACCTGCTGTTTCAACTTTCACTTTCACTAACCCAAGCGGTCGATGAAAAATGCCTTCTGCATAATTTAAACTTTGAATTCGCTCGAATGGTATGTACCTTTTTTTCTTTACAAACAAACCGTATTCAATACGCAGTTCTCCATCTTCAAACCAGTAAACAAACCGTTTCCATTTGATAATTCCCGCAATCAACAAGAATAACAACACCGCTCCACCGACAATTAATGGAATCATCCCTTGCCAGCCTTGATCAAACATCGAACTGATGCCATCACCTCTAAAGATGTTGACGCCAAAAATAATAATAAATGGGAGAAGCAATTCCTTCATCCCTTTAATAAAGTTCAAAAACGCCGAAATTGGATGCAGTTTATAACGTCCCTCATACATCATCTTCCGCCACCCTTGCCAATACAGAAATTCTCGCTCTTAACTCATCTGCTTCTGCTGTAACCAAAGCCGGAATTGTATGAGTGGTCGCAGCGGTTGAAATAGAAATTTCCGCTAAGTCATACTTTCTTAAAATGGGTCCTTGTTCCGTGTCAACGTGTTGAACTCGTACCATCGGCACCAATGTACGGGTAACGATAAACAAGCCATGTTGCAGTTCGATTTCGTGTTCTCTTACTTCATAACGCCAACGTTGCCACCGAATTTTCGGAAACCAAAAAATCAGCACGATGCCGAATAGCAAAACAACCGCTCCATAAATCGCATAAAGCCATTGTGGCCAGTCAAAAAAATAAGTTAAAACCCCTGCTCCTATCGCTAGTAACGCAATAACCGCTGTTTCCATACTGCCGTAAACACGCCAGACGGTTAAGCCTTTACGTGAAATTTGATTTTTCGGTTGGTTATCCATTTACTTCTCTCCAATCGTCTACTTACACATTATACGATTTACTCATCACAATGTTTCACTTCATTGTAACTGATATTCACACAGCAAAAAAGGACGTACGCTAAACAGTTTCCTGTTTTGCGTACGCCCTTTCAATTAATCGGTATTAAGATTCGCTACGACGAGTCGTACGTCCTGGACGTCCGCCACCGCTTCCGCCTTCACGACGTCGGCTTGCGCCTGAGCTTGCTCCACGGCTAGATGATGATGGACGAGATGAACCTGATGAACGGTTACCTTTGTAACCGCCGCCTCCGCCACTGCGTCCGCCGCCGCCTTTACCTTTATATCCGCCGCCTCCGCGTGATGGCAAAGGACGTTCTTCGGAAATAGAAACTGGAATATCTTCCGGCTCTTTAGTCATTGTTTTAAGAGCTGCTGCAATCAAGTCGACCGCATCATGCTTTTCAAGCATTTGCGTCGCGAAGTCGCGGTAATCGCCAAGATTGTTTTTCTCTGTCATTTCAAGCAATTGTTCCATAGCAACGCGTTTTTGGCCAAGTACAGCTTCGTTCGCAGTTGGAGGTACCAATGCTTCCATTTTTTTCTTAGTTGTGCGTTCAACGATGCTCAAGTAGCCCATTTCACGTGGTGTTACAAACGTTACTGCGACTCCTTTTTTACCTGCACGACCAGTACGGCCGATACGGTGAACATAGCTTTCAGGATCTTGTGGAATATCAAAGTTGTATACGTGTGATACGCCTGAGATATCAAGTCCGCGAGCTGCTACGTCTGTTGCAACTAAAATATCGATTTTGCCTGCTTTAAATTGTTTTAAAACTGACATACGTTTTGCTTGGCTTAAATCACCGTGAATACCTTCAGCAAGGTAACCGCGGATATTTAAAGCTTTTGCTAATTCGTCAACACGGCGCTTTGTACGTCCGAAAACGATCGCAAGTTCCGGTTGTTGAACATTCAAAAGACGTGAAAGGAAATCAAATTTCTCGCGCTCTACAGATTTCACGTAGAACTGCTCAATGTTTTCAACAGTCATTTCTTTTGATTTGATTTTAACGATTTCTGGAGTTTTCATGAATTTCTCTGCAATACGGCGGATTGCATCCGGCATAGTTGCTGAGAATAACAATGTTTGACGAGTATCAGGAACACTTGCCATAATTGTTTGAATGTCTTCGATAAAGCCCATGTTCAACATTTCGTCTGCTTCATCAAGGATTAATGTGTTTACATTGTCCAATTTAAGCGTACGACGGTTGATATGGTCTAATAGACGTCCTGGAGTACCAACGATAATTTGCGGACGGTTTTTAAGTGCACGGATTTGTCGGCTAATTTCTTGGCCGCCGTATACTGAAAGAATACGTACGTTTTTATCTTGACCCAGTCTGTAAAGTTCTTCTGAAACTTGGATTGCCAATTCGCGTGTTGGTGCGATGATTAATCCTTGAACATTACCATCTTTAGTGTCAATTTTTTCAATCAAAGGAATACCGAAAGCTGTAGTTTTACCAGTACCAGTTTGCGCTTGTCCAATGATGTCTTTACCTTCCATACCAAGACGGATTGTACCCTCTTGAATCGGTGTTGCTTCTTCAAACCCCATGCGTTTTACGGACTTTAAAGTTGTTTCGCTAATATTTAACTCTGAAAATTTTACCAAATTTTTTCAATCTCCTTTTGTCTTCATCTGATTTACAAATGGTGTACATTTTAGATGAATTAGTGACAAGGTCGAGCCTTTATGAGGAAGTTTCACGTCGAAAATCATACTCTGTAGTTTTAAGTCAGAGGGGATGTGTGAACAGGAAAAGCTCGGGCTTTGCCGAGCGGTCTGATCGGCGGGTGTTTGATGCCCTATCTATAGAACAAACCGTTTTGCTCAAAAAAATACTCTTCACAGGGAAGAGTGTTTCAAAAATGTATCCATTGCTCTCAAAAGAATAACATGTTTTTTTTCCATTTGCAATCAATACGCAAAGGTTCTAATAATCAGTTTACTCTATGCCTTTATTCATAAACGTAAAAACTTCCCTAAACCATTCTTCACTGTCTTCACTATAACAGATTAAATGCTTGCCTTTTTCTGAACGAATCAAGCGTTTTTCTTCCGAGCCAATTTGATTATAAATAAAGTCTGCTGCAGAAACGGGCACAATGCCGTCTTTTTCTCCTTGCACAATACATACCGGAACTTTGATCTTATCGTAATAAGGTTCGACCATTTTTACGACTCGCAAAAATTCAACTGTCGAGCTGACGGGCGTATTGGTTAGCTTGTATTCATAAAGGTGGTAAAGCGCATTTTCTGTTATTTTTCCCGACACCGCGTCTTTTACCGCCTCTTGCACTTCTTTAAACATTTGCACCGGGCTAATGTATTTAGCAGCCGCGCTCAACAAAACTAAGCGATCAATTTTATAGCGCATCGCTAAATACATGGCAATTAAGCCACCCATTGAAAAGCCCACGATGATGATGCGGTCTGTCGACTTTTTTAACCTTTTTAAAGCTAACTCGGCTTCCATCATCCAACTTTCAGCAGTAATGTTTTTTAAGGCAAGCTTTTCACCATGTCCGGGCAGTGTCGGAATTTCCACAATCCAATCAGTTTGCTCGATTAAAAAATCGGCAAATGGCTCTACTTCAAATGGACCTCCAGTAAAACCATGAATACATAGTACGCCGGTTTTCAAATCGGTTCCTTCTTTCTGCTAGCAACTGCTTTAAAACTTCTATTCATTAACAAACGGAGCGATAACATTTTCCAATGCCATGCCACGAGAGCCCTTCACTAAAATAACCGAGTCTTTGTTTGTGTGCTTTTTCAACAAATCGATAATTGGACCATAATCCGCTTCACTCCACAACAACTTGCCACCGTATGTTGGTTGCAATTTATCGTAAAGCCACTTCATACGCGGCCCATATAAACAAACACCTACCAAATTGTCAGAAATGCATTTGCTTAACGCTTCGTGATAACTTTGCTCGTCGTCTCCGAGTTCAAGCATGTCGCCCAATACAACCCACTTTTTATCTTTCATCGTTGTTTCACGAATAAAATTCAGTGCTGCATTCATCGATGAAGGAGCTGCATTGTAAGCATCGTTGATGAAAATCGCGCCATTGTCTGATTGAATCATTTGCATACGCATATCGGTTAATGCCGCATCTTTTAAAGATCTACGAATTTGCTCTTCAGACAATCCTGCTTCAAGAGCTACCAATATAGCAGCCAATGTGTTTTTCACTTGGTGTTCACCTAATACCGGAATGGTAAATGCGGCATCTATAATGCCACTCACCATAAAGCTACTGCCACTTTCAGTAGCTTTAATGTCTGTTACTGTTAGTTCGTTATTGTCATCGAACCCGAAAGAAACACCTTGAGGAAAAGTTTCCATAAACGGTTGTAACAACGGTTCGTCTCCATCGTAAAAAAGTTTGCCGTGTTGTTGGAGACCTGCAGTAATTTCAAACTTCGCTTCAGCAATTGCTTCGCGCGAGCCTAAGTCTTGCAAATGTGCTTCTCCGATATTCGTAATAATCGCATAATCCGGACGTGCTAGCTCGGACAAAAATTCAATCTGCCCTCTACCACTCATGCCCATTTCTAAAACAGCAACTTTTGTATCTTCTTCTAAAGACAAAATCGTCAAAGGTAAACCCAATTGGTTATTAAAATTACCTGGTGTTTTTTGCACTTTGAAATAAGGTTTCAACACACTCGCCACTAAGTCTTTAGTTGATGTCTTGCCGTTAGATCCCGTGATCCCAATCACCATTGCTGATAGTTCATCGCGATAAGCACGAGCCATTTCTTGCAAAGCCACTTCGCAATCATCTACAAAAAGTAATGGCAAATCTTCTGGTGCTCCCGGTTCATCGCGCTGCCATAAAGAAGCAGACGCACCTAACTCGATCGCTGAACGGACATACTTGTGTCCATTTACATTTTCACCACGAAAAGGGATAAACAAATCACCTGGCTTGAGCGTTCTCGTATTAATTGAGACTCCCGTGATGTCAATGCCTTTTAAATTAGTTTTGATATCCAGCCATTTGGCTACTTGTTCAATCTGTTTTTTCATTTGGCTTCTCCACTCAATCTATTTTAACTTGCAGTAACTGCTTTTCTTCGTGTCGTTCGATTGCTAACGTAATAAGCCGTTCAATTAGTTCTGGGTACGGCAAGCCTGTATGCTCCCACAATAACGGGAACATGCTAAAAGGTGTAAATCCAGGCAATGTATTCACTTCATTGATCAAGATTTCGTTGGTTGCTGTGACAAAAAAGTCTGCTCGCACAAGTCCTGAACAATCCAAAATTTTAAATGCTTTTTTAGCGTCTGCTTGTAATTTCGCATAAACTGCTTCATCTAATTCTGCTGGAATAATCATTGCGGTATTACCATCTTTGTATTTCGCTTGATAATCATAAAATGCCTTTAGTGGCTTGATTTCTCCTGCTACTGAACATTCCGGCTCATCATTCCCGAGAACACCCACTTCGATTTCTCGTGCAACGACCCCTTGTTCAATAACAATTTTGCGATCAAATTTCAACGCTTCTTTTACAGCAGCAATCAGTTCTTCGCGATTATCTGCTTTGCTAATGCCTACGCTCGACCCTAAATTGGCAGGTTTAACAAAAACCGGCCATACAAGTTCTGCTTCTATTTTATTTAACCAGAAGCCCTGATTTTTATCCCAGTCTCTTCTTATAAAATACACATATGGCGTTTGTTCTAAACCTGCTTGCTGGAACAATTGTTTCATTACTACTTTGTCCATCCCTGCTGATGAAGCTAATACTCCATTTCCTACATACGGTATGTTCATCACTTCAAGCAAACCTTGAACTGTTCCGTCTTCTCCGTTCGGTCCGTGAAGTAGCGGAATGATCACATCTAACGCATCACTCGGTTGTGCAGGAAGAAAGCTAGAAATATCATTCGACTTTCCAGATCCTGCTGTTAGTTGAAGCTGTTCGATTGTTTTCGCAGATTCTTCGAGACGCTGCCCTTTTCTCCACTCGCCATCTTGCGTGATGTAAATTGGATAAACTTCATACACACTAAAATCAATTGCCTTTGTCACCGCTAAGGCTGTAGACAAAGAAACTTCATGCTCGGCTGATTTGCCTCCATATAATAAACCAATCTTTTTTTTCATTTAAGAAACCTCATTTCATTATCCTTATTGCTTAGTTTATCACGAACCTGCATTGACTAATAATTTTTTCATATCAGCCACCAAATATTTTCAATCCAGACACTCCAACAATAATGCAGGATAGGAAAAACAATTTGGCCAGCTGTCTACTTTCCTTAAAGAAAATCATGCCGACCAACACACTACCTGCTGCACCAATGCCCGTCCATACCGCATATCCTGTTCCTAGCGCAATGGTTGTTAACGCTAGCGATAATAAATAAAAACTAAGCGCTCCGGAAACAATCGTCAAAACTGCATAACGTTTCTTTTTGAAGCCTTCGGATAATTTCATCGTCGTAACAAATACTACTTCAAATATCCCCGCAACGATTAAAATCAACCACGCCATCATGAGCTCACTTCTTTACGAGAAGGTTCTTTTCCATCCAAGACTTTTAACCCAATAATGCCAACTAGCAATAAACTCAAAAAGAATATTTTTTCTAAACTGGCCGTTTCATTAAATAATAAGATTCCAAGAATCGCCGTACCTGCTGCACCAATCCCTGTAAATACTGCATAAGCTGTGCCGATCGGAATTGTCTTCATTGCGAAAGCAAACAACATAAAGCTAATAACGATAAAAATTAATGTTACAAGTGAAGGAACAAAATTCGTAAAGCCATCTGCAAGTTTCAGACCGATTGCCCATACAATTTCTGTCATCCCTGCAATCACTAGAAGAATCCATGCCATGCAATCTCCTTCTTCCTTACTAAATTTACCTCGTTCGTTAACCAAATTAAAAGCTAGTCCGAAAAAAATGATACCCGCTACCAGGTATCATTTCCACACTTTTTGTTTTCTATCGTAAATTATCTTTCGGGAAATCCCTTGTTTTGTGTACTCTTCAATATCAGACCAAAATTCATCTAAAAAAGAAATTTCTTCTACTAAACGAACATGTAATTCGATCGTGTTTTTTGTTTTTTCTGGGTCTGCTAATGAGATTAGAACCCCTTCACGGTAATTCTTTTTTAACGACTGAAGAATTTCAGCAGGCAGTTCCGGGATTAAGTCTTTCGATTTCCGTCTCCAAAAATTTTGCCCATTCCCCTCTCGGCGGATCAAATACGTAAAGTAATTCCCGACAAGCTCATTTAGACGATCTAATTTACGGAAATATATTTTTGTTGTTTCTTCCTCTTCGCTAGATAAATAAACAAACTCATTTTGTAGCGTAGAAAAAAACGGCGTCTTAACTGGTTCTTTCTTATGACCAATGTATAGTAATTCTGCTTGTTCCTGAGGCGTCAAGGAGTTTAATTGCTTTTCACTTTTAAAATCAACCCAACAAAATTCGCTTTTTTTATTGGCGCGAGCTTTTCTCAATTGCCCAAAATCTTCTTGGGTCGCAAACTCCATATGAGTATGCATATTAAAAGAAGCCTCTTCATATGGATGCTTTAATAACAACAAATTTTTAGGTAATTTCATCGCATCCAAAAAATGGGCAAAGGTCAGGCCACTAAATAAAGCAAATTGATCAGACTCGTTTAAATATATATATAAATGCTGTATGTATGCATCTGTGTGCAACGGTTTTCTTTCCATTTCCCCCACTCCATTCCACTTCTTATTATACGACCAAAAAGGAGAAATATGAAACATCCATACTCCAAAAGCGTCATTACTTTTGTCATGCGCATATTACAGATATATACGTTATAATATATTCCGACTCATAATAATAAAAAGTACAGGTGGAATCACATGCAAACTAATAAAAGCTTTACCGACCGAATTGATTGGTCGCTAGCTTTCATCTTATTTCTGTTTTTTATCGTCAGTTTGGTCGCTATTTCTTCTGCTCAAACTTCCGGTCAGTATTTAACGAATTTTGTTCCGAGACAAGCTCTATTTTACATCATTTCTGTTATGATGATTGCTGTTCTTATGTATTTTGATCCTGAACAATATAAAAAGATGGCTTATTATCTATATGGATTCGGTATTCTTTTACTCATTCTATTAATGATTGCACCCGATGGGGTCGGTCAAATAGCTGAACCCGTTAACGGTGCTAAAGCTTGGTTTCACACGCCATTTGTTAACATTCAGCCAGCCGAATTTATGAAAACCTTCTATATATTAGCATTGGCCAAAATGATTTCTTCTCACCATGAACATTATTTAATAAAGACACTGAAATCCGATTTTTACTTGCTCGGTAAAATTGGTGTGTGTATTGCCATTCCTCTTGGTTTTATCTTATTGCAACCCGACTTAGGAACTGCACTTGTTTTTATCGCAATTACTTTAGCAGTTGTGGTAGTTTCAGGGATCACGTGGAAAATTATTGTTCCAAGTTTCGGAGGGGTCGCTGTAATTGGAGCAACGTTATTATGGATGACGATTAACGCACAGGATTTTCTTTCTAGCGCTTTCGGATTAAAACCTTATATGTTCGAACGTATTTACACATGGTTGGACCCTTACTCCTATGCAGAATCTGGCGGATATAATTTAATTGCTGCTATGAACGCAATCGGTTCTGGAGAAGTTTTTGGTAAAGGGTACCAAGGACGTCAAGTTTACGTCCCTGAAAATCACACCGACTTTATCTTCACCGTTATATCGGAAGACTTTGGTTTTATCGGTGCTAGCGCTGTAATCATCTTGTTTTTCATGTTGATATACCATTTAACTAAAATCACATTGCAATTTAAAGATACATTCAGTACGTATGTATGCGCAGGTATTATTGCCATGGTTACATTCCACGTATTTCAAAATATCGGCATGACCATTCAACTGTTGCCAATTACCGGAATTCCGTTACCTTTTATTAGTTACGGTGGGAGCTCATTAATCGGCAATATGCTGGCACTCGGAATTGTTTTTAGTATGAAATTTCATCATAAGACCTATATGTTCGATAAAAACAAAAAATAAAAGACTCTGGCGGATTACGCCAGAGTCTTTTATTGTTGCGATTGTGTTTGAACCGGTTGTGGTAACGCTAGCGCTTTTATTAATTCGACACGAGATTTTGTGATTTTTGCTTGGATTCCAAGTTTCGATAAATTTGAAACAATTTTGCGAACATCTACGTTTTTCGCCATCCAGATCACCTCTTTATCTTATTCGTTACATATATAAACGTATTTCAACTTGCTATGTTCCATTTGTAAGACGCTGATTGTTGACTTTTCTATGTCTATGTATATAATACCATCATTTCAGAATTTTAAACTTATCATTTTGATGACAATTGTGAAGAAAAGGTTAATCAATTGATTTGCATACCCTATAGAGGTATATTATAGTCAGAATCATGAGGGGAGAATCTTCAGATGAGCGAATTAATCGAAGACACCTTAGTAACCGATACTAGTTGCCGTAAAAGCCACCACCCTCTCTCTGTAAAAAGAGATTTAACCAATCGACTCAGCCGTGTCGAAGGTCAAATCCGCGGTATAAAAGGTATGGTGGAAAAAGACGTTTACTGTGATGATATTATCACTCAACTAGCAGCAACCCAATCCGCTTTAAATAGCGTAACAAAGGTGTTGTTAGAAGGTCATTTAAAAGGTTGCGTCAAAGACCGCCTTGAAAATGGCGAAGAAGAAGTGTTAGACGAACTGCTAGTCACTATCCAAAAAATGATGCGTAAATAATGAGGAGGAATTTTTTATGAAAGAACAAATCAACTTACAAGTAAGCGGCATGTCTTGTCAACATTGTGTGAAGTCTGTAGAAGAAAGCGTTATGGCTTTACCAGGAATCGAAAAAGTAGAAGTATCTTTAGCAACTAATTCTGTCGACGTGGCATACGACGCTTCCGCAGTAGATGTTGGTCAAATTGCTGAAGCAATCGAAGATCAAGGATATGATGTTGCGACTTTAAGTGAATAACTGCGGAAACGCGGTTATTTTTTTCAACAATCCATACCCCCTATAGGTATATATCTTCATTAAAAAGGTGGGATTACGATGAGCACAAAACAAGCTGAAGTAGCAATTACAGGAATGACTTGTGCGGCGTGCGCAAATCGCGTAGAAAAAGGGCTTCAAAAATTGCCTGGCGTCTCAGAAGCAACCGTTAATTTTGCTACAGAAAAGGCCAATGTCGTCTTTGATAGCGATCAAGCATCAATGACAGAAGTACAAAACAAAATCGAACAATTAGGGTATGGGGTGCAGCAAGAAGAAGTTGATTTTTCCATCCAAGGCATGACTTGCGCCAATTGTTCTGCACGTATTGAAAAAGTATTAAACAAAATGGATGGTGTTCAACTAGCCAATGTGAATTTGGCGATGGAAACAGGACACGTTTCTTACAATCCCGGAACTGTTACTCCTGAAGATTTTGTGAAACGCATTCAATCGCTTGGCTATGACGCAATTTTAGAACAAGAAAGCGAAGAAGCAACGGATCACAAACAACAAGAAATCAAAAAGAAAACACGTTTGTTCTGGATTTCCGCAGCGTTATCCTTCCCGCTTCTTTGGACCATGTTCAGCCACTTTTCTTTTACATCTTGGATGTATGTGCCTGAGATTTTAATGAACCCTCTTGTTCAGTGGACATTAGCAACCCCAGTTCAATTTATTATTGGTGCTTCTTTTTATAAAGGTGCCTATTTTGCCTTAAAAAATAAATCAGCCAATATGGACGTGTTAGTAGCACTCGGGACATCAGCTGCCTATTTCTACAGTGTTTACTTAGTTCTTTCTAATTGGAATTCAGGACATAATATGGGCTTGTACTTCGAAACAAGTGCCGTGTTAATCACCTTAATCATCTTAGGGAAAGTATTTGAAGCTAGAGCAAAAGGCCGTTCTTCTGACGCCATTAAAAAGCTAATGAAATTACAGCCTCAACATGCACTTGTTGAACGCGGAGATGAATTTATTAGTTTGCCGATTTCAGAAGTCAAAACCGGTGACATTTTGCTTATTAAACCCGGTGCCTCTATCCCAGTTGACGCCGCAGTTCTTTCGGGTAATTCAGCAGTAGACGAATCGATGCTAACGGGCGAGAGTTTACCAGTAGATAAAAAGACAGGCGACGCTGTTTTTGCAGCGACCGTCAATTCTAATGGGTCGCTTCATGTGCGCGCAGACAAAATCGGTAAAGATACGGTATTATCGAACATCATCCGCGTCGTAGAACAAGCACAAGGCTCTAAAGCACCGATTCAACGACTTGCTGACCAAATTTCCAGTATTTTCGTTCCAGTTGTTGTCGGAATTGCGATAGTGACGTTTATCGTCTGGTACTTTTTAGTATCACCCGGAAACTTTCCGGCTGCACTTGAAAGTACCATTGCCGTTCTTGTAATCGCATGTCCTTGTGCATTAGGACTTGCAACCCCGACATCTATTATGGCAGGATCGGGTCGCGCTGCTGAACAAGGCGTATTATTTAAAACAGCTGAATCGCTTGAGAACACAAAACACATTGATACGATTGTTTTGGATAAAACAGGCACCATTACAAATGGTCGCCCTGTCGTTACAGACTTTATCCCGGCTGACGAAGTCGATTTAACTGAATTAAAAAACTTAGCGGCGAGCGCAGAAAATCAATCTGAACATCCCGTCGCACAAGCCATCTCTGATTATGGTGAAGCCAATTTAGCAGTTAGTCTTTTTGAAGCTGTTCCCGGTCATGGTATTCGTGCCACAGTGGATAATCGTCAAGTCGTGATGGGCAACCGTCGTTTAATGGCTGACCTCGCCATCGATGAAGCGCAAGCTACCGCTTTAGAACAAGATGGCAAAACGGTTATGTTCATTGCGGTTGACGGCCGTTACAGTGGACTTGTGGCTGTTGCTGATACCGTGAAAGAAACGGCGAAACAAGCCATTCAAGAAATGAAAGATATGGGATTGCATGTGGTCATGCTAACAGGAGATCAAGAACGTACAGCGATGGCCATTGCGAAACAAGTCGGTATCGACGAAGTCTTTGCTGGTGTCTTACCTGCAGAAAAGGCAGATGTTGTTGTTAAGCTTCAAGGACAAGGCAGACACGTCGCTATGGCGGGAGATGGCTTAAACGATGCGCCAGCTTTAGCGAGCGCCGATGTCGGCATGGCGATGGGTACTGGTACAGCTATCGCCATGGAAGCTGCTGATATTACGCTGATGCAAGGTGACTTAATGAGAGTCGTCGATGCAGTTCAAATGAGTCGATTAACCGTTCGAAATATCAAACAAAACTTGTTCTGGGCACTAGCTTATAACACAATCGGGATTCCGATTGCGGCAGTTGGGTTGTTAGCCCCTTGGCTTGCAGGAGCTGCCATGGCCTTTAGTTCCGTATCAGTTGTCATGAACGCCTTACGTTTACAACGTGTTAAATTAAATAAATAATTATTTTTTAAGAGGACCAGAAATGGTCCTCTTAGAGTGTAGACAAAGTCTTATTAAACTGAATAGTGATGCATAATTTCCAACTGGGCTGGCCACTTCGCTTTCCGTGGGCTCAGCTTCAGCCTCCTCGTCACTGACGTTCCTGCGGGGTCTTCAGCTTTCGCTGTCCCACAGGAGTCTTCGTGGACCAGCCCAGTTGAAGGCTTCTTGCTACAAATAAAGTGAGATCCTTTAATACGCTTCATATTAAAAGTAACTTATGGAAAGATTTTTCTCTACTCACTAAAGGATTCGGAGCAGCCAGTGGCGACTCCAGCGGAAAAACGAAGTGATGAGACCCCGCAGGAGCTTGCGACGAGGAGGCTCAGCGCGGAGTCCGCGGAAAGCGTCCACTGGGGGCGGAGAATCCCATCTGCATCTGCATATAAAAAAATGAGTAAATATTCTTTTGTATGCAAACTGAGAGGACCAGAAATGGTCCTCTTTTTTCTGGTCATTGTTCTCCTTAAGAAACAAAGGTAAAATGAGGACATAGTCTTTTCAGAAAGTAGGAATTCTTCATTATGAAAAAAACGATCTTACTGCTGATGTCCGTTCAGTTTTTTGTGTATTTAGGATTCGGCATTATTATACCGATTTTACCTGAAGTGATTGTGCAACAAGGATACTCAGAAATCCATGTTGGCGGATTAATCACCATTTATGCTTTGTCTTCATTTTTTACCGCGCCGCTCTGGGGAAGATTATCCGATAACACCGGTCGCAAGAAACTCATACTCGTCGGGTTAGCTGGCTTTAGTTTAAGTTTCTTCTTGTTTTCGTTGTTTCTCGATAATTTAATGCTACTGTATTTTTCACGCATTGTAGGTGGTCTATTTTCCGGCGCCCTTTACACAGCTGTTACGGGATATGTAGCGGATATCACTTCGAATGAAGATCGCAATAAATACATGGGCTTTCTTGGCATGTCAATTGGATTAGGGTTTATTTTTGGACCAGCCATTGGTGGCTTGCTAGGATCGATTTCCTTGTCGTTGCCATTTACAACTTCTGCAGTACTCGTTTTGTTATTGATGGGTTATGCGAGTCTTGTGTTAAAAGAACCTGTTCGTAAAGGCGAAGCCGTAAAACGCGCCCTTTTGCCAAAAGGCTCGAGTATGCTTTGGCAGTTCCGCATTCGTTATTTGTTTTTAATGTCATTTATGGTGACTATTTTACTAGCAGGATTGGAGTCGACTTTTCAGCTGTTTCAAATCAAACAAATTAGCATGACCCCACTACAACTTGGCTACTTGTTTATCGCGAGCGGGTTTGTCGATGCTGCCATTCAAGGCGGGGTTGTTCGTCGCATTAAAGATGGTGCCGAAACAAAGTGGATTATTGGCGCACAACTTGTTACCGCCCTTGGGTTGTTCCTCCTCCCTTTTACAAACAGTTTGATTTTTGCAGGAGTGGCACTTAGCATCTTTACTGCCGGAAACGCTTTGTCTCGTACAGCTTTAGTATCTTTAACATCTAAAGAATCAGGCGGCAAATATGGTACAGCCGCTGGGTTAACTTATTCTATGGATAATCTTGGACGCATTATTGGTCCTTTAGCTTTCACTTGGCTCCTTACTATTCAATCCGGTAGCATTTATTATTTATCTGCAGCACTGGCAATTGCGAGTATATTATTAATCGTATTGTTTAAAGCTTCTAACAAAACTTTAGCAACAACAAAAAAAGCCAGCGCTTCTGCGTAATAGGTAATAGCAGGAGTTCTAGCCCAGGCATCGCTTTTAGCGGTGCTTTTTTTAATACGTAATCGCAACTAAAATAACTAGCCAATACAAATGAAGCAATAATGTAACCGAGTACAAGATATTAACCATAACAAGCGTAACACGCCAGATGCGGGATTGAATCTTGATGAAAGGTGTGAAGAGAAAGCCGAAGAGACATAGGGATAAGAAAAGCTTTGTTGCTAAAAGGGCGAAAGGAGAAAGCGATGCCAAGAGCGGATTGCCTTCGTTTATCGCTCCAGTTGAAAGCCCTATGTATGTTAGCAAACCATCTAGGAAATTTAAGACAACTAAACTCCAAACATATTTTTTTAATGGTGCAGCAGCTTTTTCTGAGCTCATAATTTACACTCCCATTCGCTAAGTATAAGTCCTTAGTAATGGGTTACCCTTAAAATATAGAAGTTAGACACGAAAACAGGGTATTTATACATAAATTATTTTAATTTTCAATAAATAAAGAAAACATTTATAAAAAACTACTGAACATCCTCAACTTAGAGTTATTCAGTAGTTAATATAAGCATTATATTTTTTGAAGCGCAGGCATCGCCTCTTTCATAACAGATGAGCGCATTAAATAGTTTGTTAACACAAGTAAGCAAATACTGCTTGCCCCGACCACATATTCTGCAGGCATTAAATCATAAAGTAGACCAAACAGAAGCTACCCAAGTGGCATCATGGCCATTGCCATCGATTCCAAAATTCCAAAGACGCGACCTCGACATTCTTCTGCTACGTCTTTTTGCATCATGATCCCAATTGGCGTATTAACAAAGGCATTGCTAATACCAAATATCAACATAAGCAAAAAGAAGAAGCTATTCAATACTCCAAAGAGCACCACGTGTTTTATCGAATTGACGCCCTTTATCGCCTGGCCAGTTTTCAAGCCATGTTGGAAGAGGATACAACAAGAAAAGATTATTACATTTCCAAACTTCACTTGTTTGCGAATTTTACCGAGGACGACAAAGTGAGTGCATTCGCTGATGCGATTGAAGTGCATTATTTAAATTCTTTTGCTCACGATTACCAAGCGGCTCTTGCATTGATTGAGGAGAACTTAGAAAAATATCCAGATGACAAAGTCTTTATGTTTACTTTGGAAAAAGGAAAAGCTTTATATGGTCTCGGACAATTTGAAGAAGCGTTGGTGTGGCTGAAAAAGCACGAGCTTTGGGAATTTCTCCACCACCCTTACGATTTGTCGTTGCATTATGAAAAAGATGCCTATATGGCACTCATTTACTTAGAGCTTGGTGACAAAGAACTCGCAATAAAACACGCTTCGATTGCGAAAGACTTGATCAAACCTATGTCCGACTTTCCTTATAAGACATTTATATTAGCGGTGTACAAAAAAGTAATGGCATAATAAAAGCCCGTCACATTGAGTGACAGGCTCAGCTTGTAGACAAAAGAATTATTATGTTAGTTAACGAATGAGTATTCATCTCATCCTCTATACTGGATCCTTCGCTCCATGCGGACGCTTTCCGCGGACGAAGCGCTGAGCCTCCTCGTCGCAAGCTCCTGCGGGGTCTCATCACTCCGTTTTTCCGCAGGAAAGTCAGTGACCGAAGGGACTTCGGGCAGTGGCTTTGCGACGAAGCTAGCGCAGCGATGCAGGAGCATATCTTTGCCCTTCGCCGCATTGCGCTTCGGATCCTTGTGTGATTACTCATTAATCCTCTTGAAAATAAATTCGCTGGTTACTCTCTCTAATTGGGGCAATATGCTAACAACCGTTCTGGCCACGAAGACTCCTATGGGACAGCGAAAGCTGAAGACCCCGCAGGAACGCAAGTGACGAGGAGGCTGAAGCTGAGCCCATGGAAAGCGCAGTGGCCAGAACGGTTGTGGTTATACACAACTATACATTTTCAATAGACTTTGTCTACAGTCTGAGCCCGTGACATTGAGTGACGGGCTTTTGCATTAGCAACAAGTCGCTCCGGTCGCTTTGGGGATGGCTCCCGCGGATACACCTTCGATAGTGTGAAGTACTCTTTTTCAAAAAGGGAAATAAATTTGTTTTATACTCTTAACTCTTCACATTGAGTGACGGGCTTTTTCTTTTACATGATAGCGCTGGTAAACTTCATAGAATTCTAAGAAGTGCTCCCAGTCTTTTTCAAACTCTGGTTGAATGCAGGAAACTTGAAACAATTCCCGTGTTTTTAAATAACCACTTGCTGAATGCAATTCAAAACCTGAAAGATGAGCATCTTCAACAAGGAAACGAATATCTTCTACTGTTTGGAAAGTTCGAGCGGTTGGGTAACCAGTGGCTAAGGTTGACCAATCTTGTGTATCTTCTTGCAACATATGGAATCGCTGATTTAATAGTTCATAGCGAGCTGGATATGCCTTTAATGCACGATGTAAGCTTTCCAGTAGACTCGCAGAAAATGTAAACGGAATGTCTGTTGCATAAAGGCCGAGGTCTAAATAGCTAGGCACGGTTTTGTCTGGCTCTATTTTATGATTTGCAAAGACGATGGCGACACCACTCAAAGTTCCGATGGCCTTGCCACTTGTCGCTGTAGCGAGCCAAACCTCTTCGAGCGAAAATGGCACAGCCCCAAAACTACTAATGCAATCCAGGCAAAGCTTAATATTTCGCTCCTTACAAATATCCGTTAGTTCATAAAAGTTATTTAGTTGCCCCGTAGATGTTTCGCCATGAACCATAAGAACCCAATGAAAGTCTTCTGTTTCTAGGCACTCTACTACTTTTTCAAAATCGAAAGCTTTCCCCCAGGCTTCTTCCACCACTTCATAATCCAAGTTCACACGCTCTGCTTGTCGGACTAAACGTCTACCAAATTCACCATTCACTAAAATTAATCCTTTTAAATTTAGCCGCTTTATTTGTGCGAGCATGGCTTCGTTCGCTAAAGTTCCACTTCCTGCTAATAGATGAGGCGTCATGTCTGTCATATCCTCAAGTAAGCGATCTACTTCTTGCCGCACTTCGCGAAAAGCCGCTGATCGATGTGAAATAGGTGCTTCTTTGAAAGGATCGGCGAGTTGTTCAGTCAAAGCAACCGGTCCTGGGACAAACAGCTTGCGTTTTGCTTGTAACCTCGCAGCAACAGAGTCCATGTATTGGCGACGCGTCGTAACCATCGGAACAAAAACAGCTTCTCCTGTGCCCATTGGTTCTGCAAATGCACGAAACCCGAGCTGCCCATATAGCTTCATTTGACGGGTCGTGCCAGAAATAACCGCCGAATCAAACCCTTGCTCTAAACAAAAATCCGATAGTGCACGTGCTAGAAGAAAAAATACACGTCCGTTGCGATGCGCTTTACGAATCGCCAACAAACGAATTTCACACACTTTACCGGCATCCGGCAACAACGCTTCGATTTTCCCTATCTTTAAATCCAAGGAAAATGGACGTTCAGAACGCAACGCAATCATTCCAACCACTTCCATTCCTGATAATACAATTAAATACGTATTTTGTTCATGAAATGGATCGATGCGCATCCCACTGTCATCTGCTTGGTGTTGAGGGATTTCTTCTACAAACGTGTCATAATTTAAACGGGCAATTGCTTCAAACTCAGCTGGTGTCCGGGCGATTTTGCACCAATACATACTTGCTCGCCTCCTCTCAACTTCTAAATGCATCTTCTACCTGATAAAGACTCAAATCGATATCAACAAGTTCCCCGAGTGCAAGTTTGGCTAATTGGCCACCCAAATACGGGCCAGCAGTCAAACCTGAAGCACCAAGTCCGTTAGCCGCAAAAAAGGTCGGATAGCCTGGAACTTGACCGATAAATGGCAAAGCACTGGTTGTAGCAGGACGAAAACCAGTTGCAGCTCCTGAAACTGCTGTTTCTCCGAGACCCGGTGCCGCTTCCAAAGTTTTATCCAAAATGTGGTGTATTCCAGCCGCAGTCAGCTTATCATCAAAACCTACTCCATTTTCATGCGTGGCACCGGCAACAATTTTGCCATCTGCAAACGGAACAATGTATTGACCGTATGGAACCATCGCAACTGGCCAGTCTTCTGTCTTCCGGGATTCCGCATGCAAGTGAAGAATTTGAGCTTTTTGAGGCACAATATCCAAGTCTAATCCTAATGGTTTGAACAACTCCGCTGCCCATGCGCCTCCTGTTGAAATAACGACGTCTGCGATAAGTTCTTTTCCGTCTATCGTAACTCCTGCTACTTGCTCTTCTTCAACCAATAACTTGGCATCCCCAATGATGCGCTCTGCTCCAAGTTTCATCGCACCTGAAATTAACGCATCGCGGATAGCTCTCCCATCAACTCGAGCCGCTCCACTTACCCAAAGCGCCCCATACTCTTCAGTTGCATAAGGAAAAATTTCTCTTGTCTCTTCTGAAGACAGTCTTTTAATATCTCCCATTTCGGGTGCTTCTACTCTTCGCTCATAGGCTTTCTGTTCCATTTTATCTAATTTACTAGCTTCATGAATGCTGACAATCCCTACTTGTTTGTAGCCCGTATCCTCTTCACCCAAAGCTTCAAGCTCGCCAATCAACTCTGGATAATATTTCGCTCCATTTTTTGCCAAGTTATACCAAGCTTTGTTTCGGCGTTGAGAGATCCACGGACAGACGATCCCAGCTGCAGCTCCTGTTGCTTGCCCTTTATCGCTACGGTCTATTAAAACGACTGCAGCTCCAGCTTTCGCTGCATGATATGCAGCAGAAGCCCCTAAAATTCCTGAACCAATAATTATTAATGATTTCATATTAACACCCAGTTTCCAAAAGTCTTGTGTTTACATTCTAATCCAGCTCGCCAATAGACACAAATTCACTTTTGCATAAAGTGGAAAATTGTGGATTATTTTTCATATAAATGGGGTAAAGCTATATTACTGTTTTTTCTCCAACTAAAACTTCACAGCAGTAAAAAAGCACCAATTTCGAAATATCCGCTTAAAAATTCTGAAATGCGGGTAAATATTCGTGATGACCTCTTTTAAAAAGTAAAAAGGAGCTGAGCTTTGATGAACAAGAAAGCATTATTTATTTCGGATCATGGCGATCCTTTAGCTAAGCTCGGTGGTAAACAATCGGGCGGCCAAAACAATTATGTTAAACAATTAGCACTCGCATTAGAAAATAAAGGGTGGCAAGTTGATGTCGTTACTCATTGGTGCGATGCTTCAGCACCTCAAATAGAAACATTCGGAGCGATGTGCCGCGTAATAAGATTAGAAGCTGGACATAAAGGGTTTGTTTCAAAAAACGAAATGTATTCTATGCTCCCAGCATTTTATAAAGAGCTGAAAACTACCTTAAATTTAGCATCTTACGATATTGTCCATACCCACTATTGGTTATCGGGATTGATCGGAAAAAAATTAAAAAAAGAATTCGGCTTACCTTATGTTCACACAACACATTCACTTGCCTGGGCAAAAGAACGGGCAACAGGCATTCACGACCAGCGTCGGACGAACGCGGAAAAAGCAATTTTAAAGAATACAGACTTAGTAGTAGCTACTACTCAAAATGAAAAACAATTGATTAAATCTCACATAAATTCACCTTCACCTATTCAAGTTGTACCAATTGGAGTTGATGAAGCATTTAAAGTGCGAGGTAACCGCACACACTTACGGAAGAAACTCGGTTATAGCAGCCCACTCTTTGTTTTTGCCGGCAGATTAGAAGTAACAAAAGGAATCTTCACTTTATTAAAAGCTTTTCAATTGTTAGTTGAAAAAAATAAATCCATAGAACTTCCTCACTTGGTAATTGCAGGCGGAGATACGGAAGATTTCGATTTGAAAACTGGATTGCCGAAAGATAAAAAACTTCGTAAAGCCATTAAAGGCATTGAAAATCAAGTAACGTTTTTAGGTCCTCAAACGCAGGAAGAATTGGCGCTATTATTCAATTCCGCTACCGCTACAATCGTGCCAAGTTTTTATGAATCTTTCGGAATGGTTGCAGCAGAAGCCCAAGCTTGCGGAAGTCCCGTTATCGCTTCGAATGTAGGAGGGTTAAAAAATGTCGTTCAAGATGGCATTTCTGGATTGTTAGTTGAGACGAAAAACCATATCGACCTAGCCATCGCAATGGACATTTTATCTGCCAATGCATTACTGACAGAGCGATTAAGTCGTCAAGCTGATAAGATCGCTCGCAAAGATTTCAATTGGGATTCTATTTCTTCTCGCATCAATTCATTATATGAGGTGATTATTCATGGACGCAGCAACGCATTTGTTAGCAACCGACCTGGACGGGACGCTCGTCGGGGATAAGTATAGTTTGCAGGCACTGTTCAATTTTTATGATAACCAAACATACGAAGTGTCACTGATTTATATTACAGGAAGGCATTATCAATCTGCTTTGTCACTTATTACCGAAGAAAATTTACCGGTTCCTGACGTCCTTATTACAGACGTAGGAACCGCTATTTATATTGGCGATTCATTGGAACAAGACTTAGCATGGTCGCAGCACTTGGAACAATCGTGGCTGCCTCAAAAAATAGATACTGTCGCTCGTCAAATTCCAGGATTGGTTTCTCAAGAGCTTCCGATTACAAATCGCTGTTCGTATTATGCGACTGATGAAACTGTTGTAGAAGCTTTCCGTACAGCACTTGATCAAGCGGAGATTTCGTATAAATTGATTTATAGCGGTGGACGTGATGTCGATATACTCCCAGCTGGTAGCGGGAAAGGACAAGCGCTTCAATATATATTAAATAAATACCAGCTGGATGAAGCTAAACTTCTGGTAGCTGGTGATTCTGGAAATGATACAGAAATGTTAACGTTGGGCTTTCCATCCGTTATTGTTGGAAATGCACAACCTGAACTGCTAGAACAACAAAAGCACCCTTCCATATACCGAGCTACAAATAGCTATGCCGGTGGAATCCATGAAGCGTGGCGCTACTTTTATACAAAATAACCCTTCCCCTTTAAGCAATAAAGTTTGTTTAAAGGGGCTTTTCTTGTATAAAGTACTAGCTTACGGGGTATTTGTTTGTTTTTTCACCTAGATGGTTTATATTTAGTAGGAAGCCATTTTGTAATCAGATGCTTTATCATACATAAATTTATGTACTATCAATACACTTAACAGGAGGAAATTGAGATGAGCAAAGTTTCGAATCTACAAAAAGAGTCCTTAATCATGCTAAAAGAAACTAGCCGGACCTTTTTCATCCCAATCAGCTTTTTAGACTCTACTTTAAAGAAAACTGTCGGCTCGGCTTATCTTTGTATGCGAGCGATTGATGAAATTGAAGACCATCCAGAACTGGAAGACCAAGCTAAGATTAAACTGTTGAGTACGATTCAACAAATGCTGGAAACGGATTTTAATGAGCATGCTTACTTGGAACTCGTTACTCCTTATAAAGAGTTTCTACCACCTGTTACTATGCGTTTAGCGGACTGGCTCCATGTTTGTCCTGAAGAAATTAGAGGGAAAGTAATGGAATCCACGGCAATTATGGCCGGCGGAATGTCCAAGTGGGTAGAAAAGAATTGGGTTATTCAAACACAAGATGATTTAGATGAATATACGTATTACGTAGCTGGTCTTGTTGGCACCATGCTGTCAGACATTTGGCATTGGCATGACGGAACGGTCACAGACCCCGACCATGCGATTGCTTTTGGCCGTGGATTGCAAGCAGTCAATATGCTACGCAATTACGATGAAGATTTTGAGCGCGGCGTCACTTTTGTACCTGAAGGTTGGACACGTGAAGACATGTTCAACTACGCGAAAAATAATTTGGCAAAAGCGGATCTTTATGTACAACCTATTAAAAACAAGCGAATTTTAATGTTTTGTAAAGTTCCTTTAGCATTGGCTCATAGTACGCTCAAAGCATTAAAATCAGGCAAAGAAAAGATGAGTCGTGTAGAAGTTGAAGGCATTGTGGAGCAATTAAAACAAGAAGAACGATTAAGCTAACTGTCTCCAGCCTTATCTTTTGAAAGGCTGGTTTTTTTGAATCGTTTGATTATGATTCGTGAACAGCTAGTTTCCACTGGTTCGAAACAAACCAAAAGCCAGTTTTTTTATACATGAATTTCAAGTTAGGAGAATTCTAATGACCGTAACTATTCTCAGTGTCTTTACTGCATTGATTTTCATCTTAAACGTTCTTCTTGCTGCCGCTCTCGTATTCCTTGAAAGACGCGATGCTTCAAGCACGTGGGCTTGGCTATTGGTGTTATTCTTTATCCCTATTTTCGGTTTCTTCATTTACTTATTTCTAGGTAGAAGATTGCGTAAAAAAACGCTTTTCAAATGGGAAGGGACAAAACGAGTTGGGATTGAGAGTTTGATTGCTCATCAAATGAACGAATTGCATGATGAAAACTTCGAATTTATGAATCCCAATACGAAAGACTACGCCGATTTGGTGTATCTTCATTTGCGGAATAATGGTGCTTTACTCACTGAAGATAATAGTATTCAAATATTCAATGATGGGCGAAAGAAATTCGATGCTCTACTTGCGGATATTGAAAATGCAACCAACCATATTCATGTACAATATTATATTTTCCGCTTGGATGAACTCGGCACTCGCATTGTGGATGCTTTAACTGCTAAAGCTAAAGAAGGTGTCAGAGTCCGTTTACTTTATGATGATATGGGTTCGCGTAGTTTGAGAAAGCGACATTTTAAAGAGTTAATAGCGGCAGGCGGAGAAGTCGAAACGTTCTTCCCTTCTATTTTACCGATTATCAACCCCCGGCTAAATTATCGGAATCACCGTAAAATCGTTGTAATTGATGGAGATGTTGGCTATATCGGCGGCTTTAATGTCGGCGATGAATATATTGGGTTAAGTCGAAAGTTTGGGTATTGGCGAGATACTCACTTACGCATTGAAGGGGGAGCTCTCCACCCTTTGCAGACTCGCTTTATCCGTGACTGGAATCAGGCGTCCACCCGCCACGATATCGAACATGATGAATTTTTCTTCCCAGCCAAACAAGCTAAAGGAAACACTTCCATGCAAATCGTTTCTAGCGGCCCTGATGAAGATTGGGAACAAATCAAAGACGGATATGTAAAACTCATCAACTCAGCAAAAGATTATATTTATATTCAGACACCTTATTTTATTCCGGATGCCACTTTTTATGATGCCATCCGCATCGCTGCTTTGTCGGGTATTGATGTTCGAATTATGATCCCAAATAAACCAGATCACCCGTTTGTTTATTGGGCAACTTATTCTTATATTGGTCAAATGTTAAGAGCGGGAGCACGTGTATTTACTTACGAAAACGGCTTTTTGCATACAAAGATGATTGTTACAGACAATAAAGCATCTACTGTTGGTACCGCTAATATCGATGTAAGAAGTTTCAAATTAAACTTTGAAGTAAATGCATTTATTTACGACGAGAAGGTATCTACTGACCTTGCAGAACTTTTCCATCAAGACATGAAACTTTCAACTGAATTAACATATGAAATGTATTTGAATCGTACAAGTATGATTAAAACAAAAGAGTCTATTGCTCGCTTATTGGCACCGATTTTATAGTTTTCTCTAAAAAAAAAAGCGTCTTCGTAAAATTCACGAAGACGCTTTTTTAATTTACCTCTAAATACTCTTCTAGGGTAATCCCTTTTTCATAAATTTCGGTCGCAACATCATTTCCGACATAACGGAAATGCCAAGATTCGTACATATACCCTGTAACTTTTTCTTTCCCCTCAAGATATCGAAGGATAAATCCATATTTATGAGCATTCGCCGCTAACCACTTACCACCTTCAGTATCACCAAATGAAGCAGCCGCCCAATGCTGCTCTTTTCCAGCTTCGCCAATATCAAACGTCAGTCCTGTTTGATGCTCAGAATAACCAGGTCGCGCGCTATAGCGATCAGCCGCTTTTTGACCGTCTTTCGCTACATACTGTTCGTATAATTGCTTTTGCCGCGTGAAATTGCGATACGTACTAAATGCATGCAAGTTAATCCCTGCTTCAGCAGCTGCTGCTTTCATGGTTTCAAAAGCTGCTCGCGCTTCCGGTACTTCTCCAGGAGCATAATTTTCGGGTAGCGGATGTTGTTTGTTCACTAACAATATACCGTTAATAATCGTTGGCTCTTTTGGCAATGCATTGTTTTCCGAATAGACAGTAGCATCCGTCACTGTTTCTTCTTTAGGCTCTTCTATTACTGGTTTTTCTTCTACAGGTTCTTCTTCTACTGGTTCTTCTATTTCGGGAACCTCTACAATTTGCTCTTGTGTCGCTGGTGTAGCCGGCTCCTCAATTGTTACGACATCCATTAATGCATTCATGCTTTGTTGAGCATCCCAATTATGGATATATAACCACATTGCCGCTAACGCCGCCATAATTGCTGATACACCAATCATCGTCCATTTTATATAAAACTTTTTATTCTTTTGTTTTAATTGATCTAAAAACTTCATAATAAGCCTTCCTTCTATCGATATCTTTCTTATTCTACCATTTATTTCGACGAAATTCTTTGTTAACCTATAGCATTTTCCTGTAATAGTTACGACAACTATCTAAGTATTTGTAGAAAATCATTTAACTTAGAAAACATATATTTAAAATGGATTTTTAATCCTATAAACTGCACAAAAATAAAATTTCGTTACCTCAACTATATACCCCCATAAATGCATTTTTTCTACGAATAACTATGTATAAACACCTAAGGAGCTGTCGATAGTGAACCAAATATCAGAAAATGATATTCAAACATTAATGAATCAATTGGATACCTTACTTGAAGAGCGCATGAAAGAAAAATATGAATATACACAAAAAGCACGATCTCTATAAAAGAGATCGTGCTTTCAGACTGTAGACAAAGTCTATTGAAAATGTATAGTTGTGTATAACCACAACCGTTCTGGCCACTGCGCTTTCCATGGGCTCAGCTTCAGCCTCCTCGTCACTGAAAACCCATGCTCCTGCATCGCTGCGCTAGCTTCGTCGCAAAAGCTTGTCCTCGCAGGCTTCGGCCAATGCTATTCCTGCGGGGTCTTCAGCTTTCGCTGTCCCATAGGAGTCTTCGTGGCCAGAACGGTTGTTAGCATATAGCTCTAATTAGAGAGAGTAACCAGTGATTCCACTTTTCAAGAGAATTAATGAGTAATCATACAAGGATCCGAAGCGCAATGCGGCGAAGGGCAAAGATATGCTCCTGCATCGCTGCGCTAGCTTCGTCGCAAAGCCATTGCCCGAAGTCCCTTTGGTCACTGACTTTCCTGCGGAAAAACGGAGTGATGAGACCCCGCAGGAGCTTGCGACGAGGAGGCTCAGCACTTCGTCCGCGGAAAGCGTCCGCATGGAGCGAAGGATCCAGTATATAGGATAAGATGAATATTTATTCGTTAACAAACATAACAATTCTTTTGTCTGCGACCTGAAAGCACGATCTCTATAAAAGAGATCGTGCTTTTGTTCTTTTTAAAATAAAATAGTTGCTAATACAACGAAAAACAATACGCCAAAAGTGACGGACATCCCAAGCATCCATTTAGCTTCTCTATGCATTCCTTGCGCTTTCATCTGACGATAACGAAAGCTATTTGTCATAGCGAAAAGCACAGTCATAAACAGTACAGCCACTTCTAAATAGCCAAATATTAAAAAAGTAAGTGACGTCACGCTCAAAAGAGCGATTATTACACCTTGCACTAATTTCATATTCATATAAGCATCCCCCATAAAAGAAAGCCGGCAATCATTGCCGGCTTCCTGTTATTCTTTTTTCTCTTCTACTGACTCAAGTGCTTTTTCTGGATGATTCGAATAGAATTTACGACCGATAAAGGTTTGGATGATCAACAAAATCCCTCCGACTGTCCAGTAAACTGGTAAAGCCGCCATTGATGTAAATGAAATGAACATAATCATAATCGGTGAAATGTAAATAAACAACTTCATCTGCTTTTGCTGCTGTTCTGGCATCGTCCATAACGATACTTTTGCCTGGAAGAAATAAACCGCACCTGCAATCAAAGTCATAATGATATCCGGTGAACCTAAGCTAAACCACAAGAATTCGTGTGCTTGAACATCCGGTGAATGCAGAATGGCAAAATACAGACCCATAATAATCGGCATTTGGATAACAACAGGCAAGCATCCCATGTTCAATGGGTTTACTTCATGTTTTTTGTAAAGACCCATCATCTCTTGTTGCAATTTCATTTGTTCTTCTTTGTCTTTTGTTTCTTTCAAACGCTTTTGGATGTCTTCCATTTCAGGACGCATCGCATCCATTTTGACTTTCATCCCTTGTTGACGTTTATATGTACGTAGCATAAACGGCATTAATACTAAACGAATAATAATGGTAATAACTACAATAGCCAAACCATAACTACCGCCAAACAAGTCACCCAAATAATTCAATGACACGTCAAACGGCTTAACAAAAACAGTATAAAACATACCCTCTTTGTTTTCTACTGCCGAACAGCCACTCAACAAAACAACAGCGAATGCCATCATCATTAATAATGTAATTTTCTTTTTCAATTTAGTCACCTTCACCTTTTTTAGCTACTATGAAGTATAACGATAAGCCGAACAAAATTCAATCCATGGAAAGAACACGATTAAAGTTTTTCATTTTTGTGACAGAATTACGGCACTTCAAAACGAGACTGTATTAAAAAAAGCCGAAAAAAAAAGGAGAATTTCTTCTCCTTACTTAGCGTTCGGTAATGTATAACGGAAATACGGAATATGCTGACTATCACGGAATTGCTTTGGTGTAACTTCCGTATATTTTTTAAAGATTCGCGTAAAGTAACTTTGGTTACAGAAATGAAATTGCTTGGAAATTTCTGAAATCCCTTTGTCTGAGTGACGAAGGTAGTATTGGGATTCTTCTACGCGGCGAACATTTAAGTATTCAACAAGTGTAATACCAGCGTGTTCTCTAAAGATACGTGATAAATGACTTGTCGAGATATTGAAATGTTTAGCAATTTCTTCGACCGACAAATCACGCTCTACTTCATCATTGATGTAAATAACAACTTTATTGACCGTTTGGTGACCAAAAGAAGGTTGCTTGCGTTCGGAAATAATCGATACGAAAAACTCTATCAACTCGTCTGCAACAAACATGAATTCCGAATCATTCATATGCTTATCCACTAACTCTACACAGGCTGCATTAAAAGCAAACGCTTTTTTAGGCGGCACACGCATTTCGTAAAGTTTTCTCGCCATAACAGAAGACAAGATGATGTAATAGTTACGGATTGATCGGATAATGTTTTTTTCTGAACGAAGTGAAAGCATATCGATTAACTCTCTCAATGTTTCTTTCGCACGCTCTTTTTCCAAGTGATGAATTTCATACATTAATTGTGTCTCAACTTCAAAAAATTTATCCAACCCATCAATTTGGTTTAAATTTTCTGTTTCATTCATGAAAATTTTTGAAATAGTTTCTTGAATAGTTGGTGCAGTGATAATATTCATGGTTTCCCCGTCTTTCTTTGTACAAGTTTTTCCGACATTATCTCAACTATATACTGAAATAAGTCAAAATAATAGAGTAAAACTGCTATTTTTGTATTTTTTTTGTGTCATTTGCTCTATGCAATCATTTTTTACCATATGTCTTCAGTAATGTTTTAATACAAAATTTATACTATATAAAACGTTTTTAATGGAAAAAAGTTTCATTATTACTTTACAAAACTTAATTTTAACAGGAAAACAAAGCAAACCCTAGTAAATAGCTTGCTTGTGACGCCTTCTTATTAAGCTTTAAAAGAAACATAGTGAAGAAATAGAGTTATTCGTCTTTATCCGGTGGAATGAGCGCACGGATATGACGGGGTAAAATATCTATCACAAACGGAGTTGTACAACCTTCATCTCCATCAATGTTACTAGATAACGGTTCATTCGTTTTAATAGCTACCTTTGTCGTTTGAACTACTTCAACAGCTGGGTCCTCTTCCAATTTCCCCCTGATTACAGAAGTGGCAATACGAACAAATCCAGGTAACGCAGCATTTTTCACGATATAAAGGTGCAGTAGCCCGTCATCTGTCAAAGCTTCTGGTGCGAGTTTTTCAAATCCGCCTACTGAATTAGTCAATGCAACTAGTATTAATTTTGCTTCACCAGACCACGTTCCATGATCATGTTCGACTTCAAAATAAGTTTCCGTATCAGCGGAGATTGCTTTTACTCCTTCGATAAAGTAAGCTAGCGCCCCTAATTTAGTTTTTTTCTCAGGATCTACGTCGTATGTAGATTCTGCTACATCTCCGATTGCTAATATATTCATAAAGTAGTGATCGCCAACTTTAGCAATATCTACTCTTTTCTCATGACCTGTTTTGAGTGCTTCAATTGCTTCGGGTGGATCTAAGGAAATTCCTAAAGCACGCGCAAAATCATTAACGGTGCCCAGCGGGATTAATGAAAACAAAGGTTCATGTGGCTGTTCCGCTATTCCCGAGACAGCTTCGTTAATGGTACCATCGCCGCCCATTGCTACGATGAAATCATATTCCTTTTCGCAAGCTTCTCTTGCGAAATTCGTAGCATCTTTTTCTTTTTCTGTTTCTCTTGTATCTACTTCGTATCCCATTGAGGCAAGCGTTTCTTCTACTTGTCCACGGTACTCAGAAGCACGTTCTTTTCCCGACGATGGATTTAATATAAACATGGCTTTTTTCATCATATGACCTCCGATGGTATAATATAAGCAACTATAGCTGTCTTTCCCCTTACATCAAGATGCACAAACCAAAATAACTGCAATTTGTTTAGGAAAGTAGGAACTGCCTTGCGTATTTTTATTTACCTTATTATCTTTTTTTCTTTCTTCGACTTGTTTGCTCAACTTCCCATCATAAGTCCTTACGCGGTATCGTTAGGCGCAAGTCCTTTTATCGCTGGATTAGCAGTCGGCATGTATTCGTTATCTAATACTTTCGGAAATATTATTTCTGGAATTTTCTCAGATCGCAAAGGACCATTTGCCATTTTAGTAATTGGCTTATTGTCCACAAGTGTTACGCTATTTAGCTATTCGTTAATCGATGATCCCTATAGTTTGTTAGCGGTGCGATTTCTTCACGGCCTTGCAGCTGGATTAACAGTTCCGGCCGCTTTCACCTACTTAGCTAACCGAACAAGTTCGGACAAGCGTGGGAAAGAATCTGCAGTATCCGGCGCATTTATTGGTTTAGCAGCCATTCTCGGTCCTGCGTATGGCGCCATTTATACAAGCCGTAATAGTGTTCCAGATACCATGTTGTTAACCGGAATCCTACTTTTCTCTATTGGTATCGCTGCATTCTTATTATTGCGTCAAACGCTTATAAAAAAGGGAAACACACCTAAACATCCCTCTTCTCTATTAGATATTTTGAAAAATACTGGCTTACTCCGTTCTTTTTCAGGTGCTTTTTTCTTGATGTTCTCACAAGGGGTTTTGGCTTACATGCTTCCTCTTAAAGTTAATGCGCTCGATTTAGACTCTCAACTCAGTGGTTTATTGTTAAGTGCCTTTGGAATTTCTGCTATATTGGTATTCTTACTTCCTGTTAATCGAATTTTTGACCTTGTTAAACCGATTTACACATTAATCGCAGGATTTACGGTCATGGGCACTTCCTTGTTTTACATAAGCTCCGTATCAACTGAACCTTTACTCTATATCGGCATGTGTACCTATGGCATAGGCTTTGCTTTATTATTCCCTTCTATCAATTCTATTTTGATTGATTCGACTAATATCACTTCCCGCGGACGATCTTACGGTTATTTTTATGCGTTTTTCTCTGCAGGTGTGGTGGTTGGTTCTGGTATCACTGGCGCTCTAGCATTAAATCCAAATCAAGGATTTATTGTTAGTGGTTCCTTATTGCTTATGGCCGCTATTACAAATGGACTGACTTTCAAAAAATAATTAGTATAAAAAAAGGATGGTCAGAGACCATCCTTTTTTTATAAGTTATCCGTATTTACTTTGTTTTCAGGAGTAGCAGAATCTGTATTTTCAGCCTTTTCTTCGCTTACGTCATTTGATGATAGCTTTACATCTTCTGAATCTGTTTCTTCTTTCTTTTGTTGTTGCTCATTATAATACTGAATAGTCGTTGTTGCTCCACCTTCTGCAACCATATCCTCTTGTGGATCCTCTAAAGTGTCGGATGGTTCATCGGGATTTGGATTTGTGTTTCCTGACTTATCTAGGTTTTGTGATTCCATATAAGAGTTCACCTTCACTTTCGCATCATTGAAAGCCTTTGTGGCTTTTTCACGGTTTTCAGGATTTTTAAAATATGCATATGCTCCAGCAGCTAAACCTGCCATTAGGAGACCTCTTCCTCTTGCCATTTTGCAGCACTCCTTTTTCTCTTTTCGTATTTGTCTAATACCAATGTTTACCCTAATATTTATGCTGTTAACCCTTTTTTATATGTCAAAAACATTACATTTCCACACGAGTTCGTTTCATGTCTACGTGAGGAATGCCGTCTTCGTCATAGCTTTCTGATATTGGCTGGAATCCAAAAGATTCGTAGAACTCCTGCAAATAAACTTGCCCTTGCAGTTTAATCGCCTCAGCATGCCATTCAGTTGAAATGTATTCAATGCTGCGCTCTAGCAACTCTTTTGCCAAACCACGTCCTCTGGCATCTTTATGTACAATAACGCGACCTATAGAAGGTACTTCATATTTGGCACCAGCTGGCACTAAACGAGCATAGGCTAACACATCTTCCTTTTCTCTACACACAAGGTGAACCGACTGCTGATCCAAACCATCCAACTCTGGGTAGGGGCAGTTTTGCTCCACTACAAACACATCAACACGCAACTTAAGCACGTCGTATAATTGTCTTGCGCTTAAATCGTCAAATTGACAAATCTTCCACTCCATAAAACACCCTCCCTTTGTTTTTACTTATTCTACATTAGTGGCTATTCCCCTCTTTTTTTGGTATGATTGCATAAAGAATTTTAGAGGTGATTGCATGATTCGCACCGGTACATCCGCAGATATCACATCTGTTCAGGAAATTGCCAAAGTTAGTTGGAATGACACATACGCTGGAATCATTCCCTCAACAGTCCAAGAAAGTTTTCTAGATAAATCATATTCTACTCCTATGATGGAGATGCGTTTAAAGAGAACCATTATATTACTTGCAGAACACGAAGGAGAGCCTGTCGGGTTCGCCAATTTCACGAAAGTCGATGAAGACGGCGATGCTGAACTGATTGCTATTTACATGAAACCTGAATTTCAACGTTCTGGTTATGGCAAACAATTGTTCACGACTGGCTTAAGCCATTTACTTAATGGCAACCAGCTATTCGTTTATGTTGAAAGCGAAAATAAGAAAGGCCGTAACTTCTATGAAGCAAACGGCTTTCAGTTTTTAGAAGAATTCGAAGAATTATTCGAAGGACATCCTTTGCAAACTGCTAAATATGTTTACGATTTAAAAGCCGCTACCTTATAGGTAGCGGCTTTTAAATCGTAACTTTATAACGGACGATAAGGTGTGTCATCGTCTTTATGCGTTGTATGTTCGTTATGAAACGAATCTTCTTTACGGTGGAACTCATCTTCTTGATACTTGAAATCATCATCACGCAAGTTCTGTTTACTTTGCACTCGCGGTTTGCGAACAAAGCACATAATAGCTGCTATATAAAATAGAATAGACGTTAATGATAACAACCCTGCAAACAAACCTGCCAAGATAAATAAAACACCTGCTGCAGATGCGTTCCCTTTTTTACGAAGATTTACAATAGCAATAATTGCTAGTACTGTGCTGAGTGCTAACGCTGCGATCATAACCCACCCCATAACATTAAAACCTGAAGACATCATGTCCATCATCATTTCTACTTCTTCAGGGTTTGTCATAGTTGGATCTGCTCTCATTGCATCTTCGATAGATTGTCGGAATTCTGGTGTACTGGAGTAACTTGCCATCGCAAACCCAATTAATGCCATTGCTAAAATATTAAATACGATTCCGATAATACCAAGAACTTTTTCCCCTGCTCTATTTACGGTCTCCTGAACCATTCTCTTCACCCCTTCTAATTAGCTTTGTACTCACAAAACAAAAATTAATGCCTTTCGTCTTCTTTTCCCTTAATAAAGTTAATAAAACCTGTTTAACGAGCTCTTAAACGGGTAGTTTACTAATAACAAAGAATAACAAAGATTTGAAAGGGGAGCTAAATAATGGAAAAAAATCTAATTTTTAGTCAAGCTGATTTTATGTACGGTGTTGGTGGAGCTTCAATTTTAACAGCTATCGTTTTCTTAATGACAAGCATTTAAAACGGAGGAACCCAATGAAAAACTACATAGTAGAGCATTAGCAAAAGCAATCCACTCAATTGATAGCGGATTGCTTTTTGTGTGTCTATTTTATATTTTAATATCGTCATAGTCGTTGTAACGATCAAAAGCAGATACTGCGTAAGAACAAACAGGTTCTACCTTATAATCATGTTCACGAGCAAAGCTTGCGGTTTGGTCTAAAAGTTTTTTAGCCAATCCTTGATGGCGAAGCGATTCGTCAACAAACGTATGCTCAATAACCATCACATCCGCCAATTGCGTCCAAGCGATTTCACCTTTCATTACACCTTCATCTTCAAGGCGATAAGCAAATTCATCACTACCTAATTCAACTAATTTAAAATCCATTTCCTTTTTCCCCCTATTCTACTCGGTGTCCAGTGGTTTTAAGGACGCTTCGATTTGACTCCGCTTAACTTCTAGAAATGGCGGTAACGCAAGCCCATTTCCTAAACTGTCAATCGATTCATCAGTTGCAAATCCTGGACCATCTGTCGATAATTCGAAGAGAATCCCATTAGGTTCCCTAAAATATATAGCCTTAAAGTAATAACGGTCAATTTCTCCTGAAGTCATCAAACCATTTGACCGCAAATGCTCATTCCATTTGTGATAGTCTTCATCCGTTTTGATGCGAAACGCAACATGATGGACACTTCCTCTTCCGGGACGTTCCGGCGGAAGGTCCGACCGTTCTTCTAAATGTATTTCGCCAGCAGGACCGCCATCTCCTGTTGAAAAGACTAAAATATCTTTTTGACCTTCTACAGTTGATGGATATTCTCCTATTTGTTCAAATCCCATAATGGTGGTTAGGACAGCTGCTGTTTTATCGCCCTTTCGGACCGTTAATCGAACAGGACCTAATCCAACAATCGCAAATTCTTCTGGCACGCCACTTTTTGTCCACGGAATGCCGTATTCGATTCCACTGCCATCGTCAACGACTAACATTAATCTAGAGCCTTCAAAATCTTGAAATGTTAAAGTCGAACGATTGAAGCGTTGCTCTACTTTTCCGTGAGGCACGTTAAATCGATCAAATCGGTCTACCCAATAATCTAATGCCTCAACGTTTTTCACACGAAATGCCGTATTGCTAATACTCGATACACCAGGATGAGTACGTCCTGCCATAGGAATATCAAAATACGTCATATCCGTACCTGGCGTCCCAACAGCATCCGCATAAAACAAGTGATAAGAAGAAGGATTATCTTGATTGACTGTCTTTTTAACTAAACGCAACCCAAGAATCCGAGTAAAAAAATCATGGTTGGCAACAGCATTGGCTGTTATCGCCGAAACGTGATGAATACCTTCCAACTTCATTCATACCCCTCCCCATTTATCTCCAATTCAAGATATTAACTTTATACTATCACTGACTTTTGTTCTCCTCAAGATATTGAGCTTTAACAAAAAAACAGGCAATCCTTTTTAAAGGTTTGCCTGTTTTCATTTAGTTGAACCAACCACTTACTGTATCCGCTATATTTTTAAAGAATTTTTTTACACTTGCCCAAAATCCTTCGTCATTAACGATCGTAGTGATTTTATCTTCAATGGTTTTGCTCAAATCTTCCAGTTGTGTAGACCATTTTGAGAAATCGATATCTAGTTGACGAATGCGATCCATTAAATCCACTAATAACTGACGATCCTCCGGACTCAACTCAATTTGAAGCTTATCTAATTGCTCTTCAACAATTTGTTCTACTTCTTCACGCGAAGCCGGATTTTTTTCAGCAATTTGCTTTTTAATTTCTGTTAACAACTCGCTAACTTCATCGTCCCCAACGCCACCGTCTACAAGCTCCGTAGCTACTGTCAATTCATCGTTAGCTACGTCAGTACGTTCTGGATCTAGTGCTTCTCCATTTACTTCGTAAGCTTTATAAATTCCGACCAGAGCTGAATGCCCTGTAACGGCTTTTGGTGCCGCTACTTCTACTGTTGCGTTTTCAATGCCAGCAGTCAACATGGCATTGGCATACATTTCTGTTGTTACTTGTGTAATATTATCAGGTGTTACGATTTCAATGACCAAGCCCGCACCTTCATCTTTACGTGTGATTTTGGCTGATGAATACATATTGGCACGAGAATCACCGTCTTTAATGTACTTGATCAAATCTTGACCCGTTACTTCAATTTCTTCTACATCTACTTCCCCTGCAACATCTAAGCTCTCAGCTACAGATGCTTTTTCATCAGCTGATAAATTGCCACCGTAAACGACGATTGGCAAACCAAACTTCTCATTGATGCCGACATTTGCCGAACTATAGGAAGGTAGTACAACTGATAGTGTAAACAGTAATGCTATAACAGTAATTATTTTTTTCATTTGAACTTGCCCCTTTCTTCAAATTAATACGAAATTAACTTGAAAAGGTTCCTTTACTTCGTCGACTTTGTCCATCCTTCTTCTTGGATGATTTGACGGTTTTTGTACAACTTACCGAGTGCTCGTTTAAAAGCAGCTTTACTCATACCGAAAATTTCTTGGATTTCGTCTGGTGAAGATTTATCCGTAAATGGCATTTTTCCGCCTGACTCTTCTAAATAACGCATAATTTCTTCGGCATCGTCTGCTAACCGTTCTTGTTTTCTAGGAAGTAACGAACCGTTCAATGTACCATCATCTTTTACGCCGATAATGCGTACTGTTTTTTCTTCTCCTAAGCGTGGTTCTTCACTCCGCTCTGTTTCATGGACAAAGATTCGGTGCATCTCTGGTACTGACAACATAAATGTCCCAACCGGCAATAGACGATAAGCACGCGCTTGTACATTTTGGTTGAAAAGAGTTTCTGGAGCTGGCGCCATCAATTCCAACACCTTTTCTTCTGTAGCTAAACGTCCATATAAATCACCGTGGCGATCTGTACGAAGCGTCATAAAGATATGGTCACCTTGTTTTGGCCACAATTCCAAAATTTGCGGAAGATCTGCTGGTAATAAATAAACTTCGCGTGTTGTACCGATATCGACTACCGCTCCTTCACGCTGTGATACTTTCAAGACTTTTGCCCAGCCATATTCACTTGGCAAAATATGTGGAATCATTGGTGTTGCCGAAACGCCCCCTTGGCGATTGCGGTAAAGAAAAACTTCAATTTCCTCTCCAATCTCCTGACCTTCTTCTATTTCTGATGCATTCATCATTACTTCATCGCCTGAACCATCTGATAAGATCCATTGTGACGTTGAACGATCTTTTACTTGTAATGTTGCTTTTAACCCTGGGTGTAAAGCCATAATTAGTTCCTCCTATTATCTTTAACTTTCTTTTCCTGTTGCTTTCATTTGCTTAAGTTTTTCCGTAAAATCCGGGCTTTCTTCCAGTAGTTGGACCAAATCAGCAATCCGGTCGATTGAATTCCAGCTCAAATGATGTTCAATACCTTCAACATCTTCATAAATCCGTTCTTCATCTACACCGATCAACTGTAGAAACTGTTCCAGTAAGCCATGTCGTTCTAATAGCCGCTTGCCTAATTTTTGACCTTTTGGCGTCAACACGAGACCTCTGTAACGTTCGTATATTAAGTATCCGTCTTTATCCAGCTTCTGTACCATTTTAGTCACAGAAGAAGGCAACACGGATAAGGCCTCCGCGATATCTGATACACGCGCATAGCCCTTTTGCTCAATTAAAGAATAGATGATTTCAATATGGTCTTCCATACTTGGAGTAGGCAAAATTCTTTCCTCCCTCACTTAGCTATGTTCAGTTTACTATACCACCATCATTGAAACAACTGGACTGAGTTCAGCTAAAACAATTCACTTTTTCAGAAAGGTTTAAGGTAATTATCTCTGGGGTACGTATTACTATAATCAAAATAGTGATTACAGAAAGGTTAGGTGAAAAACATGGCACGTATTCTTTGGATTATTCTTGCAGTTGTTATTGTAGTATGGCTTATCGGATTCTTAATGGACGTAGCAGGCGGTCTAATACACATTTTATTAATTATTGCTGCAATCATTTTAGTTATCAATTTGGTTACCGGTCGTAAAGGTTTATAACCATAGCATGAAAAACACATAAAAGGTTGACCCAAGAGTCGTGATAAACGGCTTCAGGGTCAACCTTTTTTGTTGAGTCAGTTTCTAAGCAAAGGCAGGAAAGGAAATTTCATACTTCCCGATCTTGCGTTTGCAAAATGCTATTCTTCTCGAATTTTGGCATATACGCATGTATCACGAAGTTTGTTATCTACTCGAGATATCGAATCGTTACGTAAAACACCTTCCAATTCAAAATTCAGGCGGTTCGCCACTGCACGGCTTCGGACATTGTCTGGGTCGCAGCGAATTTCGACACGGTTTGCCCCTAACTCTTCAAAAGCAAAACGTGTAATTCGGTCGACCGCTTCTGAAACAAATCCTTTGCCTTCAAAGCGACTGTCTACCCAATAACCAATTTCAAATTTACGCACTTCCCAATCGATGCGATGTAATCCCGTAGAGCCGATAAATTGCCCGGTTTCTTTTAAGAAAAAGTGCAGACGCAAATCTTTACGCAATTTAAAATTTGCTTCTGCTTCAATTAATGTTGCTTCAATTTTGGCAAGTTCAGGCTTTTGTTGCGCAAACTGTAACCAAGGTCGAAACGACTCTAGTGAATGCATAACTGCTTCATAATTAGCCTTTGCATCTTCTCTTTTTGGTGCCCGAATCAGCAGTCGTTCTGATTCAAATTCTTCCGGAAAATCGAGTAAGACCGGATTGAATGGCGGTGCTTTCGTTTCAAGTACAGCATCATCCCATAGAACCGGCGTAGTAATCCCTGCTTGCCAGTCTTCACGCGTCATGCCATAAATTACTGCATCGTAATACCGATTTTCTCGCGGCGAAAACCAAGCTTGTCGCAGATGAGCTTCTTTAACAAAACCCGTTCGTTCAAACGCTTTACGCATCGCAAAATTATCATGGCGTGTATTGCCTTCTAAACGAATTTTCTTTTCTGGTAGCGAAAAAACATAATCCGCTACCATTTTCAAAGCTTTAGGTCCATAACCTTTGTTTCGATAAGGATCCGCAATTCTCAAGTCAAACAATGGAATGTCGTCTTGCAGATCAAATATTTGTACCAAGCCCACTTGTTTTTTATCTTCGTTTTCAATCCAAAACGTTGTGACTTGGTCTGATTTATAGCCGCCCTCTTCAATTGTTTTCTCAATTAAAGCCCGGACTGGGTGTTCATGCCCGTGAAAAGGCCAAGAATTTGTTGTCATAAAATGAATTAGCTGTTCCTGCTCTTCCATTGTCCATTCTGTTAATCTCAATACATAACCTCCAAACGTACCTCACTTCTGAACTTTCACAAGACGTAACGCATTTAAAATCACCAATAGCGTGGCACCCATATCCGCAAAGATTGCGATCCATAAAGTTAACCAGCCAGGAATGATTAAGAGCAATGCCATTACCTTGAGCCCTAATGCAAAGACGATGTTTTCTTTTATTATACGCAATGTCTTTCGGCTGAGTCGAATTGTATATGGAAGTTTTTCCAAATCATCCGCCATTAGCGCAATATCTGCTGTTTCTAACGCTGCATCTGTCCCTGCTCCGCCCATTGCAATTCCAATACTTGAAGCAGCTAACGCAGGGGCGTCATTAATGCCATCCCCAACCATAGCGACTCGCCCATATTGTTTTTGAAGATCTTTTATCGCTGCTAATTTGTCTTCTGGCATGAGACCGGCTCGAACATCTGTGACCCCGATTTCTGAACCAATGGCGGTTGCCGTTGTTGGATGATCTCCTGTCAGCATGATGGTTTGCTCGATTCCCATTGCTTTTAACTGCTTAATAATAGATGGACTTTCTAAGCGAATAGCATCTGCTATTGCGATAATGCCCAATAGTACGGTTTCAGAAAACACGGCAGTAACAGATTTTCCACTCTCTTGAAGTTTACGCGCTTTTTCAGGAATACGTAAGCCCTTTTCTTCTGCCCAATTTAAACTGCCAACGTAAATGCTTTCATCATTGACTGTGGCATAGGCGCCTTTTCCTGTAACCGACTTAAAGTTCTCAGAAGGATACGTGCTTGCCGCTTTTTTAGAAATCGCTTTTGCTAACGGATGCTGTGACATGGTTTCTACAGATGCTGCTAGCTTTAACACTTCTTCTTCTAGAATAGTGCCTTGTGCGATTACGTCTGTTACTTCGGGATAACCTTTTGTTAATGTCCCAGTTTTATCAAAAGCAATCGCCTTAATCTGCCCTGTTTCTTCTAAATGGATGCCCCCTTTAATGAGGACACCTTGTCGTGCCGCATTACCAATCGCCGTTACAATCGCTACTGGTGTTGAAACAACTAAAGCACATGGACAGCCAACAACAAGTACTGCTAATCCTTGATAAACCCACAACTCCCAGTTACCCGTTATAAAGCCAGGTACTAGCGCTACTAAAAAAGCAATGACAATAATTGCAGGCGTATAATATTTAGCAAATTGATCGATAAACTTTTGAGTTGGTGCTTTTTCAGCTTGCGCTTCTTCGACTAAATGAATAATTTTAGCAATTGTCGTATCTTCAACTCGTTTCGTAACAGTGACTTCTAACGCACCTTCTTCGTTCATGGTGCCGGCAAATACTTCATCTCCCACAGATTTAACCGCGGGAAGCGATTCCCCAGTAATCGCTGCTTGGTTAACAGCAGACTCTCCGCGAAGAACTGTGCCGTCCATCGCAATTTTCTGTCCGGGCTTGACGATTAAAACGTCTCCGATGCGAATATCTTCTGTATCCAACTCGATCAATTTACCCGCACGTTGGATTAACGCTCGTGCTGGTGCTAAATCCATTAAACTGCGAATCGACTGACGCGCTTTGTTCATCGAAAATGACTCTAATGCTTCACTAACAGCAAAAAGAAAAACAACAACTGCTCCTTCTCGCCATTCACCAATAATGACCGCACCAATAATGGCGATAGTCATTAACGTTTTCATATCAAACTGAAACTCACGTAAGTTTTTTAAGCCAGTCCAGAACATATGGTACCCACCAATTGCCATGGAACCTGCAAATAATGTGATGGCCCAAGGGTTTGTTTCACTCGCTTGAAACGAAACAATAATCCCCGCGATTAACAATAGTAAAGAAAAAGCTGTCTCTACTGTTTGTCTTCGTTGATAAAATGGAACCACCTTAATTTTTTCTTTTTCCGGATAAACACGAATATGATCAAAAGCCCCCGCCTTTTCAAGTGCTTCAATTGATACATCGCCATCAATTGTTAGTTTAGAAGCGCCAAAATTTAAATTGACATTTTTTATATTAGGCAACCCTCGAACATTTTTTTCGAATTTGGCCGCACAACTTGTACACGATAAATTTTCTAGCCGGTAAGTTTTAACCAATTTCCACACCTTCTTTCGTATGTTCATGAGCAATCATTACCAATTCGCGGACATGGTTATCTGATAAAGAGTAAAAGATTTGCTTTCCTTTACGTTCTGATTTCGCTAATGCACGGTCACGTAAATAACGCAGGTGATGAGAAGCTGTGGCATTGGACGAGCCAATTACGGCCGCAATGTCACACACACACATTTCTTCTTCTATTGTTAAAGCATAAGCAATCTTTAGTCTTGTTTCATCCGCCAATGCCTTAAATAAATTTGCTACATCCACAAGATCAACCATATTCTCTTTCACTCGGTCGACAAGCTCAGAATTGACGTTGGTCACTTCACATAACTCTTTCATGGGACACCTCTTTCATTCAAATAAGAATTTGATTGTTTTCTTCAGTATATTCGCTCAAACCTCCACAGTCAAACCTGCGTTTGAATGAATTGTATTTACATCTGAAAAAAAAGGTGATACAGTTTTATAGCCTATAATTGAAAAAACATTTTCCGCTTGTGGAAAAGGAAAAAAGAAGAAATTTTTCTTATTGCCTACTTTCAACAAACTGCATACTGATTTACTGGATACGGTATTAATACAAATTAATATAGAAGGAAGTGGGAATTTTTGAATACTTTATCTTACAAAGAGCAATGGTTCGGTAACATTCGCGGAGACATTTTAGCCGGAATTGTTGTCGCACTTGCGCTTATACCAGAAGCGATTGCTTTCTCTATCATCGCTGGGGTTGACCCGATGGTTGGCTTGTATGCATCGTTTTCCATCTCTGTGATTATCGCCTTTGTCGGTGGTCGACCGGGTATGATTTCTGCCGCAACAGGTGCTATGGCACTTGCAATGGTGCTATTGGTCCGCGATCACGGATTGGATTATTTACTCGCAGCTACTGTTTTAACAGGTGTGCTGCAATTGATTTTCGGCCTTTTAAAGGTTGCGCGTTTTATGAAATTTATCCCTAGAGCAGTTATGATTGGTTTTGTTAACTCATTAGCGATTTTAATTTTCATGGCTCAAGTGCCGTTTATTTTCGGCATTAATACGATTACTTATGTTTTTGTCGGTGTTACGTTGGCGATTGTTTATATTTTGCCTCGCTTTTTCACTGCTATTCCGGCTCCATTAATTGCTATCCTCGTATTAACAGGTGTTGTTATTTACACGGGTATTGATATGCAAAATGTCGGCAGTCTTGGCACGATTTCACAAACATTGCCAAGCTTCTTCATTCCAAGCGTGCCGTTTAACTTTGAAACTTTGCAAATCATTTTCCCGACTGCATTGGCACTTTCTGTAATCGGTTTACTAGAGTCTTTATTAACAGCATCAATCATTGATGATGCAACAGAAACCGGATCAGATAAAAACCAAGAAGCACGTGGACAAGGGATCGCGAACATCATCACTGGATTCTTCGGCGGAATGGCAGGTTGTGCGATGATTGGACAATCGGGCATTAATGTTCGTTCTGGTGGCCGTGGACGATTGTCGAGTTTTGTTGCAGGTGTGTTTTTGATGTTCTTAATTATTGTTTTGGGCAACTGGGTTATTCAAATTCCAATGCCAGTTTTAGCCGGTATTATGGTAATGGTGTGTATCGGTACTTTTGACTGGGGTTCTTTCAAGTATTTAGCGACGGCTCCAAAAGCTGATGCAATTGTTATGTTGTTAACGGTTGTTGTTGTTGTTTATACACATGATTTATCTAAAGGTGTATTCGCTGGTGTTATTTTAAGTGCAGTACTGTTTGCTGCTAAAATTTCCAAAGTCGAAGTGCGCAAAGAAGGATTGGAAAGCAATGTGTCGAATAGATATACGATACATGGACAATTATTTTTCGCCTCTTCCCAAGACTTTGTCTCTGAATTCGACAACGTAGAAGTTTCGAAAGAAGTTGTTTTAGACTTTACAGATGCTACTGTTTGGGACGACTCTGGTGTCGGTGCGATCGACCGAGTTATGAACAAACTACAAGCTCAAGGGCAAACTGTTACAATTGTCGGGTTGAACTCTTCAAGCCAAAAGCTTGTTGATAAGTTAGCTACTTACAGCAATGCGGGTAAAGGTACATCATAAGGAGGATGCTCTATGTATGAGAAAATTTTAGTTGCAGCAGATGGCTCTGACCATTCTAAACGCGCTGCTCATGAAGCAGTAAGAATGGCAAAAGCCAATCCACAAGCATTCGTCACTTTGCTTTATGTGATTGATTATGAAAAAGCTCGTACTGAGATTCTTCATGGCCAAAGCAGCGACGAAGTTCATTTGGAACGTCGCAAGCATTTAGTTCCGCTCGAAGAAATTTTCCGCTCAGCTGGTATTAATTTTGAAACCAAAACACTTCACGGCATTCCAGGACCTACGATCGTCAAGCATGCCAATGAAGTTGGCTATGATGTTGTACTAATCGGCAGCCGCGGATTAAACTCACTGCAAGAAATGGTGCTTGGTAGCGTTAGCCATAAAGTCGCGAAACGTGTACAATCGCCTGTTATTATCGTTAAATAAGTTAAAGAAGAGCCCTTTGCGATTTTCGCAAAGGGCTCTTTTAACGTTTTCGAAGAAATATCCAAATTCCCATTTCGCTTCAGGCAGACGCGTTCCGCTTCATTATAAATATCCAAATTGACTAAGTAGTTAAGTGAAGTGTCTGCCTAGCCCCTCATCAATTATAATGAGGTTTTTTACTGCAATAAAATATAACCTAAGCTGAACAACGCAATTCCGGAAACTAAAGTAGCCGTAATATAGAAGCCACCCTTTAGCCATTTGCTGTCTTCAATATCTTTTACAACATCCAAAGCCATCGTTGAGAACGTTGTAAATGCACCTAAAAATCCAGTGATCCAGAAAACCGATAAGCTTCCACTTCCGATTAATAAACCTAGCACAAACGAACCCAAGCTGTTCACCAGCCAAGTCGCAACTTTTGGTTGCCATGCACGACTTTCAACAAATACATAAAATAAATAACGGGTAATCGCTCCTAAAAATCCACCGAGTGCGATGCTAATCATCATGACACCTCTTTTCTATCTACCCATAACCCTGCACCTGCTGCCGCAATGCACGCCAGTGTCATGCTGAAAGCAAATGCGATACCTAGCCAAATAGAAGATTCAAGGTAATGGAACCACGCAGAAGAAAATGCTGAAAACGTTGTGAAAGATCCTAGCAGACCTGTCGAAATCAACAATCGCAGTTCCCCCGATTTATGGGACAAACGAATGGCTGCCACGCCGATTAAAAAACTGCCGATCATGTTCACCAGCCAAAGCCCCAGACCGTCGGCAGCTACCATGTATATTCCAGAACGCAAAAGCGCTCCGATCATTCCACCAAGTCCTACCGCTAGTATCTGTTTCATTGGTTATTCCTCACATCCGTTTTTCCCCAGTATAACTTATTCGGCAGTTAATATTAATGTCGAACCTTTAACGTCGTCTTCTATTTCTGTTTTATGAAAATCACCTTGCGCCCAATCGTCTACTTGGTTATGGAAGTAATCCGATTTCATATGACCGCTTAATCCAGGTCCTACAATATGATAAGCGCTAGATAAATCAGAAAGGTCTGCAACAAATCGCCAAGATGCCCCGTGGTCGACGTCGCCATCTGGCGTGAAAGCCGCTGCTTGAACGGTGATATTCGAACCTCCGATTGGTACCGGCTCTGGATTTAGAAACTCCGCGAAAATTGGAGATGCGCCTGCTAGTGGATGCGGGAAGGTTAATTGATGGTGTTCTCCCCAACTCCAGTCAGCCAAGTCGTTCCCTTGCTCTTCTTCAATTTCAGCGACAACTGTTTCCAATGAATCCACCAGCCATTTTGCTGTGCCTCCGTATTCACTTACCCATACTCCTTCGTTTCCAGCAAAAGCATCTCGCATCATTTCATCTGTAATATGATTTTTTCCATCTAGCATTTTATAAACGTCTTTTGGAAATTCATCTGCTAGTAAAGTTTCAGGCAATTGCTTTATCCATTTATGGAAGATTAGTGGCGCGCCTTGATCTTTGCTATCTATTTGATCCCAATCTTCTAGCATCGACAGAACTTCATCATAATCTTTTGTACTGTCACGTACAGCAGCGATCATATCTTCTAAAAATTCAGCTGCATATAAATTCTTTTGGTCCATTTGCAAATTCATCATATCTTGTGCCGTCAGATTATCTGATGCTTCTAATACCTCAGCAATTCGTTCATAGCGATAAGGTTGTGCCCAAAAATCCGTAATGTGGTAAGGATATGAATCATCAATGACTTCATTGTTTGCTGTTGCAATAAACCCATTTTCCGGATTTACTGATCGCGGCAATTCATCAAAAGGCACATAGCCTTCCCATCCATAGTCTGCCGAATTTCCCGGAACCGGCAATTGACCATCTCCCGTTTTGCGAATTGGAATGCGTCCATTCGCTTTATAGGCAATGGTGCCATCTGTAGATGCAAAAACAAAGTTTTGCGCAGGCGCTTGAAAATCCTCGAGCGCTAGTTCAAACTCTTTCCAATTAGATGCTTTATTGAAATTCAACACTGCTTGCAGTTCGAGCGTCGGCTCTAATGCTGTCCATTGCATTGAAAATACCGCGCCTGGTTGTTCTTTATCATAAAGAATATTCGAAACAACAGGTCCATGCCTTGTGACTAGCACTTCGAAATCTTCTGTTTCTCCGTCTTTTATTTTAATAGGTTCTTTTCGTACTTCTGCTTGCTCCCACTGTCCTTCGTATTCGAATTGTGTAGGGTCTTCGGGGTTTGGCGTTTCAATGTAAAGGTCTTGAACATCGGGGCCAACATTTGTTACTCCCCAAGCAATTTCTTCATTGTGACCTAAAATAATTCCCGGGATTCCAGCAAAAATAACGCCACTGACGTTTTGTTCAGGCGACTCTAAATGCATTTGGTACCAAATAGATGGTGTGCTCAGACCAAGATGCGGATCGTCCGCCAGTAAAGGCTTGCCACTTGCTGTTTTATCACCAGATACCACCCAGTTATTGCTGCCGTTAAATTCTGGCGGAATCACCGACGCATCAAACTCACCAGCTACTTGAACTTGTTGCTGTTTGTTTGCCGCTAAAATTGCAGGTGCATCTTCAGGATATTCTATAAACAATTCACGCGCCTTGTCTTCTGGAAACTCGTTCAACGCCCAATGACGAACGGCGAGTGTATTCCAATGTCCGCCAAGGTCATAAGCCATAAACTTGCCAATTGTCAGCGAGTCAACGGGTGTCCATTCAGTTGGTTCGTATCCAAGAATAGAAAATTCAAAGCTTAAACTGTTGTTTGCTTTTGCTTCCTCCATATAAGCATTAACGCCTTCTGCATACCATTCCAATACTTCCTGTGCTTCATCATCATATCCGTCCCAAGATTTTTCAGCTGCATCACGTAAACTAAAGGTTCTAAAAAACTTATCGGTATCGACCGCATCTGCTCCAATAACTTCTGCTAATTGACCGCTTGCTTGTCTACGGGAAAGATCCATTTGGAACATGCGATCTTGTGCTTGTACGTATCCTTGTGCACGGTATAAATCAGCATCCGTGTCCGCCTTAATATGTGGAACTCCTATATCATCGCGAATAACTGTTGCATCCTTATCTAAAATCTCCACTGCTACTTCTCCTTCAATAAGTGGCTTCGACTTGTTTAGGAAGACGTTTATAAAAATTAGTAGCGCTACTATTATAATGACAAGTACTCCTAACGCGCCAAATAACCATTTAAGCCATCTTTTGTTTTTCACTTTCCCCCTCATGAATCTTCCCCCTTTTCTTTAGTGCTTTATTCGACTACCGAAGGATAAATCCCTTTTAATAAAAAAGGATAGCCCACCCAAAAGCCCCTATTTTTCCACAAAAAAAGATGCCCCATTAAAGGACATCTTTTTCACTCAATTTCAATCTTCTCCGACGATCTTCACTTCAAGCTCTAAATCAATACCGAAATTTTTGAATACCGTTTCTTTGACCATTTCAATCGTCTTAATATAATCGTTAGCTGTCGCATTGTTTTTATTCACGATAAATCCAGCGTGTTTTGTAGAAACTTCTGCACCGCCATATCCTTTTCCTTGCAAGCCACTATCTTGTATCAACTTTCCAGCAAAATTACCTGGTGGTCGTTTAAAGACACTTCCTGCAGAAGGAAATTCCAATGGTTGTTTTGATTCTCGCTGATACGTCAATTCACTCATTTTGGCATCAATGACCATTGGATTGCCAACTTCTAAGTCGAACTCGGCAGATAATACATAAAAGCCTTTTTTAGTAATAATACTTTTCCGGTAACCAAGCCCTAAATCTTCCTTAGATAAAACGACCAAGTCTCCTTCTTTGGAAAGCACCGTCGCTTGTTTAATGACGTCTTTAATTTCTCCGCCGTAAGCACCGGCATTCATTGCCATCGCTCCACCAATCGAACCTGGAATTCCACAAGCAAACTCGAATCCCGTTAATTGTTTTGCTGCAGCGGCTTTTGATACTTTTTTAATGTTTGCTCCGCCTTGAGCGTACACTTTCGTACCTTCTATAAGGATTGTCTGTAACCCTTTTAAAGTTAGAACAATTCCACGAAACCCTCCATCTCGGACGACCATATTCGAGCCATTCCCAAGAAGTAATAGAGGTATGTTATTTTTATATGCATACTTTACAGTGAAAGCAGTTTCTTCTTCAGTTGTTGGTGCCACAAAAATATCAGCAGGACCACCCATTTTAGTTAGTGTATGAAGGTGTAGCGGCTCATCCACTTTGACGTGATCGTCTGTTAAAAAACTGCGTAAATCCGTCAACCATTGTTGTTTCGTCATTTAATGCAAATCCCTTCTTAACTTATAGCTTCTATTAGTATCTAATTTTCATCTTGATTTGACAAGCAATAAAGTAAAGTTCAGTACAAAAGACTAGTTAATTTAATCTCAAATTAAAGATTTATTAATTAAAGAGTATTGACTTCAAGATATATACTTGCTATATTTACGTTAGATAATAAAATTAGGAGGAATGCAACATGAAAAAATGGACAGTAGACACAGCACACTCAGAAATTGGGTTTTCAGTAAAACATATGATGATTTCAAAAGTAAGAGGTACTTTTACATCTTACGAAGCAACAATTGAAGCAGACGCAGAAGATTTGCAAGGCGCATTGATCGATTTTAAAATCGAGGTAGCAAGCATCAGCACGAAAAACAAAGATCGTGACGCTCACTTGCGTTCTGCAGATTTCTTTGATGCAGAGCAATTTCCGTATATTACGTTTCACGCAAATGAAATCGTTAAAAAAGGCGACGAATATACAATGACTGGCGACCTTACGATGAAAGGTGTAACTCATCCAGTAACTTTCGATGTAGAATATAACGGGAAAGGCACGAACCCATGGGGCGTTGAAGTTGTTGCATACAATGTAGATGGGAAAGTAAACCGCAAAGATTTCGGCCTTACATGGAACCAAGCGCTTGAAACAGGCGGCGTAATGGTGGGCGAAGACATTAAAATTCATTTAGAAATTCAAGCTAACCCAGCTGAATAAATTTTAAAAAGGCAGTGAGGAAATTTTTCCTCACTGCCTTTTTTCTATAGTTCTGTTTCTATTTTTTTAAGAGGTTTTACAGCTGGTCCATTTAACACATCTCCTGTATACGAAAAACGCGAGCCGTGGCAAGGACAATCCCACGAACGTTCGGCATCATTCCACTTAACGTCACACCCCATATGCGTACACGCCGTATCCACTAGATGAACTTGCCCGTATTCATCGCGGTAACCTCCTGCTTTTTTCTTACCAACTTTAACGAGCGAGCCCTCGTCTTTAGCCAAGTCTTCCACTGTTTTGGATGGCCTTTTTAGCTTCCCTGTAACTAATGACTTCGCAACTGAAGCATTGTCTTTTGCAAAACTCATCGCATCTTTGGTTTTCACTTTTGTGCGCGTCGGATCAAACACCGGTGCGTATCGATTTTCATTGCCAAGCACTTGATCACTCAGCAGCATTCCAGCTAATGCACCGTTTGACATTCCCCATTTGTGAAATCCAGTAGCCACTAAAATATTGTTGTATCCAGCTGTAATCGTCCCGATATAAGGAATTGTATCAAGTGTGGTCATATCTTGTGATGACCAGCGATATGGAATTTCCTCAATTCCAAAATGTTCGTGGCCGAATTTTTCAAGATTGTAATAATGCTCGATCGTTTCGCTCGAACTTTTACCCGTAGCGTGACCATCGCCACCAATTAACAATAACTTTTCGCCATTTTCACCTGGTGCGTAACGCAAAGATCGAGAAGGCATGTCTCCACTAATGTACATGTCATTTGGAACTTTCCCACTCACTTTAGCCGCAATCGCATACGAACGATTGACCGTTAAACGCGAAAAGTACATGCCATCAAAATCATTAAAAGGATAATGACTGGCGACAATAACTTTATTGCACGATAAATGAGACAGGTTTTCCGTTTGAATGACCGGATCATTTTTGCTTAAAATTTTCATCGCTCGCGTTTGTTCATAAATCTTCCCGCCGAGCCGTTCAATTTCTTTTACTAAGCCTGCTAAAAACTTCACTGGGTGAAATTGCGCTTGATTGCGCATGACAATGGCTTCTTCCACAGCAAACGGCAATTCTACTTCATCTTTTGCCAATTCACCGTCAATGCCTAACTTCCTATAAGCTTCAGCTTCTTTTTCAATTTGCTTAGCTCCAGCAGCTGTATTGGCATAAACAAACGCATTGTGATGAGAAAAATCACAATCGATTGACAGTTCTTTAGCGGTGTCTTCAATAAATTTCAACCCATCCATATTGGCTTGGTAGTACAGTTTCGCTTGTTCTTCTCCTGCTATTTGAATTAAAGAATCATAATACAAGCCATGCTGCGCCGTTATTTTTGCAGTGGTTCGTCCCGTTACCCCATCCACTAACTTTCCTGCTTCAATTAAGGTTACTTTTTTGCCAGCTTTCGCTAATAAGTAAGCACTAATGACACCGACCATTCCTCCACCAACCACGGCGATATCAGTCGACTCGTTTGCCTGTAGAGCAGGGTAGCTCGGAATGTCCTTATATTCTCTCCAATACGATTTCTGTTCCTGTGGAATTTGGCTCTCGCGTTCTTTTTGCACCTCATCATTCCTCCTCAATTGCTTTTATCACCTATCTACCCCGATTGGGATTTCCTAATCCAAAGCCGGTGATTTTTCCAGTTATTTGGACTTACTGTCGAGTTGAGGCTGAATACTGTCCAAATTTCTGAAATACTGTCCGTTTCAGATGGTTTACTGTCCAAATCACACAAAATACTGTCCAAATCAAAAATTCACATAGGTTTAGCGGAAAGCGCGACTTCGCGCTTTCCCGGTCTTGGGCATTAAAGGGCGGTTGATTAGATAGGAAAAAATTGTACATACTGTCCAGTTTGAGTTGAATACTGTCCGATTCGACTCAAATACTGTCCAAATCCACGAAATACTAGCCAATTCACCACATTTACTGTCCAAACGAAAAAAGGACAACCAATTAAGGTTGTCCTTCCACGCAGTCATTAAGCGTACACTTTAACTAACGAGCTTGCTGCTTGTTCTACACGTTTCATGCCTTCAGCTTTAATTTCTTCAGCACGATCTGGGTACATATTATGCCCTTCAATGATGACTTCTTCCATATCGGTAATTCCGAAGAAATCCATAATCAACCGAATATAGTTAACGCTCATTTCAGCTGGTGCCATTTCAGGTGTTGAATAGACGCCACCGCGTGCATTTAAAATGATGACTTTTTTCTCTGGCACAAGACCAACTGGGCCTTCTGCTGTGTATTTGAATGTTACACCTGCACGGTAAACATAATCAATAAATGTTTGCAATGGCGCTGGAATTGTTTTATTCCATAATGGGAATGCAAAAACCACAACATCCGCTTCCATAAATGCATCCATCGCTTTGTTTGCTGCAGTCAAAATGCGTTGCTCAAGCTCATTCAACGGTTCAGCCTGTGCTGATTTTTGCATAGCGTCAAAGAAATCTTGACCAAAATACGGCATGTCTTCTTTGAAAACATCGAACGTATTGACGTTCAGTTCTGTTCCCGACCCGATTGCATCCATGAACACTTCGTACATTTTACTTGAAACTCCTTCAGACGCTGGACGGTTATTTGCTTTTACTACTAAAACATTTGTCATTATTATAAAACCCCTTTCGAATTTGCACTAAAACTATTTATCTCGAATTAAAAGCACTTCCTTATCATAAGAAAAAGCAGAGTAAAAGTCAATTACTCTGCTTTGAACCTTTAAATCCCATCACATGAATCACCTGTGCAAAAGCTCGTTTTCTTGCCCATCGGTTTTAATTTCGGACGAATGCCTTCTTCTTCGGCAATCTGCTCTAATGCTTCCACAAAAGCCTCTACCGGCTGAGCACCTGAAATCGCGTATTTTCGATTAACCACAAAAAATGGTACACCTTGAACACCCATTTGACCCGCTTCAGCAATGTCTACTTGAACTTGAGCCATAAACTGATCGGATTCAAGTACATTTATCGCTTCATCTTTTGATAAGCCAACCGATTCCGCAATCAAAGCCAAGACTTCATGATTGCCTATATTTTTCGCCTGGATAAAGTATTCATCCATCAGCTTTTCTGTAAGTTCTCCGTCTTTGCCATGCGTTTCCGCCCACTTTACTAAACGATGAGCTGCTAATGTATTCGCTTCTACCATATTATCAAAATTATATTCTAAACCGACCGTGCGAGCATGATCTGCTACGCCTCTGGTCATTTCTTTTGCTTGTTCAACAGTCTGCCCAAATTTTTTCGCTAAGCTTTCATATGTTGGCACAGCTGAATCGACAGGCGTATTCGGATTTAACTGATATGCCTTGAAAGACACTTCTGCCTGACTGGCAAATCCAGCTTGGACTAATGCTTTTTCTAATGTTCGCTTGCCTATATAACAGAATGGGCACACGTAATCTGACCAAACTTCAATTTTCATATATTCCACCTCGCCATTAACTATAGCAACGAAAACAACAGCGCTCAATTTTTTTGCCTATAAAAAAGAAACCTATAACGACATCCCTATATACAGCGGGTTTACAAAACTCCAACAAGGGAATATTATACCCTCCGGCTCTATTGCACAAAAAAAAAAAAACTGACTCCCAAAAGGGAATCAGCTTAATGCTTCTGTAATAACAGGGACGATTTGTTTTTTCCGTGATACAACGCCTGGTAACAAAACACGGTTATCAAGCACACTTGAATTAAAGGCAGCTTCTACAATGCTTGCTTTTTCCCCAAGCACGATAGCCACTGAATTGTTATTAAGTATATCTGTAACCACAAACATAAAGAGACCTAATCCTTTAGTTGAAATGGCATTAGCCATTAAAACTTCAAGTTCTTTTTGGCGAGCCATAACTTCTTCGACATCAATCGCATTTACTTGCGCCACTTCAAATCGATGATCGCCTGCTTCGAATTCTTTTGCATCTAATGAAATTAAGTCTACTAATGTTTTGTTGCTTAAATCAGCTCCAGCTTTTAATAAGTCCAAACCATAACTATCTGCATCCACATTCGCAATTTTTGCTAGTTCAGCTGCAGCATCAATATCTTGCTGCGTGCATGTCGGTGATTTAAAAAGAAGTGAATCTGAAATAATTGCTGATAACATTAAGCCGGCAATATTAGAGGGAACTTCTACACCGTTTTCTTTAAATAGTTTAAGAAGGATTGTCGTCGTGCAACCCACCGGCTCAGCACGGAAATACAACGGATCGGTCGTTTCAAAATTTGCAATACGGTGGTGGTCTACTACTTCAATCACTTGAACTTCTTCAATATCGTCAGCACTTTGCTGGCGCTCGTTGTGATCTACTAAAATTACTTGAGTCGCTTCTTTTGCAACTTGTGTCACAAGTCTCGGTTGATCGAATTTAAAAGTATCTAACGCAAATAAAGTTTCGTTATTAACTTCCCCTAAACGGATTGGTTCCGCGACCATGCCCATTTCATTTTTTAAATATGCGTATGAAATAGCCGAACAAATAGAATCGGTGTCCGGATTTTTATGACCTAATACTAAAACTTTTGACATGAATAATAGCCTCCTGAAAAACTTAGTTTCTGTGCTTATTCTATCATAATATAAGCATTTGAAAAAATTACACCCTATAAATTGTTAACAAATATAAAAAAGGGCTAAGTTTATAGAATTATCTGTATATTTAAAATTTATTGTGTACTTTAGCATAGTTCAATGGTATAATATGACTAACTAATTCTAAGTTATGTGGAAGGAAGAGATGCCTGTGACTATTTTACTGGAAAAGAAATACATTCCTCTAGCAAATTATTTTTCTGGAGCGACTAATGCCTCAATAAAATTAACATTTTCTGAAATCGAACAAATTATGGGCCAGAACTTGCCCAATGCCGCTTATTTAAACAAAAGTTGGTGGAAAAAAGTAAAAGCACCCGCCAAACATTTCCACGCCTGGGTAGACGCAGGCTATTTTGTCACGACTGTAGAACCAGATCGATTTGTCGTATTTGAAAGAATCGATTCCACGAATGGCACAGGCACAGGTACAGACGAAGAAGATCAAGACATTTTATTGATTCGAACAGCAGAGCATGGCGATGCCCGTTCTCTTGCAGCTTTGCAAAAAGCAGTCGAGTCTGAGTCTGATTATATGCTCTACGCTAAAGACGAACGTACACAATCCACACAAAAAGTACGTAAACAAATTATCGAATGGAAGCAAAGTGGTCATTCCACTATCATTCTTGCCATACTTAACGGTCAACATGTAGGCTTTTTGATGATTATTGGCAATGATGCAAAACGCGCTGCGCACCGTGCCACGATTGAACTTGGCCTGCAAAAAGATGCACAAGGCAAAGGCATTGCTAAAGCACTTCTGAAAAAAGCTGAGGAATGGTCTAAAGAAAAAGGCATCTCTCGACTCGAAGTATCAATTGTCGAAGAAAACGAACCGGCACGTAATCTATACGAAAAAGCCGGGTTTAAATCAGAAGGTATTCGAGAAAAATCGATGATGATTGACGGCAAACCACATAACGAGTTGTATTTAGCCAAGTTTTTGGACTAATTAAAAGGAGCGTGCCCTTGGCACGCTCCTTTTTCTATGCTATTAACTTAAAATTGTTAACCACAAATATAGTCCTGTTAATGTAATAAACAAGGTTGGTATCGTCAAGATAATCCCTATTTTAAAATAGTATCCCCACGAAATCTCTACACCTTTTGTTTTCAAAACGTGAAGCCACAACAACGTCGCTAACGAACCAATTGGCGTAATTTTCGGACCTAAATCTGAACCAATTACGTTGGCGTAGATCAATGCTTCTCTAACAACCCCTGTCGTATTGGTTTCAGCAATTGCTAACGCATCAATCATAACCGTTGGCATATTATTCATAACAGAAGAAAGAAGTGCCGCGATAAAGCCCATGCCGATAGTCGCAGCGTACAAGCCATGACTTGATGTCCATTCAATCGCTGTTGCCAATACCGACGTAAGTCCTACGTTTCTTAAACCATAGACAACCACATACATCCCAATAGAGAAAAAGACAACTGCCCAAGGCGCTCCTTTTAAAACAGTCATGGTTTCTACCGATTTACTGTTCCGAGCAATTGCTAAGAAAATAATCGCGATAGATCCCGCAATAAAGGATACCGGAATCCCTAAAGCTTCACTGCTGAAATAGCCAATTAGCAAGATCGCAAGTACTACCCACGCGATACGGAAAATACGAATGTCTTTTATAGCAGAAGCTGGTGTTTTTAAAATGCTGTCGTCAAAATGTTTTGGTATATCTTTTCTAAAATACAAATACAGTACAAGCATACTTGCAGCAATACTGAACAAGTTTGGCACAACCATCTTAATAGCATATTCAGTAAAACCAATATCAAAAAAGTCGGCGGATACAATATTAACCAAATTACTTACCACAAAAGGAAGCGAGGCCGTATCGGCAATAAATCCACTAGCCATAATAAACGGCAAAATCATCGCATCTTTAAATTTCAATGCGCGCACCATTGCTAAAACGATAGGCGTTAAAATTAGCGCTGCTCCGTCATTCGCAAATAACGCTGCCACAAATGCCCCCAACATCGTTACGAGGAAAAACATTCGCAAGCCGCTTCCTTTTGCGAAACGCGCCATATGTAATGCTGCCCATTCAAAAAAACCAATTTCATCAAGAATTAACGAAATTATTATTAAAGCAACAAATGTTAATGTTGCATTCCAAACAATGCCCGTCACATCCCACACATCACCAAAATCAACTACTCCAAACAACAACGCCACAATTGCCCCAGCAATTGCCGACCAACCAATTGACAAACCCCTTGGCTGCCAAATGACAAAGATCAATGTCACAATAAAAATAAAACTTGCTAACCATACATCCACTTGTACACAACTCCCTATTCTCTCTTTTCTAATCAACAACTCTCTAGATGAGTTTATACTGATATCGAAAAATGCTTTTTATGATTTTCCTTGATCTAAATCGCAAACCAAAATTCCTGGTCCCACCGCAACACTTCTCCCATTATATAAGCAGTCACTTATGTATTCAAGAGATAATCGAATTTCCTTAACTTTCATTGCTCATAAAAAACCCGAACCAGTCCTGCTGGTTCGGGTTTGAGCTTGAACGCTTAGTTGTTTAACTGTTCAAGAATACGTAGCGATTCTTTGCTAAATGCTGGAATATCATCAGGTTGACGACTTGTCACTAACTGATCTTGGCATACAACGACTTCTTCATCGACTACCGTAGCACCTGCATATTCCATATCAACTTGAATCGATTTATAACCTGTGGCTTTACGGCCTTCTAATGCTTTGGCTGTAATCAATAATTGAGGTCCATGACAAATGGCAAAGACCGGTTTTTTTGCGTCCATAAATGCTTTTGCAAATTTCACAAACCGCTCATCTTCCCGTAGTAAATCTGGTGAAAATCCGCCCGGTAAAAACAATGCATCAAAATCTTCTGGGCTGACATCGTCAATGCTTTTATCAATTGTTACAACAGCTTCGCCTTGTTTACCCTGTACTTCTTTGCCTGCTTCTTTTTCGATCGTGAAAACTTCGTGACCCGCTTCATTAAATGATTTTGACGGATCTGTATATTCCACATCTTCAAACATATCGGTAATTAATGTTGCAATTTTTGCCACTATCTTCCACTCCTTCTGTTTTGTTTATTCTCTTTCAGTATTCCACGAAAGAATGAACTTAAACAAAATTCACCGGAATTTCGAGACAAATGGATTTTCGGTTTCCCAAAAGCGATAAGGATAATGCACCGCTTCTAACGAATTCCCAATACCCACACGCGGACCAACTGATATATCTTGAACCGGACTTCCTTGAGCAATATACAGTGGTTTTTCTGTAAAACAATGCCCGTAATACTCCATCGTGATAGCCATTGCCTTGGTCAATTTCCCCGGCCCACTTGTCCACTGCTTGACCGGCATATGACTACCTCGCAGTTCTTCCATCAGTTCAATACCGCCTACCGGTTCAACTGCACGAATCAAAATCGCTCGCGGAGTACCTTCAGCTTCTGCAACAACATTTATTAATGTATGAGTATGCATTTGATACGTATAAACAAGTCCGGGTTTGCCAAACATAATTTCTGTACGTTTTGTCCGACGGTTACCAAAACTATGAGCCGCTCGATCCTCTGCCCCCATATAAGCTTCCGTTTCCACAATACGTCCCGCAACTATTCCTTCCGGTAACTCGTGAACAAGAATTTGGCCAAGCAAACGACGAGATAACTCTAATGTCGGAGCATCAAAGAAGTCCGCGGCTACTGGTGTAAACATCAAATCCCCTCCTATCGGTATTATACCGATTAAGCGGTAGTCACTGCACGGATAAGAGGCTCAATTTCTTCGATTTTACCAGCATTGAATGCTTCTACAATCGCACTCCCTACAATAAAACCATCCACATCATCACGCAGCATATCCACGTGACTACTTTTTGAAATCCCGAATCCCGCATATACCGGAACCGGACTTTTCTTGCGAATTTTTTGCATAAACGTTTTTACATCTTGCGATAATTCATCGCGTGATCCTGTAATCCCTTTAATGGTTACCGCATAAACAAAACCTTCTGCCTCACGCAGAATCTCATCTAAACGTATATCCGTTGTGGTTAACGTTACTAATTGAATTAATTTGATATTTTCTTTATCCATATACGGCTGAACCAATTGTTTATGTTCATACGGAAGGTCTGGAATAATCACACCCGAAACTCCAGCTTTTCTGCATTCGGTTGTAAAACGCTCAATGCCAAATTTCAGGACAGGATTCAAATATGTCATGACTAGCAACGGAATTTTAATATCAAATGTCCAACTTTGCAGTTCTTCTAAAACTTTCTGGAGTGTTACGCCTTGTTTCAAGGCACGATTTCCTGCCGCTTCAATGGTCGGACCGTCCGCTACTGGATCTGAAAATGGAATGCCAATTTCAATAGCTGATACACCCGCTCCTTGCAAGTACTGAACTTGTTCTTTCAAGCGATGAAGACCGCCATCTCCCGCCATCACATAAGCGACGAATGCTTTATTTCCTGAATTTTTCAGTTGCTCTAATCGATTCATGCCAGCCCCTCCAGTTTTTCCGCATATGTCGCCATGTCTTTGTCGCCACGTCCGGATACACAAATAACGAGAATTTGATCAGCTGTCATTTGTTTCGCTTGTTTCTCAGCTTCTGCAATAGCATGAGCCGATTCAAGCGCCGGAATAATGCCTTCGAGACGCGACATGCTAATGACGGCCGCTAACGCTTCATCATCTGTAATTGAACGGTATTCCACCCGCCCAATGTCTGCTAAATAAGCATGCTCCGGACCAATTCCCGGGTAGTCAAGCCCCGCTGAAATCGAATGCGCTTCTTGTACTTGACCCGCGTCATCTTGCAATAATTTCATCAGCGCACCATGAAGAACTCCATCAGTTCCTTTGGTTAAGGTTGCCGCGTGTTTATCCGTATCGACGCCTTGTCCTGCCGCTTCAACACCAATCAACTCAACTTCTTTATCTTGAATAAACGGATAGAACATTCCAATCGCATTACTACCGCCGCCAATACAAGCTAAAATCGTATCCGGCAAACGTCCTTCCTTCTCTAATATTTGACGTTTTGTTTCTTCCCCAATAACACTTTGGAAATCACGAACCATCGTTGGAAACGGATGAGGTCCTAATGCCGACCCAATTAAATAATGCGTATCTTCGACGTTCGTCACCCAGTAACGCAAAGCTTCATTGACCGCATCTTTTAACGTAGCACTTCCTTTTGTGACACTTTCAACGCGGGCTCCTAATAATTTCATACGGAATACGTTTAGTTGCTGACGTTTAATGTCTTCTTCCCCCATAAAAATAACGCAATCCAAATCGAACAGTGCACAAATTGTCGCTGTTGCAACACCGTGTTGCCCCGCTCCAGTTTCTGCTACAATTTTCCGTTTGCCCATACGCATCGCAAGTAGCGCTTGTCCAATAGCGTTGTTTACTTTATGAGCACCTGTATGATTTAAATCTTCTCGTTTCAAATAAATTTTCGGTCCTCCATATGCTTCTGTCATTCGCTTCGCATATGTTAAAGGCTGTTCACGCCCTACATACTCCGATAAGTAATGATGGTATTCTTTATGAAATTCCGGATCGTCTTTCGCCTCGTTATATGCATCTTCTAATTCTTTAACTGCTTTCATCAAAGTTTCAGGCACAAACTGACCTCCATATTTACCGAAAAAGCCAACTTTCTCCATTGTCTGTTCCACAAAATCACCCTTTACGCTTTTAATAAACTCTTGTATTTTCACTGTATCTTTACGGTTATCTGTTTCAACGCCACTTGAAACGTCCACCATATATGGAGTTGTTTGTTCAATCGCCGCATGAACATTCTCAGGATTCAAGCCACCCGCTACAATCAATCGAGCAGGATCGATATCCGCTCCGTCAAGTAATGACCAATCGAATACATTGCCACTACCTCCACGGTAATCGGTACCCGGCGCATCTACTAATACATAATCAGCTAATGACTGTTTCAATTTCACCACATCTTCTTTTGTACGAATCGAGAAAGCTTGAATGACTGGAACTTGAATAGCTTTAACTAACTCGTCCGGTTCGTCCCCGTGAAGTTGAACCATTGTCAGCGGAACACCTGCTACTGTGTCTTCAATTTCTTTTAACGAGGGATTTACGAATACACCGATCTTATCAGCATCTACCGGAACATGTTTTGCTAGCTCCGCTGCTTGTTCAATTGTCACTTGACGCTTACTCGGCGCAAATACAAACCCAATGGCATCTGCACGACTTGCCGCTTGGACATGTTGCACTTCTTTTAAACCACAAATCTTTACTTTAGTCATTTCAGTGCCTCCTCAGTCGTCGCTTCCCGAATCCATTTACCTGGATCTTCAGATCGCATTAAGGCTTCACCCACCAAAATACCAGAAGCTCCTTTGGCGTATGCAAATTGTGCATCTTCTTTTGTATTCATGCCACTTTCACTAATTAATACGCGACCTTCGTCAAACGGGAATTGCTTAGCCAATTGTGCGGTACGTTCAACCGACACTTCAAAGGTCTTTAAATTCCGATTATTAACACCGATTAGTTTGGCATCCAACTCTAATGCTCTATGTAGCTCTTCCTCATCGTGAACTTCTACCAATACTTCCAGACCTATAGAAAGAGCATAATTATTTAAGCTTTTGAGCTGTTGGTTTTCTAACGCTGCTACAATCAATAAAATAATTGTAGCTCCTGCTTGTTTAGCGCGATCGATTTGAATTTCGCTCACCATAAAATCTTTACAAAGAACAGGGATCGAGACAACTTGTGTCACTTCGTACAAATCATGAATAGATCCTTTAAAATACGTTTCATCGGTCAACACTGAAATAGCTGCAGCCCCCGCTTCTTCGTACTTTTTCGCTTGTGCCACAATATCTACTTCTGTACGGATATCTCCTTTAGAAGGAGAGGCACGTTTGATTTCAGAGATGACACCATTTCCATTTAATAGACGTTGTAGCAACGTTGATTTTTCCGGAAAATCATGCCCATCAAATGTAAGCGGTACATAGTTTTTAATTTCTTCATATTTTGTCGCAATGATTTTATCTAATATTGTCATACATATACCTCCGCTGCTAACCGGTGCAAGTCAAAGACACGCGCGGTTTCGCCTGATTGAATTGAAGTTCTTGCTTTTTTAACACCTTCAGCTACTGTTTCCGCTTTGCCACTAACGTACAATACAACACCAGCATTTAATGCCACCGTGTCTAAATATGGACTGTCAGCACCTGATAATACATCCATAAAAATTTCTGCGTTGCGTTTCGGGTCGCCTCCACGAATCGCTTCTACTGGCGCAACTTCTAACCCAACGTCATGTGGATGAATCGTTATTTTCCGTTTCCCAGACTCATCAAAGATGATCAGCTCATTCGTTCCTGCAAGAGATAATTCATCTAATCCGCCTGCTCCGTGAACCAAAGCACCTTTTTTTCGACCCAATCGAATTAAAGCATCTGCCATTGGTTCTAACATGTCTCTTCGGTAAACACCGGTCATTTGAATTGTAATTGGTAATGGGTTGGCTAAAGGACCCACTAAGTTAAAAATTGTTGGTGTGCCAATTTCTTTACGAACTTGACGTAACCCGCCAAGTGCCGGATGAATCGCGGGGGCGAAAAGAAGCGCAATTCCAGTTTGATCAAGCATCGTTGGGATTGACGCAATATCTGTTTCAGTTGAAATCCCTAGTGCTTCTAACACATCCGAACTGCCTGTCTTGCTCGAAACACTGCGGTTGCCATGCTTCGCTACAGTCAAGCCGCATCCAGCTATAACAAAAGCCGTCAATGTGCTGATGTTAAAACTGTTCGAACGATCGCCCCCGGTACCACAAACATCCACAAGTTCTCCTTCCACTTTTGGAAGAGTCACGGCTTTTTTACGCATTGCTTTAACCAATCCGACTAACTCGTCTGCTGTTTCACCTTTTTCGTGCAAACCCGATAGAAAGCTTTTTACTTGTTGCTCATTTATATCACCGTTCAATATTTCCAATGATTTTTCATACATCATTTGCTCACTCATGTTCTCTACTCTACTCATGCTAATCTCTCCTCATCTCGTTTTTGAATACAAAAATCCCCGCAATCAGATAACAATCTGATTGCGGGGACGGGTTATAACCGCGGTACCACCACGCATTAATGCAGAATAATTCTACATTCACTTAAACAGGCTCTTCACCTTTCCCTTTAACGCAGGGCTTACGTCTCCCTTACTCGCTTCCGCTTTCAGGTCAGCTCTCCTAAGTCCATTCGCGCAGTTTATCTAATCAGCTTTCACCAACCGCTGACTCTCTAAATAGATGTCCCTGCCTACTCGTCTCAATCCTCGATTTATACACTCTTCTATTCTCATCTTCTCTAGGCTCTACTCTCAAACAGACTTGTTTCCGTTCAACAAGTTGTCCCTTATACTAAAAGGTTTCGTATATTCTGTCAAGTATAAAGAAAAGCGTAAGCAGCCGTTTAGCCCCGACAAGCGCTGGAAGCCTAGGCGGTAATGGCGGGGTTTGCCATTGCTGACTAGGCTGAAGCGACTCGAGGGGCTGGCTGCTGGAGCCTGGACACTGAAAAGCGGAAGCGCCCGTGTAGATTCGACGGGCATAAGACAGACCAGCTGAGTGGTGCTCTTTTAACTAATTCCAACATGTATACACTTATACAACGAGTCGCTGCAATCTCCGAAGGTCCAACTTTAATGACTTCCGCCCCTACGCATATTTGCAGACGAACCTAACAGATAATAGGTAAGGATTATACCTTCTTAAAGTAGCTTCATTTAAAGACCCATCCGTTTTGCAATAATGGTTTTCATTATTTCATTAGACCCCGCGTAAATCGCAGCCACTGGAATGTCGCGGTAACGGCGTGCAATTTTGTATTCTTCCATATAGCCATATCCTCCGTGCAGCTGCATGCATTCCCCAGAAATTTTCTTAGCTGTATCGGTTAGCCAATATTTCGCCATCGACACTTTCGACACAATGTCTTTTCCAGCCATATGCTCTTCAATTAACGATTCTAAAAACGAATGACCCAATTCAATTTCTGTAGCCATTTCTACTAATTTGAATTGAGAGTTCTGAAACGAACCAATCGGCTTTCCAAAGGCTTTTCTCGATTTTACGTATTCTAAGGTCATATCAAGCATGTCTTCTGACGCAATCTGCGCTGCTAAGGCAACCACTAAACGCTCTTGTTGTAATTTTTCCATTAAATACGTAAATCCTTTGTTTTCTTCTCCGATTAAATTCGCCGCCGGTACAACGCAATCCTCAAAATACAGTTCAGACGTATCTTGAGCATGCAGTCCGACTTTATCGAGCTTCCGACCTTTCTCAAACCCTGGCGTTCCTTCTTCAACCATTAATAATGAAATTCCGCGGTGCTTTGGTTCCGCTTTCGGATCGGTTTTCACAACCACCAACACCAATGTCGAATTAATGCCATTGGTGATAAAGGTCTTTTGTCCATTTACAATGTAGTTGTCACCATCTCGAACAGCTGTGGTAGAGATATTGGCTAAATCAGACCCTGCTCCAGGTTCCGTCATAGCGATAGCTGTAATATGTTCACCCGAAATACAACCTGGTAACCAACGTCGTTTTTGCTCATCGTTTCCGTACGCTTCAATATAAGGAACGGTGATGTCATTATGTAAGCCTACCCCTGTTAAACTCGCACCCACACGTTCCATTTCTTCACCAATCACCACCGCATAACGAAAATCCAACCCAAGTCCCCCGTACTGCTCTTCTACTTGCGGGCAGAGAAATCCCATGTCTCCAAGCTTTTTCCAAAAGGATTTTGGAATAAGGCGATCTTTTTCCCATTGATCGTAGTTCGGAATCGCCTCTTTTTCTAAAAATTTGCGTAACGATTTACGGAACATAACATGTTCTTCTTCTTCAAAACGGTATTTCGCCATCTTTTCACCCTCCTCATTTTGGTTGCATACGGATTGCTCCGTCTAGACGAATTGTTTCACCATTTAACATCGGATTTGCAACAATACTTTCGACCAATCGAGCGAATTCATCCGGTTTTCCAAGTCGTTGCGGAAACGGCACTGCTGCCGACAATGACGCAATTGCCGCAGCCGGTAAACCTTCGACCATTGGTGTTTCCATCAATCCAGGGGCAATGGCCATGACACGAATCCCATCTCTCGCTAGTTCTCTAGCAATCGGTAACGTCATAGCTACAACGCCACCTTTTGATGCGCTATAAGCGGCTTGGCCGATTTGTCCCTCGTATGCTGCCACAGACGCTGTTGAAACAATAACACCACGTTCGCCATCTTCGTTCGGCTCATTTTTTTGCATCGCTGCCGCTGCCACTCGAATCACATTAAAGCTGCCGACCAAATTGACTTTAATGACTTTTTCAAATTGATCTAGCGCGATTGGGGTCCCTTTAGACAGAACTTTTCCAGGAGTTCCGATACCTGCACAATTCACAACCAAATTGATATCGCCAAGTTGTTCCACTGTGTCATCAATATTTTGTTCAACTTGCAATCCATCCGTTACATCTGTTTCGATGTAGATGACGGACGCTTCCCCTAATTCTTCGATTAAGCTTTTCGCACGCTCAGCATTCAAATCAAAAATAGCTGCTTTCCCTCCGTTTTTCACAATTCGCCGCACGGTCGCTTCCCCAAGTCCAGATGCCCCGCCTGTAACTATCGCTTTAACTTTTGATAAATCCACTGTATTCCCCCCTTATTTTTTAGCACTTATAATTTCTCAATAATCGTAGCGTTCGCCATACCCATTCCTTCACAAATGGCCAATAATCCATAGCGTCCATTTGTCCGCTCTAATTCGTGTAATAGCGACACAAGTAATTTGGTGCCAGTTGCACCGAGCGGATGTCCTAATGCGACAGCCCCACCATTAACATTTAATTTTTCGGGATCTCCTCCAATATCGTGCAACCACGCTAGTGGAACTGGCGCAAAGGCTTCATTTACTTCGTAACGATCCATATCCCCAATTTCCAGACCTGCTTTTGCGAGAACTTTTCTTGTCGCAGCAATAGGTCCTGTTAACATTAACGTCGGATCTGAACCGACTACCGAACGCGCAATGATTCGTGCTTTTGGCTTTAAACCAAGTTCGTTTGCTTTATCGGCTGACATCAATAAAACAGCAGATGCACCGTCACTCATTTGACTCGCATTTCCTGCAGTAACGACACCATTTTCATCAAACACTGTTTTCAAACTTCCCAAAACTTCTTGTGTTGTTCCAGGACGCGGACCTTCGTCTTCGGTTACTGTTATCGTTTCACCGGTTTGTCCCTGAGTTCGTATTGGCACAATCTCACGCTCATAACGCCCTTCTTTAATCGCACGTTGGGCCCGTTCATGACTTTGCACTGAGAAAGCGTCAAGTTGTTCTCGAGTGAATCCCCACTTTTCGGCAATACGTTCTGCTGATAATCCCTGATTAATAATTTCGTATTGATCCGTTAATTTCTTGCTTGGTTTTGCTCCTTGCATATTTGAAAACATCGGCACACGCGTCATACTTTCGACGCCACCTGCGATGACAATATCCATATCTCCTGCCAAAATTGCTTGGGCACCAAAATGGACAGCTTGCTGACTTGATCCACATTGACGATCAATCGTGACGCCGGGCACATAATCTGGGAAACCTGCAATTAATGCAGCCGTTCGCGCAATATTGCCGCCTTGTTCCCCCGCTTGCGAAACGCACCCTAAAATAACATCTTCTACGTCACCTTTATCAACTCCAGCACGCTTCACTAACTCATCTAATACGGCGGCCGCCAACTCATCGGGGCGTGTGTTAGCAAAACCACCTTTTCTTCTTCCTACTGGTGAACGTACTCCTTCTACGATTACAACTTCTCTCAATCTATTCACCTCATCATTTTATTGGAATCGCTTACATTTCACTGAATTGAATGACTATTCACTCATTTGTTCTATTGTACAAGAACCTTTTCTTAAATGCTATAAGAAAAACGCGTAAGTTAGGCGTGAAACTTGAACCCTATTCACAAAAAAATTCCGTAGCCTCAGCTACGGAATTTGTCATCATTCATCGATTAATCCTTTTTCAATCAAGAACTCACGAGCTACATCGCTAGCTACTTCTTGATCTACATCTACACGAGAGTTCATCTTGAGCATTTCTTCTTCTGAAATTTTTCCAGCTAACTCGTTTAATACTTCCTCAAGCTCTGGATACTCCTCAAGCGTCTCTAATCGAACAACGGGAGCTGCATCGTATTTCGGGAAAAATGAAAGATCATCTTTTGTAGTTGCTAAATCAAACAATCCGATTCTGCTATCTGTAGTAAAAGCTGGAATGACATCTACTTCTCCACTTTGAACAGCTTCATACATAATAGCAGGATCAAAACTGTCTGTTTCCGCGAACTCGAATGGATAAGTTGCAACTAAATCATCAAAGCCATCACCTTTACGTTCGTAAAATGGGTGGGGTGCCCCAAAACTCATCGCTTCTGATTTCGAAATTTCGGCTAAGTCTGAATAAGTTTCTGCATTGTAGCCACTATCTTTCGAGTAAGCAAGTGTATATCCATTCTCAAATCCAAGCGGTTCTAACCATGTTGCACCTAATTCCTCTTCATAACCTGCTCGAACAATTTCTAATACTTCTTCCGAAGTTTGACCAGGAACAGATTCTTCTTTCAACACATCTTTCATTCCCGTACCGGTATATTCCACATACATATCAATATCACCCTTTTCTAAAGCAGGCGTTAAAATTGATACTTCCCCTAATCCGTCTTTGTATTCTACAGTGTAGTCTGAGTTAGCTTCAATATATTCTCCAAGAATATAAGGTAAAATATATTGCTCAGTCCATGGCTTACCGCCAATCACAAGTGGATCTAATTCATCTCCACCTGAACCACACCCTGCAATAACTGTTGTTGTTGCTAAAAAAATTCCTAATGTTGTTTTTTTCATTTTAATTTCCCCCTAAATTTTTAACCCTTTTGGCGTTGCTCGTTTTTCAATCCACTTTAAAATTTGGTCAAAACCGATTGCTAACAGCGCAACCGGAAGCGCCCCCGCCAATACTAGCGAATTATTATATGATTGCAACCCACGATAGATGATGTCTCCTAAACCGCCTGCTCCAACAAAGGTTGCCAGTGTTGCAATTCCTACAGTTAATACAGTGGCTGTGCGTATTCCAGCCATGATAAATGGCAATGCTAACGGCAATTCAATTTGGCGAAGAATTTGCGTACGCGTCATGCCCATACCACGTCCTGCTTCAATTGTAGATCCGTCAACCCCTGCAATTCCTGCATAAGTATTTCGCAAAATCGGTAATAAGGCATAGATGATAAGTGCGATTAAAGCAGTAGGTGAACCAATTCCTAATATAGGAACTAAAAAGCCAAATAAAGCTAGACTTGGAATCGTCTGAAATACAGCTGTTACCCCAATTATCGATTCAGCATAGCGGCGGTAGCGCGTTATTAATATACCTAATGGAAGTGCAATTGCAATACCTACTGCTACGGCTACAAAAGACAAATACATATGTTCTACAAGCGCGCTAATAATCATATCTTGGCGACTAACAAGTGTGTCAAAAAAATTATTCACGTCAATACCCCCGTTTCTTTAGCAAGGGCTGCTTTCAATAAGTCACGGTCGTTAGCATATGCCACAATTTGATCGTTACTAATAATAGCCAAATAATCATGTTCGCTATCATCCAATTTGGCAAATGCTTGTTCAAAAGTAGATTCTGCAGAGATTTCTTCAAACTCTCCTGACCAATTGGCCGTGAACAAACTTAGGAACTCAACTAATTTTCTCTCGCCAAATGTTCGTTTCTGATTGATGCGTTCTATCCCAATAAAGTTCCGTACAAAATCGTTAGCCGGATTATCGATTAGTTGTTGCGGGGTCCCCACCTGCTCAACTTTTCCAGCTCGCATGACAACAATCGTATCGGCAATTTTTAATGCCTCATCCATATCATGCGTTACAAAAACAATGGTTTTATTGATGGTTTGTTGAAGGTTTCGAAGTTCATCTTGCAGTTGTTCCCTACTGATGGGGTCAAGTGCTGAGAAGGGCTCATCCATTAACACAATGTTAGGATCTCCAGCAAGCGCTCGGACTACACCTACACGTTGCTGCTGCCCTCCACTTAATTCGAGGGGGTAACGGTCCATATAAACTTCAGGATCCAAGCCAACCAGTTGAAGCAATTCACGTACGCGTTCTTCCTTTTTTTCTTTGGACCACTCAAGCAACTTTGGTACTAACGCCACATTGTCTGAAATGGTCATATGTGGGAACAAGCCAATGCGTTGAATAACATAGCCAATTGAACGCCTCAACTGTACTTCATCCATATCATTTATAGGTTTTTCATCAATATAGATACTTCCTTCAGTTGGCTTCTCTAGTTTGTTGATCATTTTCATCATAGTAGTTTTCCCACAGCCACTAGGACCGATGATAGCCGTCAACTGATGTGTCGGTAACACAAGCGAAATGTCTTTTAACGCTTCCGTGCCGTCTGGAAAACGCTTTGTAATATTTTCAAAACGAATCATAACCCTCACTCCCTTCTGCTTCTTTCAGCCTAGCTTTTTTATACCCTATAAAGTACCTTTTTACTCCTGAAAATTACTTAAGGGAAATTTATTCTTCTTCAAATATAAGGTGAACGGGATTTGCAATTTGTTCATAACCGATTTCTCTATAAATTTTATTGGATGTTGGGTTTGAAAGGTCTGTATAAAGCATAACAAAATCATACTCTAGCAACAATTCGTCTGTAACTTCCGCCACTAACGTCCTAGCATATCCTTTCTTTCTATAAGCCACGGGTGTGAAAACAAAAGAAACTGTTATGCCGTTTTTTGAAGGGCGTCCTTTTTTCATACATGAGACAACCATTCCACCCACTTCCCATACGTAAACTTCTTTCCTCTCTAAAAATTCCTCAATCCGTTGGGTAGCTTGTTCTTGCGTAGAACGACGATCAATTCCCGTTTCTTCTTCAAACAGTTTATACCACTCTATCAACAGCTTTGCGTCTTTATTGCTCGCAACTCGCCAAGATCCTTCACTTTTTTGCAGACCTTTATTGACCGCATCGATGCGGTACAAACCTTGATCCATTAATACTTTTACTTGTTCGCCAGTATGACTTGTCCAGGCTTCTGCAAAAAGGCGGGATGTTTCTTGTTCACCGACAATCCCACTGACTTTAATGCCAAGATTTTGTAAGTGAACCGCAATTTCTTTTTCAATTTCAGGAAACTGACGAAATACCACTAATTGCAAGGCATGCGGGGGCGTCATTAAGCATGCCGCAACAACCTCCTCGTCTGTTTCGGCCAACGCTAGAAAGTAATCGTCATATCTATTAGCTTGAATCTGCCCAAGTATCCCTAAAAATAAACTATTGCTATCTTCGTTCCGATTTAATAAAGGTGATACACGCTCCTCAAAAACCGATGAATCCGAGTAAATGATCAATTCCATATATCCACGTCCATTCCTACCATGTTTTAGCCCTATATAAATGTATTAGCTAAACTACGAACAATACCCTTTTTTATTTTGGAGAAAAAAAGCAACGCCCTTCCAGTTTGTACCTGAAGACGTTGCTTTTCTAATTTATTCTAATTCCATTTGTTTTGTTTCGGTTCCAAGAAATGCTACAGCCATAGCTGCAATAAGAATAGCTCCACAGAAAATCGCAAAAATCACGTTAATACCGATTTCAGCAGTTAAAAGCGTACCCACTAGTAGAGGTCCAAGAATACCACCAATACGACCAAATGCTGCAGCCATCCCCGTTCCCGTTCCACGAATAACCGTTGGATATTGCTCTGGCGAATAGGCGTACAACGCACCCCAAGCCCCTAGGTTAAAGAAGGATAAGAAGGCACCCGCCACAATCAAACCTGTAATAGAATCAGCATTTCCGAAAGCTAAAGCACTGGCTGCCGTTCCGATCAAATACGTAACCAATACAAATTTCCGCCCAACACGTTCGATCAGCCACGCTGCTGTAAAATACCCTGGTAACTGCGCAAGTGTCATGATCAATACGTATTGAAAACTTTTAATAAGCGTGAAGCCTTTTAATACCATTACACTCGGCAACCATAAGAACATTCCGTAGTATGAAAAGACTACCATAAACCACACAATCCACAACATCAATGTAGGGCGTCTGTATTTCTTTGACCACACGTCTTTAATATTCATAGAAACCGAGCGTAACACATCTTTTTTGGCAGAAAACTGTGGAGAATCTGGTAAATTGATGCGCAAATATATGGCGTAAAACGCTGGTAACGCCGTTAACAATAGGGCTACGCGCCAGCCGAAAGACGGAATGATAAAATACGAAATTATCGCAGCTACTAACCAGCCAGCCGCCCAGAAACTTTCCAGCAACACAATCACGCGACCTCGTTCTCTTGCCGGTACACTTTCTGCTACCAAAGTAGAAGCTACCGGAAGTTCTCCACCCAATCCCATTCCTACAAAAAATCGTAAAATCATAAATGCTGCAAGTGTTGTAGTAAATGCAGAAATACCACTAGCAATTGAAAACAACAAAAGTGTAATGATAAATATTTTCTTTCTACCTACACGGTCAGCATAAATCCCAAAAACAAACGCCCCAACCGCCATCCCGATGGAGTTTACACTTCCAATCCAACCCATTTGATTAGAAGTTAATCCCCAATCTGCATGAAGTGCCGCAATTATAAAAGCTAAAATACCAACATCCATTGCGTCAAAGAGCCATCCGAGCCCAGCAATGCCTAATAATTTGTTTCTTGATATCGTACCTGGTTTTTTTTCAACTGAAGTTGACATCATCATTCTCCTTGTCTTTACAGATGTAAACAGTGTCTTTACACCACTATACGCTGATGAAAGATTAGTGACAAGTCACGATCGAAAGTCTGTTTTTTCAAACATCTTTTATTAAGTGGAGGAATTATTAGTTGATGAAATAATCGCGGCATTAATACTGACCATCATTGCTGCTTGTTGAGCTTGCATCAACGCTTCCAATGATGTAGAAAAAGCCATATCGGCAATATTTTGAACTTCTATATTATCAGCCATTGTCTGTTGGACTGCCGTTGAAAATGCCATATCTTTATACCAACGAAACATTTTTTCACTTTCGAGTTCACGGGTGTTCGACACAATTTCGTTTAGCGCATTGCCACCTACTCCTGTTACTGCCAAAAAACCAAGAATAGGATATTGCGCATACTTAATTTTGACTTTTTCATCTTTAAGGAATTGCTGAATCGCCACTACTTTTCCGACCATTTCCGGATTATAAACTGGAGATTCAAACGTCATAATTTGAGACAACCATTGCAGGTCATTCCCCATCGAAAACCCTTGTTCCCGTAAGTCTTTGTAATACATATTCATAGTCGCCGCTCGTTCTTCAACAGTTCCTTCTCTGCTCCCCAATAAGGCTGCGTAAGGAATATCTTCATTCGATGTTAGAAATTTATGATGTTTCTTCATTTCTTCGTATAAGGCTCTTGCACGTTCTGCTTCTTCAGGACTTTTCATCAATAACGCCGCTAAATACGTATACGATGTTTTCCAAAATCCTGCATCGTTAAGTGCTTGTTGATTTTGATTCACCAATTTTAACGAGCTTTCTATACTTTCTTCTTTTAACACCATAAAAGCAGCTGCAACATGGAGTAAGTGAGATCGCAACGGAGAAGTCCATCCTTCATTTTTTTTAATAATATTGACGGCTTCCTCATGCAATCCGGCATCAAAATTTCGCCCACGCCCTAAGTATATATTGGTGACAGCTAATGATATTCGCTTGTCTACTGCCCAACCAGTTGTTTTTGACACTTCTGAGAAAGTTTGTTTAATGTGCTTACGATCCATTAAAAACGCCTCCTTTTTTCTTTATTACGAGAAAGGGAGGCGTTAAGTTTCACTATTAAACAATCAACACTAAGCTAACAGCCATAACAGCCATACCGGCTACTAATCCATAAATAGACAAATGGGCTTCATCGTATCGTTTTGCAGCAGGCAATAGCTCGTCAAGTGAGATAAAGACCATAATCCCCGCAACACCTGCAAAAATAACGCCGAACAACGTGTCGCTTAAAAACGGCATTAAAAACAACCATGCCGCAATCGCTCCAACTGGCTCCGAAATACCCGATAAAAAACTGTACTGCAAAGCTTTTAACCGACTTCCCGTTGCGTAGTAAATTGGTACCGAAACCGCAATACCTTCAGGAATATTGTGTATTGCTACGGCGATTGCAATCGCAATACCAAGAGCCGGATCTTGTATAGCCGACATAAATGTAGCAATGCCTTCAGGGAAATTATGAATCCCGATCGCTAACGCTGTAAAAATACCCATTTTTCGTAATCGGGCATATTCATCATTTGTTGGGCCATCATCCATATCCTCGACCTTTTTTACTTCATGCGGATTCCCCAACTTCGGCAAAATGCGATCGACCATTGCCATGAAAATCATTCCGCCAAAAAAACCCGCAAGCGTTAACCAATACCCCACAACTTCTCCTTGTGCATTCGTCAAAGCATCTTTTGCTTTAAAGAAAATTTCAATCATTGAAACGTAAATCATAACTCCAGCTGAAAAACCCAATGAAATCGATAAAAATTTCGTATTCGTGCGCGAGGCAAAAAATGCGATTAAACTGCCGATTCCCGTAGCAAGTCCAGCAAACAGAGTTAAACCGAGTGCAAATAATACATTACTATCCATACACGCGCCTCTTTTCTAACTCTAGTGAATAAAAATAGTATACGTCAAAAAGGTTTTCTTCAAAACTTTTTTAGCGCCAAATTTCTATAATTATTCTACTTTCCCTAAAAGTTCTTTTAACCTACGCCAATCTTCATCTTTCAATTCACGCACAGGCGGATTATAAAAAACGCTAGCTGGATGGAATGTAGGAAAAATATGATACACCTCATCGGTTTCTTTAAAGCAGTTATTTGCATCATCCCAATATAGTATTGGCGTTTCGATCAGCACCCCATGGAGTTCTGTAACTTTTGCTTTCGGTCCAATTAACCTTTGTAAACCAACATTTCCTAACGTCACAATTAGCGGCGGGTGAATGTCTTGAATTTCCTTATCCAATATCGGTGCATGAGCAATAATTTCTTTTTTTGTTGGTGCACGGTTGTATTTCCGTTCGACCATTTCACCATTGCGCTTCTTTTTAGTTCCCCATTTATACGGTCTGCTGCGGACCGCACTTGTAATATAAACATCTTCTCTCGCCAAACCGACACCTTGCAAAGAAGCCATTAATTCTTTTCCTGCCCGCCCTGTAAAAGGAATTCCTGTTTCGATTTCGTTTTCTCCTGGAGCCTCTCCTACTAGCATAATCGCCGGATTTTCCGGACCACTTCCCCACACAAATCCCTCAACCGGATATCCATCAATTCTTTCTTTACCAAGCGCAACTAATTCTTCTGGAATTTTATACACGAAATCACCCCTAATTTTCATCAATGTTAGAAAACCTAACATTTAATTTCAAAAAACACTTGCATTGTCAGAAAATATAAACTAATATGTTAACAAACCTAACATGAAGGAGAGGGAACCATGAAAAAAATCGAAACTATTATTCGTCCATCCGTGTTTGGAGATGTTCGCCAAGCTTTAGCACTTGAAGGAATAGACGGATTGAGTGTAACGGAAATTGCAGGAATCGGAAAGCAAGAAGGTCGAGTAGGCTTATTCCGCGGAAATGCCTATAAGATGGAATTTTCTCCAAAACTAAAGTTAGAAATGGTGGTGGATGACCATAAAGTCGAAGATATCATCCAAGCTTTACTGGAATATGCATCTACAGGACAAGTGGGAGATGGCAAGATTTTCATTTATCCGGTTGAAGAAGCAATCAGAATTAGAACAAAAGAACGCGGCGCTGTCGCGATTGGATAAGGAGGAGATTGGATGGAAGCAGTTCAAAGTTCAGTAGATATGATATGGGTGATGCTCGGGGCTATGTTGGTATTTTTTATGCACGCAGGATTTGCGATGGTGGAATCAGGTTTCACTCGTTCTAAAAACACATTAAATATATTAATGAAAAATATGATTACTGTTTCACTAGGCTCTATTCTTTACTTTATCGTTGGATATGCACTGATGTTTGGTCCTTCTTCTTTTGGATTAATCGGTACTCAAGGGTTTGCACTATCAGGTGTTGAAGATATCGGATTCTTTGTCTTCCAAGCTGTTTTTGCGGCTACTTGTGCTACCATCATTTCAGGTGCTGTAGCAGAACGGATGAATTTATCCGCCTATATTTTGTTAACTATCGCGATGACTGCTGTTATCTACCCAATTGTTGGTCACTGGGTATGGGGTGGCGGTTGGTTAGCACAGATCGGTTTTATCGATTTCGCCGGTTCGACAGTCGTCCACTTAACAGGTGCTGTAGCTGCTTTGGTTGCAGCTTGGAAAATCGGACCTCGCATTGGGAAATATAGCGGGAAATCCGTGAATACCATTCCAGGACACAGTTTACCACTCGGGGCTTTAGGCGTTTTCATCCTATGGCTTGGTTGGTTTGGCTTTAATGGCGGGAGCACATTAGCAGCTGATCCTGCACTTGTGCCAATCGTCATTGCCAATACACTATTAGCTGCTTCTGCTGGGATTATCGCCACTGCCAGCTATACTCGACTACGCTATGGACGCATTGACGCTTCGTTAACCATGAACGGTGCTCTTGCCGGACTTGTCGGCATTACTGCTGGCGCTGCAAACGTTTCTTTTGTGGGTGCGATTGTTATTGGTTTATTGGCAGGCGTAATCATGACGGAAGCAATTCGTTTACTCGATTCAAAAATTCGTATTGACGATCCAGTCGGCGCTATTTCCGTTCACGGGATTGCCGGTATTTGGGGAACACTTGCCATCGGATTGTTTGATACGACTGGTGGATTACTATATGGAGGCGGAGTTGAAATTCTCGGTATACAAGCTGTCGGCGTTTTCGCTGTTGTTGCATGGGCTTCTATATCAACGGGATTGGTGTTATTGGCTATCGGCAGCATCGTTCCACTTCGAGTTACTGCTGAAGATGAAGAAGCTGGCTTGGACTTTTCAGAACACGGGTCACAAGCTTACTCGATGCAAGATGTTTTGCACGGTTCACCTGTCGGACACAACAATTCATTTGCACATCGATTAAACCAGCTTGGCGAAGTACCTACTCCTACTCCTAAAAAATCAATCTCTTAATACAGCAAAAAAAGAAGTTCCTGAGATAATTCAGGAACTTCTTTTTTGTGATTTTTATTCAAATGCAGATTGAACGTCTGTTACCATTTGAGCGACAGACTGCAATCCGCCCCCTGAGAGGTACCAGTAATCTGGATCTAAGTAGATAATTTTATCGTTTTTATAAGCGTTTGTTTTTTGAACCAATTCATTTTCAAGCGATTCAGCTGCGTTTGTCCCATTGCCCACTACCGCATTTCGGTCAACCACAAACATCATGTCTGGGTTTGTTTCCAAAATATATTCATATGAAATGCTTTGTCCATGAGTCGACGCTTCAATGCCTTCGTCGGCCTGTTTGACACCAAACACATCATGGATCAAACCAAAACGAGAAGCTGCACCGTACGCACTTACTTTCCCTTCATTCGCAAGCGTAATTAATGCTTTTTCGTCCGACTCACTTACCATCGCTTTCACTCTTTCAATTTGTGCATCAATCGTTGCAAGTTCTTCGCCTACTTGATCTTCTTTCCCGAAAATTTCACCAAGTGTTGTCATATTTTCTTCAAATGATTCCATGTAATTTTCTGTATCTACAGCCATATACATCGTAGGCGCAATTTCAGCAAACTCTTCGTACATATCTGCTTGACGTCCAGAAATAATAATCAAATCTGGGTCCATAACATGGATTGCTTCAAAATCAGCTTCTTTCAGCGTCCCAACATTCTCGTATTTTTCCGCATCCTCATATTTTTCTAAGTAAGCTGGTAAAGATTCTTGTGGCACTCCAGTAACTGATTCAACTCCAAGTTTGTCTAATGAATCAAGAACTCCATAATCAAAAACCACCACTTTTTCTGGATTCTTGGTAAAAGTTGTTTCACCTAGTTCATGCGTTACTGTTATTTCTTCCGCTTCTGCATTTGCTGTAGCAGATTCAGTTGTTTCTTCGGTTGACCCACAAGCAGCTAAAATTGTTACCATCATTAACGTAAATGCGACCAATATCCATTTTTTCATATTGTTTTGAGCTCCTTTTTCTAAGAATTAAAATACACACAAATTCTGCAGTTATTCATTTGTTGAATGGGGATATCCATATCGTAAATTTCTTTTAATGCAGCACTTTGAATAATCTCTTCAGTTGGTCCATCTTTTACGACGCGACCATTTTTTAACGCCACGATACGATCTGAGTAAACAGAAGCAAAGTTAATATCATGTAAAACAATCACCACTGTTTTGCCCAAATCATCAACCAAGCGGCGTAAAATTTTCATAATTTGAACAGAATGCTTCATGTCCAAATTATTTAACGGTTCATCCAGCAAGATATAATCGGTGTCTTGGGCAATCACCATGGCGATAAATGCACGTTGGCGTTGTCCACCCGACAATTCATCAAGATAAGCGTTTTCCATGTCCTTTAAATCCATATAATCAATTGATTGATCGACCATTTTCTCGTCTTCGTCATTTAGGCGGCCTTTTGAATAGGGAAAGCGACCAAAAGAGACAAGCTCACGAATCGTCAAGCGGACATTCATGTAGTTCGACTGTTTTAATATGGATACGCGTTTTGAAAACTCATTGGATTTCAACTTTTTGGTGTTGGTTGAATCAATAAGCACTTCGCCGGTATCTGCATCTAACAAACGACTGACCATCGATAACAATGTAGACTTTCCCGCGCCATTTGGGCCAATGAACGATGTAATTTGACCGCGCTGGATATCAACAGAGACATTTTCGACAACTTGTTTTTTTCCGTACAGCTTTGTCAATTCGCGAACTTGAATCATTTAGATCGACTCTCCTTTAGTAATAGGTAGATAAAGTAAATTCCACCGATGAAATTGATGATGACACTCAATGTCGTATTAAAAGTAAAAATCCGCTCTACTACCCACTGACCACCAACTAAAGCGATGACACTGATGATAATCGCTCCCGTCAATAACACCGAATGTTTATATGACGTAAAGAACTGGTAGGATAAATTCGCGACAATCAAACCAAAAAAAGTAATGGGTCCAACAAGTGCCGTCGCAATGGCGATTAACACGGCTGATAATACAAGCATTTGTTTAACTAACGCATCGTAATTGACCCCTAGATTAATCGCTGTATCACGACCCAGTGTCAAAACATCTAAAGAAGCATTTTGCTTCCAAGCAAAAGCGATCAATAAGGTGATGACGACAAGCGACGTCCAAACCAAATCGGCGTTAACATTGTTAAAGCTCGCAAACATACGATCTTGAATAATCGAAAACTCGTTTGGGTCGATGAGCACTTGCAAGAATGTTGTAATGCTTCCAAAGAAAGTTCCACAAATAATTCCCACTAACAAGAGAAAGTAAATGGGGCGATCGTTCTTTTTAAACAGCAAACGGTAAAACAACAAGGCAAAGATGACCATGACGGCAATCGACAACATGAAGTTCACTTGCTTGTTCACAATTGTCACGTGGCTTGATCCCAAGAAGAAGACCAGCAAGGTTTGAAGCAACATATAAAGTGAATCCAAGCCCATAATGCTTGGTGTTAATATCCGGTTATGAGTAATGGTTTGAAAAACGACTGTTGCATAAGCAATAGCTACACCCGTTAACACCATCGCAAACACTTTCACGCCGCGTCTTGGCAGCGCATAATCAAAACTTCCGTTTAAATCTTGAAACAAATACACAGCACAAGCCGCTAAAGCTAGGCCAATTAGGATGAGCATTTTATGTAAATCACGCATATGCTTTCCTCCTAAACAACAAGAAGAGGAAAATAAAGCTGCCGATCACGCCTACCATCAAACTGATGGAAATTTCGTACGGGTAAATCAGCACTCTTCCTAAAATATCGCACACTAATAAGAAAATCGCGCCAAGCATCGCGGTATGCGGCAATGTTTTTTGAAGATGATCTCCTTTGAAAATTGAGACGATATTTGGGATGATCAACCCAAGAAACGGGATAACCCCTACCGTCAAAACAACTGTCGCCGTAATCAAAGCTACGAGTGTCAATCCGATGTTTACAACACTGCGGTACTTCATCCCCAAATTCTTTGAGAAGTCTTCCCCCATACCCGCTACCGTAAATCGATTCGCGTAGAGATAGGCGATAACAAATACCGGAACACTGATGTAAAGAAGTTCATAACTTCCTTTCATAACCATGGAAAAGTCACCTTGTAACCAAGCAGACATGTTTTGAATAACATCTGCTCGATAAGCGAAAAATGTTGTAATGGACGACAAGATATTCCCAAACATCAACCCAACTAAAGGAATAAATATCGCATCTTTAAATTTGATGCGGTTAAGAATTTGCATAAAAAGAAATGTCCCAGCAAGTGCAAAAGCAAAAGCTACTGTCATTTTTTCTAGCATCGATGCATTCGCGAACAAAAGCATGGATACGAGAATCCCAAGCCGAGTAGCATCTAATGTACCTGCTGTTGTTGGAGACACGAATTTATTGCGACTTAACTGCTGCATAATGAGTCCTGCCATACTCATTCCTGCACCTGCTAGTAAAATCGCAACCAGCCGCGGCAGACGACTGATTAAGAATATTTGTGTCTCTTCCGATTGGAAGTCAAACAAATCAACTATGCTGATACTACTCACTCCGACAAACAAGGAAATGATCGACAGTATGATTAATGTTGGTATTAAATAGCGTTTTTTCATAGCTGCCCCTCATCTGTCTCAAATAACGGTTATTGGTTAGTTGATAGTGATAATCATTATCACTTACTTACCTATTTCAGTATAACACTTGCTAAAACCCAGTCAATGATTAAATGAGAATAATTTTCATTTGGATAAAAATTCGTACCAATTCGTCAAATTTATAACATTATTATTACTAGAAAAAAGAGAGCCTACCAAATGGTAGGCTCTCTGCTTGTAGACAAAAGAATAGTTACTCATTTTTTTGTATGCATGTGGGATTCTCCACACCTAGTGGACGCTTTCCGCGGACTCCGCGCTGAGCCTCCTCGTCGCAAGCTCCTGCGGGGTCTCACCACTTCGTTTTTCCGCTGGAAAGTCAGTGACCGAAGGGAGTTCGGGCAGTGGCTTTGCGACGAAGCTAGCGCAGCGATGCAGGAGCATATCTTTGCCCTTCGCCACTAGGTGCTCCGAATCCTGGAGTGAGTAGGAAAAAATCTTTTGACACGTTATTTATACGGTGAAGCACAGTAAAGAATCTCACTTTTTTTGTAGCAAGAAGCCTTCAACTGGGCTGGTCCACGAAGACTCCTGTGGGACAGCGAAAGCTGAAGACCCCGCAGGAATAGCATTGGCCGAAGCCTGCGAGGACAAGCTTTTGCGACGAAGCTAGCGCAGCGATGCAGGAGCATGGGTTTTCAGTGACGAGGAGGCTGAAGCTGAGCCCACGGAAAGCGAAGTGGTCAGCCTAGTTGAAAATTATGCATTACTATTCAGTTTAATAAAACTTTCTTCATTCTGTTTTATTTTCAGGTCCACTTTTAAGCATCTAGTCATCCTCAACCATTCATTTCTAGTGCTTCTTCTAGTACTTCATCCGGTACAGTAATGGCATCAATCTCATTGTACTTGCTGTATTCAGCTTGCACATCTGATTGAATGTTCATGACTTCTCCTTCAATATTCATATCCATGTCCATTATCATATTCATCTTGTTTGTTAAAAAGGTGTCTTTATCGATATAGATGGTGTAGTTTACCGAATGAATGGTCATGTCTTCAAGTGCCATTTGAGCTTCGATTTCCATTTGTCCTAACGTTTTTTCTAGCTGCTGATCCATCAATTCTTGAAATTTCTCTCCAGAGGCATCAAGTGTCAAAATATACTCCTCTGCAGTTTGCTCAAAAGTGAAATCATCTTGAAACTCATTTAACTCTTCTAATTGTTGCGCAGGATCCGCAGTTTGTTGGTCAGCCAATTCTTTTAAACCTGCAATACTTTCATCAGGCATTTTCAACCACATCGCCATTGTGCTTTCATACATATACATGCCTTGATCGGTGAAATACATTTCCATATTCATTGGATTGGTATTGTCTATATCCTCCGACACAATAACTGTTTCTGCCGTTTGATGAAATGCTAGCGGTTCAGTGACCATATCCATCGCTGCGTCCATTTTCATATTCATCACCATGCCATCCGGCTGCATCTCCATTACTTGATCAGTTACAATATCAGCGTGCAAGCTCGTAATAGCTTCAGATGCTCTTACTGATTTCGCATACAATTCTTGAACGGTTAACTCACTGTCTTCCCCTTTTGTCGACTCATCACCAGATGCCGGTTCCGCTGTTTCACCACAAGCTGAAAGTCCAATCGTTAAAGTCGTCGCGCTCATAAGCAGTAACCATTTCTTCATGTTAGTGATCCTCCTTTTACTCAGATTGAATTTCCTTTTTAAATGACCTATATATACGGAGCGCACTGGAAATCGTTTCATAGTTTCATATTCTTTGTTTACCCGATTCTGGTCGTTTATTTCATTAACTTCGATTATACTTTTCAGTGCGAGTATAAAACGAGGTGAAAGCTTTGAGATTAAAACAGTTTTTTCAGTATTACAAACCGCATAAACGGCTATTTGTCATCGACTTTTCTAGTGCTGTTTTTGTAGCTATTCTTGAGTTGGCATTTCCAGTTGCCGTTCAATGGTTTATCGATGACTTACTGCCAAGCGGAAATTGGAATACCATCACTACCGTCAGCTTTTTGCTACTAGTCGTATTTCTATTAAGTACGTTTTTGCAGTATATCGTTAGTTATCTAGGACACAAACTAGGAATTAACATCGAAACGGATATGAGAGAAGAACTATTCACACATGTGCAGCGCCAATCTTTCCGGTTTTTCGACAATATTAAAACCGGACATATTATGAGTCGGGTCACTAATGACTTGTTTGATATCGGCGAACTTGCTCATCACGGACCTGAAGATTTCTTCATCGCGATTATGACGTTCTTTGGTGCTTTCGGCATTATGTTTTGGATCAATCCGAAACTAGCGCTCGTCACATTAATCGTTATTCCATTTCTCATCTGGCTAATTACGTATTGCAACATTAAGATGAATCAAGCTTGGGGCAGTATGTATGGGAAAATCGCTGAAGTTAACAGTCGTGTCGAGGACAGTGTCTCAGGTGCACGGGTAGTGCAGTCTTTTACCAATGAAGAATTTGAAATCGAACGTTTTAAAAAGGACAATGACCGCTTTCGCCTTGCGAAAATGGTCGCTTATAAAGTGATGGCGGCGACTCACTCCAGCATTTATATGATGACTCGCCTTTTGACTTTGGTTGTATTGGTATATGGCGCTTGGCTCAACTTCCAAAACCAGTTATCGTACGGGGAACTTGTCAGTTTTGTTCTCTTTCTGAATGTCTTGATCAAACCCATAGATAAAATCAGCGCATTACTTGAACTTTATCCAAAAGGTATGGCCGGTTTTAGTCGTTTTCGTGATCTAATTGAACAAGCTCCCGACATCAATGACCAGCAAGACGCTGTAACCGTTGAGACATTAAACGGTGACATCAAGTTTGAAGACGTCTATTTTGGCTATGATGATAGTAAAACAGTGTTATCCGGAATAGATTTAGAATTACGTGCTGGAGAAACCGTTGCGTTCGTCGGTCCTTCAGGAGCAGGAAAAACAACGATTTGTTCATTGATCCCTCGTTTCTACGACATCCAACAAGGTATCATTTCGATTGACGGGATGGATATCCGGAACATGACTAAGCATTCGTTACGTTCACAAATTGGCATTGTGCAACAAGACGTCTTCTTGTTTACAGGAACTATTCGCGAGAATATCGCTTATGGGAAAAGACATGCAAGCGACGAAGAAATTTTAGCTGCTGCGAAAAAAGCTCATTTAGAAGATTTTGTTCAGAAATTACCACAAGGATACGACACACAAATTGGTGAGCGCGGATTAAAGCTATCCGGTGGTCAAAAACAACGTTTAGCGATTGCACGGATGTTCTTAAAAAATCCACCAATTTTAATTTTGGATGAAGCAACGTCAGCGCTCGATACACAAACCGAACGCGTGATTCAAGAAGCTTTAGCGGAATTAGCGGAAAACCGCACAACGCTCATTATTGCTCACCGTCTTGCAACTATACGAGATGCCGATCGCGTTGTTGTGGTGACGGAAGATGGTATTGCTGAGCAAGGTGGATATAGTGAATTGCTCCAAACGGATGGCGTTTTCGCAAACCTTCATCGGATTCAGTTTGAACAATAGAAAAAGCGGATCTCATCAAATGAGATCCGCTTTTTTCATTCTAGCTTCCGATGACAAACTGCTCGTAGCGGTCGTAATCCGCGCGGCTCAGTTCGACTTTTAGTAAAGTACCATCTTCTTCGTATTCGGTTTCGTGAATACTCGCATGTTCATTAAGGTAAGCCACAACATCTCCACGACTAAACGGAACGATCATTCGGCACGTCACGTAATCTGCGAAAATTTGCTTTTTGATGACTTCTAATAATTCATCAAGACCAACACCTTCTTTTGCTGCAATCCATAATCCATCACCGTTCATAGCTGGATAGCGTACTCCCGCTAAATCTGACTTATTAAAAACATACAAAGTCGGAACGTTTTCGACCCCAACCGCATGCAACGTCAGATTCGTCACATCCATCATATAACGGTGTTCTTCATTCGAAACGTCAACGACATGAAGGAGCAAATCTGCATTTCTTGCTTCTTCTAAAGTAGAGCGAAATGCTTTTACTAGATGGTGAGGCAATTTACTGACAAAACCTACTGTGTCAGTTAGCAAAAAGCTCTTATTGTCTTCTAACCGAATCTGGCGGACAGATGTTTCTAACGTAGCAAACAGCATGTCTTTTTCAAACACTTGCTTTTCTTCGTTTTGCCCTGTTTTTGTTAACAAGCCATTCATGACCGTTGATTTCCCAGCATTCGTATAGCCAACTAACGATACAACAGGCATTCCTTTTTTAGTGCGCTGTTTGCGCTGTGTAATGCGCTGATCTTTAATGTGTTCAAGTTCTTTATGAAGCTTGGAAATTTGATCTTCAATTTTACGACGATCTAGCTCTAATTTCGTCTCACCGGCTCCACGGTTAGCCACACCACCACTACTACTCCCACCTTGACGTCCGAGTGAAGCTCTCAAGCCGATCAAACGCGGCAACATATACTGAAGTTGAGCCAACTCTACTTGTACTTGCGCTTCACGTGTTTTTGCCCGACGTGAAAAGATATCTAAAATCAGCATTGTACGGTCTATAACTTTGCACTCTAAATCTTCTTCCAAATTCCGAATTTGTGAAGGAGACAATTCATCGTTGAAAATTACTAAATTGGCATCAGACTCTTCGTAAAAAGCCTTTATTTCTTCTACTTTTCCGCTTCCGACGTAATGCGAAGGGTTAATCCGTTCCAAGTTTTGTGTAACTTCGCCCACAACTTCTACGCTGCACGCCTCTGCTAAATTGCGCAGTTCTTCCATTCCATAAGCAAAATGAAGGTCTTTTTGAAGTTGGACACCCACTATGACTGCTTTTTCTTGTAATTCATCCATTTATCTTGTCCTCCTATTTCAGGAAAGAAAATTCCCATTCAGTCTATCCATTTTAACATAGTTTACCTGTCGCCTAATGATTGAGGGGGCAGCCAGTAAAGACCTTCTTCAAATTCAAGCTTGGTTGTGCCATTCGCAAAGTAGACTTCTTCTAAACGTTCTTTTGACTTGGTGGTTTTTCTGAATTCAATACGACAATTATCCAATTCAAGCGTGTCACCTAAAATTTTTCGCCATTCATTTTCAACTTCACTTGGACTCCAAACACCAAAAACGCATCGATCAATCGACATCGCTTCATTAGTCGCTTGAACAACACCTTTTTCTCTTAACTTTTTGTAACGTTGTTCATCGGTTTCCTGCCATTCGATAAAAAATGGCGGTGGCAACTTCATAGATATAGCTGCTTTTACAAATAGCATTTTCCACTTGATTAACTCCCCATCCTCAGTACGGCGTTCTGCATTTAAAACACCAGTTGTCTCAATTCCACGTTTTTGCAAGTCTTGGTCTACCCCCAAGATATTTTTAGTTCTCACACAAATTGTTCCAAATCCTTTTTGGTCATGCAGTAACAGACGTGTCAACGGATGTTCAACTTCTGTTGCAACTTCTTGTTTTTCTACTGACAACCATTCAATATAACAATCTTTTAAATACAGCAATACATTTTGCGTTCCCCAATTGATATGTCGCCCTCCTAGAGAAGCTGGGAAACCTTGTGCTCGCCAATCGGAAACGATTTCCTTTGGATTTTTTTGTACAAAATGAACAATGTGATCTAATTCCATTAAGCACCTCACTAAATTTTCGTCTTAAGTTATACCGTTCGCCACCTTGTCTAAAGTCTCCTTTAAGCGTTTAAAAGGAACTTCTGCGGGAATGGTTATATAACTATATTAATTGCCTCACTATCCTCGAAAATGCATGGTCCTATTTTGATGAAAAACAGCTTTTTTATTGAAAACTGCCCACAACAAACTATCCGCTCAAATCACAATTTTTTTAACGACAATTACGTTTTTTTACTAAAACGGTGGTTTTCTCCATTTATTTTCGATAGGCTAAAGTATAGAAAAAAATTGAGGAGGTTACCATGAATAAAGAATTCTTAAAAAATCCTGTATTTATCGTATCCGCTGCCGTCATTCTTATTCTTGTTATATTAGGTGCGATCACACCCGTAAAATTTGGAGAAGTAGCAGGACGTTTGTTTAGTTTTACTACCTTGAATTTCGGTTGGTTTTATTTGCTTGCGGTTTTTATCATTACACTTTTCCTTATAGCAATTGCATTATCTAAGTTTGGACGTATTCGACTCGGTCCTGATGACGATCGTCCAGAATTCCCTTTCTTTACTTGGATCGGCATGTTGTTTTCAGCCGGGTTTGGGGCTGGCCTAGTGTTTTGGGGAGTAGCTGAACCAATGAGCCACTTCTTCACTTCTCCTGTGGGCAGCGACGCATTAACTCCACAAGCCGCAAGAATTGCTATGGGTTATTCATTTTTTCACTGGGGAGTTAGCCAGTGGTCGGTATTTGCCATTGTTGGTCTTGTCATTGGTTTTTTGCAATTCCGCAAAAAGAAGCCTGGCTTGGTTTCAACAGCTCTTGAACCCGTATTAGGAAATAGACCTTTAGTTAGAAATTCCATCGATTCTTTAGCTGTCATTGCTACCGTAATGGGAATTGCTACATCTCTTGGATTAGGTGTATTGCAAATGAACGGCGGTCTCAACGCTGTATTCGGTCTTGATAACGCCTTCCCAGTTCAATTAGGCATTATCGCAGTAATGTTTGCGGCTTATACTTTATCGTCTTCTACAGGACTTAAAAAAGGAATTGCCTACTTAAGCAATTTAAATCTTGGCCTCGCCTTAGTTTTAATGGTCTTCGTCTTTATTGCGGGACCAACTGTTTTCATCATGGAAACTTTCACGTTAGCACTCGGCGATTATATTACAAATTTCGTGCAATATAGTTTACGATTAGAACCTTATGCAAATGGCCAGTGGGTGCAAGGGTGGACCATTTTCTATTGGGCATGGGCCATCGCTTGGTCACCGTTTGTAGGGGCATTTGTTGCACGTGTTTCAAGAGGACGCACAATCCGTGAATTCGTTATGGGTGTACTCGTTATTCCACCTGCTATTGCTTGTTTATGGATTGCCGTATTTGGCGGTACAGCTCTTTGGTATGATTTAAACCAAGCTTCTGGCATTGCTGAAGCAGTAAATAATGATTTAACATCGGCTTTATTTCAAACTTTCGGCGTTCTCCCATTGACGACCATCATGTCGATTTTAGCAATATTACTTATTTTCACTTTCCTAGTGACTTCTGCTGACTCTGCAACCTACATCTTGGCATCTATGACCAGTTTCGGCAGTTTAAATCCACCTACAGCCTTTAAGATTGTATGGGGTGTGTTAATGGCCTCAATTGCTGCAGTTCTCTTATATGCGGGTGGATTACAAGCTTTACAGACCGCTTCACTTATATCCGCCTTACCTTTTACAGTGTTGCTTGTATTAATGCTTTGGGCTTTCACTAAAATCATTCGCACAGAGTCCCCCCCTATTCGGGAGTCTGAACTTGAACGATTTAAACGCATGGATCAAGAAATGAAAAAGCAACGCAATAAATAATGCAAAAAGGCGTACAGCATTTCCTAACGGAAAGTGAGCTGTACGCCTTTTGTATGTTTTATTATTTGTCTTCGTTGATCAAACGAACTGTTTCATCAAACTCTTTGTCAATCTGCTCATCGCGTTTGTAAGTAACAAGACTTACAAGCCAAGTAACAAGAAGACATAGGAAGAAGCCTGGAATAATTTCATAAACACTGCCCATGAAATTTGTTAGGTCCGTTGCGCCAGCATCCTCTGCAGATGTACCCATCGAATCCCAAACAATAACTGTGACGGCACCAACAATCATTCCGGCTAATGCACCTTTTGAAGTCAGCTTGCGCCAAAATAGTGACAATAGAATAATCGGTCCAAAAGCAGCACCAAATCCAGCCCACGCATAAGCCACTAAGCCTAAAATCGTGTTATTTTGTTCCCATGCCAAGTATGCTGCAATAACAGCAATCAATGCTACAGCTACTCGTCCAAGTGTTACATAACCTTTAGCAGATGCCTCTTTTTTAAAGGCAATTTTGTATAAATCCTCAATAAGTGCCGAAGAACTTACTAAAAGCTGAGAAGAAATGGTACTCATAACAGCCGCTAAAACAGCTGCTAATACAAATCCCGCAACTAATGGATGGAACAAAATTTGACTCAAGTCAAGAAAGACTGATTCTGGATCTACTAACGTCGCTGAAGGATTTTGCTGGAAGTAAGCAATACCGACAAGCGCAGTTGCAGTAGCTCCAATAAGGCTGAAGATCATCCAGCTCATCCCAATACGGCGAGCAATACGAACTTCTTTTAAGGTCTTAATGGCCATAAAACGAACAATGATATGCGGTTGGCCAAAGTAACCAAGTCCCCAAGCGGCTGCTGAAATAACACCGATTGTAGATGCTCCCGAAATTAAGCTCAACATATTCGGGTCTACTTCTCGAATGCTTGCAGCGGTTTCGCTAAATCCACCTGTAGCGAAAATCCCCACAATTGGCACTGCGATTAAAGCGAGCACCATCATGACACCTTGAACGAAATCGGTATAACTAACAGCAAGGAATCCACCGAACAATGTATAAGCAACGACAACAATCGAGCCCAGTACAAGTCCTAGATGGTAATCCATTCCGAACGAGCTTTGGAAGAACAATCCAGAAGCCACCATACCGGATGAAACATAAAATGTGAAAAAGATTAAGATGATGATACCCGAAACAATTCTTAATAACCGTGATTTGTCTTTCAAACGGTTTTCCAAGAAACTCGGAATCGTAATCGAGTCACTCGTAATAAATGAGTAAATCCGCAAACGTGGTGCTACAAAGAACCAGTTTAAAAAGGCACCAATTGTTAATCCGATTGCAATCCATACCTCAACTAGTCCGCCAAGGTAAATCGCACCCGGTAAACCTAGTAAAAGCCATCCGGACATATCCGATGCTCCTGCACTCAGTGCGGCTACTGCTGGTCCAAGCCCCCTTCCACCAAGCATATAGTCAGATAAGTCGGCCGTTTTACGATAGGCATACCAACCGATATAAAGCATTGCACCTAGATAAACGGCTAAAGCAATGATTTGATAAGTTGTATCTGTCATTTTATCCCCTCCTTACTTAACAGTGTAACATTATTGACACATTTGAAAAGTCCCCATTTGCGGTTTTAGTATAAATAAAAGTGGGAAGTAAAGCGGTAAGGAGGCGATTTTTGATGCCATGGAACAAAAAAGACTACCCAGATTCGTTCAAAAACCTTAATGCTGATGTCCGCAATAAAGCCATTGAGATTGCGAATGCCTTGCTTCGCGATGGCTATGAAGAAGATCGCGCCATACCGATTGCTTTAGAGCAAGCCAAGAAAACTGAAAACAGTGATGAGGACCGACCAGTCTACGAGATTAAAAAACACGATGAAGGATGGCAGTTAAAGAAAAAAGATAGCAAAAAAGCGATTTTAATCGAAGAAACAAAAGAAAGTCTTATGGGAGAAGCCAAGCGCTACGTTAACAAAAACCACGGTGAACTTCATATTTATACGGAAGACGGCTCCTTGTCAGATACGCTTTATGAATGAGTGGAATAATAAAATGCCGCTGTCAGCTGACAGCGGCATTTTACTTAAACCAACCTTTTTCTTTGAAGCGAGAAATGGCTTCAATGCGATTGCCCACTTCAAGTTTATCCAAAATAGTTGAAATGTAATTTCTTACTGTACCCGTTGTAATAAATAATTCCTTCGCAATTTCTTTCGTGCTTCGTCCTTCGGCAATCAGTTCCATAACTTGCTTTTCTCGATCGGTTAATGGGTTTTCATCAGCATAAGCCAAATCCACCAATTCCGGGGCATAAATCCGGCGACCAGACATAATGGTCCGAATCGAAGTCGCTAAATCTTCACTTGGACTGTCTTTCAACAAATATCCACTGACTCCGGCTTTTCTAGCGCGCTCAAAATAACCGGAGCGGGCAAACGTCGTCAAAATAATGATTTTACACGGTTGATCTTTTAAAATCTCTGCAGCGTCTAACCCACTTTTTAACGGCATTTCAATATCCATGATGCAAATATCAGGCTGCAAACTTTCGACAAGTTCGATTACTTCTTCTCCATTAGCAGCTTTTCCTACTACTTCCATATCTTCTTCCAAATCGAGCAATGAACCTAAAGCTCCCAACATCATCCGCTGGTCTTCTGCTAGTACAATTCGAATCATTTCACATCCTCCTTTGAACTATAGAGAATTACATTCGGTACTCTAATATTTAAGGTAGTACCTTCCATTACTTTAATATCTACCGAGCCGTTTACAAACTCTAAACGTTCACGCATCCCTACTAAACCATTGCCTTGTAAAGATGTATTTCCTTCAGGAAATCCTACGCCATTGTCTTGAACTTGAACAAGAAGCTCTTCCGGATTTTGTTTGATCAAAATACTGCAGCGCGATGCCCCACTGTGTTTCACCACATTTGTTACAGCTTCTTTCAAACACATACTCACCACATTTTCGACTAAAAGCGGCGTGTTGGTTAGCTGTGTTGACCCATAAAAAACAAAATCGATTTCAGCAGCTTTTAAAATTTGTTGCACGCGCAATAGTTCCTCATCGAGTTTAGTACCGCGCATATTCGATACAAGCTCACGCACTTCTTTTAATGCTGTACGCGCGGTTTGTCTCACATCATTTATTTCATTTAAAGCAGATTCTGGATTGCGGGTAATTAGCTTTCCAGCCAAATCACTTTTCAAACCAATTAATGATAATTTTTGTCCTAATGTATCGTGCAAATCCCGAGCAATTCGCTCACGCTCTTCAATGATTACTAGCTGTGAAATTCGTTTATTCGCATCTTCAAGCTGCCCTTCGAGCTTTTCACGCTTATTGCGATTATACGTATTAAACGGCAAGAGAATGACACCTAGTATACTCAATACGATAAATGGCAATTGAGATATGTACAATTCACTATGATCAAAAAAACCAAATACGACAGCTGTAATCGTCAAACCAATGTGAAGTCCATAAATAATGAAAAATCCAACTTTGTTACGTAAATTGCCGATAAAAAATGCAACAAAAATAGACAGATAGACATATCCAAACAGAAAAATCATTCCGATGTTTATGGCCATTTCAAAACTCACCCACACGTACACAAAGCCAGTTTTCGAATTAAAAGATAGCCTATATGCAATAAAGAACATTAATAAAAGCAAAATACCAAAAATAAAATCCGTCATCGAAGAAGAACGAAAAATAAAGAAGAACGGTAAAATACAAAAGATGACCCAGGCGTAAAGACTCAACCATGGATTTTTAGGGAATATTTGATACCAACTTTGCATAAGGCCCTCCTCTTTCTTTATTATTCAATCATAGCAAATAAAACACAAAAGAAAAAACCATTCAGCTAAGAATGGTTTTTCACTTCTTTATTGTTCAACCGTTTTTGACTCACCTAGTAAATGTTTGATATCACCAAATGTAACGAATGTTTTATTTGGTGCATCATACAATTTATAGCGTAACGATTTAAGACTCGATTTAATATTGATTGTTGTTGCTTGTTGAAGCGGTGGTGTTGACTCATGCGCTTTTTCCAAATTGTAGTTTGGCACACGCGGGCTCAAGTGATGCACATGGTGGAAACCAATGTTTCCAGTTACCCATTGCAATACTTTTGGAAGTTGATAATACGAACTTCCATCTACTGCCGCTTTCACATAATCCCACTCGTTTTCATCTTCAAAATACGAATCTTCAAATGTGTGTTGTACGTAGAATAACCAAATTCCGAAAGCTCCAGCCACAAACATCGTCGTACCTTGTATGATTACGAATGCCTGCCAACCAATCGCCAAAATTAATAGCGTATAGATAACCACTAAAGAAATATTGATCAAATACGTGTTGTTGCGTTCTTTTTTGCGTGCATCTTTACGATTAAAACGACTTGAAATTAAGACAAGGAATAATGGTCCAAATCCGAACATAACCAGTGGATTACGGTACAAACGGTATTTGAATCGTTCCCATTTTGACGCTTCTACATATTCTTCGATGGTCATAACCCAAATATCGCCAACTCCGCGCTTATCTAAGTTCCCACTTGATGCATGGTGAATCGAGTGTTCGCGTTTCCACTTTTCGTAAGCGAAAAGTGTCATAATCCCTGTAATTGTCCCCACAATCGCATTCGCTTTTTTGTTTTTGAAAAACGAACCGTGAGTGCAATCATGAAAAATGATGAACGTACGAATGACAAATGCTGCTGCAACAACAGACAATGCGATTGTCAGCCAAATTGAAACATCGAGTGCTTGATAAGCTAAAAACCAAGCCAGGATAAATGGTGGAATTGTATTTACTAATTGTCTAACACTTGCTTTTACATCTGCTTTTTCAAATGGGGCGACAAACTTACGTAATTGCGCTGTTTTCTCTCTGCTCATGTCTTGTCTTCCTCCTTAGACGGACGTTTTCGGTCCGAATAACTTATTAACCTTATCTTAACGGCAAACCCATAGGCGTATAAGACACAAACGTCTATATTTCTATATGACAGTTGTCATGTATTTCTAAATATCTCCTTCTTTAAAATTACAAGTAATACGTGTATAATATTAATAGTCAGAAAAATCAGAACGAGGTGAGGCGTATGACTGGCATGATTGCTGTCATTATGGTCTTTTCAATTCCACTAGCTGGCATTATTACTGCCCACTTGCAAAGCCAAACCAAGCTTAAAAGTAAAATGATTGAAAATGAGTTAGAACTAGAAAAACTAAAGCACGAAAACTTTGTTATTGAAACACAAAAAATGCGTCTAGAGCTTGAACAAATGAAGTTAGAAGATGCTAAAAAAGATGAGAATTTGCTATTAAAATAAAGCTAGTAGAATACTATCAAAATACTAAAAACCGCCGTCACATAGTTACGTGATGGCGGTTTCAGAGTGTAGACAAAGTCTATTGAAAATGTATAGTTATGTATAACCACAACCCTTCTGGCCACTACGCTTTCCATGGGCTCAGCTTCAGCCTCCTCGTCACTGAAAACCCATGCTCCTGCATCGCTGCGCTAGCTTCGTCGCAAAAGCTTGTCCTCGCAGGCTTCGGCCAATGCTATTCCTGCGGGGTCTTCAGCTTTCGCTGTCCCATAGGAGTCTTCGTGGCCAGAACGGTTGTTAGGATATAGCTTTAATTAGAGAAAGTAACCAGCGATTCCACTTTTCAAGAGAATTAATGAGTAATCACACAAGGATCCGAAGCGCAATGCGGCGAAGGGCAAAGATATGCTCCTGCATCGCTGCGCTAGCTTCGTCGCAAAGCCATTGACCGAAGTCCCTTTGGTCACTGACTTTCCTGCGGAAAAACGGAGTGATGAGACCCCGCAGGAGCTTGCGACGAGGAGGCTCAGCGCTTCGTCCGCGGAAAGCGTCCGCATGGAGCGAAGGATCCAGTATATAGGATAAGATCAATATACATTCGTTAACTAACATAATAATTCTTTTGTCTACAAGCTGAAACCGCCGTCACATAGTTACGTGACGGCGGTTTTTCTATTAGGTAAATACACTATTTTCAATTTCTTTAAGTTGATAGAAATACGCTTTTTTCTCCATCAACTCGTCGTATGAACCACTTTCTACGATGCAGCCTTTTTCCATAACGATAATCTGATCCATTTTTTCAAGCCCTGTTAAGTCATGACTGATGATGACAAACAAATCATCTTTATGTTGCTGGAACATCTGCTGGTAAATGGCATGCCCTGTCAAACTATCCACAGAAGATACCGGTTCATCCATAAGCCATAGAGACTTCCCTTTTAACATGGCACGCGCAATTGCCAGCCGCTGCTTTTGACCTCCAGACAAATTCTGACCTTTTTCTTCTACCGTCATACTCAGCGGAAGTATATCGAGTTGTACTTTAGCCAGCACGTCAATCATTTGCTCGTCTGTCGCTAAAGGGTTCGCAACTAATAAATTGCTCCGGATTGTACCATAAAAGAAATGGTTTTCCTGCAAAACAATATTCATTTGTTGCCAAATTTCTTCTTGCTTAAGTGCTTCTACAGGTATGCCACCGATGGATAACTGGCCTTGGCTGAGAGGAAAAACACTTAACAGTACTTGCATCAAAGTCGATTTCCCAGAACCACTCGGTCCGACTATCGCTGTTTTTGTGCCTGGCAGCAAGTGAAGAGATATACGGTCCAGGGCTAAGCTGTTTTCGTTTGGGTATTGAAAAGATACTTTATCCAATCTTATATCAAGCGGGCCACTTGGCATAGGTTCTGATCCTTGTGGTAAATCAGGTTCAGCCACAATCTCTTCTAATCGCACAGCTGCTTTCCGACTTTCTTCAAAATGTGTTGGAAAAGCAGCCATAGGTGCAACGTTTTCAAAAGCAGCAATGGAGACCATGACGAGCATTGCTAAATACAAGCCATCTAGTTCACCAGCTGCAACAAAATAAGCGCCTACGCCTAAAACAAAAAAGGAAACGAGTAACGCAACAAATGCGTTCATAGATTGAGCTAAGTTTTCTTCTAATCCTTCTTGTCGTTGCCCCTCATTATATTGTGCTGCGTCACTTTTCAATTGTTGTTCTTTTGCGTTAAGCTGTTGATGAATTTTTAAATCCCGAAATCCATAAAGGAATTCTGTCGATTCGATCGCTAAATTCCCTCTTTGCGCTCTAACTTGTCCATCCATGCGACGCTTTCTACTAGAGAAAAGTGCTGGAACCACCACTACCGTTAACAACATCCCGATAAAAATCACAATTGCAATACCTAGTGAGAAAAATGACGTGAAGAAAACAACACTTAAAAAAACAATGCCCAGCACTACTGGCGGATAGAATACGCGCAGTAAAAAGTTTTGCAAACTTTCAACGTCTCCAACAATTCGGGACAGTAAGTCACCACTTCGATATTTGCTAAATATTCTTGGCGCCAGTGGAGACAAACGCTCAAAAAACGATACTCTTAAGTGACTGAGCATTGTAAATGTCGCTCGGTGAGAATATAAACGTTCTCCATAACGACTTAACGCCGATGCAAAACCAAATAATTTCAAAACAGCTGCCATGACGACCAATGTAGTCATTTGTGAAGTTAAGGCGGCTTTTGAAATCAAGTAACCACTTGACCCCATCAACGCGACACCTGCAATACCTGCTAAAAACCCGAAAAAGATGGCGATTAAAACATCCTTTTTTTCAAGAAGCGTCAATTTCAACACAAGCGTTAATTCCTTCATCGCAAGCCACCTCCTTGCTGCGCTGCAAGCATTTCTTCGTAAGGCACATACGTTTTCAATAGTTCTTGATGATTTCCAGTTGCATCCAGTTTTCCATTATCTAAAAATAAGATGATATCTGCTTCTTTAATCGTGTGAAGGCGGTGAGCCACCGTAATAACCGTGGAAGTTTTTTTCAATTCATGCAAAGAGTCTTGCAAAACTTTCTCAGTTTGTAAATCTAACCCGGTCGTTGGTTCATCAAATAAAATAAGTGACGGTTTTTTCAAGAAAGCCCGTGCAAGTGCAATTCGTTGCTTTTCTCCCCCAGACAACCCGCGCCCCGCTTCGCCAATGGGTGTTTCAAACCCTTTTTCAAGTGTGGAGACCATTTCTGCAATGCCTGCTTTTTTAGCCGCTACCCTCACCTCTTCATCACTAACATCGCCTGTAACACCCATCTGTATATTTTCTCGAATAGTGCCAGCAAAAAGGTATGGATGTTGTGAAATGTAACTTAATTGGTTAAACCAAGATGTTTCACTAATGTTTTCTCGAGCGACACCATTTATAAAAAAATGACCTTGACTTTGTGGAAGAAGACCCGCTAAAAGGTGCATGAGCGTTGATTTTCCCGAACCACTTTTTCCGACAATTGCCACTTGACTATAAGGTGGAATTTCCACATTGAGCGGAGCTAATGCAAACCCGTCTCCGTATTGAAATGCGAGTTGTTCTAGTGATAAATGAGGAGGTTCTTGCGCCACTGTTTCTTTCCCCCACGTTAACTCAGCATAAGGCTTTTCGAGTTCAATAGATAATTGGTTTGCGGCCGATAAACTGCCTCGCGCTGTATGAAACGCACTGCCGAAATCCTTTAGCAAATTAAAGAAATCGGGCACTAAGATCAGTATAAAAAATGCTGTGAAGAAGCTAATGCTATCGAATACAACAAGTCGCAATCCTATTTCTAGTGCAACAATCCCGATACTTAACATGGATATATACTCAAGCATCAAAGAAGAAAGAAATGCTGATTTTAATACTTCCATTGTAGAATCTCGGAAATCTAAACTACTTTTCCGAATCGCTTGCTGCTGCTTTTCAGCTTGTCCAAACAGCTTCAGTGTTGAAAGACCTTGTAAAATATCGAGAAAAGTACCTGAAAAACGGTTGAGTTGTTCCATTTTTTCGTCGGCTTTTTTCTTCGTTCCTTTTCCAACCAATGCCATAAATACTGGAATAAATGGTGCTGTAATTAAAATAATGACTCCACTTGTCCAGTTTTGCGAAAAAATTACGCCTAACAAAATCACAGGAATTATATACGTTTGAATCATTTGAGGAATATATTTACTATAAAAGCCATCTATTTCATCTACTGAATCCATTAACAAACCTACTTTTTGACCCGATTGACCTTGAGCTGCAGCCAGCAATGGGTTTCTAGCAAATGATTGGATTAAAGTATTTCGAAATTCATTTTTTACGTCAGCAGCCAAATTGACTCCTGTTTTGCCTATCGCATATCCTGATCCGGCTCGCAGTAAAATCGATAGTAACAGCCCACCGAATAATGGGATTAAACTTTCAAACGTAGCACTTTGAAGAAAAACACGATCTGCAATCATCACAAAAAACAGGGCTTGACCAATCGTAGCAAGTCCTTTTAAGATCGACATCGCAACTAAGAATGTCATTGTGTTTTTCCGTTGAAATGCCAACTGCTTTAAATCGTTCATGCCATTCGCTCCTCTGCTTTATCTCCTTCTATTATAAAGCACCCCTTAGGGAAACCCCCGTCGATTGCCTACCTTTAAAGGATTTTCGAGAGGTTTTGTTACAGCTCTGTTCACAAATTTATCTTTTTCCCACAAAAAAAATCTGCTAGCAATACTACGCTGCAGATTTAAAATCATTAATTTTCAATTGTTTTTTCATAGGAACCTGTTGCAAAAATGGCCGTCTTCAACCAAGCCATATCTTCTTGTATTTTCTTCTTTAAAGACTGATCCACGCATTTTCGGTATTCTTCCATTAACTTTGTCAATTCATACTCGAAAATGGCTAATTCTTCTTCAGTAATCATTATAAACACCCTTTTAGGTAAGCCGTTTTAACGCATGCTTTATTACCTATTATAGTGAGTATATTATACCAAAAGATTCTCCTGTTTGTCATTATAATATTTTTTTACTCTATAAAAGCAACAATAAAATCGAGTAAGAGATTAGCCCAGTAGTAAATGCCAGTAAACTACTTTCTCGTTCTTCCGGCAACTCTTCTTTTAAAACGTTTAAAATCACACCACCAGCTAAAAAAGCAGTAAGTACTGAGATAATCCATTCATGCACTTCGGCAAAAGCCCCGATTCCCCAACCAATTAGAATCGCAGCAGCCAATAGCCACCTGCCATATCGATCGTAATCTTCTTGGTGCGTTGCTCGTAATCCTTTGTCATTTGTTATAAAGTGTACCCCCATTGCAACAAAAAACAATGTCATCCCTAAAGAATTACCATACTCTTCCCTGACCAATAAATAGCCAATAATTCCATTGTATAGTGTGAAAGATGCAATGTGCAGCCAGAAAACCCCTATTGCTGCTTTCGGATTTTCTTCATGCTTGTTTTTCTTTTTTGAAACTTTAACCGAGTTTTCTAAAGCATAAAAAACCACTAAACCCGTCATCGCAATTAAATAAATATGATTCTCTATAAAAAGTAATCCACTATTTTCAAGCTCTCCTAGTAAATCCTTTTGAAAGATGCTCAACTCTGGCAATAAATGCAAAAAAACATAAGCGACCGATATTCCACCTGCTACTGAGAGGAAACGGCTTCGTGGCAAAACTTTCATAAGTTTTAAGCTTTTTGAAAATAGATGAATTGAGACAAACCCAAGAGCAAAAACAAAACTCAACCAAGTCATCTGCAAACTCCTTCCTGCACACTTCGCATCTATTTCAACAAAGGCTTTCCCGTAATACTGTCCCCGTAGACAGACACAACTAAACTAGTTGCCGCTAAACAAAATAAAGGAAAGCGCCTCAAAAGGTGCTTTCCTTTATTTTGTTTAAACTTTTGTTTTTTCACTGTGTTCGATGGATAATTCACGCAGCTTAAATTTCTGTATTTTTCCAGAAGCTGTCATTGGGTACTCTTTCGTAAATTCAATATAGCGTGGAATTTTATGGTGTGAGATTTTCCCTTTACAGTAAGTTCTCAATTCTTCCGCATTGAGTTTCTCCCCTTCTTTTAAAATAATCCATGCCATTAGTTCTTCTCCGTATTTCGGGTCTGGGACACCAATCACCTGAACGTCTAACACAGAAGGATGCTGATAAAGAAATTCTTCCACTTCACGGGGATAAATATTTTCTCCTCCGCGAATCACCATATCTTTTATCCGGCCTGTGATATCGATATATCCTTCTTCATCTTCGATTGCGATGTCACCCGTATGCAGCCATCCTTCCGAATCAATCGCCGCTTTTGTAGCATCTTCGTTTTTATAATAGCCGGACATGACATGATACCCTCTTGTACAAAGTTCTCCAGGCAAGCCTCGCTCTACTTCTTCTCTAGTGGCAGGGTCAATGATTTTCACTTCTACTCCAGTATGCGGCTTACCAACTGTTGATACTCGCTTTTCAATTTCGTCGTCGGCTCGCGTTTGCGTAATGACAGGAGACGATTCAGTTTGTCCATAAGCAATGGTAATTTCAGATGCGCCCATTTCATTGATGACTTTTTTCATCACCTCAATTGGACATGATGAGCCTGCCATGATTCCCGTACGCAATGTTGATGTGTCAAACATTGCGAAATCCGGATGGTTTAACTCCGCGATGAACATCGTCGGTACTCCATGTAGCCCTGTACACTTCTCATCCTGTACCATTTGCAAAACCCGTTTTGGTTCAAACTGCTCTGCAATGACCATTGTCGTGGAATGGGTAACTGCTGCCATCGTTCCAAGAACACAGCCAAAGCAATGGAAAAATGGCACTGGAATACATAAACGATCTGTTTCCGTTAACGCCATCGTATCCCCAACGAGTTTGCCATTATTAACGACATTCAAATGAGTCAGCATTACGCCTTTTGGAAATCCTGTGGTGCCAGATGTATATTGAATATTGATGACATCGTCAGGCTTCATTGAATCGAAGCGCTCTTTAAACTCCGCCTCGCTAACACTTCCAGCAAAAGCCTCGAACTCTGACCACGTGTAAATTCCAGGATACTTGTTATCGCTCATGACAATTACTCGTTTAAAGTGAGGCAGCTTAGTACTCTGTATGTGTCCTTTTTCAGCGGTCGCCAATTCCGGACAAACCGTATTTAAAATCTCTATATAATTTGCACCTTTAAATTCTTCTCCCAATATTAACGTCGTCGCATCCGACTGATTCAATAAATACTCAAGCTCACTTGACTGGTAACTTGTATTTACCGTTACCAACACACCCCCCATTTTACCGGTGGCAAACTGACTCAATAGCCATTCGCGTTTATTGTCAGACCAAATGGCAACATGCTCCCCTTTTTCAATCCCAATACCGATAAACGCTCTTGCTAAGCGATCTGTTTCTTCGTCAAATTCTTTATACGTTTTTCGGATTCCGTGCTCTGGATAAACGTATGCTTCAGTTTCTGGATTCTTTGCAGCTTGTTCTTTTACGATTTGGCCAACTGTCTTATGTAAAATTTCCACAATACATCCCCCTAATTGAAAACGTTTTCACTCTGTTTTATATTATCACAAAATTCCAAATTAATGGAACTTAATCCATTCCATAAAAAGACGGACAACTCGCTCTTTACGTACGTTGCGTGATAAACTAAAACCATTACACAGAACGGAAGGGATCGACCATGGACTTACAAACAATGCATGATCAACTAACAGAACGACTTTTGCAAAAGCAACTCGTTTCAGCCACAATTAGCCAACCACGCCTAAAATCAAATGAGGTTAAACGGATTAAGTTAAAACCCGTTGAAATAAAAAAGGATTATTTCATTCAATTTGAATACCAACATGAACATGTATTAAAGCATGAAAATTTACCTTTAGAAGAAGCTATGGCGAAACTAACTTCTCTATTTGCCGATTTTCGCCAAGCCCTTTTTCAATTTACAGAAGAAAAAGTTCAAATTCAGCTTTCTAAAAAGTTAAAAGTTAGCTGGAAAACCGAACAAACAAATTCGAAAAAAGTAGAGCTTTCGCACAACCGTAAAAAGCAATATTTATTAGAGGATGGTATTCCGTACCCATTTCTTGTACGTCTTGGTGTTCAAAATCCAGATGGCAAAGTCAAAAAGCAGAAATATGACAAATTCCGTCAAATCAACCGCTTTATCGAATTTATCGACGATTCGCTCGCTTATTTACCTCAAGATCGAACCGTCCGCATACTCGATTTTGGTTCTGGAAAATCGTATTTAACTTTTGCGCTTTATCATTATTTGCGTATTGAAAAGGGCTTGGACCTCCGAGTTACCGGACTCGATTTGAAAAAAGAAGTAATCGAAGAGTGTCAGCAAATTGCACAAGACTTGCGTTATGAGCAATTAGAGTTCTTGGTTGGTGACATTAACGATTATAACGACGAATCTGCAGTCGATATGGTAGTCACGTTACACGCTTGCGACGTAGCTACCGATATGGCGTTATCACGCGCTGTTAAATGGGATGCCAAAGTTATCTTGAGTGTTCCTTGCTGTCAACATGAATTGAATAGCCAAATCGCTGCACCCGAACTTGGCATTATGCTTCAACATGGTCTTATCAAAGAGCGTTTTAGCGCACTCGCTACCGACTCAATTCGCGCAGAACTGCTGTCACTTGTTGGCTATGAAACGCAGTTAATGGAGTTTATCGATATGGAACATACTCCAAAGAACATTTTGATTCGCGCCTATAAAACAGGTAAAAAACCGAGCGCCGGCCAATATGAACGTTATCAACAATTTACTTCATTGCTGTCAGCTAAACCTTTCTTAGAAAATGAATTAAAGGAGTACTTATGAAACGAAAAAATTTAGTTAATGGCATTATTTTAGCGTTCTCTGTTGTATTGATCCGGTTTATCGACGTTCGCATTTACGATATGAACTTGGTGGTCACTTTATTGATTTTAGCCGCTCTTATTTATGGAGCCATGCGCGTTGTCGAACGGTTTCCATCACTTGATCAACCTGTTAGCAAACGATCTTCGTATATTGTGAACACATTAGTCATTATCTCTATCTTTCTGGCGTTCTTTATATTTAAGCTATAAAAAAACTGACTCGGAGATTCCGAGTCAGTTTTTGTTTATCCAGGTTGTTATCGCTTCTACTACTTGGTCTTGTTGCTCAATTGGGGTGATGTCGGCTGGATTATCGCCTTTTTGTTCACCATACAAGCCAAATTGGGCGTGATTGCCCCCTTGTATTTCTACAAAAGAACGATCTTCTGCAAACAGTTGTTTACTATCTTCAATATCTTGAACTTTGGATAAGCCATCCAATTCTCCGTAAATCGACAACATCGCTAAATCGCTTTTCGAAAAATCACTCGCAGGATATGACCCTAAAAAATACAAGCCTTTTAGTTTTTTAGATGGATCTTCTGCATAAAAAGAAGCGGCGACGCCACCTAAAGAATGACCGCCAACGAACCACTCTTCTACTTCAGAATGTTCCTCAATGACCTTATCTGCTGTGTCAACACCAAAAATACCAAAATTCAATGGCAGTTGAGGGATCGATACGACAAATCCTTGTTGACTTAAAGATTGACCCAAGTAAGCATAAGCTTCTTTTTCAACTTTTGCCCCTTGATAAAGGATTATTCCTTTACCCGTTGGCGATTCCGGCTGAAAAATTAGTCCTTCTCCATCTTCTTCAATCGCAGCTAAATCTACCTTTTCAGTTAACAAAGCACTCGGGCCATAATCAAATTGAGCATATATAATAAAGCCAACAACGATCATCACTAGTAATGCCAAAACACTCATCACAATGCGAAACAGCCATTTTTTCATCGAATCTCCTTATCGTTATGCATATTAATAAGCCAACCCGACACGACTTTGAACAAATTCTTGTGAGTTCAGTTGGCGATAAGCAAATTCTGCCGTATCTCCTACTGTTATTTCTTTGCCTTCTAGAGGCAGGAAATCTTTTTCTGTCCGGTAATTGCCACGTGCTTCGCCATCTGGCAAATAGGTAGGACAAACAATTGTCCAGTGAAGAGATGTTGTTTCAAACAAGCGATAAACCGCTTCGTGTTCTTCCGCAGCAAATGTCATTTTGCGTTTCGAGTCCCCACCTTCATAGCGAAGAAGTCCTGGGCTCAATCGGCTATTTAAAATTCCAGCTGTTCCAATAGAAATGATTTGCTGGACACCGTTTTGCTCCATTGACTGGACGATTAACGGGGCAGCGTCTGACAAAGTGGTCGTGCGATCTGTTCCAATCGCACTGAAAACAGCAGTCGTCCCTTTGATTGTTTTTTCAATGTCTTCTGCGTTTCGCACATCTCCAATTACAACTTCCAAATTCGGATGTGTTTCTAGTTTTTCTGAACGAACCAATGCTTTTACTTCGTGACCATCTGCTAAAGCTCGTTTTAGAATTTCTCCTCCAACGCGGCCTGTGGCTCCAAATATCGCCAGTTTCATTACTTTACCTCCCACCTTTTTGCTAAACATTCAAGTTATTTAAAGCGATAGCCTTTTTTCGCCAATACTTCTTTTAAATCTTGACGATGCGGCTTACTAAGGAATTGAGTCATTTGTTGTGTCCACGTAGCTGATTTTTGGTTTGAGCCGCGGCTCTCATAATAAGATTGAATTGTCCGGTCGTACTCCGGCAATATCGTTTCGTATTTAGCTTCATCGTACTCATTTTCATGTAAAATGGCTTCAACCGGCAAACGTGGTTTCACTCCATTTGCTTCATTAGGAACACCAATGGTTAAACCGTAAACAGGAAAGACGCCTTCAGGTAAGCCAACTAGTTCACTAATCGCTGCCATATCATTACGAACGCCACCAATATAACAAATGCCATATCCTTTAGACTCTGCAGCAAGTGTTAAGTTTTGTGCTAACAGACCAACATCTGTTACAGCTACTAGTAAGTTTTCTGCTTGATCAAAGACGATGTCTTGTCCATGCAATTTCCCTGCATGTTGCAATCGGTTATAATCTGCGCATAACAGAAAGACCGCTCCTGCTCCTTCCATTTGTTTGGCATTTTTCGATAGCTCGCCTAATTTTTTACGTTTTTCTAGATCTGTTACCCAAACGATTGAATAGGCTTGGACAAAATGGGAAGTGGCAGCGTGTTGTGCTGCTTCTATTAGTTCACTAACTTCCTCCCGCGTTAATTGCTTTTCTTTATAATCACGGACAGAAGCGTGTGCTTTCATCAATTCGATTACCATTCTATTGTATCCCCTCTCTGATTGTTTCTTCTATCCTACCAAATTCTTCCCCACGATACTCTTTTCGTGATTTTTGCTACAATAGAACCGATAGAGGTGAATAATTTTGAAAAATGTAAAGACCGCTTTTTCCATTTTGTTTCTATTGGTTATTGGCGTTTTTTTATTTATATGGATTGAAAACGAACTGGCATTTCGTGAGGATTTGGCAAATCGTCCTTTGCCTTCTGGCTTGCACCCCATTGTGGAAGAAAAGCGCGATTTACTGGTAACTAGAGCTGCTGAATTAGGGATTGATATTTTAATAACCGATGGCTATCGTTCCCCTGAAGAACAACAGGGCTTGCACGATCAAGGGCGTAATATGCCTGGTGCAATCGTTACTTATGCAGAAGCCGGTGAGTCTTATCATAATTACGGTTTAGCGATTGACTACGCGTTGCGACTAGATGATGGCTCTGTGGTTTGGGATATCGAGCGAGACGATAATGGCAACGGGCAAAGTGATTGGTTTGAAGTGGCAGCTATTGGCAAACAGTTAGGATTTGATTGGGGAGGAGATTGGCCACGCTTTAAAGACTATCCTCATCTTGAAATGACTTTTGGTTTATCAATTCGTGATTTACAACAAGGGTGGCGTCCTGAAGACAAGATTGAGTAACCCTTTTGTAACAGATGGGCCCTTTGTTTCGTCTAACTCGTAAAGGAGGTCGACTGGTCATGAAAACCTTCGCGACTGCAGGAATGATTGGGTTAGTGTTGTTTCAATCCGCCTGTGGAGTCAATCCCATTCCACCAGAAAATTTAACTGAATTTCAGGTAACAAACCCACAAGCTGAAACAATAAAAGATGACTTTACTTATCGGTTAGTAACAGAAAAGGAACACTACACTGAAGGTGACAGCGTCAAAGTTTATGCCGAGTTAGAATATACCGGCGAACTGGAAACCATTGAAATTTTTCATGCTGCTTCCCCTTTTTATTTCCCCATTTACGAAGAAACAAGAAATTACTCTGTAGAATATGCCATGAATGAACCATTGCTAATCACCGTGTTAACAAAAGGAGAACCTTTAAAAGAATACTATGCAGGTAGTGGTGGATACAGTAGTGAAGATGATAACGCTTATATTGAATTTGTTCAAAATGTCTCCGATAATAACTTTCCGTCCGGCTATTACCAAATGTCTGGATATGCAGATTTTTTTACCGAAAATGCGGATGGCTCTAAAACCTTTTACAATCTCACGGCGCTAATTGACTTTAAAGTCATTCCATAAAAAGCAGGCAAATTCTCTAGGTAGAGAATTTGCCTGCTTTTTAGTTGTTTTATTTATTTTTATCAGTCTTTTCTATTCTTCCCCATGTGCCCAGGCAATACGCGGGTCAACTTGCCTCGTCATTCGGACCATAATTGGTTGAAAGCCCATACGTGGCCAGAAATAAGCAGCCAGCTGATTCGCTGTACGCCAATCTGCATAAATGTAGTCAAAACCTTGACTCTTCATATCTTCAAAACAATGATTGGCTAACGCACGGCCAATACCTGTACCCCGAAGCTCTGGATTTGTCGATGCTGCTGCTAGTTCTACACATTTTTCAGGAAGTATTAAACTTAATGGTTCTTCTTTGCGGAAGTATACATGAAATCCAGCAATACGATCGCTTTGGTCCGCTAACCATAAATAAGCAGCTTGGTCTTCGGTCAACGCTTCATAGCTTTCTTTGACATTTTCCAACGTTTCTCGGGTAATCGGTAACCAAGAAGGAGCTGTTGACTGATGAATACTATTCCACATGGCCATTTTCTTTAAGAGGGATGAGTCTTCTTTGCGGCCTTTCCGAAATTCTAATTTTGGAATAGTGCCGTTTTTAGGTTCGAAATTATCTAGTGAAAGAATTCCATATTTTTGATCAAACGCAAATGATTGGTCTAACCATTGATCAATGACTTTTTCGTCACCCAGAGGCGCCATCAACATATGTTGGAAATAGCCATGCTTTGTCCATTCAGCGCCTGCATTTGCATAGAGTAGCCTTAACAAGCGAGGATGTTCATGCTCGCTTATGGCAATTGATTCATAGTCCATCCACACATAACGTCCATGTCTTGAATCTTCTTTAAATTCATACAGCAAGTAACCGATGACATCAATTTCTCTAACTGCTACAATGCCATTAATAAACGGACGTTCTAATATTTTCCGTAATACTTCTTCTGTATCATCGATTTCTTCAAATCTCTTAGGTAGAAAGTCAAAAATTTTCCGTTCTCGTTCGTGTCGCTTTGCTAGCAACACAGCCATTTGCCGAATATGCTTTTCTTCCATCCCTATAATTCGAATCATCCACAATCACTCCTCCGAATGAAGTTCCACTTCCAATACCGCATAATTTCCAAGATGGACCTTTTCACCAAATTGAACAGGCACCGGCTCTACAAAAATCGGCCCATCCACGATGATTGTATGAAATTCCCCTTCTTCCCCACATGCGTCTACACCCGCCGCTTCTAACTCATCGATTAACTCATGTGTAAACTCACGTCCTAAAAACCGCTCGTTTAATCGAGTAGTGTCTACCACGGTAATAACCGCCTTGAAGCCTTCTTCGATTAATTCTTTTAATAAGGATTTGCGTGGCTCTTGCCAAAGCGGATGAAGAACATCCATGTCTGCTTCTGCACTAACCTTTTTGACCCAATCCACGTGATCTTGCAAATCGATGTCCCCATACACACCCATATCAATGTTTTGCGCTTTAAAATTTTTGAGCTGTTCGATAAATTCTTTTTCATATCCCGACCAACTAGCCTTCCCAATAATTAAAGGCAAGCCCATACGTTCAGCTTGCGCTTCCATTACTTCAATAGGCAAGCCGTGTGACCGTGATTTAGATCCATCTTCTTCAAACATTGTAAATAATGCGAGCGGCACATGACCTTTTAATACTGCTCGATAATAAGCGAGGGCAGAATCTTTTCCACCACTCCATGACATCACAAATGATTTTTGCATCATACACCTCTTTAATTTGCCGTTAATGTACCTAGTTCGCCATAACTGGATCAAAATCCTTTTATGCGGCGTCATTTTGAAGTGTCTAAAGTGTTTAAGATGATGCTTTAAGCATTATTTCTGTTTAACACACTAAAGCATAGGGGAAACTTTAGTAAAGACTAAAGGAGGCATATACATGCAACAGCATAAAATATATATAAACGGTGAGTATACAGAATCTGCAGGAACCGAATGGATCGACATCATCAATCCTTCAACTGAAGAAATAATTTCACAAATTCCTAGAGGCACGAAAGAAGACGTGGACCGCGCAGTAGATGCTGCGTTCCGAGCACAAAAAGCGTGGGAGCTCACACCGAATATCGAACGTGGTAAAATCGTCCGCAAGCTTGGTGACAAAATTGCGGAAAAACGCGATATTTTTATTGACCTGTTACAGGAAGAACAAGGAAAAAGTTACGAATTGGCTAGTGGAGAAGTCGATCTTGCAATAGATTATTTCCACTACATGTCTGAATGGGCACGCCGTATCGAAGGTGAAATCTTACCGAGTGATCGATCAAACGAAAACATTTTTGTTTATAAAAAGCCTATCGGCGTCGTAGCTGGTATTATTCCATGGAATTTCCCAGTCTTTATCCTTGCTAGAAAAGTAGCAACAGCTCTTGTCACTGGTTGCACGATTGTTATCAAACCAAGCCAACAGACACCAAATACTGCCATGGAATTCACTAAAATCATCCACGAAATGAGCGAGCTCCCAACAGGTGTCTATAATGTTGTAAATGGCACGGGGTCTGAAATTGGCAACGCTCTTGCATCGCACGAAAAAGTTCAGATGATCACTTTGACGGGTAGCGTTCCAGCAGGCACAAAAGTGATGGAAGCTGCTGCAAAAAATATAACAAAAGTCAATTTGGAATTGGGTGGTAAAGCGCCAGCCATCGTTACACAAAATGCAGATCTCGATTTAGCAGCTAAAGCCATCGCTACTTCTCGTTTAGCAAATAATGGACAGGCCTGTACAAATGCAGAACGTGTTTATGTTCATGAAAGTGTAGCGGATGAATTTACAAATAAACTTATTGCTATTTTCGAATCGAAAGTGATGGAAAATCCGCGTTTGAACAAACAAGCTGATGTAGGTCCACTTGTTAGCCAGGATCGACTTGACACTGTTCACGGCATGGTCGAAACAGCGATCTCAGAAGGAGCTACTGTCGCCATTGGCGGTGAACGTGACAGCAGTCAATCTGGCTTTTTCTACAAACCAACTATCCTGACGAACGTAGAGCACGATTCAACTATTATTCGCGATGAGATTTTTGGACCAGTCTTACCTATCACAACATACAGTACGTTACAGGAGGCAATTGAAAAAGCCAACGACACGGAATTTGGCTTATCGTCTTCTGTTTATACAGCCGATTTAAATGAAGCGATGCAAGTGGTAAACGAAATGAAGTTTGGTGAAACTTTTGTGAACCGCGAAAATTTTGAAGCGGTCCAGGGCTACCATGCGGGCATGAGAAAATCCGGACTTGGCGGTGCAGATGGTAAACATGGAATGGAAGATTTCCTCGTCACACAAGTCGTTTATATGCAATACAAGAACAATAACTAGAAAGATCTGAACACAAAACCCCCACTCCCTAAAAAAGGAGTGGGGGTTTTGATACGTGTTTTCTTATTTTCCTACCATGTTTTCTGGTTTAACCCATTCATCAAACTGGTCAGCCGTTAAATGTCCGCTGTTTACAGCTGATTCTTTTAAGGTTGTGCCATCTTTATGTGCTTGTTTTGCAATCGCTGCCGCATTTTCATAACCAATATGCGGGTTTAATGCTGTAACCAGCATCAACGAATTGCTAACGTGGTTTTGAATAATATCAAGGTTGGCCTCGATGCCAATTGCACAATGATCGTTAAAGCTATTCAAGCTATCTGTCATTAAGCGAACAGATTGAAGGAAGTTATACGCAATTACGGGTTTGAAAACGTTCAATTCAAAGTTCCCTTGGCTTGCAGAAAAACCGATTGTTGCATCGTTACCCATGACTTGAGCTGCAACCATTGTCAACGCTTCGCTTTGCGTCGGGTTTACTTTACCTGGCATGATCGAACTTCCAGGCTCATTTGCAGGAATTGTGATTTCGCCAATTCCGCTACGCGGACCACTTGCTAACCAACGTACGTCGTTGGCAATTTTCATTGCATCTGCAGCTAAAGCTTTGATTGCACCGTGCGTATAAACCATTTCGTCATGGCTTGTTAATGCATGGAATTTATTTTCTGCAGAAGTAAAGTTCGTACCTACCGCTTCGCTAATGAACTCAGCAACAGAAGGACCAAACGTTGGATCAGCATTGATACCTGTTCCTACAGCCGTACCACCGATTGCTAATTCACGCATATACTCAACGCTTTCACGAATCATGCGCTCGCTCTTTTCAAGCATATGTCTCCAACCACTAATTTCTTGACCAAGTGTTAACGGTGTCGCGTCTTGCAAATGAGTGCGTCCGATTTTGATCACTTCATCAAACTTTTTCGCTTTCTCGTCTAATGTTGCTTTCAACTTTTGAACAGCAGGTACAAGGTTTTCTGTTACCGCTAAAACGCCTGCCACGTGCATCGCAGTTGGGTATGTGTCGTTTGAGCTTTGAGACATGTTCACGTCATCATTTGGATGAAGTTTTTCGTCAGAATTTTGTTCTGCTAGGATTTCGTTACCACGACGCGCTAGAACTTCGTTCATGTTCATATTCGACTGAGTACCGCTTCCTGTTTGCCACACGACCAATGGGAAGTGATCATTCCACTTGCCTTCAATAACCTCGTTTGCAGCAACTTCTAAAGCTTTCATCTTCGCTTCAGACAGTTTCCCAAGTTTATGGTTAGCTTTAGCTGTTGCTTTTTTCAATTGTGCAAAAGCCATAACAACTTCATGCGGCATACGCTCTGTACCAATTTCAAAGTTCTGCAAGCTGCGCTGTGTTTGTGCACCCCACATTTTATCTGCTTCAACTTGAATTTCACCAATGGTATCTTTTTCTGTACGATACTGCATTCCATTCACTCCAATTCTGATATGTAAGTAACCTTCTCTTCTATTATAACCACATTCCTCAATCGAAAAGCGACTTTTGCGGTTAAAAATCGCTGTCTCTCGTATTGAAAAACTCTTCAATAATCGCTTCGTCAGAATGAGGAATATATTCACCTCTGACAATTTGCGCCCCGTTAATTGAACCGCTAGATAACAAGATAATATCTTCTGGTCCACTTTCTTTCAAAGCTGCTACTACCGCTTCACGCCGTGAATTAGCAGTGATCACTTGTTGTTTGTAGGGTACTGTAAAACCTTTTAACACAGCATCAATGACGACGCTCGGTTCATTATCTCCAGGGTGATCCACAGTTACAACAAGAACATCCGCTTTTCCTTCAGCTGCTTTCGCCATTTTCGGCATCTTCGAGAAATCTCGTATCCCGATTCCTGCGATAAGCGCAATCAATCGATTATGCGACAACTTCTTTACCTCTGCTAGGACGGATGATAGCGCAACAGGAGTATGAGCATAATCTAAAATAACTTTTCGGTTTTCAGGACCTTGAATTACTTGAAAACGTCCTTCGACTTGAGACATTTTTGGCAAAACAGCTAAAATAGTTTTTATGTCTTTACCTGCCAAAAGAGCTGAACCAATTGCCGCTGTTAAATTAGCTGCATTGTATTCCCCGAAAAGAGGTACATGGACGGGCCAACGTTCTCCTTTGTAATAAAGATCAAATTTCAATCCTGTATCTGAAGACTCACAAGCTGTCCAAATTAAATCGGCATCCGAGTCTAAGCGGTTGCTGTACGTTAAATAAGGATAACTGATCACTTCTAATATTTCTTTTGCCATTCCTTCATCATCTATATTGACGACCGCTGCTTTCGCCTGTTTAAACAACATTAACTTAGACTGAAGGTAATGCTCAAATATCTTATGGTATTCCAGGTGTTCTTCTGAAATATTCGTATGGATCGCTACATCAAAATGAATTCCTTCTACTCGCATTTGATCTAGAGCAATAGAAGAAACCTCCATAGATACTGCACGATCTCCTTCTTCTACAAACCTCGCAAAGATTTTATGGAGGTCAGATGAAATTGGGGTAGTGGGTGTACTCTTATAGAATGGAATCTTACCATCCATTCTTAAAATCCCTGTTGTTCCAATAAATCCACAGCTGATTTCAAGAAGGTTAAACAAATTATACACATACGTAGCCGTCGTAGTTTTTCCGTTAGTTCCTGTAACCCCCACTTTGATCAACTTTTTTTGAGGTGAACTGTAAAAGAAATCAGATAAGTACGCAAGCGCTGCTCGCACATTCGGCACGACTGCAAACGAAAGGTCTGGATGCTTTTCTGCGTACTCAGCCAATAAAGGCTTATTAGATCCGACAATTGTTGTTGCTCCATTTGCTATAGCTTCACCGATATACAAATGTCCATCGGTATTTTCGCCGGGCACACAAAAGAAAGCACAATCTTGGACAACTAGCGTTGAGTTGTACTCAATTGAACTGACCCTTGAATATTTAGGCCCGAATTGTACGGTAATAGGAAAAGAAGGGATGCTGCTGAGTTGTATATCCATTAAAAGGCTCCTTAGGGAAAAATTGTGTCAAATACCTATGGTTTCACAGGAACGTGTATCATTATTCTATCATTTCCCCATGCTTGCGGAAACACTTTTAAACCAATCTTTCTGATATGATGCTCTTTTCTGCATTTTTATTAATTTAAAAACCTACACTAAAAATGATTAAGTGTAGGTTTCAAGTTCTTTTTGTTTATTCAGCTTTTAACTAGTCGTTCTTTTTCTTCTCAAATCCGGGTTGCCCATTTTGTTTTTTCACTAAGGTCTACCAAAGCATAGACCTGTACATATAAAGTCCCTTCGTTCACTTCAACGATCAATACTTTTTCGTCTCGATCAATCGCCTCATTATTGTAACCCGTTGCTTGCTTTGAAATTACTCCTGAATAGGTTTCGATTAGTACTTCTCCATATCCATCTTCAGGAATTGGAACGCTAACCTCAGCTACTTGTCCAGACAAAGGTTCTACTGAACGAGTATTTTTGGCAGTAGACACTGGCAATAAAATTAAAAAATAAAGTAAAAGATCTAAAAAACCAGCTGCCAATACTGAAATTCCCAAAACTGACCATTCGGTAAACTCTGCCGCTGTTTCCAATAAGAAACCAATCGCAGATCCGAATGTCACAAAAGCTAGGAGGACAATTGGGTTGAATAGTGGCCAAGCATGTTCAAAATCTGCACTTTCTCCGAAAAAGACACATAGAACTGTTAACGCTCCTGCTGCTAGCAATACATACATATAGAGCTGTTCCATCGGAAGTCCAAATGCACCCATTCCAAAACCTCCCATCCTAGTAAAATACTTTCCATCTCACTTAGTAATACGCTAAACTGCCGAAGAAGTTTCAGAATTCTAAAAATCCATTAAAAAAACCCATTCTTTTTACAGAACGGGTTTTGCAAATTGAAGCTCATGGAAACCATGTACTAGTTGGAAGCCAATTCCTACATATCCTTCACTCAGCAATTGTTTTTGTTTTTTTAAATCATCCAATTTAACTGTTACGTGTTCACGATAATGTACATCTGTTTTTTCCAAATCTTTTACCAGAATATAACGTTTCAACCCTTCATACTTTTCTTTTAAAGCGGCAATGTACATTGACTGGGTAAACTTATCTTTTAAACTCGGAATATTCATCGGCGCAACTGTACAGCAAATATAACGGAACTTCACTTCAAGTTTGGGCAATTCTTTCATGATGACTTCGGCCAACTTCTGTTGCAGACGATTTCCCCGGTATTCAGGAAGTACTACTGAAATTTCTTGATAAATCACTTTGTCCAGCTCTTCTAGTGGAAGTCCGATATCCCACCCTAAATGTTCTTCATTAATATCAGGAATTAACAATGCTCTAAAACCAATCAACTCTCCTTCAACATAAGCTCCCACCATAAGTCCGCGTTCGTTTAAGATAAACAAGAATTCTTCTGTTGTTAAAGCCTGTAGGGAATTTTTTTCGGTAATAGACTCCATTACTTTCGCTTGAACTTGTTCAATTGTAGGTAAATCTTCTAAATACAAGCGCTTCATAGAAAAAGGTAGCTTTTTATGAAGCACTTGATTGGTAATCGTGCCTTCATACAGCAACTTCATCGCTCATTCTCCCCTGTCTTTTTATGTAGTTTTAGAATACCACTTCCATCTATGAACGTCTGTAAGTTTTTTAAATTAACTCATTAATTAAAAAACATTTATGAGTAAAGATCATTTCTTACTTGTAGTTCACTAAAAAATTGTTCGATTTCTTTTCGATTACGCAAAAAAATAACGTTGTTGTTCGGATTTTCTTTTTTAAACTGTTCCATTCTTTTTCTCATCTTTATTTTTCTTTCGCTATATGTAGAAACAATAAACGTTAAAAATCCTTTATCTAATTTTTCTGGACATCCAACTCCAAGATCCGGACGGGTTGTTCCGTGATACATGATTCGCCGCTTTACTACACGATACAAACAAACGATTAAAGGAAGCTCTAAGTAAATGATGGTATCTGCCCGTTTTTGACGAATATCGTATGTACTCGAATAATTCCCTTCAATAATCCAATGCTCTTTCTCAACAAGCTTTCGCTGTTTAGTACTAAATTCTTTCTCACTGCTTTCCACCCAACCCGGCTTCCAAAAATACGCATCTAAATGATAAACCGGGATAGCTGTTTGCTCGGATAGCTTTCTTGCAAAGCTTGACTTACCAACACCCGCGGACACTCCAAGCACCATAATTCTGTTCATAGCTCTTCTCCCTTTCTCTCCTTGGTGTATGGTTTTTTCTCTATCATACACGTTCGATTTAACCTCTATCGAAAAGAATATTTCATTTTCACTTGCAATATATGTATCCCCGTGTTATTCTAAGGAAGAATTATTTTTGTTCGGATAACTTTTTACGAAGTGTCAGATGTTCATCTGCAAGATTTGAGCAAGGATAGTAATACAATGTATGCTCACGCATACGAGGAGGAAATACACATGGAACAAGGTAAAGTAAAATGGTTTAACTCAGAAAAAGGATTTGGCTTCATCGAACGCGAAGGCGGCGACGATGTATTCGTACATTTCTCTGCAATCCAAAGCGAAGGCTTTAAATCACTTGACGAAGGTCAAGAAGTAACGTTTGATATCGAGCAAGGCCAACGCGGTCTTCAAGCTACTAACGTACAAAAAGCTTAATCTAAAGCTAACTTGTCAATGAGCTCTTCTTCGGAAGAGCTCATTTTTTGTTCTTTTTTAAAGCCAAGACCGAGGAATTTTTCCTCGGTCTTGGCTTTTTCTTAATTCAACGTAAAATACAATTGGAAAATCCCAAAAATCAAAGCACATACAACAATAGTGCTAATGACAATCACGATCGCTAGTTTTTTCCCTGTCATACTTTCACTCCTTACCTATTTTCAATTCTTCAAGGGTCATAGCGAGCTCGTGGGCCCCTTCACTTTTATTCGATAAAACCGTTAATACATTGTGCTCGGCCGCATAAAAAGCCGAATGAAAACTCACACCTGGCTCATGGCCCATAATATGATATTTCAAAGCACCATTTGCTTGTGTTTGAATCCATATTCCATACCCGTAATCACTATTGTTTCTAGTAGCAGAAGCTTGGAGCATCTTTGGCAACATATCTTTTGTTAATAAAGTACCATTCATCAAACAATTCCAGAAGTTCGCCATATCACTTGCCGTCACATAAGCACCACGATCAGCTCCACCACGAACAGGAATGGCGTATTGATTGGTTCGCCACATTCCCTCTTCTTCAATATAGCCAAATGCAGTCTGACCGGGTAAGCGGTCTAAGCTGAAATATCCGGAATTCCGCATCTCAGCAGGCTCAAAAATGCGTGCTGTTACCACATCCGTAAACTCTTTTCCTGTTACATTCTCAATAATTAATCCAAGGGCAATGTATCCCGCATTATTATAGTGAAACCTTTCTCCAGGTTTAAACATCATCGGCAACTCTTTAAATAACGGGATAAAATCTGAAGCTGTCTGCATTCTGTACATCGGTCGTTGTTTCCATAAATCTTCGTAATCGTCCATTACCTGTTCATCAAAATAATCTGGGATACCCGATGTATGTGTCAATAACTGATGAATTGTTACGTTAAAGTGAGGAAATGTCTTCGGTAGTAAGTGTGATAACTGATCTTCAAAACTAATTTTACCTTCTTCTACCAACTGACAAACAACGACAGCCGTAAAAGCTTTGCTACCAGAGCCAATACCGAATCTTGTATCAATCGCATTCGGGCGCTCATTAGCACGATCCGCAAATCCCCTTGCCATAGCCCATGGTTCTTTTGCTGCTAAATAAGCAACTCCCGAGAAATTCGTTTGTTCCATCTTATCTAGTATCGGATTAGCTGACTTTTCTTGTTGGAAGCGACCTTCCGCTGATATGTTAATTCGGCGACCATCGGTTAGTTCGATTGATAATGGATGAGTTTCACTTTTTTGCTTAGAAAAATACCAAATTCGCTTTGGTGCTACCAAAATGATAAAAGCATGCCCGCGACCAAGAAAGTTTAGCGAATTGACTTCTATCCCCTTACTGCCTCGGACTGGGATATCCATGTCCTCGATTAATTCCCCAACTTCTTCAACATAGGGCGTGGTAATGCTCACTTCACTAATGTTAAGAATAGAATCCACCGTAAAATTACCCATACGATCCACGCTTCGACGTGCAATAAATTCTACTACATTTCCTGCTGGATCTTGAAAGTAAAACGCATCCGCATCAAAATTTGCGTAGAAGACTTCATCCATGCCTTCTTGCCGATTTAATGTCACACGTTCACTGGTCCAAGATTTTGCAAGAGTAAATTGGTTTCCCGGTATGTTTAGTGCGAAATGGTAGACAGCTGCCTTTTCGGATTCCCGGAAGACCAATTGGGACTCTCCCATCGACAATGTAAAACTGGTGTCATTTTCTTCAACAATTCGGAAGCCTAATTGGTATTCATAGAAACCTTTCATGTCTTCTAATTGATTGGTATATAAGATCACCTTTTTAAACATGCCCCTCACTCCTCTTGCCCTAAGCATACCGAAAAACCAAATCTTTTTCCTCTTTTAACCACAAAAAAGAAGCCCAAAGGCTTCTTTTTTGTGGTTGCTATACGCATATCAAAAATCATACTTTTAGCAGCTCACGATTCGTTATTTCTTTTCTTTAAAGCCTTGGTCGATCAAGTAGTCTTCAGCGTTATCAAACGTTCCGAAGCTTTCTTCTAAGTTTTTGCCTGTGTAGATATTCCAAAATGGCTCTTCATAAACCAAGTCCAATTTTTCATTGTCGCGATTAACCCACGTTTTATCGTATGGTGGTTCTGGTTCTAACGACAAATAATCCAATGCATCTGCAAGAACACTACGTAATTCTTTTTCAGAGAAATCACGAATGTTTACAAAGCCTTTTTTGTCTACCTCATATTGTGGTAAGTTACCAACATACACAAAACCGTTACCTGTCGGATGTAAATGATAGACCACAATTTTCTTGTCATACAAACTTTCTTCAAAATGAAAGTTTACACGTTTCATCGATACGTCTTTTCTCGTTAGCTCTGGAAAAGACTCAATAATTTCAAGCTTTTGTTCAAATGTTAACAATTTCATTACCTCTTTCCATAATTTCATTTAGTTCATCAAAAATCTTAGGAAAATCCAAGACATAAACCACAAGCGATACACAAAAGCTCGCAGAAATATATAAGTACACCCATTTCACATTTTTAATTACCACTCAGTATACCACGCTTAGCCTAATCCCACATCCATAGAAAAAAGCTGCGCGAACGCAGCTTTTTCTTCAAGTTCTTTTTTGCTCAATAAGATTTCTCTGTAGCACTCACTTATTTCTTTTTGCCAAACGGCCACCAAACACCGCGGTCAAAGGATACGGAAATTGCCGGGATTAATAGTGGTAACACAATCAATCCGTATAACAGTAAGCCGGTAATAACAATGGTCGCAATTTGCACGAGACTCAAGACACCTGATGGCATCATAGCACCGAACGTACCTGCTAGGATGATGGCAGCTGTAATGATGACTGTTCCCATTTTCGCCATCGAAGTGCGCATTGCATCGCGAACCGTAACTCCATTAAAGGATTCTTCACGGAAACGATCTAGCAAGAAAATCGAATAATCCACACCTAATGCTACTAGCATGACAAAACCAAAAAATGGCACTGCCCAACTAATGCCATCAAAGCCAAGACCGTTTACAAAGATCAATTCCGCAATGGAAATCGCTGTGTAATAGGTCAGTAATAACGAACCAATCATATACAAAGGCATGATTAATGAGCGGAATAAAATCGCTAAGATGACGAATAAGCTAATCAACATAATAATGACTGTATTTGAAAAGTCATTAGAAGATACATCTTGTAAATCACTGTTAATACTTGAAATTCCACTAAAAGCAAATTCCACTTCTTCTAATGGCGTGCCTATTTTAGTGCGTTCTACTGTTTCCTTTATTTCAGTAGTAACGTCAATTGCTTCAGGAGAATACGGATCTTCTGACAAAATTACTTCCATCATCATTCCCGTACCATCTGCAAATGAATAACGATCTACTACTTGTTCAAAATCTTCACTTTCTAATGTTCCTTCTGGAATGTATAATCCCGTATCACGTACCGCTTCGCTATCACTCATTTCTTGCATCATCTCAACAGCTTCCGTTAAACCGGATTCAATTTCAGCAAGCCCTTGGTTTGATGCGCCTACACCTTCTGCTAATCGCGTTAAGCCCGCACTTAGTTCAGCTGTTTGCCCCGCTGCTCCAGCTAAGCCTTGTTGAATTTCAGTCAAGCCACCGCTGATTTGCGTTAATGCACCTACTGTTTGAGGAATATTCCCCGTTTGTTGAAGTCCTTGTGAGACTTGTCCCAGTTGTTGATTGATTTGACCAAGCCCCTCAGCAGCTTCTGATAACCCTGCAGAGTTTCCAGCTTGTTCGCTAATAGCCGTTAAGTTGGTTTGAACTTCTGCCAGCCCTGCTTGTACCTCACCAAGTCCATCACGTGCATCGCCAAGTCCATCAGCTAATAGTCCCAGCTGTTCGTCTACATAAAGTTCGTTAATAATGTCGCCTGTTGGGCGTGTAATTGACCGAACCGTTTCGACACCTTTCATTTTTTCAATTTCTCTACTTAACACTTCAAAATAAGGAACTGTTTCTCGGCTAGTCAAAGTTTCATCCGATTTCACAATTACTTGAACCGGCAAGGAATCCCCTTTTCCAAAACCTTCTTCAATCGCATTTAATCCTTTTACAGATTCATACTCTGAACCAATTTCATCCACTGTGTTAAAAGACAAGGAATTATCATACGTAAACAGTAATGGCACCGTGATTAAAGCTACAACAAGTATAGATAGCAATGGACGATTGATCGACAACTTACTCATCCAAATCCATAACTTGCTGTCTCTATGGGCAGCTGATTTTTTCGCTGGCCAAAATAGTTTTTCTTTTAATAATGCCATAAAGAATGGAACAATTGTATAGAGCACGATCAGCAGGACGAATATTCCAACTGCGACCGCAACAGCCGATTTGAAAATCGGGAATTCTGCAAAACCGATGGCGAAGAACCCGACAAATACAGCCGCTCCACTAATCAACAACGTTCTACCCGCCGTTTTGTACGTGTTAACAATCGATTGTTCGACATCATGTCCAGCTGCTAATTCTTCTTTATAGCGGCTTAATAACAAAATACAATAATCTGTCCCAATACCGAACAAAATGGCTACCAGGAAGATTTGCGTATAGTTTGAAACTGGGAAGCCAAACCAATCAATGAAAAATGCTACAAGCGATTGACTTAATAAATAAGTAATTCCAACTGCCACAAGAGGAATAAACGGTGTCACAATCGAACGAAATACCGCTAATAACAAACCGAAAATCAATACAACGGTTATGATTTCTGTACGCTTCAAACCTTCTTGCGCACTAATATTCACATCATTATTTATAATAGCTTCCCCTGTTATATATGCCGTCAATTCTTCAGGGATAACGGCTTCTCTAATTTCATCCGCCACAACGTTTACTTCTTCATCCGTGCCATCAACCGTAATTGGCACCAAAACGGTTTGTTGATCTTCTGAAATTAGTTGTTCTTCGAGCTCTTTGCTTTCAGCAGGATTTAACACACTCGTAATCGGATCACCTAGCGCTTCAATATCCGCCACCATTTGCTCCAGTGTTTCACGCATATCGTCTGTAACTTTACTTTCTAGCGGAATAACAAGGGATATCGTTTGATCAGCCGCATCTGCATCACTTAATAGTTGTGAAGCAATTTGCGAGGATGCTTCATCCGATAATTGAAATGAACCTGCTTGTTCTGCTTGCTCTGTTAAGTTAGGTGCTAATAAGAATAAAGCCACCGTTAATACAACTAAACCAATCGCAATCGGCCATTTAAATTTCAATATGCTATGCATGTGTTACACTCCGTCCATTTTTATAATTGTTTTTAGCTTCCGGAAAATTGTTAGAAACTGTTCAATCTCCTCATCCGCGATATTTTCAGATAAAAGTTTCTCAAGATAATCAGCCAATACTTGATCTAGTTCTTCGATAATTGCCTGACCTTTATCTGTCAGCTCTAACAATTTCTCGCGTTTATCAGTCGTTTGCACCACTTGTATCACATCTTTTTGAAGCAATTTTTTGATACGACTAGAAATCGCACTTTTATGTACTGCCTGCAATACCGCTAATCTAGCTGAAGTAATTTGTTTTTCTGAACCAATCAGCTTTAACATTTGAATTTGCTCAGGTGAATATTCTTTCCATAAAGGATGGTCGACCGACTTGATCACCCTTTCTGTTCCATATACCAATACCTCTTGAAAAAGATCTACCGCTTCTTTTATTCGTCCATCCAAAATAGTATACCCCCTAAACTAGTAGTTTTAGTTTAGGGGGTATACCTTTTGTCGTCAAGTTACTTTGTTTATTCTATAGAAAAAACCCGTGAACAAAGTTCACAGGTTTTAGCTTATTCAATATCACGCGTAGCCGTATTACGGATTTCAATGCGGCGTGCATAAACATTTTTCGCAATGGTTTTAATAACAGCATACACCGGAATCGCTAATATGATTCCCCATAACCCTGCGATATTCCCGGCCGCTAAAATCAAGGTAATGACCGTTAATGGGTGAACATCAAGCGATTTCCCCATTACGTTTGGCGTAATGAAGTTGCTTTCAATTTGCTGTGCAACTAGCATAATAATTCCTACATAGACAGCTTTAATGGGATCTTCTACAAGCGCAATAAGAATGGCAGGCACAACTGCAATATATGGCCCTAAAAATGGAATGACGTTCGTAGCCATACCGATTAATGCCAATAAGAGCGCATAGTCTAACCCGATGATTAAATATCCAATTAGCAGCATAATCCCAACTAAAAAGCTAACAAACAACTGACCTTGAATATACGCTTGCAACGTATCGTCAATATCATGCAAAGTTTTACGAATCCACCCTTTTCGTTCTCCTGAGAAGAAACCAGAAACAAATGGCACGAATTTTTTATGGTCAACTAATAAATACACAAGGAAAAACGGGACTAATACTAATGTAATGACACCAGACACGAAACTACCGATAAAGGAAACGACCCATCCTCCAACATCACCCAGTCGATCCCCAATTTGACTCGTCATGCCATTTAACTGTTCTTCAATTGAATCCGGCAGGCGTTCGCGTTGATCGAATATATATTGAGCTGACTCTTCGACACTTTGAATGATCTCTGGTGCATTATCTACTAATGCATTAATTTGATCTGTCACAATCGGACCAATCATGATGAAAAATAGATAAAATACTAAGACGATCGATAATAAAACTGTCAGAACCGCAGCCCACTTTGGAAACTTTCTCTTCATCAAGAAATTCAAAACCGGTCTTGTTAAATAGAACAAGACGCCTCCTAATAATAATGGGACAAAAATGGTGCCCGCAATAATAAATAAAGGATCAAAAATTCCTTGTACTTCAATAAATAAACGAATGATGACTAGAGTTAGAATAACTCCTATCCCTACTTGAAACCAAAGCTTGTTCGTCAAGCGTGCCACTACCTTTCTTTTCATTAATATACACAGTTTACCATGAAAATATGGTATTATATTTTTTATGTTGTTTTGAATTTAGTGAGTGAAAAACTCACTGTTAGATAACTAGATGAACGAACATTGGAGGATTTGCACAAATGGACCAATTATGGCTTACCATCAAATTTTTGCTTCTTGGATTATTTCAAGGACTTACTGAACCCATTCCGATTTCTTCAAGCGGACACTTATTAATCGCACAATATTTTTTGGATGTACAAATTGAAGGCAGCGTTTCAACATTCGCTTTACTCGTTAACAGTGCATCGCTAATTGCAGTTTTAATCATTTACCGAGAAGACATTCAACGTCTTGTGATAAACGGGTTAAAATATTTCACGGTGAAAAATGCCGAAACAAAACGTGATTTCATGTTTATCGTTTACCTTGTAGTCGCAACGATTCCTGCAGCAGTCATTGGGCTGTTGTTCCAAGATGCGATTGACGACAATCTCTCGACTATCGTAACAGTCGGCTTGACCTTAATCATCACAGGTTTTGGTCTTTGGTGGATTCGCAATATGCGGGGACAACGAAAAGATGGCAGTATGACAATGAAAGACGCAGTGATCATTGGGGGCGCTCAAGCTATAGCACTTATCCCAGGCATCAGTCGCAGTGGCGCTACAATTGTCGCGGCCATGGCAAGAGGCATCAATCAAGAAACCGCATTGCGCTTTTCTTTCTTATTATTTATCCCAGTTAGTCTTGGTGGTGCGGTTCTTAGCATTTCGGATATCCTTAACGATGATAATTTAGCTACAATGGCGATTCCATACGTCATGGCATTCTTAGGCTCACTAGTCGCTTCATATTTCTCATTAAAATGGTTTATGAACATTATGGCAAAAGGACAATTAAAGTATTTTGCAATTTACTGCTTTATCGTCGGTCCAGTTGTTGTATTGGCATGGCTCCTATTAAATTAATCAAAAAGGCAGGCTGTCAGTTTATTGACAGCCTGCCTTTTCTATCGATTAAAGAAATTAGCCGTATAATACGGTTGATTTTCCTCATTAAATGCAGTTCCTACTCCTAAAAAACCAAAATCTGGCTTTACGATATTTTCGCGATGTCCTAAAGAATTCATCAACCCTTCATGAGCAAATACACTACTATACTGGCCATACGCTAAATTTTCACCCGCTACATAAAAGCTAATCCCATCCTCTTTCATGCGATCAAAAGGAGATTGCCCAGCTAGGTTCGTATGGCTGAAATACTGATTTTCGGCCATATCTTCACTGTGCTTACGAGCAGTTATTTTCGTCTCACTGTCCCATTTTAATAACGGCAGCCCACGCTGAATACGTGCGGAATTCGTTAATTCGAAAAGCAAGTATTCGTAGCCTTCTTTCAATTTCTCGTCCGGTTTTGCATATATTTGAGGTCGCATTTCCTCCAATTTTTCGTGAACTACTTGCACGGCCGTCACGGTGTCTTCTTCGTGGATATCATAAAAAATAGTTGTATAGGTGTCATCTGTCTTAAACACATCATACTCATCACGGGTATCTAGTATATATTGAACATTTCCTTTTTGGAGGCTTTTGAGTGGTGTACCAAGGATAGATCGGACCTCGGATTTGGTGGAATCTATTGTAATCCCTTCCCTCGAGGAAAATACATCCTGGTTTGTAAACATTCCATTTACTATTCCATCTTTATCGTAAGACAATAAAACATAGTTCTGAAAATCTTGATGATAGCTATGCCAATCAGTTCCATATTCGTTACGCATTAACCGTAAAGGCAAACCGACTTTTTCTTGAGCATCCTCTTTAGCCATACCGATTGTTACATTATGAACAGCAAACAATGATTCCGTTTCAACTAATTCAGGTTTTGCCACAGCTTCTGGGACTTCAACTGATTGAGAAACGATAAACGATTGTAGTTGCGCACCAACACGCGCAGTAAAATCTCGAGCTTCATCTATAACTTGCGTCACCTCTGGATTTCCAGCAATACTTTCAACTGTGCGGTCAACAGAATCTAAAAAACCTAAATCAACATATTTACCGACAGGTTCTTCCCAAATCGGGCGCGCAAAAAACACGGCCAGTAACACAACAAACCACCAAAAAATTTTTCGCACACGTATCACCTCTTACCTTATAGTTTAAAGGCAAATCCCCCATCCACAAAACAAAAAGGCTTTGCGCAAGAAAAGTGGAAGCGTCCGTGTAGCTTCGACGGGTATAAGACACTCTGACGAAGCGGCGTTCTTTGCTGCACAGTTGGAGTGGCTTATGACCCTAGAAGCTGGACGCTGGAACTAGACAACAAGAAAAGTGTAAGCGTCCATGTAGCTTCGACGGGCATAAAAAAGAGGTGCCATCATCGATGATGGCACCTCTTTTTGAAAAATCGCTATGGAAAGGGTTGATCTTTGTAAAATGAAAAAAGAATCGCTTTATTTTATTAAACTTCTTCTGTAATAGCCGTTTTTTTAGGTGAACTAAACAGTAACGTAAACGAAAGCCCAAGTCCAAACGTTACTAGGCTCGTAATCAGCGTAGTTGGATCAGACGAAAATCCTGGGAAGACAACAAACAACGACCCGAGAATCAGTCCGATAATAGCAGCGTAAGTAACATAAGTAAAATGTTGAAGTAAATATTGTATTGCCTTACTGCTGACGATAAATCCAACGATGACGCCAGCACCGATTGCGAAGACAACCGGAATGTTTAAAGTGGATAAGGCGTTAATAGCCGTTGAATACACACCTAACAATAACAAAATAAAGGATCCGCTAATTCCCGGCAACAACATCGCCATACTTGCCAACCATCCTGAGAAAAATAACATAAAGAAAATCGGCACAGTAAGGGATGTAATTGGAGCTAAGTCTTCCTCTGTCGGAATAAAAGCAGTCACTGCCAATGCCGCTCCAATAACCAATAAAATAATCACATGTCGTGAAGTAAAGTTCTTTTTAACTTCAGCCTGCTTCATGATATACGGAATGACACCAATGATTAATCCCATGAAGAAAAATTGAGTCGCTTCGTAATGTTGCTCTAATAAATATTCAATCACTCGGCTAAACAGCAACAGAGTGATGACAATCCCTATGCCAAGAGGCACTAAAAATCCAAGTTGTTTTCTCCAGTTACGACTAAAAAATCCACTGATCGATTGTAACAAACGATCATAAATCCCTAAAATAAACGCAATTGTGCCTCCGCTTACTCCTGGGATTAAATCACTTATTCCCATTAAGATGCCGCGGTATATATTCTTCCATTCCATTCGTCTAATCTCCTCGTTTTAAAAATCACTTGTATTAGTATAGCATGTGCCTATTGGAAACTCGAGCTTCCTTCCAATCATTTTCTACTGCAAAAAGCTCAGGTTAGCAGTTTTTTTGCTTCTTTCATAATCTCTTGAACGATTTCAGCAGCAACTTCTTCTTCTATCAAACTACGGGTAGACTGTCCTGCCCACAATGACATAAATTCTGCATTTTCCAATTTGGCAGCAGCGGCACGAATATCTTTTGTAACTATGTTTTGAGAAGGAAAAGGCAAAGGCTCAATGCCACTTTGTTCAAATTCACGAATAAAACGGTTTTTGATGCCACGGGCGGGTCTTCCAGAAAAACTTTTTGTTACCACCGTACTTTCCTCAGTACTGCCAAATATCGCTTGCTTATAAAGTGCATGCGCTCCCGATTCTTTAGCAGTAACAAACCGGGTACCAATCTGAACTCCTTGTGCCCCAAGCGCAAGCGAAGCAATTAATCCACGTCCATCAACAATACCGCCGGCTGCGATAACCGGAATCTCGATTGCATCTACTACTTGTGGAACTAAAGACATTGTGCCAATCTGTGCGCCGAATGAATGTTGAGCGAGTGAAAACGTACTGCGATGACCCCCTGCTTCACTTCCTTGAGCTACGACTGCATCTGCTCCGGATTTTTCAGCGAGTATTGCTTCTTCTACTGTTGTGATCATTACGACAGTTTTAACTTTTCGTTCTTTTACGATTTTCATTTGGTCTTTAGAAAAACAACCAAAGGCAGTACTAATAATTGATACGTCTTCTTCTATACAAACATTAAATTGTTCTCCACTCCAATTAGGTGACGAATATGTGGGCTCAAGGTTGCTGATTTCTAGCTCTGAACGAAAAGGGCTTAATGCTTTTTGCACTTCTGCTAACCGATTAAAGTCATCTTGTTCCGAAGAAGCGAAAATATTAACAGCAAATGGCTTTTCAGTTTTCGACTGAATCTCCTTAATGGCTTTTCTTAGTGCCTCTGGTGTCATGTATGCTGCCCCTAAAGTTCCAAGACCTCCTGCATTACTAACTTCAGCTACTAATTCTACAGTTGTTGGTCCACCCGCCATGCCAGCTTGAATAAGTGGATAATCAATTTGAAACAACTCACAAATTGTTGTTTGTAACGAAAACATACTTACTCCCCCTTTGTTTCGTTAGATGTTGTCATTGTTCTCAGTATCTCGCAAACGACAATATGCAGCAACAGGGAACTTTTTATTATGTTCAGCGTTCTTTATCATAACTACACACAAGAAGGCGGGATTTACTATGAAGGGATTCCTTTCACTTTTAGGTATCACTTTAATCGCAGGAGCATGTGGATTAATCCTTTTGACTTTTTATAACAACCCTTTAGAAAAAGCAATTAGCCAAGAAAGCATGCACGCATATATTGAAACTCGCCAAAATAAGATTTCAGAAGCAGCCCTCAAAAATAAACTAACTACTGAAATCTCAGAAAAAGCAGCATTTACGACAACGGCCTATATGGCGATAGATAATAGTTGTGAAGAAGTTTCTGCCGAATGATAAAAGCCGACTCAGCTATGAGTCGGCTTTTATTAGTTTATGAGTAAACACATAAACGTATGAAATTTCCTGATGGGTCTTTGACTTCCCAATAATCATTGTGTTCAACAATTTCTATTCCCATTGAATGAAGATTTTTAGCAATTTCACTGCGATGTTCATTTTCCATCATTAACGTGTAATAGTGCAGCCCTGCTTCTTTTTCAGGAAGCGCCGGAATCCCCACACCATTCCAGACATTCATTCCAATATGGTGATGATATTTTTGATCTGCTAAAAATAAAGCTTGGGCACCTAAATTTGAAACGACTTCTAGTCCGATTCCATCTACATAAAACTCTTTAGCTTCATCCAGATTAGATACATGCAAGTGAATATGACCCATTACGGTTTCAGCCGGCAAACCGTTCCAAGGTTCTGGAAATTTTCGTGCTTCTTCCACTAACCCTCGAGCATCAATCGGATCTACTGCCATAGAAACTTTATCATTATTCCAGTTCCATTGCTCAGGTTTCCGATCCCGATAAATTTCGATGCCATTTCCTTCTGGATCTGAGAAATACAAAGCCTCGCTAACTAAGTGATCTGCTGATCCTAATTGAATCTCTTGTTGATCAAGATGGATAAGGATTTTTCCTAAAGATTCTCTAGTGGGTAACAATATTGCCAAATGATACAACCCTGCATACCGGCCTTGCTTCGGGGTGACTCCTTTAACCACTTCAAGTTCCACCAATACTTTACTGCCAACACCCAGACTGACTTTATCTTCTTCTTCTGAAATAACCTCAAAACCAATTACTTTCTCATAAAATCGTTTCATTTTAAGAAGATCTATTACTTTTAATCCCACTTTGCCTACATGAGTAACTGGTTTTTTATGAAAATCCATTTTTTCCACCTCTTCAATATAGTTACTTTATGTAACTTAGTATACTTTTATAATAACTAAACTTCAAGTAACTAGATTCTTTTAAAATATCCCTTTTGTATGCTACTATTAATGAAAAGGAGTGATGAGTATGGATACTTCCATCATTTGCCCTCGTTTTGAGACAGCAATCTCTCTGCTCAGTCAACGCTGGACCGGCCTCATTATTTATCAATTGTTATCCGGCCCACAACGTTTTAGCCATTTAACAGAAGTAATTGGGGTTAGTGGTCGCTTGCTATCCGAACGTTTAAAAAACTTGGAAGTAGAAGGTTTGATCACACGAACCATTTATCCCGAAACACCAGTACGTATTGAATATGCTTTAACCGAAAAAGGACGCTCTTTAAAACCAGTGATGGACGAAATTCAGAAGTGGTCACAAACTTGGATAGATCCAGTCTAAACAAGTGATGTTGAAATACACAACTTGTAAAGTCAGCTATCAACATTACAATTCTATTTTTTAAAAAAGAGCTTATCCCATTTACTGGATAAGCTCTTTTTTATTGGCTTTGCATATGCATAATATGTTTTAATCCTTCATGAGTAGTACTAAATATTGGAGTATTGCTATTTAAGTGCACAATGGACATAGCTAACTTCGGGCTAATTCCCACTAGAATACACGTGGCCCCAATTAAATCTAACGTATCAGTCATCATTTGAATTTGATGCCGAATTTGATCCTCAAACTCTTTAATCCCACTCAAATCTATCAACACATACTCGATTTTCTCCTCAGCGCATCTCATTAAAACGGTAGAAATAAGATGATCGGTGCGACTTTTATCAAACGCACCAATCAGTGGGAGCGCGATTGTTTTATTCCAAACACTCAATATAGGAATGGACAATTCTTTAATCAACTGTTCATTTCGTTGTTGTTCAGCAGCTTGGGTTGTAACATCCATCAACATCACAATATAGCCTTCTGGTTCATCGCTATTACCTAGAATCGGGGTTACTACGATGTCCGCCATTACTTGGTTGCGAATGGATATGCGTGTGCGATGAGTTCCCTCTAATTTTTTCATAACCCCTTTTTGATGCTGCGGATTTTTGTGAAAAGCGTCCATACTCTTCCCAATCATATCTTTGCAGTCAGACAAATTGTACATAGGAGCGACTTGACTTAATAATCGACATGCTTCAGAATTCATCCATCTAATAATATAGGAACTATCCGCAATAATAATTGTTTCCCCTATAACATCCAAGGCATTTAATGCATTTATATTTTTTGGAATTTCTCCGATAGCTGGCATGTGTATCCACCTTTTTTTAATTTTTATCAATTTATGTCCTTTCATTATGCCATAGCTTTATAGAGATTCCCTATTCCCGCAAAAATTATTTTATAGATATTCAAAAGAGGGATATTACTCAAGAAATCCGGGTATAAATAAACTAAAAGCACTTTCGTTGAAAGGTGGTTAAAGCATGTCCATGTACTCTAAATTGACTTTTGACAACGATACCCGAAAAGTTGAGAAAGCATTAAAAAAGTACGAAGCTAAAAAAACCGAAGCTTTAGTGTTGCTCGCCGAAATCGATATGCTCGAAAAAATGGAAGATGTTGAAGACGCAGAGCTATGGAAACGACAATCGATGAAAGAGAAACTCGTAGCAGTCGAAAGACAACGAAGAGAATTAAAAGCATTGATCACAGATTACATTGAAAAACACGGAGATCAAGATTTGCATTCTTATACCGAACTATTGCAAGAACTTGAGAACGATAAAGCAAAATAAGGCGAAAGCAGGGATCCATTGGTTCCTGCTTTCGCCTTATTTTTTCTTAGGTGCGTTTTTCCCAATCGATTGCAAAATATCCCCCATCCATCCTTTTTGTTTAAGGTATAGGTAGAGAACAAATGTCGATCCTAAAATAATGAATACAGAGCCAAGATATCCGAACTGCCATTTCAACTCAGGCATATTTTCAAAATTCATTCCCCATAAAGCTCCCCACGCCATAACAGGAGTAAACAATGTCGTTAAGACCGTTAACGTTTTCATAATCTCATTGCCTCGATAATTGGCGACTACGTTTTCGATATCAACCATATTATTTATTTCATCTTCATATGAATTAACAAGCATTACACAACGCTCGATACGTGTAGCTGTTCGACGGTATTCTACTTGTCCTATAACCTCTTTTCCAAAGGTTTCTTCAATTGCCATTTTTATTTCTTGAAATCCCATAATTAAATGTTTCCACAATAAAATTTCATGGCGTGCATTTTCAATTTCTCCAAATGTTTTTTTATTGTTCTGTTCTTTCACTGCCCACAACAAATCATGTAGACGTTCTTCAAAGCTGTCTATTTTATGCAAAATCGATGCAACCATCTCACCAAGAATAATCATCATGACTTCTATAGAAGATGCCGCACTTTCCATCTGATGCAAGATTTCATCCTTATCTAAATCTGCGTCTTGTTCGAAATCAATTTTACTGGTGACAAAAACATTTTTAGATAAATAAAAGTGAAATACTTCACGAGATCTTTTAGAAGTTGCACTTTGTTTATATATTAACGACCCCCACAAAGATTCCTTGCCACGGGCAACTGTATGCGTATGAAGAATATTAACCGCTGGATTTTCCGATTGATCCATCCAATTTTTCATTTTTTCATTTTCCGGCAGGTATTTACGAAAATCGGCATTTCCCTCACCTTCTTCGTTCCACACTGCATGTTTGAAAACATATTGAGGCATTTAGTAATCCCCTTTCAGCAGTTGTTCCGCTGCAAAAGGCAAGCCAATATTTGGCTTGCCTACTCTTTTTGTTGCGTATTGTCTCTGTATTTTTCATTGGAGTTTTCTTTATACTCTAAATCTCTGTCTGGCATCGGATCAATCTCTTTTTCAGGTGGCATGTTTCGCCGTGGTTCAACTTCTGGAATCAGTTGTTCTCCTTCTTTGTTTTCACGGTCCTTCTTCATCCAAAACACCTCCTCGGATTGTTGTTACACCCTAATTACCCGCTCCTTGATTTTATAATCCTGTTTACTGTACCACTAGTGATTCAATGAGTTCAGCATCGTCTGGATAAGCCAGTTCTAATTCCCGAAGTTCAGCAATCGGTTTCCACGCCACATCAGCGATCCACTCATCTTCTTCATGAAGAACAATTTCTCCCCCCGTCACTTCCACTTTGAAATAAACCACTTCAAAAGACACTTTTGAATCTTCGTATTCTCCTGCACGAGTGCTCAACTCCTCGACCACTCGAACAGTCAATCCCGTTTCTTCAAAAAATTCTCGCGTGCAGCATTGTTCAACCGTTTCTTCCCCTTCAATTCCACCTGCTGGTACTGTCCACTTTTTTTCTTCTCCAGGAACTCCCTGCAACACTAGTAGCACTTCATTTTTTTCATTAATACAGACGCCTGCAGCGCCTTTCCAATTTGACATTTCCATGCAATCGCTCCTATCTTATTTACAAATTAATCAACTCTTTTTACGTTACCATACATTTCAACAAACCGGACGAGCTTCTCCAATTAATTCTAGACATAATAAAACGGCTTGCAGCTGCAAGCCGTTTGTCTGAAGGTGTTACTCAGCCTTTTTTCGTTGTTCCTGTTCTAAAACCATGCCGTGCGTAGCTTCTGGTAAGCCAAGGTCTCCCGAAAAGCCATTGGCTCTATAAAACGCGTCTGCCGCTGAAGAATCTGTTCGCACAACAAGTTCGTGGAAATGACCTTTCGCATCTTCAATAATTTTTTGTAATAACTTTGTACCAATGCCTTGTCTACGAGAATTTGCAGAAATATAAAACCTTCGTAGTCTTCCTACTCCATTTTTACTCGAATACGGGTCACGATTTAATCCGCCAATTGCCACTAACTGGTCATGATGATCCCATACTCCGTATAAAACTTCCGCAGGTTTATTAAAGGTATTGCTACCATCTTCATACTGGTCTACAAGTCTTCTTAAAAAGCGATAGCCTTCCGCTTCACTTTCTTCTACCAGTTTTGAAACGTCCAGCTTTTTCAAATCTTGGATTTCTTTGATTTCTACTGTCATGTCGCATCCTCCTCCTAATGGATATATACTTTCCACTTACGGATTTACTGACGATCACCTGCTCTTTTAGTGTATAGCAGTTATCGTATAATTGCTAATAAATATCAGAATTTTCATTCAACTAATTAGAGCAAAAAAAGAGCCAAGGGAATGGACACCTCGGCTTTGTAGCATCGTTATTTTAGTTTAAGACTTTAATTGTAATGTTTTTGCGGCCCCATTGTAGAGCTTCGCTTTGTGTTGGGATAAAGACATCAATTTTGTTGCCTTTTATCGCGCCGCCAGTATCACCAGCGATTGCTTCTCCGTAACCTTCAACCCAAACTTTAGAGCCTAGTGGAATAACTGAAGGATCCACTGCGATTACTTTTTGGTTAGGATTTGCGCGAAGGTCAATACCTGTCGCTGTAGTTCCAGAACATCCTGCGCAATAAGCTGTATAAGCTGTCGCAGAAACTGTCATTGTTTTACCAGCTTGTGTCGAAGCTTGCGTTGGTGCTTTCTCAGCAGGCGCACTTGCTGGAGCTGATGCTGGTGCAGTCGATTTCGCTGGTGCTGGCGCTGCAGTACCACCTTTAACTGTAAATGTTTCACCAGGATAAATTAACGTACTAGAAATACCGTTCCAGCTCATTAAGCTGTCTACTGAAATTCCATGAGCACTTGCAATTTCAAATAATGTGTCACCTGATTTTACTGTATATGTTGAGTTGTCTGATGTTGTTTTTGATGTTGCTTGCCCATCAATTTCAAGTGCTTGGTTCGGGAAGATTAAATCTGATGATAAATCGTTCCACCCTTTTAAGCTTTCTACTGATACATTGTTATCTTGCGAAATTCCCCATAGAGTGTCACCTGATTGAACTGTATATGATGATGAAGCGCTAGCTGTAGTAGCTGCTCCCACACTTAATGCTGCGATAGCAGTTAGTGTAACGATTTGCTTTTTCATAAATTGAAATTCCTCCTTTTCACTAACAAAAACTATACTAACACCTCCACATGTCAACAACATGTCAAAACGACAGATAGAACATAACAATTTCATGACACAGAATTTCACTTTATTACAAAATGTAATATAACTAACAACAGCTATGCACTAAAAAATTAACGGCAAACTGTTTAAATTTCAGAAATCCGGGAAAAAGAAAAAGTTATTTAACAGAAAAGAAAAGGAGAGAGACTATTGAAAAATGTAACAATTGTTTTTTGGACTTCATTATTAATTTGTTTAGGCATGCTTGCCTGGGGTCTTATCTCCCCAGAAGGCTTTAAAATCCAAACAGGTGAATGGACTTCTGCTATTTCCAGCACGTTTGGTTGGTACTACCTTTTAACCGTATTCTTAATTTTGACTTTCTGCGTCTATTTAATCTTTTCTCGATTTGCGAATTTGAAATTAGGAAAACCTGGCGACAAGCCTGAGTTTTCTCTTATTTCTTGGTTTGCGATGCTATTTAGTGCAGGCATGGGGATGGGATTAGTTTTTTGGACAACCGCTGAACCGATTTCTCATGCCTTTAAAAATGCTCCCAAGTCTGAACTCGGATCAGATCAAGCGATTCAAGAAGCGATGCAATTTTCTTTTTTTCATTGGGGATTACATGCATGGGCCATTTATGGCATCGTTGCGTTAGTGTTAGCTTATTTTAAATTTCACAACGATGCACCCGGATTGATAAGTGCTACACTTATTCCCTTATTCGGGAAAAAGCTAATGGCAGGGCCATTAGGAAAACTAATTGATACACTAGCCGTCTTTGCCACTATTATCGGCGTAGCTTCGACGCTCGGATTTGGATCTGCACAAATCAACGAAGGTTTGTCATTTTTGTTCGGCACACCCAATACATTTGCTTTCCAATTGCTCATTCTCGCAGTAACGACCGTTCTTTTTATCGGATCAGCTTGGTCAGGTATTGGCCGCGGCATCAAATACTTGAGTAACATTAATATGATTCTTGCTTTTATCTTGCTCGTGTTGTTGTTAATTGTTGGTCCGACACTTTATATTTTCAATTCATTTACCGATACAATTGGCCGATATTTAACTAACTTCTTTTCGATGAGTTTTAATTTGGAACCAGTCAATGAAGATCAACGTGCGTGGGTCGATGGGTGGACAGTGTTTTATTGGGCTTGGTGGATTTCATGGGCTCCGTTTGTCGGAATCTTTATTGCCCGTATTTCTCGAGGACGTACCATTAAAGAATTTATGCTAGGTGTCTTATTGGTTCCTTCATTAGTCTGCTTTATCTTTTTCGCTGTGTTTGGCGTGTCTGCGTTAAACCTTGAGCAAAACGGCATTGCTAAAATTTCTGAATACAGTATTGAAACAGCAACTTTTGGTGTTCTGCAATATTACCCACTTGGAACTTTGCTGTCCTATATTACGTTGTTCGTTATCGCGATTTTCTTTATCACTTCTGCCGATTCAGCTACATTCGTGCTCGGTATGCAGACTACAGGTGGTATGTTAAATCCACCGAACCTTGTAAAAATCACGTGGGGTATTATTCAATCATCGGTTGCTGCTATCGTTATTTACACAGGTGGTACACAAGGTCTTCAAAACGCTTTGATCATCGCAGCATTGCCCTTTTCTGTCGTCATTCTCTTAATGGGTGTGTCGTTCCTCAAGGCCGCCGCACAAGATCCATTAGTTAAAACTTCTAAAAAGCAATAAAAAATCCGTTGCCTCTTGTAGGCAACGGATTTTTTATTATTTGAAAACGCTCGTACTGTGTAGGGGTTGAACTTTAGATTTTGGATCTAAGTAAGATTTCGCGTTATTAATGGCTGTCGGTGCTTCACCGAAACCAACAGCGATCAGCTTTACTTTCCCTTCATACGTTGCAATGTCTCCTGCAGCATAGATTCCAGGAATACTTGTTTCCATTTTCGAGTTAACGATGACGGAATTCTTATCCATCTCAAGGCCCCACTCTTTAATAGCTCCTAGAGAAGTAATGTTGCCGTAGTTACAAATTACATGATCCACTTCAAGACGTTCTTCATTGCCTTCTTTGTCAATTAACACAAGCTCACGGACTTGGCCGTTTTCGCCGACCAATTCTTTTACGCCAAAAGGTTTTTTCACTTCTACTTTAGATGCCATTAAAACATCAATGTTCGCTTCGTGTGCAGTCATTTTCTCTCTGCGGTGGCTCAAGGTTACGTGCGACGCGACGTTTTCAAGCATCATTGACCAGTCAACGGCTGAATCACCGCCTCCTAAAACAACTACTTTTTTATCGCTAAAGACAGTTAAATCTTTTACTCCATAATGAAGAGATGTTCCTTCAAAAGCTTCGCATCCTTCAACTGCAAGTTTACGCGGTTGGAATGCACCGACTCCTGCCGTTAACAAAATTGCTTTTGAATAATGCAGGCCTTTGTCTGTTTGAATGACAAAATAGTCTTCGTGGCGTTCAGCAGCAGTTACCGTTTCCTCTAAACAAATTTCAGGATCTCCGTACTTTGCTTGTTGAACTAAATTATCCACTAAATCTTTTGCTAACACTTTTGGAAATCCACCGATATCGTAAATGAATTTATCCGGATACAATTCAGTCAGCTGACCACCCAGTTGTGGCAAACTGTCTATAATTTTCACTTTCATTTTGCGCATACCGCCGTAAAAGGAAGCAAACAAGCCTGTTGGCCCGCCGCCGATAATCGTTATATCAAAAACTTCGCGTTCTTCCATTTATAACACTCCTAATCTAATCAGTAACTATATCCTATCATATTTTACCCGGTTTCACGCCATTGGACTTATGACGGAAATTTAAAAAAATAAAAGTTTGAATACTCGGTCTTTTATCTTTAAACTAAAGCTTGGATACATACGAAAGGGTGAATGCAGTGGATTTAGGAATTAAAGACAAAGTTGTTGTTGTAATGGCTTCTAGTAAAGGTCTCGGCAAAGCAATCGCACTCGAGTTCGCTAAAGAAGGCGCTATTGTAGTTATCTCAAGTCGAAATCAACAAACACTTGATGTGACGGCAGCAGAGATTAAAGAAGCTTCTGGTAACAGCCAAGTATTCTCATACGTTTGCGACGGCTCGAAAGAACAAGATATTCTTGATTTGTTTCAATTCGTAGCCGATCAATTTGGACGTGTGGATATTTTGGTGAACAATACAGGCGGTCCAAAAGCTGGTGGTTTTGATGCAGTGGAAGATGCTGATTGGTACCAAGCGTTTGAACAAAATTTGTTAAGCTATATTCGCGCCTCCCGAGCCGTTCTTCCTTATATGAAAGAACAGCAATTCGGACGCATCATAAATGTCTCTTCTTCCTCTGTTAAAGAAGTGATTGATGGATTGATTTTGTCGAATACTTTCCGTGCTGGTATGGTTGGGTTTGCAAAAACTTTGGCACGTGAAGTCGCGGGCGATAACATTTTGGTCAACACTGTAGGACCTGGACGTTTTGCTACAGATCGTGTCGCCGAACTTGATCAAATTGCTGCAAATAAACAAGGCATTGGTGTCGAGCAAATTGTGGAAAAAAGCAAAGCATCGATTCCGGCCGGACGCTATGGAGAACCGGAGGAATTTGCCAAAATCATCGTTTTTCTTGCATCATCAGCTAACTCTTACTTAACCGGACAATCGCTCGTTGTAGAAGGTGGATCATTAAAAGCATTGTAATATGCCAAATGATTATACAGCCACCTCAAAAATCGATATACTAGAAAATGAACCTATTATAAAGGAGATGTTTTAACATGGCTAAAAAAGGACACATCCACATGGAAAACGGCGAAATCATCGAATTCGAACTTTTCCCTAATGAAGCACCAAACACTGTTGCAAACTTTGAGGAACTTGCAAACTCAGGTTTCTACAATGATGTAACATTCCACCGCGTAATCCCTGGCTTCGTAAGCCAAGGCGGCGACCCTACTGGTACGGGTGCAGGCGGCAGCGGCAAAACAATCAAATGTGAAACTGCAGGCAACCCACACAAACACCAAGCAGGAAGCCTTTCAATGGCGCATGCAGGTAAAGACACTGGTTCAAGCCAATTCTTTATCGTTCACGCACCACAACCGCATCTTGACGGCGTTCACACTGTCTTCGGACAAGTGACTTCAGGACTTGAAACTGCCAAAGCAATGAGCAATGGCGACAAAATGACAAAAGTTCACGTTTTTGACGAAGAATAAAAACTATTGAGCTTAGCCGGACTGGATTTTCATCCAGTCCGGTTTTTTATTGGGCGTTTTATTCCATAATCTTGAAATACTGTCGAGTTTGTGTGGAATACTGTCGGAATGAAGTGAAATACAGTCCAATTCGAATAGAATACTGTCCAAATCACAGCAAATACTGTCCAAACGAAAAAACTCCATAAAAAAAGATACGCCCAGAGGCGCATCTTTTATAACACTTTACTCAAAAATGCTTTTGTCCGCTCATGTTGCGGATTGCCGAACAATTCTTTCGGCACATTTTCTTCTACTATATAACCTCCGTCAATAAACAACACGCGATCGCCCATTTCAGCAGCAAATCCCATTTCGTGTGTCACAACGACCATGGTCATACCTTCTTGCGCTAATTGCTTCATAACATCTAGCACATCGCCTACCATCTCAGGGTCAAGCGCTGAAGTTGGTTCATCAAATAGCATAATTTTCGGATCCATCGCCAGTGCACGAGCAATTGCCACACGTTGCTTTTGACCACCCGATAGTTCGCCTGGGTAAGCCTTTGCTTTTTCACGAAGTCCTACTTTATCCAACAGTTCATAAGCTTTTTTCTCAACAGCTTTTCTATCGCCTTTTTTTACTTTCATCGGCGCTAAAATAATATTTTCAAGTACCGACTTATGTGGAAACAAGTTAAATTGCTGAAACACCATTCCTACGTCTTGGCGAATTTGGTTGATGTCTATTTTCGGATCGGTAATATCCGTTCCTTCAATATAAACATGACCTCCGGTAATTTCTTCAAGTCGGTTTAAGCAGCGAAGAAACGTACTTTTCCCCGAACCTGATGGACCAATGACACAAATAACTTCTTTTTCTTCCACAACTGTACTGATGTCTTTTATAACTTCTAAATTGCCGAATGATTTTTTTAAGTTCTCTACTCGAATCATAGTCATCGCAATACAAACTTCCTTTCTACATAATTCGCCAGCATGGAGAGCAAGTAAATAACGACGAAGTATATAATTCCTAGGATTAAGTAAACATTAAAAGCATCAAACGTGGCGCTGGCCTGAATACGACCTTCTTGCGTCAAATCTGCCACCCCAATAACCGATAGCAAAGACGTATCTTTTAATGAAATAATCGCTTGGTTCGTAATGGTCGGCAACATACGTCTGAAAGCTTGCGGCAATACAATATAACGCATATTTTGTGTTGAATTCAAACCGAGCGAACGCGCTGCTTCTGTCTGCCCTTTATCAATCGACTGAATACCCGCACGAATGATTTCCGAGAAGTAAGCTCCTGCGTTAATAGCCACAGTTACAATCCCTGCAGTCGTATTATCTAAAGAAATAAAAGCTAAAGAGTTCAACCCAAAATAGATAAAGAATAGCTGGACAATAAATGGCGTTCCTCGAATGGCATCAACAAAGATTTTTGCAATCCAATTTAAAATTTTTAAAGGTGCTAGTCTAAATAATGCAACAATTAATCCAATTAAAAATCCAAGTACTATCGCAATTGCAAATATATACAGCGTTACTTTCAAACCTTCCATTAAATACGGAAAGGCGTTAATAATTGTATCCATCTTTACATCTCCTTTGAATAAAAAAATGCAGCGCGCTTATGCGCGCTACACTTATTTTTTATTCTGCAATATACTTCGCTAAAATTTCATCGTATTTACCGCTGTCACGCAATTCTTGAAGACCTGTGTTAATTTGCTCAAGTACTTCTGCGTTTTGACCTTTTAATACAGCAATTCCGTATTGATCTCCAGTTAAACGATCTCCAACTGTTTTCAATGAAAGTCCACTTTCAGCAATTGCATAAGCAATAACTGGGTAATCTTCTAACAATACTGCTGCATTGCCGTTTGAAACTTCTTGGAACATTGATGGGCTATCTTCGAATTGTGCTACAGTGTAGCCGTATTCTGCTTCGTTATCACGAGCAAATTGAGCACCTGTTGTTCCGCTCTTAACCGCTACTGTTTTGCCTTCTAAATCATCTAATGATGTAATTTCATTGTTGTCTTCTGCTACAACAAGAGACAAACCTGCATCAAAGTAAGGATCAGAAAAATCAACTACTGCTTTACGCTCATCTGTAATACTCATACCAGCAATCGCGATATCCAATTGATCCGCTTGCAAAGCTGGGATAATTCCGCCAAAGTCCATTGGGCTAAATTCAATTTCGAACCCTTGGTTTTCAGCAATTGCTGTAATCAAGTCGATATCGATTCCCGTATACTCGCCATCTACTTCAAACTCGAAAGGTGGGTACGTTGTGTCGATTCCTACTTTGTAAGTTTTTGCGTCACTTCCGCTTTCCCCACCATCCGTTGTATCTTCACTCTCGTCGGATCCACAAGCAGCGATCACGAGCATCATTGCCATAAGTAGTGCTAAAAGACTCCATTTTTTCATTTTAGTTCCCCCTTGTTTTCTCTCATTGGCCTTACTAAATATTAATATATCATAATTTTCTCAAATTCAGAACCTTTGAATAAAAATAACTAAAATATTAATATTGGAATCAGTACTAAAGTGCCTTTTTACTAGCAACTTCTCTTTTTTTACGTAATCGATTAAATAATCGGAAGTTATGAACCAATGTTTTCAAAACTGCGTATGTTGGAATAGCGATTAAAATTCCGATAAACCCATATAAAGCACCTGCAATCATTAGGAGCAAAATAATTGTTAAAGGATGAATGTTCAACCGATTTCCCATAATGTTCGGCGTAACCAAATTCCCTTCTAGTTGTTGAACCACGAGTAACACGAGGATAACTTTCACTGCCATCCACATATCTCCACTCGTTAATGCCACAAAAAGGGCCGGAACAATACCAATAAGAGGACCTAGAAACGGCACAATGATTAAGAACATCGCAAAAATTGCCAAACTCAAAGCGTAGTCCAAGCCGATAATAAGATAACCGATATACATTAAGACTCCTACGACGCCAGCAACAAAGGCTTGACCGACAATAAAAGCAGATAAAGTTTGATCCACATCTTTTAATATTTTTTTACCCTCCATTTTATGCTCTTCAGGTAAATACTTAGTCAGATGTGGAATAAACTTGTTATCGTCCTTCAATAGAAAGAACAAGACAAAAGGTACGACGATTAACACAATCACGATATTCATCAGCATCGCCAAAATATCCATCACGTTATTCAGTAAACCTTCTGATAAATTTTCTAAATAATCCAATGTCCACATGCGAATTTCTGAACCTGTTACTCCCCCGAATTGAAAATTAGCTAAAAAATGATTAGATTCTTCTGTTACTTCTTCTACTGTTTCCGGTGCCAAATTTGCTAAACTATCGACTTGTTTAGTAATAACCGGTCCAAAAAAGTAAATTAGCAAAGAAGCCGTTAAGGCAATGACCGTGAAAATAATGCCGATCCCTACAATTTTAGGCACAAACCGTGCTAACCAATTTACAAATGGTCGCAATAAATAATAAAAAAGGCCACCTAACAAGACAGGAGCGAAAATTGTTGCGATGACGATTTGTATAGGTTCTAGCACATAATCAATTTTCCCTAAAAAAAACAACGTGATTGCAACAAGTAATATAGCGGTTGTGTATTCGAAAAACGGCTTTCTAATCCACATGTTTTTTCCTCCTTTCTTTATTCTCGCCTTGAATTTCGGCATATAAAAGCGAAAGCAAAAAGATGTTTTGCTTTCGCTTGCGATTTTCTCTTATTGGTCTTTTTCAAGCTCACGCATTTCTTTATGAGTTTGTGGAAATCCATTAGCTTGCCATTCATCGCGGTAAATAGAATCCAATTGCGACAATCCTTGTTCAGCAGAGTCTTCTAGGGCATCAACACTCTCGCGCTTGTCGATTTCTGTGCTGTTGTACATATCCATATCTGGCTCTACACGAACAGTGTTTTTCTCCTGGTAAGCTCGGTAAACAAAAATTCCAGAAGCAGCTGCAAGTGCACTCCCTATCAATGTGTTCATTGTTGATTTTTTCATATAAACTAATCCCTCCAAAATATATACTCACTTCTTCCTTGTATACCCCTTTTTTGCTTTTTAAACTGACCCAACTAAACTTGTACTTTGTGCTATAAAAATTACTTGAAAGTAGTTTTTGCATCACTTGCACATCAGCATCTAGAAATAATAATTTATTATTTTTATAACAATAATTTGTTACAAAATACCTTTTATTGTGGTAAAATGAGATCAAATAGGGAGGGATCAATATGAAGACTTTGGTGTCCTTAATTGCAGCTGTCATCCTGATGCTCAGTTCATTTTTAGCTCCCGCCAACGCGATTGTTTTGTTTGATGACGTAAATGCTGACCATCCGTTTGCTTTTGAAATTGCTTATCTTCATGAAGAAGGCATCATCAATGGATATCCTGATGGTACCTTCAGACCAAATGACCCTGTCACTCGTGCCCACGCGATTGCGATGATTGGACGAGCGGTGTATTTAGACGATACAGCGCGCTCGACCGGCTTTAAAGATGTTCCTTCAAGTCATCCGTTTTCTGGCTATATTGCTTCGGCTGCTGAAAAGGAAATCATTTTTGGTTTCCCGAATAATTATTTCCGTCCTGATTGGACCGTTACTCGTGGACAAACTGCAGCTATACTAGACAGAGCTTTCTATTTCCCTAAAGCTCCTGACAATACGTTTAAGGATATGAAGAAAAATCATTTTGCATTTAATGCCGTATCACGACTCGCTTATTATGGGGTAGCACGTGGATACCCGGATAATACGTTCCGACCTGACACACCAGTGACTCGCGCACAATTTGCTGCCTTTTTAGCTCGCGCAGTTGACCCGGTGTTCATCCCTGAAAAGCAGAAATTGCTCTCTACAGCCAACAAAATTTTGGCTGAACTAAAAGCAAAAGACTTTGCTGATGTCGCTACTTATGTAAGTTCTGCAGACGGATTGACCTTCTGTCCTTACAGCGGAGGATGTCTCGATAACGGCGGTGTTACCTTTACGAAAGCACAACTTCCAAACTTCATGACTAACCCTAATGATTATTTATGGGGTTATCAAGATGGTAGTGGCTTTGAGATCAACTTAACGCCTGCTGAATATTATGATCAGTATTTGATGAATGCGACTTATACCGATAAAGATCGGTATGGAAGAACGACTCAACCAACGGCTCATGAGTTTATCCATCAGCTCTATCCTAAGGCCATGATCGTTGAGTACCATAACCCAGGAACAGAACAGTACGACGGTATGGACTGGCAAAGCTTGAGCATGGTATTCGAAAAAAATACTAGCGGTAAATGGATATTAGTAGCGATTATCAATGATCGCTGGACCATTTAAGCGCTAAAATAAAAAATGCCTGGCGACTTTATGTGCCAGGCATTTCTTCGTTTTCTTTTGCTTGCCTCAACAACTGTTTTAAAGCAGCTTGGAATTTCTCATTATCTTCAGACCGTCGTTTTTTAGGCCCCTTCATTCTGCCGCCACTTTGCCGAATCTTCTTCGCGACATGACGACCATGAAGCAATTGTTCAATATTTTCATCCGAATAAACACGGCCGTTTTGATCAATCGGTATTCCTCGTTTAGCAAGTACCATTGCTGCAAGTCCATAATCTTGTGTGACCACAATATCCCCTTTTTTTACTCGGTTGACAAGAACGAAGTCCACAGCATCTGCTCCTTTTGATACCGTTATAGTCTCTGCGCCTTCTCGATGCATTTCATGGGAAGTGTCGCAAATCAATATGACAGATATACGATAAACTTTCGCTAATTCAATTGTTTGTGATACAACGGGACAACCATCTGCGTCTATTAAAATTTTACTCATTACGCTTTGCCCCTTTCGACCATCTCATCCACTAGTTTCTCAGCTGCTCTACGATAAAGGTTGCTCGTATGAACTAAAGAGGCAATTAATAACACACGTTCCAGTTCTTCTGAATTCTCAACATCCGACACTTGCTCAGCAGTTTCTTTCACTTGTTGTGTTAATCCATTTTCAAAAAATGCGATATTATTTTGTTGAAGGTTTAAATAGCTTTGATAGAACTGTTCAAGGTCTAATTCTTTTTGTTCTGCCTTTTCATTGATGCCTTCTAATACTTGTTTGACGTCATTGATCGATAACGCACTTTTCATCTGATAAATCAAACTGATTAGCATAATATGATTACGGCTGTATTTTTTGTTTTGAATTGGATAAAACAATTTTCCTTTTGCGTAATTATTAATCATCGTTTTTGTGAGAATTTTTTCATCTGGATGCCTTTTGGTTTCTGCGAAATTGGATTCAAACAATTGAATGACTTGATCGACATACAAATCAATCTTCGGAATGTCTTCTGGTAAAACTTGGTTTTCAAAAGCCATTTTTTCGATAAGTTTATTTGCATTTCCGATATGCACTCACGCTCCCTGAGGTATTTCATACTCGTTATTTTACATCATTATCAATAATTCTCCAAACTTGACTCCATTATATAATACGAGTATCTTTGTAAGTAGTTTCAATAACTACATATAGCGAGGAGCTTTTCATATGACAGCATACATTCGAGAACCATTTAATGCTTTATCCCATTTAGTAGGAGCCTTACTGTCTTTAGCTGCCCTGCTAGCAATGGTGACGAAAACAGCCTATGCAGATCAACCTGCGTTACACGTAGTAGCGGTTTCCATCTTTGGCATTAGCTTAATCTTGTTATACACTGCCTCTACCATTTATCATTCAGCCATTTCTCAACCTTACATCGTTGCGTTTTTACGGAAACTCGATCACTCGATGATTTTTGCATTAATCGCTGGATCTTATGCACCTTTTTGTCTCATTGCGCTTGGCGGAACACTCGGTTGGACTTTATTTTCACTTGTTACGGTTTTAGGACTCAGCGGAATTTTCTTTAAAATGGTTTGGTTTCATTCTCCGAGATGGCTTTCTACTGCGATTTACATCGCAATGGGTTGGATCATTATTTTCGCCGTTGTCCCATTAGCGGATAGTCTTTCTTTAACAGGTTTACTTTTACTTGTTGCTGGCGGTGTTTCTTATACAGTCGGTGGTGTTATATACGGCATCAAACCAAATTTCCTGTCTTCCAAACACTTAGGTTTTCATGAAATTTTCCACCTGTTTATTCTTTTCGGCAGTCTCTGTCATTTCTTATCCGTATACTTTTATGTGCTATAAGACGAAAAAAGGGTGCACAATTTTTTGTGCACCCTTTGGCTTTGTTAAAAAAATCTATAAGTATTGTTAACGAGTCTGCGCATCTTGTTTTGATGCAATCCACATATAGTAGAACACAACAAGAATAACAAACACCCCAAGCATTAAGTAAAGATTAGCATAACCAGCGATTCCGGCGATTAATCCAAGCAATACCGACCCAATGGCAATCCCGCTATCATAAAAGGCAAAGAATGTACCTGTAGCATAGCCGCTACGATTCTTATCAGCAGCTTGTATGGCAAGACTTTGAAAACTCGGCAATAAAGTTCCGTATCCAAGACCAATTAATGCACCTGACAACAGCAACATCCATGAAACCTCAGTAATACTTAATGCAATCAATCCCACACCAAAAATAATGATTGAGGGAATAATAACAACTTTAGGGCCTACAGTGTCAAACAACCTCCCAGTAATGGGCCGGACAATTAGCATTGCCATTGCATAGACCAGAAAGAAAAAACTTGCCGTTTTGATAAGACCGAGTGACTCCGCATAAACAGAAATAAATGCGATAACACTGGCATACGCAAATGCGATTAAAAAACCAACTGTTGCAATCGGCATCGTTTTTTTCTCTAAAAAGTCATTAATCGATAATTTGTGCTTTGGTTGCTTACTAAACGATTCTTCCTCCACATTGACAGCCCATGCACATAAAAACCCGATAAGGATAATAACCGCCAACACCACAAAGATGATATGTGCGGATACGTATTGTTTTAAAGTTAATACAATAAATGGACCTACTACTACGGCTAAGTTCATCGCAATACCGTAATAACCCAATCCTTCACCCCGTCGTTCTGGCGGAATAATGTCTGCAGCTATCGCTCCTGCTACAGTCGTGAGCAAACTAAACCAAATGCCGTGGAAAAGTCGTAGCCATAAAAGCCCTGTAAAACTTTCCACAACTAGATAAAGTACGGTGCTAACGGCAAACAGAAATACTGAAATTAACAACATTCTTTTTTTACCAAATTTCTCTAATATCATCCCTGATAAAAAACGCATAATGATGGCAGACAGTAAAAATACAGATATTACTAATCCAGCTTCTGTAGCCGTACCGTTTAGTTCATTCAAAACATAAAGTGGCATATACGTTAGCAACGCATAAAAAACAACAAAAACAAAAAATGTGCTGATGGAGATATTCACAAAACTTTTTGTCCAAATTGGCCTTTTTTCAGTCATTCACTACATCTTCTTTCTTAAAAAGATTGTCCGATTTTTTTTAGTAACGTGACGAGTTGTTCTTGCTCTTCATCTGAAAGATTCGATGTCAACTCTTCCTCAACATTTTGAACTCGCTTTTCGATTTCAGGTAATTGTTGTTCAGCAAAAGAGGACAACTGAACAATTCTCGCCCGCTTGTCCTGACCTTCTTCTCGAAAAACCCATCCACTCTCTTCTAATCGAGCGATAGTCCTCGTAACAGTTGGTGCTTCCACATTCAAATACTGCCAAATTTCTTTTTGTGTCATCGCACCAAATTGCTTTAAGCAGAACAGAATAGACCATTGCGAACTGTATAATTCAAACTCTTTTAGAGCATCGTTCGCTTTTTTTATTGATAACCGAGATTTTTGGTGGATTTCATGAAACAACAAATTTTTCATCAGTTTCATCCTCAACAATTATTTACTTAGGTAAGTATATACTTACCTACTCGCCCTATAAAGGAATTTGCTTTGGTTGCCGAATAAAAAAGCCTGTAGAGGCCTCGAATAAATCGAATAAATCTACAGGCTAAGCCGTTTTCAAAAGAACACAGCTGCTCTCATTATTAAATTAATAACCCTTGTTTTTTTGCATCAAACAATAACTCTTCACGGAACTTTGGATGGGCTATGGCAGCTAAACGTTTAGCGCGTTCAGAAAGAGAGACGCCGTGTAAGCGGGCAACGCCATATTCTGTGACAATATTGTCTACATCATTTTTGCCAGTTGTTACGACAGATCCTGGCGTCAGATGAAGCTTGATGCGAGAGAGGGTGTCGTCTTTAGCCGTCGATGGCATACAAATATAACCTTTGCCATTTTCAGCAAATCGAACCCCGCGCGCAAAGTCCACTTGCCCCCCACTTGAAGAATAATACTTACCCCCAACCGTTTCAGAAGCACATTGTCCAAATAGGTCAACTTCTGTTGTGGAGTTGATGGAAACGATATTTTTTTCTTTTGCAATTTCTCGGGGATCATTCACAACACTAACTGGTAAAAATTCCACTACTGGATTATTGTTGATAAAGTCATACAACTTTTTTGATCCAAAAGCAAAAGTGGCAACAATTTTCCCGGGATTCGTAAATTTTCGTGTACCATCCACTGCTCCTGAAGCCACTAAATCCGCTACTCCATCTGGCAACATTTCTGTGTGAATGCCTAAATGACGATGATCTTTTAACATGCTGATAACTGCATTGGGTACAGAACCGATTCCAATTTGCAATGTGTCTCCGTCTTGAATGTCCTGAATAATATTAGATGCAATCAATAAGTCTCGGTCGCACACGTCTGGAATGGTTTCTTCTGTAAGAGGGACATGGTGCTCTATGTACCCTGAAATTTGGCTAACGTGAATTTGATTGCGCCCGAATGTGCGTGGCATGTGCTTGTTTACTTCTAATACGAACGGGACTTTGCCGATAAATTCAGCAATATAGTCAGCCTGTGTGCCTAAAGTAAAATAGCCATGTTCGTCCATTGGCGATGCGACTGTCAAAATCATCGACATTTTCGTTGTTTTTTTGAGCATTCGAGGCACTTCATGAAAATTATTCGGAATCAAATCTATCTTTGCTTGTTGATATACTTTACGTGTAGCGCCACTAAGAAAATAGGAAACATGTTTTAACTGCTCGATTTCCCCTTGGATATAAGGTCGTGATCGCAAAGCTAACATTTGATGAATTTTCACGCCATTCAATTGCCCTGCGTTTTCTTCTAATATATCTAGTAATCGGACTGGTTCTCCGTTAGCAATTGGGATAATCAAATCTGCATTTTTATCGATTAAAGTTATAACTTGTTGCGGCGTTAATTGCTTGTCCATCTTATAACCCCCTGCTTTTTCACTCTATTCTAACTTTACCATATATTCTGCAGGGTCTTTTATTACTTAAATTTATAAACTATTCAAGTCAACCGCAAATGAAAAAACCGTCAGTTTCTCTGACGGTTTCGTCTTTTCACAGCGTATCCGATGCCGGCAAAACCAAACAACGCCATTAGTGACCAGAGGATCACAAGCGTAATAGAACCTACCCCATCAGACCCTTGCATTACAGCAGTAAGTTGCAACGCTAAGAAAGCTAAGCTGACTATAGCAATTGCTCCGAAATAGATGACTCGTGTTTTAAAACTAAAATCCTTCATCTGTAAAAACCCCTTTGGTTTTCGTTGTTTTCCCTGTAATGCGATTTGCGACTTTCTTCTTCAACACTTTATCTCTTACTTCTATTATTCACTTTTCCCAAGTACTTCAAACACATAAGCTCTTACTGCCTGAAATTACTTGATGACAAACTTTGTCCGACTGTATCCTTCTTTTGATTTCTCCACTTGCAATATCGCTGGAATTGCTGCTTTTAGTTCCTGCACATGTGATATAACACCAATCATCCGCCCGGATTTTTGCAAATCAACCAAAGTTTCAATCGACTTGTTAAGGGATTCTTCATCGAGAGATCCAAACCCTTCGTCGATAAACATCGTATCAATTGAGACATTTCCTTGAAAGCTCTGAATAACGTCCGCCATCCCAAGCGCTAAGCACAGGGAAGCATTAAATTTCTCTCCACCGGACATTGTTTTAACATCTCGTGTCTGCCCCGTATATGCATCATACACATCTAACCCAAGGCCACTTTGTTTACCACGAGCTTCTTGACGGTCACTGCGAATCAAGTAAAATTGACCATTTGATAAATTTTTCAATCGTTCATTGGCGGATAAGATAATTTGTTCCAAATACTCAATTTGCAAATAACGTTCAAATGAAATTTTCAACCCATTTTGTCCTCGAATCATATTATGCAAATCAGCAATTCGATTAAGGTTTCGCTCGGCTTCTAGCGCTGTTTCAATCACACTTTGAATGCTGTCGATTAATTCATTACTTATCTTTTCAAAATCTCGCGACCGATTCTGTTCTGCAAAAGCACTTTCGTAATTCGCTTTCAGTGCGGACAATTCAATTTCCGCTTGGCTCAAATCTTTCAAGCGTTGGTCCGCTAGTAATTCTTTCAATTCCCTGACTTGTTGCGTTAGCGTATGCCGATGCTGATTAAATTCTTGTATATCTTTTTTCAAGGCGGTAAAAGCGGCTTCAGTCATTTTTGCTTGTTGATACGCTTGCTCAGAATCGAATGATGATTTTTCCAAAGCTTGAACAAATTGTTGTTCAGTATTTGCACTCTTTTGTGCTGCTTCTCTGGCTGTCTCTGTAGCATGACGGACAGATACTTCCGCACTGGCCAATTGTTCTTTCGATAGTTGGAATTGTTCTTGAGCAGCTTTCCACTGTGTTTCAAGATGTTGCTTTCGCGATGATACTTGTTGTAATTGCTCCTTCAAGGCAGGCAACTCACGAAGGTCCTCTGGTACTGTGGCCAAGTCGTTTTCAAAAACAGCTGCAGCTGTTTGAAAAGAAGAGCTATGCTGTTGGACTTCTTTCGTTAAGGTTTGTTTATTTTGTTCTAGTTGTTCAATTTTTTCTATGCAACTAGCCAGTTGCTCTTTCCACTTGCGTAACTCGAGCTTATGAGCTTGCTGTTGTTTCATTCTTTCGGTCAGCTGGATTTTTGTTTGCTCCAACTCGGTCGAAACTTCAACTACTTCTTCAACTCTTAGCTTTAACGCCATTAATTCATGGGCTTTGTTTTCCAACTGCTCTTCTATAGCTATCCGTTTTGCTGATGCATTACGGTATTCTCCATCCACTTGATCAAAGTAAGATTTTGCCACTTCTACTTGCTCTTTTGTTACAGCTTGCTCTGTATTCGATATTTTTGTTCCAGGGTGTTCCGTACTTCCACAGACAGGACACGCCTCTCCGGCATGCAATTGACCTGCAAGAACATGGGCTTGGTTAGCAAACCATTGATCTTCCAATTGCCGATAAGAAGCCGTTTTTTCTTCAAGCTTTACTTTTTTGGCTTTTTCCATAGCTTGTAACTGCTGTGTTTGTTCTTTCAATAAAATATAGTCGGTTACTATCCGATATTTTTCAGTTACGACTGTTAACTTTTGGTGCATATCATCAGAGGCATCCAGCATGTTTTCTAATTCTGCAACCTTTTTATCCAGTTGTTGTTTTTCACTCTTTTGTTCGTTAAACTCTTCTTCTGCTTTCTTTAAACGATTTGCCGATTGGTTCGAAGTTTTCTCAAGCTGTACTAACTGTTGTTTTTTCACTGCTATCTCTTGTATCGTTGGCAATAATTTTTCCAACTCTATAAGTTGCTCGCTGACTTTGTCACGCTCACTTTGAAGTGCCTGTTGTATATGAAATGTTTGTTCTGCTGCGTATCTTGTTTGTTTTGCGTGTTCTTGCTGATCGATTGTGTCTTTCAACAATTTATTCTTGTCGATTTCATTGCGACGCAATTCATGAACTAATTGTTCAATATTGGCTATATAACTGGCTCTTTCTGCCGATTGCAAAGCGATTTCCTTTTCTGCATATTCTGGCTGACGTTGCACAAGCTGTTCGAGTTGGTCATTTTTTGTGGAAAGTTCATCGAAACGATCATTCCACTTTTTCGCTTCGTGATAAGCGGTCATTTTATCAGCATGTTGTTGATATGCCTTCTCGTACTTTTTCTCATCGATGCTGATTTTCTCTCTGTAATACGCAGCTTCTTTTTCGAGTCCATCAAGCACTTGGTTAATGTTTTTATGTTCTCGGCTTAACACTTCAAAAAGGTCGGATTGTCGTTCCGGCAAGGAAGAACTAATCTGCTGAAGGTGAATATTCATCTTGTGATGTTCGCGATCAAATATTTTTTCTGCCGCGTCTTTTTTTTGCTTTAATCGTTCGCTGATTAATTTATAAGGTTCTGTTTTAAATATTTTCCGTAGGATTTCTTCTTTATTGTCCGTTTCAGAAGTTAAAAGTTTACGAAATTCACCTTGTGGCAACATAACAATTTGGCTAAATTGGTTTTGAGTTAATCCGACAATTTCTTCGATGCGTCGATTGATTTCCGAGACAATTTGGCGTTCCACGGCTGGTTTTTCGCCTTCTTCTGTTTGCTCGAAAAATTCAAAACGTTCTCCAGTTGGACTTTTATTGCCTTTTTTTATATGGCTCATTTGGCGCAACACACGATATTTTTTATCGTGAATTTCAAACTCCATTTCAACAGCAGTGTGTGTTGCATCCTCTGCAAAATCACTTCTCAATATACGTGATTCACTCCGGTCAGACCCACTAGCAGAACCGTATAAAGCAAAGCAAATGCCATCAAAAATTGTGGTTTTACCCGAACCCGTACTCCCTGAAATAACAAACAGCTGATTTCCTTGCAAATTAGCAAAATCAATTTCTTCGGTATTTTTATAAGGACCGAATGCAGTCATTTTCAATTTTAACGGTCTCATGACTTCACCTCTTCTTTTACAACCGGTTCTTCACGCAAAAATTCATCTAGTACATCTTTAAAAATACCGACCGTTTCTTCAGTTGCTTTTTCGCCTTTTACTTCTTCGTAAAAAGCATGGAATAAAGACAAAGAATCCATTTTCCGGCGTGATCCCGTCTCACTTTGCAACATAGTACCCGAGAAATTTTGTCGTCCAACATGCATAGCATTTGGATACACGGATCGGACTTTTTCCATCGGAAATAGTACAGGTGTCTCGTCCAACAACGTGACAAACACATAATCATCACTAATTTCATGGGTCAAAATTTCATCTATAGTTCCTTCAACTGTGCGCATATCACGCTTTGGCGTAAACAATCGCTTTTCTACAGCGACTTCCCCTTGTGCATCTAACTCAACAATGTGAAAGCCCTTTTTATGATGCTCTTCAGAGATTGAATATTTTAAAGGAGACCCCGAATAACGAATGGTTTCATTCAACACGAAATGGGCTTTATGCAAATGACCTAACGCGGTGTAATGAAAGCCTTCAAAATGGTGGGCATCTACATGTTCCGCTCCTCCAATGGATAATGGTCGTTCGGAATCACTTGTATTTTCTTCTTGCTCACCATGAGGCGTTACAAATGCATGACCAACAAACACATGACGTGCTTGCTTACTATATGCAGACTTTATATTTTCTGTAATAGCCTTCATTGCATCGTTATGCGTGCGGATGGTATCATCTTCGAATTCATAACGGACCATCGAAGGATCAGCATATGGGATTAAATGAAAATGAACTTCCCCAAACTGATCATTTAAAACAACGGCCTGATGATCTTTATGAACATGACCCGCAATGTGAATTCCGTTACCTTTCATTAAGCGGCTGCCGAAATTCAATCTTCCCGGACTATCATGATTTCCTACTACTGCCAAGACAGGCGTACTCATTTCCAAGACAATTTTTGCTAATATTTCATCGAGCAAGTTAACTGCATCTGTCGGAGGAACTGCACGGTCATAAAGATCGCCAGCAATAATAACGGCATCCGGTTTTTCTTCTTTGATTGCATCTATAAATTGATCTAGCACATATTGCTGGTCTTCTGTCATGTAAATACCTTGCACTAATTTTCCTAAATGCCAGTCAGCTGTATGAAAAAACTTCATCTAATTACCCCTTTCGTTTGTCGCAAAAGAATATATGTTCGTTCCATTATACACGAGATGGACTGCTTGTTTTAATCGGTCTTTTGTTCTACAATAAGAACAAACGTTCTTATTGTAGGGAGGGTTATTCATGAAAGCACAAATTCAAAAAGCTTTTAAGTACCAGCAGCTAATTGATATGATGTACATCGCGAAAGATGGCAGCATTAGCAAACGTCGCGTTAAAATTTTATCGGTGGCAGAAGATTCGTTTCAAGCTTACTGCTTTCTTCGTCACAAAAAACGTACTTTTAAAATGGACAATGTGCTTTCAGCGATGCCCGTAATCCATAAAGAGCGCCAGATCATATAAGCACGATTCTATCATTATGATACACTTGAAGAAATAGCTTTTGGAGGGTGACATGATGAGATTAACTGTTTATCTTGCTGGAGAAATTCATAGTTCATGGCGCGAGGAAATCAAGAAAAAGTCAGCTGCTTTAGATTTGCCAATCGATTTTGTAGGACCAATGGAAATTCACGAGCGTTCGGATAACATTGGTGAAGATATTCTTGGAGAGCAAACCGATGCAATTGCTAAAGATCATGCCGCTTCTAGTTTTAATAATTTGCGCACCGGCGTTTTAATGCACAAAGCTGATTTGGTAATTGCCCTTTTTGGCGAGCAATACAAACAATGGAATACAGCTATGGATGCGAGTACAGCGCTTGCTTTAGGCAAGCCGGTCATTATCATTCGTCCAGAAACATTACATCACCCATTAAAAGAATTATCTCGAAAATCGAGTGCTACTGTAGAAACATGTGACCAAGCTATTAAAGCCTTATCTTATATTCTCGAACAATAAAAAAAGCCCCTCGGGGCTTTTTTTATTGGTACCAGCTTCCGACTATTGGGTAGTCGAAATATTCGTTGTTAAGCGCTTTGATAATTCCCATGATCGGCACGATAACGCCCATCAGTCCAAAAACGATTAGCATCGGGATGCCGATTAGGAAAATAACTAACCAGCTGGAAATGAAAATCAATGCGCCTATTACTAATTGAAATAACAATGCTTGAATTGACAACCTTTTAAGTTCTTTGTCTTCTGAAATTAAAAACACGATGACAGGGACAAGAAATGGTGCAAAAAACGCACTGGCATGGACAAGTACTTTCAACCCTGTGTTTTCCATCCTATATACCTCCAGTCAATTCTTTCTTCTTGTTTATATACGATTGACTGTCCGGAAAGTTTCACTTTGCATTAATTGATCCGTAAAACAACTTTGCCAAATTGGTTGCCTGAAGCTAAATGATCAAATGCGTCTTTCGCTTCATCTAATGAGTAGGCTTTATCCACAATAGGCCGTATATTATAAGTTTCCATATGCTTTAACATGGCTCGTAACTCTTCTCGACTTCCCATAGTGGATCCAAACAACTGATATTGGCCGTAAAAGAATTTACGAAGGTCAAAATCAACAATGTCATCTGTAGTGGCACCGAAAATAACAATTCGGCCACCTTTTTTCAACACATTTAGTGAGCGATTAAATGTTGCCTCTCCCACACTGTCGATAACTAGATCAATGGTTTCTCCTTCAAGTTCTTTTACCCAATCACTGTCTGTTGGAATGGCCACATCCGCACCGATTTTCTTAGCATATTCACGCTTTTCTTCACTGCGTGAAGTAACAATTACGCGAGCTCCACAATTTTTCGCAAATTGAATAAGGAACGTTGCAACACCGCTTCCAGCACCAGGTATAAACAAGGTTTCTCCTTTTTTTAATCGCCCTTTTGTAAACAAAGCACGGTATCCGGTGAGAGCAGGTAAAACTAAACTTCCCGCTTCTTCCCAATTCAAGTGATGTGGTTTTTTCTCTAATTGTTCCACGGAAATCGCAATTTTTTCTGCAAAAGTACCATGATCAGGCAATCCTAAAATATCAAATTCTGCAGGCGGTGCTTCGCTATTCTTGTACCAGCGCAACGCTGGGTTGATAATCACTTCGTCTCCATAAGCGAAATCGACCACATCTTCTCCAACTGCCTCTACTACACCTGCTCCATCTGACCCAATGATGAGCGCTTCTGGATTATCTCCATAACGTTTGATCAAACCTAAGTCTCTGCGATTGATGCCTGCTGCTTTTAAAGACACCACGACTTCTCCTGACTTCGCTTTTGGTTCGTCTACTTCTTTTAACTTCCACTCACCGGATTCCATTACAAATGCTTTCATGTCGTTCATCCTTTCTTAAAATAATCACTAAATAACGCCAGTTGTTTTTTGCTAATAATATCCTGCGAAAATAGCGGTACGTATACTAACTTTTGCGTAGAAAATGTTTCTTCTATTTGTTGCATGTATTTCTTTTCATGCTTTTTCCGTTCCATTAAAAACTCTCCATCTGCTTCTTCTGGCAACACTTTGTTAATGATGAGCGTTTTGACGTGAAGTTGGTAGTTGTGCAACAAGTCCAACGCTTTTTTTGTTTCCAAAATAGGAAGCCGTTCTGGATTTAGCACAAAGATAAACCCAGTTTCTTTCTCATTAAGCAAAAGATCGCGCGCTTTGGAAAATCGCTCTTGACGCTCTCTTAACACATCGTATATCGGATCTTCTCTTGGCTCTCCATCATTTAATAGTTGGGAGTAGTTTTCATTGGTTTTGCGACGTTTCTCAAGCAACCCATCAATCCATACACCCATTAGTTCTGGCAATGTTAACAACCGAATGGTATGACCGGTTGGCGCCGTATCGAACACTAACTTATCGAAATTTTGGCGTTCTTCTAAAATGATATGAATCAGCTTATCAAATAACGCCGCTTCGTCTGCACCTGGAGAAGCTTTTGCTGTATCTAATTGACGGTTTACTTCTTCCATCATGCTCGAATGAACGGTTCCTTTAATATTGGCTTTTACCGTTTTAATATAATTATCTGTCTCAATCTCAGGGTCAATTTCAAGGGCATACAAATTATTAGCAATTTCTTTTGTTTTACCACCGATTTGTTCGTTGAAAATATCGCCTACATTATGAGCAGGATCTGTTGAAATTAATAACGTTTTATATCCTTCTTTGGCAGATCTCCAAGCAATCGCTGCAGCTGATGTCGATTTTCCTACACCGCCTTTTCCACCTACGAAAATAATACTTTTAGCTAGTACATCCATATTTTCTCCTCATTCCTAACAAAACTAACAGCAACGAATACCGGTTAATGGGGATTTATCCATGCCCATGCGTAAATGCCAATCGTGAAATTCTTCTATCATATACGGATACAATTCCAGCGTGTAATAATACACAGGATTCGGAATCCCTAACATCTCCGAGTACAACATGAGCAAAAAGAGATCATCTTCATCTCGTAGTTCACGTGCAATTTCAGTGCGATGTGGCAATTCAAGGACAGCCTCATAAAAAGCAATCAATTGTTTTAATTTATCGAACACCAACATATCGACACCTCTTTCTAATATAAATGGAAGGGATCACAATATTCATGATCCCTTACCCATTTTTATATTTTATTCATCCCCTGAGAAATTAGGGTCTGTTTTGTTCAACAATGCTTGGACTGCAGTTAAAATGATCCAGAGCGTAAAGACAAAAATGATTGCTCCAAATATGAACAGCAGCATACTTGGCTGTTTGGCATACCATGCCCATTGCAAGAACACTTGCTGGAACATGGCCCAAAGCGTCATAAACATCAAGAAAATCATTGGAACGATAGTGATGATGTAATTTCGCCCGAGTTTTTTCAGCCAAATGGAGATTAGTAATAAACTGATACCCGCTAACAACTGATTGGCTGTTCCAAACAATGGCCATAACAAGTATCCACCTGAACCAAAACCATTTGGTCCTTCAGGAAGTAACACAAGTGCAGCACTTGCACCGACCGCAATGGTTGTTGCCACATGTTTTTTCTCAAGAGACGGAATTTTGTATTCGACTCCAAGTTCTGAAATAATATAACGCATTAATCGAACTGACGTATCCAAAGTAGTCGCTGCAAACGACACAACAATAATCGAAACAATGGTCGAAGCAACGTCGGCCGGAATCATCAATCCTTGCGCTAGTCCTGTAGCCCCTTCGATAAAAGCACCTAACCCTGCTCCGTTAGAAGCTTGGAAACTACTATAAGTGGCAAAAAACGACTCGCGGTCAGGGAATAACGTAATAACAGCAATAATCGAAATTAATGCCAAAACGCCTTCTCCGACAGCCCCTAAATAACCGACAAAACGAGCATCGGTTTCTTTATCTAGCTGTTTTGAAGTTGTTCCAGACGACACAAGCCCGTGGAATCCAGAAATCGCACCACAAGCAATCGTAATGAACAATAACGGGAACCAAGAAATATCGGCATCTGGATTTGTCATCGGTGCCGTAATTTCAGGATTTGTGAACAGTAACCCCAGATACAAAATACCAAGCCCGACAATCAACTGGTGGGAGTTGATAAAATCACGCGGCTGAAGTAACTTCCAAACCGGTAATGTAGATGCAATATAAACGTAGATCATTAAAACGATGATCCAAATAAAGAACGCCGTTGAAATAGGATCAAGTCCAAATATTCCTGTTCCGTTTTCTCCCCCCATATATTGAACAAGATCAATTTGTAGAAAGCTCACTTGGCTCGCAACAATGGCAGTTATGTACATAATCGCCAAAGCAAATATTGACGGAATAAGCATTTTTTTGTTTTTCTTATAAACAGCATGACCAATCCACATCGCTAAAGGAATCTGGATAAATACCGGTACCACACTAGCAGGATAAGAAATGAATAGCTTGGCAATAACCCAAGCAAATACGGCGTTGACCATTAACACTAAAATTAAAATAATAAATAAGAACAACACTTTTCCTCGTTGCCCAATCAAACGGTGAGCAAGTGTTCCCACTGACTGTCCTTTGTTTCGAACAGATAACACCAATGTCCCAAAATCATGAACACCTGCTGCAAATACTGTTCCAAGTACTACCCACAGTACTGCTGGTAACCATCCCCAATACACCGCAATGGCTGGACCTAAAATAGGAGCAGCTCCAGCGACTGAAGTAAAATGATGACCCCACAAGACAAATTTATTAGTAGGTACAAAATCGACACCATCTTTAAAGCGATGTGCAGGTGTAACGTAATTCGGATCGAGCTTAAAAATTCTCTCTGCTATGAATTTGGAATAAAAGCGGTAACCAAGTATAAAAATAAAAATCCCAATAGCAGCTAATGCAATCGCATTCATTTTCCCAACCCCTTTTTCTCATCTTAAACAAGCGCATGAAAGCGCTTGTATGTTCATCATAGTTGACTGTCTAAAGAATGTAAATGTTCTGACAAATATTTCTTTTTACTTCCAAAGAAATTTATCGGCTAGCTAATTTCACTAGCTAAAAAACTGTTGCTTACAAGTTACTACTGGTTTTTTGTTTCTCTTCATATAGCTTTAATTTTGTATAAATCGTTTCCAAAATCGGGACAGAAACGGTCACTTTTTTAGCTTGAGTAAGTAAATAACCTTGTAAATGTTCGAATTCAGTGGGCTGCTGTTTTTCAATATCTCGCTGCATAGACGACTTCATTTCTGGTGCCATGCTGTTCATTCGGTTTAACTGAATTTCAGCAATTCCTTGTTGAATGGGCGCCTCTATTTTCTCCATTATAGTGACTAGCTCGTCTAGAAATGCTTTTATGGTACGCTGACCCGATTCGAGGTCTCTAATTGGTCCTATGGGCGCCTCCATCATGGCAGTAATGCCTGACATAGCCGTTATAAACAAATATTTATGCCACATGTCCTGGTTGATGTTCTCACTCTTTACAAACTCTGCTTTTGTGCCCCTAAAGCATTGTTCTAACTTTTCAATACGTTCGGTTTTTTCACCCGTACGTTCTCCATAAACCAATTGATTAATCGGACTCGTTTGAACGATTGTCCCGTCTTCCGATAGTGTTGTTTCGACAAAGCATAACCCGCCGATTACCTGTTTCTCTCCAAATGCCTTAATCAAAAGTTCCAGATGGGCAATTCCATTTAGCAAAGGTAAAATCATCGTTTCTGGTCCAACGAATGATTGAATATCCTTTATCGCCTGTTCAAGATGATACGATTTCGTTGAAACCAATATCACATCAAATGGCTGACTGCTATCGTCTTTTGTCAGTAACTTTGGCGTCACTTGAAGATCACCATTTTTGCTCCTAATTTTCAAACCGGTTTGCTGTAATTTTTCTTTTCTTTGTTCTCTTACTAAAAAAGTAACATCTTCTCCTTTTTCGAGTAACCGCCCTCCGAAATATCCACCGATTGCACCGGCACCCACTACTAAAATTTTCATCCGTCCACTCCTTTATACCTTTTCATATCAGTTTTTCTTTTTTGCCGAAAGACGCATCACGGTCTCAACACTAATTTCCCAATGGTCTTTCTTCCTTGTAATGAGTAATGTGCTTTCGCAGCATCCTCTAATGGATAAACTCCACCAATCGTCAAAACCAACTCTCCACTCTTCATATAAGCAAGTAATTCGTTAAAGCTTTGGTGGATTAAGTCGGGATACCGCATAATTTGTGGCAGGAAAAATCCAATAACCGATTGATTTTTCCGCATTAACTGTCCTGGACTAAAAGAAGATTGTTCTCCACTAGCAGCGCCGAAGACCACAATTCGGCCAAACGGAGCCAAACATTTTAAAGTTTTATTAAATACTTCCCCACCGACCATTTCCAGTGCCAAGTCCACACCTCGACCACCAGTAATGTTTTTGACTTTGTCGACCCATCCTTCTTCTGTGTAGTTTACTAAATGTGTTGCCCCCATTTTCTGTGCATGAAATAACTTTTCTTCGGTACTAGCCGTCGCAACAATGGTTTCCGCTCCAAAGATCCGAGCCAATTGTACGGCAATTGCCCCAACTCCCCCTGCAGCAGCATGAATTAATACCGTCTCTCCTTTTTGAATCCGTCCCATCGTTTTTAATATATGGTATGCACTTAACCCCTGTAACGGAAGTGCGACAGCTTGATCAAACCCGACTCCTTCTGGAATTTTGGTCAACACACTTTCATCGACTGCAGCAAATTCCGCATATCCTGCAGAACCGATTAAGGCCACGACCCGATCTCCTGCTTTAAAATTCTCTACATTTTTTCCGCTCGCAACTATTACTCCTGCCACTTCTGATCCTGGAATATAAGGCAATTCCGTTTGAACAACATACTTCCCTTCCCGTCTAGCTGTATCTGCATAATTGATCCCAATTGCTTTTACTTCCACAATAACTTCTGTATCAGCAAAATCTGGTTTTTCAACTTCCACAAGTTGCAAAACTTCCGGTCCACCAAACTCTTCGAATTTTATAGCTTTCATTAGTACTCCTCCTAAAAAATATATTGGTTTGACTCTAATAAGTTTTTGGCGATTTGTCGCTTCACTTTACCCAGTCCACTCTTTTGTAATCGACTCAATTCACTTGAGACAACTGCCGTATTGTGCGCTAATTGATTTTCGGCAGAAGCAGCCTGCAGTATTTTGCGCGCAATCATTTCCACTTCGAGCAATATATCACCGGTCATTGCTTGTGCCATTAACGTTTTTTGTATATGTTGTTCTTTTGTTTCAGGTTCGAGCGCTTTTGCAGTCCTTATTACAGCAGATTCCAAAGAATACAATGCGATGCCGATATCTGCTAATCCCATTAAAATTTCTTGTTCCTCCATTAGCTCTCCATTATAGGTTTCATAACAAATTCCGATACAAAAAAGAAAGACTCGCCGAATTGCATGAATCGCTTCTAATTCTGTGGAAAGAACATGATCATCTATAGATTTTGGTGCTTTCAATTCTTCCACCGCGGATGCTGTCAGTTGTTGCAATGGAATTTTCCCTTTAGCAGTCTGTTTCAGTAAATTTCCAATGATAAGCAATCTGTTTACTTCGTTAGTTCCTTCAAAAATCCGATTGATCCGTGAATCTCGATACAGTTGTTCAATTTTGTATTCTTTTATAAACCCATAGCCACCATGCAATTGAAATGCTTCATCCACGACAAAATCTAACGTTTCCGAACCATGTACTTTGCAAACCGCGCACTCTACTGCATATTCCATCAATTGCTTTGCAATGTCATAATGATTTTCTGAAGCGTATAGATCTCCTAATGCACTTTCAAGATAGCCAGCTGTTCGATATTGCAATGATTCGGAAGCGTAAATTCGAAGAGCCATATGAGCTATTTTTTCTTGTGTTGCTGAAAAGTCGGCAATCGCTTTGCCAAATTGACGACGCTCACTCGTGTAGTTTAATGTAAGCTCCAAAGCATATTTTGCCGCCCCCATACAGGCAGACCCTAAATTATAGCGACCTAAATTTAAAACGTTTAATGCAATGACATGCCCTTTGCCAATATCACCAAGTAGGTTTTCTACCGGCACTTTACAGTCTTCAAAAATCACGGCGCGCGTTGAGGAACCTTTAATCCCCATTTTCTGTTCTTCGGGACCTAGTGATAAACCCGGATGGTCTTTTTCAACGATAAATGCTGTAAAAGCCCTTCCGTCTACTTTTGCATAAACAATGAATGTATCTGCAAATTCCGCGTTGGTAATAAACATTTTTGTTCCATTTAATATGTAATGAGTCTGTTCTTCGTTAAGTTTCGCTGTTGTCTTTCCGGACAAAGCATCCGAACCTGCACCTGGTTCTGTCAGGCAATATGCTCCGATAAATTCTCCTGAAGCAAGTTTTGGCAAATACGTTTCTTTTTGCTGCGAGGTACCAAAATAAGTTATTGGCAAAGTTGCTATACACGTATGATTGGAATGCGCCACTCCATAACTCCCGGCTGAACCAAGAGATTCTCCGACTAATCCTTTACTAATTTTATCGAGACCAAGTCCACCATAATTCTCTGGCACACTATGACCAAGTAGTCCTAGCTCTCCAGCTTTTTCAAACAAAGTTTGAACTACTTTGAAATTTTGTTTTTCAATTTCCTCATTTTTTGGCCGCACTTCTTTTTCTAAAAAACGTTTTGCTGTTTTTGCAATCAACCGGTGTTCTTCCGTAAAATCTTCTGGCGTGAAAAAGTTATTAGATGCTTGATATAGAAAAGCTGCACCTGTATAGGCTAAAGTTTTAGTTTCCACTATGGCTTTCCTCCACAACTAAATATTTCTCCAGTTTCTTACGTTTATCATCAGGCAAAGCTTCACTTTTTTGTGTCTCAAAATTAAAGTGCACTGCACTTGCTTCACCTTTTGCAATCAATTCTCCGCTCTGTGCATCTTTAATTTTGTGCACAAGTTGAAAACTTGAATTTCCCATATGACTCACTTCTGTCAGAACGATTAATTGTTGGTTATAATGTCCTTGTTTTACAAAATCACATTTGATGGATGCCAAAATAATACTCCAATTATTAACATCGTCACCAAACCCTAATTCTGCAAAGAAATCAGTCCGTGCTTCTTCTAAGTAAATAAAATAACTAATGTTGCTTATGTGACCCAACGCATCTGTTTCACAAAATCGTGCTTTCACTGGGATTTCAAACACCATCTTTCTTCCTCCCTTCCTTATCAAGCAATGCCATGAAGAATTAAATCACTATATATACGTGCTAATTGATCCGCTGAAATCTTCCCTAATGGGTTAAACCATTGATAACTCCAATTCGTGACTCCCAAAATAGCAAAAGCGACCATTTCGGGTTCAAGCCCACTTCGAAACTCATTTTTAGCAATTCCTTCACTTATAATTTCCTCTAAATTTTTCCTGAAGTGCTCACGTTTCTTTTTTACCTTTACCGCATTGTCTCTGTCTAAGTGACGCATTTCTCGGAAAAACACTTTGCCACTTGGTCCATGATTTGCAATATCTGCAATTAGTAGTGCGATCAGTCGTTCTAGTTTCGTGCGATTGCTGTGATGTTCTTGACGAATGGCTTTTTGTCGCTCTAATAATTCGTCGATATAGCTTATATGAATATCCATTAACAATTGTTCTTTACTTGAGAAATAATAATAGAAAGTTCCTTTCGTAACCCCTAACTCTCCGACAATATCTTGAATGGAGGTTTCAGTAAAACCTTTTTTCTCAAACAAAAGAATGCTCGTTTGCTTAATTTTGTTTTTCATCATTGTTCGCCGCCATTCGTTTTCCTATGAACTAAAGAACGTGCATGCCTCCGTCAACGACAACGACATCTCCCGTTATGTAATCCGATGCCTTTGATGCTAAAAATAAAGCAGTTCCTTTTAGATCTTCTTCGGTGCCAAATCGGTTTAAAGGTGTTTTAGCGAGTAAACCTTCTTGACCTCTTTCCATTACTGATTTAGACATTTTAGTGGGAAAGAATCCGGGTGCTATCGCATTGACATTAATATTGTGCTGCCCCCATTTGGCAGCTAAATCTTTCGTGAACGTGATAACCGCACCTTTGCTCGTATTGTAGCCAATGGTATCCATCAACGTTGGATCAATCCCACCCAATCCGGCAACTGATGCAATGTTAATGATTTTCCCACTGTTTTGTGCAATCATGGTTTTTCCAACTTCACGGCTCATTAAGAACGTACCTGTCACATTGACATCCATTACTTTTTTCCATGCCTCTAGTGGCATATCAATAACTGGTGCTCCCCAAGTTGCCCCAGAATTGTTTACTAAAATATCAATTGAACCAAACTTTTCTAGCGTTTTTTGAATCACATTTTCTACATCACTTTCACTTGTCACGTCACAAGCTAACGCCAGTGTTTTTACTCCCATTTGCTCAAGCTTGTTTGCCGTTTCTTGACAAGCTTCAAGCTTTCGAGAACAGACGACAATATTGGCTCCTGCTTCAGCAAAAGCTTCTGCCATCATTGCACCAAGCCCTCTGCCTCCACCTGTAATAATGGCGGTCTTTCCATCTAACTTAAATAAATTCATGACGGTCATCTTTTGTCCTCCTTGTAGTCAAACCTACTTTATACTAACTAGTCGGTATGTTCAGAATACTTAAACTTCATGTTAGCCCTTTCATTTTTTTATTGCAAGATGCACATGACAAAAAAAATAAGCGGATTTATTACCTGAGTAATAAATCCGCTTGCTTCTTACTTATCATCATCTTTGTTTTTTTGTTGATCGTCCTCTTTGGCTGCTTTATCCGCTTTTTTAAAATCTTCGTTGTAATGTACTTCTTGTGCGGAACTTAAATCCAAATCTTTATCTGTCAATTTTTCATGCGGTTCTTTTTCGTTACTCATTTTCACCAGTCCCTTTCTAATTTAGTATCTACCCTTCTTTATTGCCATTTTTCCCGCTTAATTAACTGTTAAACATTTCGTTTTTTTACGAGTGTTGCAATTTGATAAAGATCTACATTTCCACCAGATAACACAACCGCAACTCTTTCATTTGGCTCGCCAACTTTACCAGCCATTACAGCTGCCAGAGCCGTCGCTCCTGATGGTTCTACTAATTGTTTGGTACGTTCTAGCAGAAATTGAAAGGCTTCTTTTATTTCTTCTTCTGTAACTAAGACCAATTCGTCTAAATGCTCTTGTAGAATGCGAAAGGTTAAATCTCCGGGCTGTGTAGTACGTAGCCCATCTGCAATGGTTGATGTTCCTGAAATTGCCGTGATTTTCCCCGCTTGAAGCGAAAGATATGTATCATTTGCACTTTCTGGCTCAACACCCACAACCCGAATTCCTGGTTTCGAATTCTTGACTGCACATAAAACTCCACTCATTAATCCGCCTCCCCCGACTGGTGCAACGATTACATCAAGATTTGGCAATTGCTCTAAAATTTCTAACGCGATTGTCCCTTGTCCAGCGATTACCGCCGCATCGTCATAGGGAGGAATGTAAACACCATTTCTTTCTTTGGCAAGTTGTTTAGCTCTTGGTATTCTTTCAGCAGACGTCTTTCCGCAGTACTCGATTTCTGCTCCGTAATCTTTAATGGCAGCTATTTTAGCACGACTCGCATCCTCTGGGACTATAATTACTGCTGACACTCCCAACTTACTGGCAGTGTAAGCAACCGCTTGCCCATGATTTCCGGATGATGCAGCTGTGACAAAGCTCGCGCCTGTTTCAACTGCTTGCATCACCGCATTTGTCGCTCCTCTTATTTTAAACGAACCTGTTTTTTGAAGATGCTCGGCCTTTAAGAATACTTCTCTTACACAATGCTTATTTAATTGTGAAGAAGTAAGGATTGGTGTCATGTGAATACGATCTTGTATTTTTTTATGTGCTTTTTCCACATCGTTTAAAGAGATCATTTTATCTACTCCTTTAACTTTCACTATGCCCATATCTTACCACGTCTAGCTAGATTGATTTAATTATTCAGATAATCACGCGAGTATTAAAGCCTCTTTCTTTCCTGTAAACTAAAATGGTATGAGTTGAAAGGGGTGGAGAAATTGTTAAAAAGACTGGTAGTTACCGGTTATAAACAACATGAACTTGGTATATTTGATGAAAAAAATCCAGGCATCCGCTTTATTAAAAAAGCATTAGAAAATCGGTTTCGTGCTTTGCTGGATGAAGGGTTAGAATGGGTTATTGTAAGTGGACAACTAGGGGTCGAAACTTGGGCTGCCGAAGTAGTTCTTGATATGAAAGAAGAATTTCCACAATTGAAATATGCTGTGCTGACACCATTTCTTGAACAGGAAAAAAGGTGGAACGAAACCAAACAGGAAAATTATCAGATGATAATCGATCAAGCTGATTTTCATCGAAGTTTAACGAGCAAACCTTACGAAGCCCCTTGGCAGTTTATCGAGAAAAACAAATTTTTTTTACGCAACTCTGATGGCATCTTGATTCTATACGATGAAGAAACAGATGGTTCACCTAAGTTCATCAAAAAAGAAGCCGAACGTTACGCAGAAAAATGTGACTATCAAGTATTAACTATAACAGGGGATGATTTACGGGTTGTGACAGAAGAAGAACAACTGAATGATTGGGATCATTAATAATGCATAAACTACTATCCTTTGTTGACTACGCAGCTTCTTTTCGGTAACCTTAACAACTATGTTAAAAAAATTATTATCAGGGGGAACTATGCAAAAAGCTTCGAAAGTCTTTTATATCACGTTTGCGCTAATTATTCTAACGGTCGCATTTGGAGTCATCGCGCCGGAAACATTTGAAGCTGCTACAGGCAGTATTCGCAACTATATCAATACAGCATTTGGTTGGTATTATTTAATGATTATGGGGATCTTAATGATATTCGTAGGCATTATCATCGTTAGTCCATATGGGAAAATTCGTCTTGGTAAAGACTCGGATCGCCCAGAATTTTCGACATTCAGCTGGATTTCCATGCTCTTTTCTGCAGGAATGGGTATCGGTCTTGTGTTCTATGGCGCTTCCGAACCGTTATCTCATTTTGCTGTTCAACCACCTACAGCAGAACCTGGCACGGATGCAGCGTTCAAAGAATCATTGCAACGGACCTATTTTCATTGGGGCATTCACATCTGGACGATGTACGGAATGGTCGCTTTATCTTTAGCCTTTTTCCAATTCAGAAAAGGAGAGCCTGCATTAATTTCTTCAACATTGAAGCCGATTTTTGGAGACAAAATGAATGGACCATTAGGGACGCTCGTTGATGTGCTCGCTGTTTTTGCTACAGTATTTGGTGTGGCAACTTCACTCGGCTTTGGCGCTGCTCAAATTAATGGAGGAATCGCTTACCTGTTCGGCGCACCACAAGAATACTGGGTGCAAATGATCATCATTGGCGTTGTTACTATTCTATTCATCATCTCTGCATGGTCTGGATTAAACAAAGGTATTAAATATCTATCTAATGTTAATATGATTGTCGCTGTCGTCTTGTTGGTATTGGTTTTAATACTCGGACCCACTCTTCTAATTTTGAATATGTTCACTGAAACTTTCGGAGAGTATATCCAAAACCTAATCAGCATGAGCTTTAAATCTGCCCCACTAGATGCGGATAATCGCAGTTGGTTAGACGGTTGGACCATTTTCTATTGGGCATGGTGGATTTCATGGGCACCTTTTGTCAGCATGTTTATCGCCCGCATTTCAAAAGGTCGGACGATTCGTGAATTTCTTACTGGCGTAGTCATTGCACCGACAGTGTTTGGCTCGATCTGGTTTGCGACTTTTGGAACAACTGCTATCAACCTTCAAAAAAGTGGCATCGACTTGACTGCTTTTCCAACCGAACAAACCTTATTTGCAATGTTTAACGAACTACCTTTTGGATTTGTTATGTCGATTATCGCAATTTTACTCGTTAGTACATTCTTTATCACATCAGCTGATTCAGCGACTTTTGTTTTAGGAATGCAATCTACACGCGGATCATTACTACCCAGCAATCAAATCAAGATTTTATGGGGAATTGCACAATCAATGATTGCGGCCATCTTATTATCAGTGGGTGGTTTAGCAGCTGTACAAAATACGATTATTATCGCGGCATTGCCATTTTCATTCGTCATTATTCTCATGCTTTTTGCTTTAGTTAAAGCATTAAATTTAGAATTAAAAATGATGAAAAAATAATATTAAATAGCCGGCTTCAGAAATATTCTGAGGCCGGCTTTTCTTATGGCTTAACTCAAAAGGGTTGGGGTATAGAATAACTAGATAGTAGACTCGGAGGTGTTTTGTACATGCATACAGAAACCAAAAAAATCATTCAAGACTCATTAGATGCCTTGTTTGAAAACGAGACATTTTTACCCGATATCCCCAATCGAACACAAGCTTTCACTTCACTAAGCGCGATTCTCTCCACACCCAATAATATACATAAATCTTTTCTTCGGGTTCCCCTGGATGATGAGAGCGTGGTAAGAATCCCTGCTTATCGTGTCCAACACAATAATGCACTCGGCCCTTACAAAGGTGGGATCCGTTTTCATGAAAGTGTCAATGAGGAGGAAGTGGTTAACCTCGCCTTATTGATGACTTTAAAAAACGCACTTCACCAAGTACCGTTTGGCGGGGGCAAAGGCGGTATTGCCATAAACCCACACGAATACTCAGCCAAAGAACTAAATGCTATTTCCAGAAAATATGTCCGGTATTTTTCTGACGTTATCGGGCCAGACAAAGATATCCCAGCACCAGACATGGGTTCCGGTGAACGAGAAATGGATTGGATGATGGCTGAATATAAACTGATTCACCCTGGCATAGCCTATCTGGGAAGTTTTACTGGTAAGAGCGTGGTTAACGGCGGCTCTCTCGGAAGACGAGAAGCAACTGGCAAAGGCGTATACTTTACCTTTCGCTATTTGCTTTATGATTATGTAAAAGCAAATGAGGAACTATTGTCGAAAAGCGACAATCCTTTTGCTAAAACGACATTAGAAATTTACAATCGTCCCTTAAAAATGGCTGTTCAAGGATTTGGAAACGTAGGCTCTGTGGCCGCATTAGAGGCTTATAACTGTAAATTGATTCAGCACAAGATTGTGGCTGTGAGTGATCGAAATGTTACTTTATTCAACGAAGAGGGCTTAAATATTCCAGCGCTGGTCGACTTCACCAAAACCAATGACGGTGATTTACCTTCGACCGAAAAACAATTACTGGATGCTGAGGTCAAAGCTGAAATTAAAGATCGAAACAGTCTTGTCACGTTGCCCGTCGATGTCCTGCTCCTTGCTGCAATGGAAAACCAAATTCGAGAAGATAATATGAAAGATGTAAAAGCACGCATTATTATTGAAGGGGCGAATGCGCCAACTACCACTGAAGCCGACCATTATTTCAATGATAAAGGTGTCGTCATCATTCCTGATATACTAGCCAATGCTGGCGGTGTGATTGTTTCTTACTTTGAGTGGCTGCAAGGCCGTGAAACACAATTTTATACAGAAAAAGAAGTTTATCGTTTATTGATCAAAAAAATGAAAGAAACAATGGATATGATGTTGCCACAATATTACGGGGATCCTTTTGCCCTTCGGCAAAATTGCTTTATTCATGCGGTCATGCGTTTATCCACTGTCCTTTACCACCAAGGGAAACTTTACTAAATACTAAAAAGCACAGCCCTAAAAATGGGCTGTGCTTTTTAAGTTTCTATAGTTCTCCGGTGATGAGAAATTTGATACGCATGGTGACGAAAGTTTAATATCCGGTCCTCTGAGCATTCAATTCCCGCTGTCATAATCGTTGGATCAAAAACAATATTTTCTGCCTCTTCTGTAGCTTCTGTGATGGTTAAAGTTCCTAGTGTTAATTTTTCTCGTTCTTTCGGCCATTCCTTTGTCGGGTCATCCGTAGGATCTTCTGGTTGGCCCAATAGAATATCCAATCGGAATTTCACGGGTCCTTTGGCAACCCGATCTTCAATCTCTTTTTCAAAAGAACCGGTAGATAAAGAAACGGTATCAAGTGGTGACAAAGTCTCTACACCGACTTCAGGTTCCCAGAGATATTTAATCGGCTGACGCTGATCCTCCTCATTAATAAAATAAAAAGCATGAACTGCGTAATATTGACCCGTAGCAAAACTAGAAGGAGCCTGCATTTTGCGGATATTAGTAAGCATCGCTCCACTTTCAGGATAGTCCGCTAATAAACTCCCCAGTTCTTTTAAGCTAGGTTTTCCTTTTTTAAACGATTTTACTACACCGAGTATCTCACTAAAGATCTCAGGGGTTTTCGCAAAGAAGATTGGTGAGGTGACGCCAACGATATTCGTCACTTCCCCATTTGCTAAAAGGAATTGAACAGCCATTCCTTTAACTGGAGACATTGCATCGGTCCATTTGGGATCTGGAGAAAAATGCGAAAAACGCACCAATGCTTCACTTTCTCCACTTTGAAAGTGAGGTGCTTTAGTTAAATGATTGGCTGAACCTGTGGCGGTAAAATATCCTCGATAACTTTTCCCTCTTGCATGAGCTCGCCGGTAACCTGCCGGAACGTCAAACACCTTTTCAATTCGATCAACAGTCGTTTTTGCTAGTCTGTCCATCTCCATCACCTCTTATGGTCATTCATACCCCTTTTCTCCATATTTAACATCGCTGCTTTACAATTCAACCCAAAAAGCCACCCTCTAGAGGGCGGCTTTTTGCTTATTATTATTTAAATTCACCATCGTTAATGTTGTATAGGTAACTCCAGTTGTCTGCTTTGTACAATTGATGGAAAGTCAGGCGGTCTCCTGTACCTAGAACTACTTCTTCATCCACAATCGCTACTACCATTGCAGTTCCTGTATTATCCAAGTTCAAGTAAACATCGCCAATAGAAGGTCGAATTGCACTCTTTTCACGCAACACTTCTTCTAATTGAGCATCTTGTTCCAACTGTTCAGCTGAAACTTTCGACTTATCAAGATAAATAATATCATTGCTGCCTGCTGCTTCTCCTGGAGACATGACAAGAAACTCTTTTGCTTTTACGGTATTTTGGCGCGTCGTAATTACATTGTTTCCTTCAACAGATTCTACTTTTTCGAACTCATTCAATGAATAATGATCCATATAATCCGGGTCCGGTTTCGTAATTAAGATATAACCGCCTTCTTCAGCTGGTTGGTTCTCAAGTAACGTATACCGAGATCCGAAAAACAAGAACGAGTCCATATGTTTCGGTTTATACAATGTAATTTCTTCTGCTTTACAGTCTACTTGCTCCATATCTTTGACCCGGAACATCAATACTGACTTTTTAGCGAGTGGTTTTACAGAGTACACCTTGTGTAACTCATTTTGATAATAAACAAATTGTCCTTTTCTTACTTGAAGTAATTTCATCATTAACCCTCCGATACTATCATTGCCATGGCTTTATTCTAGAGGAAAAATCGGTAGAAGTCCATGCAGGCACTCGAATTGTTTGGTATGCTACTTATCATCAAGCTATTTATAGGGGAGGTGTTCTACATGAACAACGAAAATCGTGATGAATACATCATCAAAAAATACCAACAAGACGAGTTGATTATGGTTCAGCTTTTTGTTCAATGGTGTATGAATTACGACCGAGATCCAGCTGAACTTTATCAGCGTGCATACCCAGGTCAACTTCTAAGCCCCGTTTTGACTGAGGCAATCGAGCAATCAGACATAGAACCATTAGAGGTCGATCACCATACTTTGTTAGAAATTCTTCAGCTTTTCGGCAATGATGATTTGGCATTTGTTGTTTCAGAAGAAATTGAAAAACTTTAAAAAAAGTAAAGGTCTAGTGTAGATACACTTGATCTTTTATTTTGTTCGTTTTCTTAACTTTTTTGCTTTTTGTTCAATATGACTAGTCCGTAAGTTTTCGTATCGATTAGATGCGATATTGCTGTATATTTCGTCAAAATTCGGCTCTTCTGTAACCGGCTCGATTTCCGGCTCAGGCTCAACTACTTCTGCAGCTTCTGGATGTTTAACTTGCTCTTCTTTATTGTTCTCTACCATCATCAAGCACTCCTTCTCTAGCTTTGTTCACCTTATTTAGCAAAGGAAGCCGGCATAACTACCGCCGTTACTTCACCTGTTGCGCAAAGAGTATCTCCAGCATAGACTTCTGTGTTCACTTTAAATTTCTTTGGATGAATTTCTTCGATTTTTCCAACTGCCTTTAACATGATTCCTTGAGGTGTGGGCTTTAAATAATCAACATGTAAAGAAGCAGTAACAAAACGCGGTGGGGTTTCGCCACTACCCGGTTCAAAACCATTTTTTCGATGAAGCGCTAAAGAAGCTGACCCTGTTCCATGGCAATCTACTAACGAGGCAATCAAGCCACCATAAACATATCCTGGAATAGCTGTGTGCTCTTTTTTTGGCTCATACAACGTAATTGTTTCTTCACCATGCCAGGCTGTCCGAAATTGGTGTCCGTTCTCATTAAGTCGACCGCAACCATAACACCACGCGAAGTCTTCTGCATACTCATCTTGTATGGCAACTACCGAATGTTCTCCCATAACCGATTCCCCTTTTATGAAATGAAAAATTAGTCTCATACAAACCTCTTTGAATGTTAGCTTATACAAACAGATTACACCAAAAAATCTGATAGTTCAAAATGCAAAGAGAAAAGCATGATCCTTTTCATCAGATCATGCCTCCCTCTTTTTCCATCTCTCGAAAATCCTGAGAGATTTTTTGCACGCGGAAAATTTTATTAAATTCTTTCTACAAACTGTAAATCTCTGACGAACATGAAACTCTCGTCATTGCAGTTTAGTTACGCTGACTGTCATTTGCCAATAAGGCAATTAGGTTCACATCTACATCTCAGTGAATTTGTCGGTTCTGCAGTCAGGCTTTCAATTGCACTTCCACAAAAAACTTACATCTTACTGTTTGAAACACTTTCCGGATAGAAACCTGATTAACTATGGTTCCTGACAAGAGTGAATATCGTCAGTAAAGCAAATTTCCCGCCAAGGCTGTGCAGTTTCTCGTTAAAAGGCGATTCTGAATCGAATCCAGTCGTGTCTTTCAACGGTAATTCCGCCTTGTATTTGTATAGTACCCACCTTAATGATATATATAAACCTATTTTTTAAATATTTTTTATATTCTTAACTATTTTTTTTACATTTTTGTAATTGCCGATTATACTAATAATTAGTTCGATATCCGTAATACATAGAGGAGAGATTTGTTTGGTTAAAAGTTTGCCCGCACGCTCAGCTGTTCCTGTTGAAGAAACATGGGATTTATCTAGTTTAATTAGTAGTTCTCCTGACTTCAACCAACAACTAGAAGATTTGGAACAACAAGCAGAAGCTATAAACGAAAAATTTCAAGGCACAATTATAGATACAGAATCAATTACTCAGGTCTTAACAGCGTATATGAGGTTTATGGAAAAAATGGTGTTGTTAAGTACGCACGCAAACTTAACCGCAAGTACAGATCAAACCAATGATGAAGCTCAATTGCAAGCGAGTAAATTTGGTGCTACTGCTGCTAAAATCGGGAGTCAACTGTCTTTTATCACAAGTGAACTTCTTGCTTTGCCCACCGAAACACTCGAACAAGCGATGGAAGAATCAACGGAATTCCGTGTTTTCCTAAAAAAATTACTGCGTAAAAAACCTTATCAATTGCATCCAGAAGCGGAAAAAAGCTTAGCTGCTTATTCTTCCACTTTTAGCGCACCTTATGGTCTTTACAACACTACAAAAATGAGCGATATCGATTTTGAAGATTTCGAAGTAAACGGGCAGAAGTATCCTTTAAGCTATGGCTCTTTTGAAGGCGACTGGGAAGCTGAGACAAATACTGAGCTCAGACGGGCAGCGTTTGATGCTTTTTCAAAAAAATTAAAAGAGTATCAACAAACAACTGCCAAAACTTATGATATGCAATTACAAACAGAAAAAACCACTGCTGACTTGCGGGGATATGACAGTATTTTTGACTACCTGTTGTTTAATCAGGAAGTAGACCGTACTCTTTACGATCGCCAAATAGATTTGATCACAACTGAACTCGCTCCACATATGCGCAAATATGCGAAATTGCTGCAAAAAGTTCACGGACTCGACCGGATGACTTTTGCTGATTTAAAAATTTCTTTAGATCCGAGCTATGAACCTGAGATTACAGTAGCTGAATCTAAACAGTATATTGATGACGCTCTTTCGATTATGGGACCTGATTATCTTGAAATGGTCGATCGTTCTTATTCTGAAAGATGGATTGATTTTGCACAAAACAAAGGAAAGTCAACAGGAGCTTTCTGTTCAAGTCCTTACGGTGACCATCCCTATATTTTAATTTCTTGGACAGGTCGGATGAATGAGGTCTTTGTATTAGCTCACGAACTTGGCCATGCTGGCCATTTTTATCATGCGCATCAAGAACAAAACATCTTTAACGGAAGGCCGTCGCTTTACTTTATCGAAGCTCCTTCGACAATGAATGAAATGCTCGTTGCCAATCATTTATTAAAAAACTCGGCGGACCCGAAGTTTAAACGCTGGGTCATTTCATCAATCGTTGCTAGAACTTATTACCATAACTTTGTTACTCATTTGCTTGAAGCCGCTTATCAACGTAAAGTGTACGAGCGCATTGATGCAGGACAAAGTGTAAATGCCGGCATTTTAAACTCGATCAAACGAGGTGTACTAGAAGATTTCTGGGGAGATACTGTAGAGATAAATGATGGTGCGGAGTTAACTTGGATGCGTCAGCCTCATTACTATATGGGCTTGTATCCATATACGTACAGTGCCGGTCTAACTATCTCCACACAAGTATCTAAACGTATTTTAAAAGAAGGACAACCTGCTGTAGACGAATGGCTAGAAGTTCTAAAAGCTGGAGGCACTAAAAATCCGGTAGAACTTGCACAAATGGCCGGCGTCGACATCACGAGTGAACAACCGCTTCGCGATACTATCGCTTACATCGGCGAACTAATTGATGAACTGGTTAACCTAACAGAAGAAATCGAAGCTGACTAGAAAAGCGCAAGCGGCTGTGTAGTCCCGACAGGCTTAAGGCAGAACACGCAGGAAATCCCGATTTCCGTAGTGGGCTGCCTTAAGACCCCGAGGGACTAGCCGCTGGAGCCTGGACAATAAGAAAAGCGCAAGCGGCTGTGTAGCTCTGCCGGGCATAAGACAGATTGGTGAAGCGGCGTTCTTTGCCGCACAGCCAAGATGGCTTATGACCCAAGGAGCTAGCCCCTGGAGCCTGGACATTAGAAAAACCGGACGCACTTCCTACACGCGTCCGGTTTTTTTACGTTGTTTTAATAACTGTTCTATCAAAATGGCAATAATGGTTCCTGTGATTAATCCGTTTGATAGCGTTGCTGCTACAACCGATGGCAAGTTAGCCATGCTTTCTGGAGAAACAAACATAATGCCCACTCCACTCATCAGTCCGAAAGCTGCTACTTTATAAGAATGAAGGCGGTCTTTTTCATTTTCCAATTCAACAAAAGCCATCTCAACCATTTTGGTAAATACCGCAAAAATAACAGCATATGCTACAGGAGCTGGTAAAGACGCAAGCGTTGCCATAAGTGTTGGAAAAAAACTAATCAGTACTACCAGGATACCCCCAAAAATAAAAGGTCTAAGTGTAGGTGTTCTAGTCGCACTAACAAATCCAGCCGCCCCTGAGATCGGCACAGGCCCGATAGAAGAAAACAAGCCTGCCACAATATGATTAATACCAGAGGCTGCCGATGCTTGTTTAATCCGATCAGGTGCATGAATCGAAAAGGAGTTCTTTAATACACTTTCCATTACCCGAATCGATGCCATCATATTGGCAAGTAGTAAAATCGTTAAAAACAACGCAGTGACGAACATGCCACTGTCCCAAATTAACGGACCAAAAACAAACATCTCTGGCAAGGATATTAATGCACTTGTCGTTTCTGCAGTTTCTGGTAGTTTTCCAAGAATCCAGAAAATGACCCAACCTGTAGCAATTGCAAATAATACTGAGTAACGACTCACCCATGGCAGTTTATGATTCATAAAAAAGAAAGTTAATAAAATAACAATAATACTACCGAACAAAACCTTGCCATCTACTGGATCTCCTTCTACTACAATGCCTAGTAAGCCTGCGATAATGGACTCACTAATTTGCAAGACCAATAACAAGAGATACACAAAGGTAATGGTAGGCGTAAACAAAACCTTCAACTTATCTACAAGACCCGTATAAGCAAAAACGATAAACAAAACGCCACTGTACAACAATCCGCTTTGCAGGGCTTGTAAGGATTCTTCCATCGTGGCATACATAATCCCGACTAATCCAGCGTAAACAATAAATATTCCCCACCACAAGCCAGCTGGTCCTTCGTTGATTGGCATGCGGTGTCCGATAAAGGCTTGCACTAAACAAGCAATTCCTAAAACAAACATTGTCCGTTGTAAGAAGAGGGTTGTATCTGTCGTATCCATGCCAAAAATACTGGCAATCGCAATTGGTGCTGCGATGGAAGAAGCGATTAGAAAAACTGCCCATTGCACTCCGCCAAAGATATTTTTCATAACCAACACCTCCACCACTTCATTTTCATCATGTTCTTCCAGTATACACCTAGTGAAAGAACCAAAAAAAGACCTGACGGCTGTCAGGTCTCTTTTTTCTCATGCATGTTCTTTTCGTTTGCACGATCTGCTGCTTTTTGCGGCTCTATCATTTCATCTTTTGTCTTGCCATCCTCAAAACCGTCTTTATATACAACAGGATACCCTTGATCTTCTAAACTTTTCACTTGCTTACGTGAAGCTCTAATCAATAATCGTACGATTAGTACAGACAATATAAATATAATTACGACAGAAATAATCCCAGGGATGTATTCCGATTTGTCATCAGGAAAATATAAAAAATCCATTGTGTTGATTCCCACCTTTAAACCTCAAGTTTCATCTTATTATACATGATTCAAGCCACTGTTTAATTGAGGAACGTGAACATTTCATGGCAAATGCTTTTCAATCCTTGCTCACTTTACAAACAGAAAAAAGCCGGTTTTCTCAGAAACCGACTCTTTCAACCTACAAGTGTTTTTCAGAAACCACGGTAAACCGTCTATTCTGATGCTCTCCACTTTCGATTTCATCAACAAGCGCGATGGCGTAATCAGCATAGCTAATATAACTCTTGCCTTTGCTATTAACGATAAACCCATCATCACCTTTTTGATAACGACCTGTCCGATGACCTTTCGGATCGAAAAACGCTGCTGGGGTTAAATATGTCCATCGAATTCCTTCTGCTCTTTCTAAATTAGCCAAATTTTGCGATTGGCTACTAGCTATCGACTTAAATGCTTCAGGAAACTCTGGAGTTTCCGCTAGCCGCGTCGTTCTTGCTTCGTCCACAAACAAACTGCCAGCGGCCCCAACTACAATTAAACGCGTGTTCGGCGTTTCTTTAAGTGCGTTGATCAAAATTTTGCCGGCTTCAATATGTTGCTCTGCTCTTTCAGGCGGAACACCAAATGCATTGACCACTACATCAAATGGAGCTAAATCTTCCGCGGTCAGACTAAAAACATCCTTTTCTATAATCGGCACGTTTAAATTTTCGGCTTTTTGTGAATCTCTAACAATTGCAGTCACTTCATGACGTCTTCTTGACGCTTCTTTTAAAATCAAACTCCCCGCTTTACCTGTTGCCCCGATAATTCCTATTTTCATCTTATTCTCCTCCAGTCTTATTCTCTAGATAGACAATAAAAGAATCAGCCTTTTCTTAAGCCATTGGACGGCGACGACATTTCGACGTTCTTTGCTTTTACTTAAAGAATAAAAGGAAGCCAATTGATACACAAACTATCTGCTTATTTTTAACTTATCAAATTTGGTAGGTTTTGCCGATTACCGCGAACTCGACTTCACCGGTATAGGTAGACTTTGCAGAGGTTAAAATTTCCTTTAACTCGCCGTATTGAGGAAGGTGCGTCAGTAATAATTGCTTTGCACCAGACTGTTCCGCAAGTTTACCTGCTTGGCTACCACTCATATGCCCCCCAATAATACCGATGTATTTTTCGTAAAGATTCGATTCTGCGATTAAAAGATCCGCGCCCCTTGAAAAATCCACCAACTCATCTTTCCAAGCCGTGTCTGCAGTAAATACAGCAGTCCGCCCGTTCGCAGTAAACCTCATAGCTAAACAATAGACAGGATGAATCGTTTCACAGAATGTAACTTGCCACGGTCCAAGCTCAAGTGTGTCCGAAGCTTGTATCGCTCGACCTTCTGTAACGCCTTTATAAGAAAGCTTGTGAAATTCCTCTGGATCTTTATCATGTGCATAGATGTACAGTGGTGTATTCCACTCTTTCAATTGCATACCAACCATAGCTGCATGCTGTAATACACCAATATCAGCCACATGATCTGGATGATAATGACTGATGATCACCGCATCTATCTCACGTAATTCCGTGTAATTTTGAACAGCCCCTAATACACCACTGCCACAATCTACTAAACACCGAAAGCCATCTTGTTCGATTAAAAATGCGGAAGTTGCTTCATTTTTATTAGGATAACCTCCCCAAATACCAATCGGAATAATCTTCAAAAAACCCACTCTCCCTTCTACTTTTTCTTTAGTATAACGGATTTCAACCTATTTTTTGTTTAAGCTCTAATTGACCGTGGTATGCATAGTAATAAGAAATTAATTGGAGGGATTACATTGACTTTGAAAATGACAGTCGAAAACGCACTTCAAGCAAAATCAGAAATCGAGAAATTAGAAACACAAGGTTACACGCACGATGATATTTACATTTTCGCCCATGATAAAAAACGCGGAAAAGATATCTCAAAAGCATTAGACACAGAAGAAGTCGGCATGAAAGAACAAGGCTTTTTAGACAGCATGAAAAATATGACTGTCTCAAGAGGCGATGAATTACGCGCTAAAATGGCAGCAGCTGGTTTATCTAAACAAGAAGCAGAAGAATACGAAGAAGAACTCGATAAAGGTAAATTAGTTATTATCGCAAACAAAGACCTAAACTAATAAGTTACCCAAGCATCGCCAGTCTAACTGGCGATGCTTTTTTGTGTTTTTTCACCCCTTTTCATTATGTTGATATTTTTCTCTAAATACTTTAATAGCTAGATTCACTAGGATAATGTGTCTATTATTTCTTTTCCAATTGTGAACCCTCTCGATTTTTGTTATATTTAAATAAGAATTTTATAATTTTTAAAAAACTTATCCATGTATTAACCAGCATCTAGGAGGAACATCATGAAAAGTTTAAAAATGGGGAGTGCCTTTGTTGGCATCATCGTTGGAGCCGGATTTGCTTCTGGCCAAGAAATCCTTCAATACTTCACAAGTTTTGGCTATATGGGAACCGTTGCAGCAATTTTTGCAACCGCTTTATTTGCCTATTTAGGAATGAGTTTAACTCGACTTGGAAGCCGGATGAAAACAACATCACATAAAGAAGCTATTTTTGGCATTAGTGGCAAAATAATTGGTTCTATTGTGGATTACATAATTATCCTGACATTATTTGGCGTAGGCGTTGTGATGATTGCGGGTGCAGGGTCAATTTTCTCACAGCAATTTAACTTACCTGCTCCTCTTGGCAGTACCCTCATGGCGATTTTAGTTGCTATGACGATTATGTTAAATGTAAAAAAAGTGATTGCGATCATCGGTAGTATCACACCATTTTTAATCGTTGCTGTTATCGGACTAGCTGCTTATAGTTTGCTGACGATGGATAATACATTTGCATCATTAAATTCAGTTGCGAACGAACAAGATTCCGCTTTGCCAAACTGGTTCTTATCTGCCATCAACTATGTATCGTTTAACATTGCTGTTGGAGCATCAATGGCGATCGTTATGGGAGGAACTGAAAAAGACGAAAAAATTGCCGCACGCGGTGGTCTCATTGGCGGACTCATTTTAGGTGGACTTATCATATTGAGTCACTTAGCGATTTTCTCACAAGTGGATAGTGTCGGTAGTTCAGCAATGCCATTGCTTTTAATCGCCGATAACCTATCGCCGGTTCTCGGCATCTTTATGTCCCTTATTCTTTTCGGTATGATTTACAACACCGCAGTTAGCATGCTCTTTTCATTTTCAGCGCGTTTTGTAGTGATGGGCACAACAAAATCCCGAATTTTCATTACTGCTGTTGTGCTTGTTGCCTATATCCTAAGCTTTTTAGGGTTTAAAAATCTGGTCAGCCTTTTCTATCCGATCATTGGTTATCTCGGCCTATTTCTTGTCGGAGCTTTAATCGTTGCCGACATCCGAAAGCCACATAAAAAGAACCTTTCCTAACTAAATATCTTCCCCAGCCGTCAAAGCCTGATCTACTGCTTTGACGGCTTTTTTATGGTACGGTAAAAAGAAAAGCGGAGGCAGCCATGTAGATTCGACGGACATAAGACGCATCGGCGAAACGGCATGTTTTCAGCCGTACAGTCGGTGTGACTTATGTCCCCGAGAATCTGGCTGCCCGAGCTAGACAATAAGAAAAGCGGAGGTGCCCGTTTAGCTCCGACAAACTTTAAGCAATCTAGCAAAACAAGGAGGGAGTCTAGTTTATGAATCAATTTATCAAAACACCTCAGCAGCAACTACTCATTGATCAAATTCGTTCCTTACAACCGATTTTCCAATCCCGCGAGAAGGAACTGGATAAACGCGGCTCTTTCCCTTTTGAAAACATTACCGATTTGAAAAAAATAAATTATCATACCTTGACCCTTCCCCAAGAACATGGTGGTCAGGGCTTTGGGCTATACGAATACGTCTTAGCCCAAGAAGCGATAGCGGAAGGTTCTGGAGCGACCGCTCTATCAATTGGATGGCATGTTGGCATTGTATTGGAGTATGCTGAGAATCGCCATTGGCTGGAAGAACCTGCAGATTGGCTAATGACCGAAATCGCTAATGGCGCATTTATTAATACCGCTGCAACAGAATCAAACGCCGGTAGTCCTACGAGAGGCGCATTGCCTCGCACTACTGTTGTTAGTGATGGTGACTTCTATATTGTTACTGGGCAAAAAACCTACACTTCCATGGCACCTGTACTCGATTATATTTTTGTCACGGCCACCACTGAAAATGATGAAGTTATCACAGTTGTGATCCCCCGGCAGTTGGATGGAGTATCAATAGATGAAACGTGGGACATGTTAGCGATGAGAGGCACCGCAAGCCACACATTGATCCTTGATCATGTCCGCATTCCCAAAACACATACACTAAAACGTTCAGGAACTTCAGCATCTACTAAAGGTTGGCTACTTCATATTCCTGCCTGCTATATTGGCATTGCTGCCGCTGCAAGAGCTTATGCAGTGAAGTTTGCAGCAAACTACATCCCAGCATCACTTGGAAAGCCCATTGCACAGACACCGGCCATCCAACAAACGATCGGTGAAATGGAACTCCAGTTAGCTACCGCACGGCATCTGTTATATGGCACTGTAGAACGTTACAATTTAACAGACAACAAAGCCGGAATGGATGAAGCGTTAAATATAACAAAAATAGCCGTGACCCATGCCGCTATGGAAATCGTAGACAAAGCGATGAAAATTGTCGGATCTCGTGCACTTTCTGAAAGCAATCCGATGCACCGCCATTACCTTAATGTTCGGGCTGGCCTTTACAATCCACCTATGGAAGATATGATTAAAAGCCAAATGGCCATAAAAGCCATTCAGCAGTTTACTCAACAATTGGAAACAGAGGGGAAATAAGTGACCAACACAATCATTTGGATTGATGACACAAAAGTATACGCTTCTAATTTTAAAGAAGAAACGCATGAAGAGGCCAACTCTCACCAACACAACCGAAAAATCACCTTCGACTTTAACGTTACGAGCGAAGAGTATCATCACATTGCTACCCTTTTGTATAAAATGAATTTCCGAATCCGTATACCGGCTCTAGATGCCGAATTTAACGCCTCCATTACGGATTATTCCACATCGATTACCGATTTGTACAAACCGGATCAAGTAGCTGATTATCATTTAGAATTGACTGAAATCAACTAGCTCTAAATTTAAAAAGTCCAGATTCTCCTTAGAGAATCTGGACTTTTTTACTCCCGCTTAAAGCGGCTACCCGTTTTCTTTGTTCTCAGTCTTGCCATCAATTCTTCAGCCTGACTTGTTTTTATAAAGGACGTTTCGTGGTCTAACGTGACTGCTAGCTGACCATTTTCCACATCTATTGTAAACCAGGAATCGACTTGACTACCAGCTGGCAATCGATTGGCAGGTAAGATCAATTCAAGTCCTTCTTCTTCTACTAAGATGACTGCATATCGCTCATCTTCAATACGGTCCAAAATCCCTTTCATTATCCTTACCCTCCTATACAAGCTAGGCCCTGATCTTGAATAGCATCTAGCGTACCTTGGCCAATTCCTTTAATGTCGACTAATTGTTCTATATTTTCAAATGGTCGTTTGTTAATAATCGCTTTTGCATACGTTTCGCCTATTCCTGAAATCTCTTGTAATTCTGCTGAGGACGCAATGTTTATATCAACACATCGATTTTGTCCTTCTGTAGGCACACCTTCTTGTTGCGTATTAACGTTATACGTCTCACCGTTTGTTTCCACTACAATTGTGCCATTTACATCTGTTCCATACACTTCCGCTCCTGCATTTTCTACAGCTGCAATTACTTCTGCATGTGGGTGTCCGTATGAATTATCAGCTCCAGCACTATAAATTGCTATTTCAGGAGTCACAGCCTTTAAAAAAGCCAAACTTGTGGATGTGTTCGAACCGTGATGACCTAAATGTAAAATCTCTGCATTGAGATCAATGCTTGAGTCGATCATTTCTTGTTCTTCTCTAACTCCTGCATCTCCAGTAAAGATAAACTCAATCTCCCCATAAGTCATTTTCAACGACACGGATTCTTCGTTGGTAGCACCGCTTATTTCACTTGGATGCAGCACTTCGATTTGAAGAGAGCCAACATCAAAAACATCACCGGTTCTCGGTTCAACATATTCTGTTCCACTTGCTTCGATTGCCTGTAACGCATTTATGAATGTAGCAGAGCTACTTGAATTGCCAGACATCCACACTTCCCCGACATCAAATTCCCCAATCACTTGTGCCAGCTGACCAATATGATCAGCATCTGGATGAGTCCCAACAACAATATCAATATTTTTAATTTCTTGCTGCTTTAAGTAATCGATTACTTCAGTTGATTTCCAATTTCCTGCATCAATTAATAGCGAAAATCCTTCAACTTCTATTAACGTCGAATCTCCTTGACCCACATCGATGTAATGGACATGCATTACTTCTTTATCGTTTTCAACAACAATCGGCTGCTCTGCCTTTTCTTGGTTTTTTTGACTGTCTTTACTTGCTTCTTTTGGTGGATCAGCTCTATCCGTACAAGCTGTCAGTAAGCCTAAACTAAAAATTATCAGTAGTAAGATCCATATCCTTTTTTTCAAAAACTCACTCCCGTTCTTTAGTGAATTTTATCATATACTAAACCGCATGAAAAAGCAGACCAAGATGCTCTCTTGGCCTGCTTTTATCAAGTAGACATATAGTCTCCACCGTTCATATGCAGAAATTGCCCGGTCATGTACGAATTTTGCGGATCTGCTAAAAACACATAAGCTTTCACAAGTTCGTAAGGTTGACCAGGTCGTCCTGCCGGCACATCTTCACCAAAATCGTCTCCGACATTCGGATTTAAATCACTAAAAGTTTTGGTGATGAGAGGAGTCCAGATGGGTCCCGGTGCAATTCCATTTACGGCAATTTCTTCTCGCACCAGTCGGCGTGCTAACGAGCGAGTCATAGCTACCATCGCACCATTCGCTCCGGAATAATCAATCAAATCTGAGTGCCCACGGTAAGCGTTAATGGATGCTGTATTGATGATTCGTGAGCCTTTTTTTAAATGAGGAAGTGCCGCTCTCGTCAAATAAAACATGGCAAACGCTTTAATTTCAAATGTTTTTAAAAGTTGTTCATCCGTAATATCGAGTGGAGACGTTTGAGGATATTGGTAGCCTGCGTTGTTGACGAGGATATCTATTTGACCAAATTCCGCCAAAGCAAATTGTACGAGTGCGTCACAATTCTCCGACTTACCCAAATCACCACTTAGCGCTTTGGCCTCCCCACCATAATCCTCGATCAACTCAATGGTTTTTTGAGCACCTTCGTCATCTCCGAGATAGCCAATGATGACTCTTGCGCCTTCTTTTGCATAAGCAATTGCTACCGCCTGACCGATGCCACTGCTCGCACCCGTGACGATTGCGACTTTACCGACTAACGCACCACTCGCTTTATAGTCTGTTAAGTCAGTATTATCAAATGCGTGATCTGCCATATTGCCACCCTTTCAATTTCTAATACATACTGGGAACTTTCGTTAACTGCCAAACATCATCTGAATATTGTTGAATCGTGCGGTCGCTGGAGAAAATACCCGAAGCAGCTATATTTTTAACACCCATTTCTGCCCAGTTAATTGGGTTTGCATAGGCATCTAAGATTTTCTCATGTTCTTTTGAATAACTTTGTAGATCTTTTAATACAAAATAAGGATCTCCTTCATGCAACAACTGCCCCACGATAAAGTCAACATTCGCTTTTCCTTCTGTCCAATCGCCTTTAACCAGTTCTTCCATTAACTTCTTAATTTCTACGTCCGATTCAATTATTTCTTTCGGATCATAGGAATGATTTTTTTCATAGTCCATTACTTCTTCTGCTCTCATGCCGAATACAAACGCATTTTCTTGGCCAACTTGTTCAAATATCTCGACATTCGCACCATCAAAAGTACCAATTGTCAGGGCACCATTCATCATAAATTTCATATTCCCGGTACCAGAAGCTTCTTTAGAAGCCGTCGATATTTGTTCGCTCACATCAGCTGCAGGGATTAAATATTCTGCGTGGGTCACATTGTAATTTTCAACAAACACAACATGCAGATGCTGTCTGGCTAGAGGATCGTTATTCACTTTGTTCGCTACTGTATTAATCATTTTAATCACTTGTTTTGCAAAGTGATAACTCGGCGCAGCTTTTCCACCAAAAAAGAAAGTACGCGGATATGGTCGATAAGTAGAATCCCGCTTGATTCGGTCGTATAACATTTGAATATGCAAAATGTTCATCAACTGCCGTTTATAACCATGAAATCGTTTAATATGGATATCAAAAATAGAGGATGGATCCACAATAATGTTTTGATCTCGCTGAAGATGATGAATTAACTGTTCTTTTTTCAAACTTTTTATTTCTTGGAAATCTTGAAGAAAGTTTTGGTTTTGAGAGAAATAATGCAACTCACTCAAGCGCTCAGGCTCTTTCATCCACTGCGAACCGATGGTTTCTGTGATCAATCCCGATAACTCTTGATTGGCTTTGATTAACCATCGTCGATGTGTAATGCCATTCGTTTTATTGTGAAACTTGTTAGGGAATTGTTCGTTCAATTCTTTCATTTCACGTTTCTTTAAAATCTCTGTATGCAATTTTGCTACACCATTTACTTTGTAGCTGCCGACTACCGCTAACACTGCCATTTTGATAACTCCATCTTCAATGATGGACAATTTGTGCAGAGTTTCATCATCTTTGCCTTGGTTTTGCAAGCTCTCTTTAAAGCGCCGATCTATTTCTTCAATGATCAAATAAATTCGGGGCAATAACGATTGGATTAAATGACTGCCCCATTTTTCCATAGCTTCTTCTAAAATTGTGTGATTTGTATAGGATATCGTACGCGTTGTAATGTCCCATGCTTGTTCCCAGTCTAGCGTATAATCATCGATTAAGATGCGCATCAATTCTGGCACGGCCAGAGCTGGATGCGTATCATTTATTTGAATGGCAATACTGTTAGGAAGTTTCTCTAAAGACGATTTATGATTGCTAATAATATTTTGAAGCGATGCACTGCAAAGCAAATACTGCTGTTTCAAGCGTAATATTTTCCCCGCCTCTAGAGAGTCGTCAGGATAAAGACGATCTGTGATTTTAGCTGTCTCACGCTCATAAACTGCATACTCTTTGCCAACGGAAGATGCACGTTCTGAAACTTCCGCTTGCCATAAGCGAAGTGTATTAACCGTGCCACCATTTGCTCCAACAATTGGTATATCATACGGTACAGCTTTGACCCATTCTGGATTTTCTACTTTTGTATGCATGCCATCAATTCCCATGACTAATTGAACTTCTCCATAATAAGGAATGTCCACTGCTAGGTCTTCTCTACGGATATCTACATTATTCTTCTCTTTAATCCACTTTGTAGGCTGCTCTGTTTGGTTTCCATCCACAAAATGTTGCGTAAACAAACCGCTTCTGTAACGTAACCCATAGCCATGTCCAGGCAATTCAAGTGAGGCAAGTGAGTCCATGAAACAAGCTGCTAACCTTCCCAATCCACCATTTCCAAGACCCGGCTCGATTTCTAGTTCCTCTATTTCAGAAAGCTCGAGCCCTAGTTCATCAAGACCTTCTTTGACCAAATTGTAAAAGTTTAAATTTAAAAGGTTTTGTCCAAGTACACGCCCAATTAAAAATTCAATTGAAATATAATACAACTGTTTGTCGTGATTTTCTTCATATAACTGGTTGGTGCGCTTCCAACTTTCTTGAACCCATTCACAAGTCATTTCCCATAAAGTTTCATGCGCAAGTTCTAAATTTTTTTCAGTTCCTTTGGCTTCTATTCGATTGATAAAACTTTTCTTGAACTCTTCTTTGGAAGAAAACATAATTGGCACGCCCCTTTAAATTAGCCGTTCATAAAGTTCAGCGTATTCTGCCGCAGAACGCGACCAAGAATAATCACCTTTCATGCCGTTTTTCTTGATTGCTTCCCAGTGATCCGACTGTTGGTAAAAACTCAAGCAACGCTGCAAAGCACTATCAAATGACTCGTCTTTTGAAAAATCACTTAAAAATCCATTTCCTGATTTTAAATTTTCATCATACTCTATTACTGTGTCTTTTAATCCTCCTGTTTTATTAGCTACAGGAACAGTTCCATACCGCATTGAGATTAATTGACTTAGTCCGCAAGGTTCAAAATGCGAAGGCATTAAGAAGATATCCGCTCCTGCGTATAGTAAATGGGCAAACGCTTCATCAAAGCCTATATAGATTGAAACTTGACCTGGAAAATCAATGTCTAGTTCTTTGAAAAATGCTTCGTACTGCTCTTCTCCAGATCCTAATAATACAAATTGAACGTCTTCGTTTGATAATAAGTCTGGAAGTACTTCCTGCAAAACATCGATGCCCTTTTGTCCTGAGAGTCTCGAGATCATCGTTAATAATGGAACATCTCCTCGCTCTGGCAACCCTGCTTTCAACTGAATAGCACGTTTGTTAACTTGCTTACCTTCCATACTCATTACATCAAATTCTCGTGCAATGGATGAATCCGCAGCTGGATTGTAAACTTCTAAATCGATGCCATTTAAAATCCCGATTAAATCTTGCTCTTTTTCTTGTAAAAAGCCATTCAACTTTTCGCCATAAAAATCGGTTAAAATTTCATCTCGGTAAGTAGGACTCACAGTCGTTACTTTATCTGCATAGAAAATGCCGGTCTTTAACGCGTTGAAATTGCCATCCCACTCTACCGGTCCTTCGTCATAATAACGTGCATCCATTTCGAAGTTTTCTAAAAACGTTTGTTTCGAGTACTTGCCTTGGAATTGCAGGTTATGAATGGTCAAAACAGCTTTAGCTGACTTAATCGATTGATAACGCGCATCTTCTCTTAATAAAAATGGAATTGCAGCCGTATGCCAATCATGAACATGAATAATGTCTGGATTTAAGTTACGCTGTTGAACAATCTCAAGTACGGTTCGGTTAAAAAAGGCATAACGTTCCGCATCGTCTGACTGTCCATAAATTTGATCTCGTTCAAAATAGTCATTATGTTCCATAAAAAGGTAGTCAACACCAGCTTGTTCGTATTGAAAAACTCGAAAGGTTTTTTGTTGTCCTTTAAAAGGAATTTCGATTGTTTCTTTAAGAACAAATTCTGACACATACTTATCGGCTATCACACTATATTTGGGTATAATTACAGTGATTTCATGGCCTAATCTGCTAAGCTCTTTCGGTAATGCTCCTAATACATCAGCTAACCCTCCAGCTTTTGCAAAAGGCGCACATTCTGCTGCTGCCATTACAATCTTCATCGTATATCCTCCTTCGTAACATTTGCCCCTTTGCGGAGAACAATCGGTCGTTCTGGCGTTCCGTGTAACACCACTCCTTCGCCGATATATACATCTTTATCAGCAATTACATAAGCTAAGTCGCAATTTTCTTCCACTGTACTTTTTTGCATGATAATGCAATTTTCTACACGTGCCCCTTTTTTAATATACACTCCACGACTTATAAGACTATCAATTACATCTCCCACAATCGTGCTACCGTTTGCGATAAGTGCACGCTCAACATGTGAACCACTGACATACCGTGTTGGTGGTTCGTCTTTCACTTTTGTGAAAATCGGTCGATTTTCGAGAAACAGTTGTTCTCTCTTATCTTCATTTAGTAAATCCATTGAAGCTTCAAAATAACTTTGAATCGAATCGATAACCGCAAAATAACCTTTGTATTCATACTCATTAAATGTATAGGGACTTTTCTTTAAGTTAACAACATCTTCAACGCTTACTACTTGTTTATCTTGATACGTTTGAATTAGTTCGATCAATAGTTCTTTAGATAAAATATACGTTTTTAACTGTACTCCTTTGCTGATAGCTTCCGTAAAGTCCGCTCCTGATTTGATATGCTTTTCAAACATGTCTTTATAGTCTAGTTGAGTAACGATAAAGCTATTCGTAACAATTACGTAAGGTTGGCTGCTCTTTGTGAAAAATTGCAGATGTTCTTCCAATCCAGCAAATGCTCCAACACTCGATATTCCACCATCTCGCTGCGTAACCGGAAGAAAGTATAGCCCATTCTTTCTTCTGTCTAAATCCCAACTTTTCCCTACACCAATATGATCTAGTAAAGAAGCAAGCGGGTAAGATGGAAATACTCCAACCGTACTTACCCCTGAATTAACAAGGTTAGATAATGTAAAATCGATTAACCGATAACGTCCAGCAAAAGGAACAGACGACACAGTTCGTTGCATCGTTAAATCTTGCAACCCCTCTTTTTTTATAGAGGCATCTACTACTGCAAGTAAATTCATCGTTCGCCACGCTCCTTCCATTTTTCTACTTCTTCGTCTGTTAAGAGAACCACTTTGTCCTGTTGATCCACTACCTCAAATCCTTCCGGCACTTCAAATTGGGGTGGAACAATCACTCGATGTAATTTAGCCCCTTTGTGAATCGTCACTCCACTCATGATGACACTTTCCGAAATTACAGCACCTTCTTCAATAACTACCTTTTGGAATATGATGGACTTTGTAACATCGCCTGAAATAACGCACCCCTCGTTTACCATAGAGGATTGAACATTGCCCGTTTTGTTAATAACTTGTGGTGGAAGTTGGGGATTCGAAGAATAAATACGCCATCCAGAATCATGCAGATTCAAGCCAGAATTTAAATCCAGTAAATCCATATTCGCTTCCCAGAAACTATCTACAGTTCCAACATCTTTCCAATATCCTTTAAACGGATAGGCAATCATTTTATCCCCATTGTCCATCATGGCCGGAAGAATGTCATGCCCAAAATCATGGGAAGATTCTTCATTTAAATTATCTGCTTCTAAATATTCTTTTAGTTTTTTCCATGTAAATATATAGACGCCCATTGAAGCCAAATTGCTTTTTGGATTTTCTGGTTTTTCGTCAAATTCCAGCACCTTCATGTTTTCATCGACATTAATAATCCCAAATCGACTTGCTTCTTCCCACGGCACTTCTAGTACAGAAATGGTTACATCCGCTTCATGTGCTTTGTGATAATCAACCAAAACTTCATAGTCCATTTTATAAATATGATCTCCGGATAAAATCAGTACGTATTCCGGATCGCATGACTGAAGAAAAGTGATGTTTTGATAAATTGCGCTTGCAGTTCCTGCATACCACTTGTTTCCATCTATTTCAGCATAAGGAGGAAGCATGGTTACTCCACCATTGCGGCGATCCAAATCCCATGGTGTGCCAAGTCCTATATAGGAATGCAGAACATGGGGTTGATATTGAGTCAAAACGCCGACTGTTTCGATTCCTGAATTGGTGCAATTCGATAGAGGAAAGTCGATGATTCGATATTTCCCACCAAACGGAAGTGCCGGTTTGGCTATTGTATACGTTAATGATTTAAGTCGACTTCCTTGTCCGCCTGCTAAAAGCATCGCAACTACTTTATTATTCACTGTGCTTCACTCCCATTCTTTTTTTGTTTCCATATATTCATCGTAAATGCAGGCAAATTCATTTGGATGGAATACGGCAAGTCATCACTTGGTTCTTCGGTTGCATCTACAATAAGTCTTTGATCTCTATTGTTTGTTGTGAAAACCTTTTCATACCCTGCATATTTTGGAACTCCTAGCTTGAAGTTCTCATAATGCCGCTCTGAAAAATTGCAAACAACAATGCACTCATCTTCTTCCATACGCCCTCTCCGGATAAAAGCTGCTACGCTTTGGTGGTGATTATCCGCATCGATCCACGAAAAGCCGTCCGGATGATCGTCTAATTCAAAAAGGGCCTTTTCTTTTTTATAAAAAGCCAATAACTCTTTTGTGAAATCCGCCATTTTTTTATGATTTTCAGTTTCTAACGATGCCCAATCCAATTCGGGCTTAAACTCCCATTCTTCGAAATGACCAAATTCCTGACCCATAAATAGCAATTTCTTTCCCGGGTGAGTTATCCAAAAGCCTAGCAATAATCTCAGCTGCGAAAATCGCTCGTCGAGTGTCCCAGGGAGTTTATTTAGTAAAGAAGCTTCCCCATGAACTACTTCGTCATGAGAAAGAGCAAGAAGGTAACGTTCTTCGTATTGATACATTAAAGAGAAATTCATTTTCTCATGTACTTCGGAGCGCTTCGAAGGTTGTACTTCCATATAGTCAAGTGTGTCTCGCATCCATCCGAAATTCCATTTGTAGTGAAATCCGATTCCGCCTTTTGCAACGGTATGAGTCACTTTAGGGTAATTCCAAGCATCCTCAGCAATTAATATCACTTCAGGGTGAGCTGCTTTTAAGCTACTCGTTAGTTTTTGTAAAAAACTGGTTCCTTGTTGGTTATAGTGCCGCTCTTCTATGTTTGGAACAAATAACAAACAAATCAGTGCATCCATACGGAAGCCGTCAAACTTAAATTCTTCCAGCCAATAATGGCTACTCGATAAGAGAAAACTTACCACTTCTCCTTTTTCGACATCGAAATTTAAGGTTCCCCAATCGGGATTCATGCGTCGTTCCTCTATCTCGCTTTCATATAAATAATTTCCATTAAAAAGTGCTAAAGCGTGTTCGTCGGCACAGAAATGTCCTGGAATCCAATCTAGTATTAAACCAACCTTATTTTCTGCACACTGGGCAATAAAGTACTTTAAATCATCACTCGTACCATATCGACTCGTCGGTGCAAAATACCCCGTCGTTTGATAACCCCAAGATTCATCTAATGGATGTTCCGTTATTGGCAAAATTTCGATGTGAGTGAATCCCATTTCTAACACATAAGGAATCAATTCGGACGCTAATTCACGGTAGTTTAAAAAATCCCCTTGAGCATTACGCTTCCATGTGCCAATATGCAATTCATAAATAGCCATGGGTTTTTCGAAATGATTGTTGTTTTGAATTTTTTTTTGCTGCAACACCGTTTTTGACCACGTATGCTTAGACGGTCCAACTATTATCGATTTAGTTTGCGGTCGCTTTTCACTCGCCTGAGCATAAGGATCCGCTTTTCGTAAAGTTTCTCCGTTTGGTGTTTCAAGAATATATTCATAGGCATATCCCAATAACTTTCGTGGCACTTGTACTTGCCAGATAGTCTTATCAAGAGGATGCTGTTCCATGTGAAAAACTTCTTCTACTAGTGTTTCAGGATTGGTACAAGCTACCCATACTTTTGTCACATCCGGAGCCCACAGTGTGAAACTTGTTTGATCTACTGAGGTATGTGCTCCAAAATAACAATATGCATCCGTCATTTGTCCAGTATGGAAAGCCTCCAACTTGTCTTCAGTAAGTTGGATGATTGATTGATTCATTTTCACACCTCCAGAGTTTTAGCCGTTCCGTGTCTCTTTTAATTCTACATAAGTAGTGTGAATTCCTTGTTAAGATTCTTGATTATTCAAAAATTTAGTTAAATTCAAAAACTTTAAAACCCTTCTGTTCGCAATGTCTACACATTTCTTTCTACTTAGGCTCTTGTTTGAAAACAGAATATCTACTACGCTTAGGAAGATCACCGTTTATCGAAAGAGAGGTTGACGTTTTTGCGAAAGTATAAAAATCTATTATTTGCTGTGTTAATCAGCATTTTTTTGGGTGCATGTAGCCCAAGTATTGAAGATCCGCTTGAATGGGAAATTGAGGATTTTACATTTACTAACCAAAACAATGAAGAATTTGGTTTAACTGATTTAGAAGGTGAAGTGTGGCTGGCCGATTTTGTCTTTACTAATTGCACCACTGTTTGTTTGCCCATGATGTCGAATATGACAGGTTTGCAAGAACAATTAAAAGAACAAGGACTAGACGTTCAAATCGTTTCCTTTAGTGTTGATCCATTGTTTGATAAACCTGAAGTTTTAAAATCTTATGCTGAAAATTATGGGGCAGATTTATCTACTTGGAACTTGCTGACAGGTTATACTCCACAAGAAATTGATGATTTCGCGATGGATAATTTCCAAACTTTAGCGAGAAAACCTGAAAATGATGACCAAGTGATTCATGGCACTTATTTTTACTTGGTCAACCAAGAAGGTGTGATTATGAAATCGTATGAAGGATTAAACCCACCAGTAGAAGAAATTCTGGCGGATGCGGAAATTTTACTGACGGAGGACTAACTTTATGAAAAAAAAAGAAATTTGGATGAGTGCTCTTCTATTGGCTGTCGCAGTGTTGTTGCTGTTGTTTTTTCTACCAAGAGAAAATAAACCAGCACCAGAAAGTCGTGTCATACTTGAACATACGTATAGAACATATATCGCGCCTTCTTGTTTTGAAGAGGCTGACGCTACAAACTTTTTAGAAGAATCGACGTTAGCAAAGGCTCAAGAGCTTAATTATCCTCCTCATTCCACTTGCACCGAAATCGCTTTTGCGGGAAATCGGGATAGTGGTTTTACACGTCTTATGAAAGAGCTTGGCATTATTGAAAAACAATCAAAGGATTGGTAAAAAAAACACCTAAATTCGTCAGGTTTTCAGGCCTTCGATTTTAGGTGTTTTTGTCTCCTATGTTTTATTTAATGACTTTGACACAAACCGGTGCGGTCGTTTGGATAATATTCTCAACTGTGCATGGGGTACCCGCACGCCCCATCTTCAAAGCTGTAAGCGTATGCGAGTTTTCATTCGCCACAATTAACCAGTCATTTCCAGAAATTAGCCCAAAATGTCTAGGCCCTTCCCCTCCTGAACTCGCCAATCCTAAATTTTCTAATGTCCCATTAGCCTGAACAGCAAAAGAAGCAATACTATCGTGTCCACGATTTGAAGCATAAACAAATTTGCCATCGCTCGATACTGCGATTTCTGCACTCGTATTTTCCCCTTCATAACTATCTGGCACTAACGGCACTAATTGAAGAAATTCCAATTGTCCGTCACGACTGATTTTATAGACCATTAACGTAGAATTCAGTTCATTTACTGAATAGACAAAAGGCCTTGTAGGGTGAAAACTTAAATGACGCGGTCCCGCTCCCGCTTCTGTTTGGACAGTATGCTGATGCGTCAACTTTCCATCAGCCGTATTTAATTTGTAGGTAGTAATTGTATCGGTCCCTAAATCGGATACAAGAAATAGATTTCTGTCTGGCACTTGGATAATTGAATGTGGATGAGCCGCATCTTGTCGATCGCTATTTGGTCCAGAACCTTCATGCTTTGTAGAAAATGCTAACTCGCCAATTGCCCCATCTGCTAATAGAGGATGAACATTAATAGTTGCTCCTGAATAAGTAACAGATAATAGCCAATTTCCTGTTTCATCGATGGTCACATGCGCTGGATGGTCGCCATTCGAAGGTTGCCTATTAATTTCCATCATTTTTTTAGTAGTAGGATGAATCCAGTAACTCACTAGTTCACCATTCCCAACTTCGCTAGTAGCAACGAAACTTGTGCCATTTGGATGAATAGCAAGAAACGAAGGACGTTCGATGCCTCCAATACTCGTTAACTCAGTTAGCTCCCCAGTACTCTTTTCAAATTCCCAAAGTTTAATACCTGGCTCTATTTCGGATGCATATGATCCTGTCAGTATATAACTCGTTCCCATCAAACTACCCCCTAAACTAAATAAGTGTTCTACTCAAAAAACAGCTGAACCCTTCTTCCAACTAAAGTTGAATATCACTTTGAAAATAAAACATATATATTCAGTAAATCCGATGAATTTTTGATACAAATAAGGTAAAGTAGGCTATGAACCCGACGAATCACTCTAAAAAGAAAGAAGGTTGTCCATGAGAAATTTCGGTTTATCTATCCGTGAAAAAAGCATTGTGTGTATCGGTTTTATGGGCGTTGGAAAAACTACTGTCGGAAAGTTATTAGCCTTAAAACTGTACCGCAATTTTGTAGATATCGATGCTGAAATTGAAAAAGAGTTCGCTATGGCCATCCCACAAATATTCGAGCTCTACGGCGAACAAGTTTTTCGTGCTAAAGAAAAGGAATTGATCGAGAGGTACAGTCAACAACCGCTCAACATTATTTCTGTTGGAGGTGGTGCCTTTTTGCAAAAAGAAATTCAAGACCTTTGCATGACTAATTGCATCGTCTTATTTCTCGATATTTCATGGGAATCTTGGAAAGACCGAATCCACATTCTCACAGATAACCGACCTTTACTAAAAGGACGTTCTCTCGAAGATATTAAATCGTTATTTCTTGAACGACAAAATAGTTACTCCCTAAACCACTCTAAATTTCAAATCGATAACTTTAAAGCGGAAGAAGCTGCAGATTACTTAGCAGATGCGCTGAAATTATCTTGGGAAATTCATGCGCCTCAACCTAAATAAAAAGGAAACCGCCACTTAAATGTGGCGGTTTTGTCGTTATAGAATTTCACCTCTATGTTACCTTGTACACACTCCTCGTTTTAATATTCAGTTATTTCAAATTATACGCTATGGGTAACAGGCTTTCAATGTTCCTTCTTTTGAATATTTAAAATGCACGAAAAAGCTTGTCAAAGCTTTTTCGTGCATCAATCGTTGCGCTATAAATGAATCACTGTTTGAATAAATAATTGCACCATAATATAAAAAGCAATGGCAAATTTCAAATTGAATTGCAGACCGTTACGGACACCACTTAGTCCGTTGACACTGCTTAATATAATCACTGGCATAACGAAAGGTGATAAAACAATAGAAATAACGCTTCCTGACGTAACTGCTAACACGACTAATTCTGGGGGGTAGGGAAATGGAATGGCTTCTAATATACCTGTTACTAATACGATAACTGGTAACGGACCTAAGCCTATAAAACCAAGTAAAATTACAATGAACGGCAAAAGAAACAATATGTTTAACAAAGGGATAATCCCCGTCAAAAAATTCATGCCCCCCACAACATACTCTCCAACATTCGATTGATTTAAAATATAAATTAGTAGGCCCGCTGCGACTAAAATACTGTATTGTTGCGCTTGTTTTGCGATTCCTGTTGAAAGATAATACTCGCTTTCACCAATAAAACTTGGCAATCTTCGTTTAATAAGAAAATAGAGAAAAGTCCATACAAGTATAACTAGCGGGATGGTCAGCAAAAACTCGAGCCCTGTAATTTCGTGAACAAAGAAAATGGTTCCAAACAAAGAGATAAACAAAAAAGCAAATTCTGCCACATCCTTATTCCATTTTCCTTGATTCCGAGAATTTTTCATGGCTTTTTCAATTTCATCTCCTAATATCCCTGAAAAGTCCACTCCATCTTTCTTTTCTTGATAATAAGAAAACATGACCGATAAAATCGTCCCGGCTAACGCAAAGAGAAAACCAAGCGCCATGGACTTCCAAAGTGTTGCACCCAAGGCCTCCACCGCAAAAATGAAGCTCGGAATACTAATTACCCATAATGTAGAAAGTCCAAAACCACGGAGAATTGCGGTTCCTTTAAAATTTTCCCACGCTTCCCCTTTGTGATCTTTTAAAAAATTATCGATAAAATGATACATCATTGGCACGACACCAAATAGTAGAAAATGCGAAATAACTTGAGTCATTGCCATAAGACCAAAGTAAAATTTTTGGCTTTGATTTAAAAAGTTATGAGCATAACTCATAATTTCTTCTATATAAGGCTCTTCCTTTAAAACCCAACTAATCATTGGCACTACTAATAGCAAACCTACTAAATTTCTCATTTGCTGTAACCCGCGGATTAAGTCATTACCCAACGAATCGCTTGTGAAAAACAACATAGCTATCGCCATAATCACTAACCCCATTTGCAATTGAAACTTTTTAAAAGGCAGTAAGATTGCAGCAAATAGTAACAGCAAAACACCTAATACCGAAAGCATTAACGTTAATAATGCCGTTTCATAAAAATAGGTGACAAAATGCAGCAAACCATAGCCTGTAACTGAAAATATAAAGCCTTTGGCAGCTTTCGGATTCATTTTATCCCCCCTCACTTATCTTTAATTGCTTGTTCCATTCTACACTTTTTTGTATCTTTATCTTTTCCAATTTGATATTTCCTATTTAAGTTTAAACCTTAGCACACACAACTCTTACAAAACCTTCTACTTTCTTAGATTTTTAGTTTTCAGTTAATATGTGATATGCTCTGAGTTAACAAAGGATTGCATATCAACTCCCTTGGAATATAGACCATATTACATTAAGCAGGACATTCCTGTATAAAAGCTTAACTGCTCAACAAAGCGCTTTAACAGTATAGGGGGAATCAAATGTGGGTGTAACAAAAAACTTCTTTATTGCATTATCCAAAAATCAACCATTAAACAGTGCTGCTAAAAAGTGGGGCTTGAAATTAGGGGCTGGAAAAGTTGTTGCCGGAACTGACATCGCAAGTATGATGCAGTCGGTAAAAGAGTTGAATGCTGACGGAATTAGCGCCACAATCGACAGTCTCGGCGAATTTGTTCACACAAAAGAAGAAGCTACAAAAGCCAAAGAGGCGATATTAGAGACACTGGAAGCTATTCAAGTTTATGGTGTCAATGCCCATATGTCTGTGAAGTTGACACAAATTGGATTAGATGTAGATTTCGATTTTTGCTTGAAAAACATTCAAGAAATCGTAGCTGCAGCTTTCCACTACGACATCTTCATCAACTTAGATATGGAAGATTATGCTCACCTCCAACAAACACTCGATATATTAGAAGCTTTACGTAAAGAGTATGAGAATGTCGGCACAGTCATCCAAGCCTATTTGTATCGCTCCGAAAAAGATGTGGAAACTTTAAAAGACGTTCGACTTCGCCTCGTAAAAGGGGCCTATAAAGAAAGTGCCGAAGTTTCATTCCAAGAAAAACACGAAGTCGATGAAAATTATTTAAAGCTCATTAAGATTCATCTTAAATCCCCTGGATTTACTTCGATTGCTACACATGATCACCACATTATTGAAAAAGTAAAAGCATTTGTAAAAGAAGAAAACATTCCTTTGAATCGCTTTGAGTTTCAGATGTTATATGGTTTTCGTTCTGAAATGCAAAAAGATTTAGCCAAAGAAGGGTATGCCTTTACTACTTATGTACCTTTTGGTCAGGACTGGTATGCGTACTATATGAGAAGACTTGCTGAAAGACCTCAAAACATCAACTTGATGTTAAGAAGCATGATTTCGAAATAACTATAAAGAAGCACCTCTGAAACAAGTTCAGAGATGCTTCTTTTTATTTATCCACATTCCGCACTTGAATAGGCGGTAAGAGACGTTGAATGTTTTTTCGATGCCGTTCATACTGTTCCGGTAGCATCAAGTTTTCCCCTAACGAATTTAATGACTCGTCTATCGCAAATCCTGGCGGGTCTGTCGCAATCTCAAATAGAATGTCTCCATATTCACGGAAATAAATCGCATTAAAATACTGGCGATCTTGAACCGGTGTTACACCTAAGCCATATGTCTCGATTTGCTTTTTCCATTCCAATTGGTCGGCATCATCTTGTGCACGCCAAGCAATATGGTGAACCGTCCCAACGCCCATTTGCCCTACTCCAACAGGAGACAATTTCACATCAATCATGTTCCCTATCTCACTCGCTGCGCGGAGACGCAATAAGCCAACCTCTTCCCCAATTTTTTCAAGGCCCATCACTGTTTCTAATAACTCAGCTGTTTTTTCTGCATTAGCTGTGTACAATGTTGCCCCACCAAACCCTTTAATCGCGACATCTTTTGTTACTCCTTGCGTCTCCCAATTACTGGACTCTCCCTCTTGTCTTTCGACTAATTCTAAATGAAGGCCATGTGGGTCATCAAATGCTAAATAGTGTTCTTCGAAACGACTTTCTTTTGAAAAAGAAATATTGAATTTCTGGAGTCTCTTTTCCCAAAAGGTTAAAGCCCCGATGGGAACTGCATATGTTGTAACGCCCACTTGGCCATCACCAATTTTCCCTTTATAGGCGTTACCCCAAGGAAAGAACGTAATAATGGTACCTGGCTTCGCTGATTCGTCGCCGAAATACAGGTGATATGTTTCTGGGTCATCAAAATTAACGGTTTTCTTGACTAACCGCAACCCCAACACACCGGCATAAAAGTCTACATTTTCTTGAGGATCTGCGACAATCGCCGTAATGTGATGAATTCCCATTGATTTCTTTGTCATTTTGGAGCACTCCTTTTGTGGGTAAATCTATATGCTAATCTTATCATTCTAGTAATCCAGGTTAAAGATATCCACATTCACGCCTACACAATTCTTATTTTTCGATATATTCTCATCGAGGAATATTATCTTCGTATTGTTCTAACTGTTTTTTCTTTTGATTTTTGATTTCCTCGAGATCTTCTTGGCTTTCTTCTTTGTCTTCTTCAATTTCTTCTTTTCGATCTTGTTCTTCGGATCTAGAGATATTGTGGTTTTTTCGTTCTTGTTCTACTTGATCTTTTTGATGTTCTTTAAGTTCTTCCATTTTCTCTATATCTTCGGTATATTGCTCTTCCACTTCTGAAGTAGAGGGAAGAAAAGGTTCGTTGTTAAAATCCGTTCTTTTACCATAACGAAGCATTTCATAAATAATCAATCCGTTATTCGGCATTCCGTTAGCAGTCTTCATGGGAATAACATCAAATAAGACAAAATAAAATGCATAAAAAACAAACCGATTGAAAAAAGTAGCACGATCTTCAAACATGCCGTTGGCCACCAAGGCATTTAACGTAATAGCCACCACTGTATTTAATAAAATCGGGCTTGCGTAAAGGGCGACATAAGCGAACTTTCCTTGTCGTTTTAGCGAATCATATGAAAACCAGCTATATAAATGGTAATATTTCCGTATATCAAACAAGCCGATTTTGAATACTCTTGGACCTGATCCAATCGTTAATCTCGGATTTTTCACACCTAAGATCAAGCTCATCAACAAATAGCCCGATTGTCTTAGAAAGACCACTACCGGTAAAATAATAAATGCAGATATTACTAATGCTATTAAATCGGGTATTCCAAACATTTACTCACTCCTTTCGATAATACAAAAAAATAGCACCTCTTAACTTACCCTCTTGTGTTGTAACCTTACTCGTTCGGCATTTCAAATATATTTCAACTCAGCGAAATTAGTCCGTTGGTCATTCATAGCATTCGTGTTAGCATAATTAATAAGAAAAGAAATCAGAATCAATGAGATAGTTAACCTATACCCGAATGGACAAATATTCAACATACTTCAACAAGTAAAAATCCACTTTAAAGGACGGATCGTGTGAGAGTAAACAGTAAACGTGGAACTCAAAAAAAATGGATGATTGCTTCGCTCTTTATAGCTTTAATCTTTATAATGGTCGCATTCGAGGAAACTACCGCTCCTCCTGATGTTTCAGCATCTATTCACATATCAGGGTCTGCTGCTTTTAGTCCCCCTCCCAATATTCATGAAATTGAGAAGCGAGTCGCAGTCGTAAAGAACTTGTCTTATCACGATTCTTCAAATAGTCTATTGGATATTTATTATCCTAAAAAAACAATCGAGTCAATGCCTATCGTTTTATGGATACATGGGGGCGGTTATGTGGGAGGTTCTAAAGAAAGTCGACAAGATTACGCCATGTCACTTGCGGATGCTGGATACGTCGTAGCGAATATTGATTATTCTTTAGCTCCAGCAACTCGTTATCCAAGTCCTATTATTCAAGCAAATGAGGCACTTGCTTATATGAAAATTCACGCTAGCACCTACGGCGGTGACATGGAACGAGTATTTATCGGAGGAGATTCCGCAGGGGCACAGATTGCCAGCCAAGTTGCCGCTCTTGTATCTAATGCGGAACTCGCTACTGCGATGGCGATTCGACCCTCTATCTCTAGCGACCAACTTCAAGGAGCCTTGTTGTTATGCGGGATATACAATATGAATACATTAAGAGCCACAGCTTTCCCTAATATCGATCGTTATTTAACAGCCTATACAGGCGCAGAACCTTTTGAGTCATTTGCGAAAATCGATGAACTTTCTACCGTTCAACACATTAATTCAGACTTCCCACCTGTTTTTATAACTGTTGGGGATGCAGATCCTTTTGTCTCTCAATCTACTGAACTAGTTGATGTTTTACAGTCTTACGAGGTTCAGGTCGCTTCTGTATTTTTTAAAGACACTCAGAAAAATTTGAAACATGGCTATCAATATGATTTATATACCGATGATGCAAGAGAAACACTCAAAAAAACGATCGACTTTCTTGCTATTTATAGCAAATAAAAAAGAAGCAAGTCGCATACGCGGCTTGCTTCTTTTTTTACACTTTAATTGTTAATGTACTTTTCAAATACATCTCCAAAATCTTTTACATGATATTGATTGCGAACAGACGTCATCCATGTAAAACCAAAATCAGTCAGCTTGGAGTATTGATCATCCAGCGTCACGTCACTTGTTCTTGAATTTTGTAAAACGGTGACCGCCTTATTCAAACTATCGTTTGCCATATTCGTGATAATGGCATTTTCATGCATAATTTCAGCAACTCTTAATAAAGATTTGTACAAATCAGTTAGACGATTGGCTTGCTGTTTTTGAACATCAATTTTAAAAGGCACTGCTCCTACAACAAAGGCAAGTTCAACATCTAAATCAATTTTCCCTGCCGTTTCTAATACGACACTTGAAATGGTGTGCTGCGAATAAGTGTAACGCTTTAATACTCGTTTAGATGACATTGCACTATCTCCATCCACATGAATAATTGCCAGATTTGTAAAGCAATACTCGTCGGCTTTTGTTTTAATCAAAAAATAGATTTTCTCCCCATCTTCGTGCATAACGTAATCATCTGAGTCTGTTTTATCAAAGTCCTGCGGATCAATTATTTTTCCGATATCCGATAATCCTAGCGCTTCTGAAGCCATTTTTTTGAACATGTCTCTCTACCCCTTTGCTTTTAAACTGATTGTTCTATCAACCTTATTTTATCAAAATTTACTTAAGCTGTTCTACCATCCTTCTATCCACTTTATAAGTAAACTCTACTTCCACTGTTTTTCCTGAAGATATGTGCACACGAAATTCCAATTCATTTGATTGCTTTAGCTCGTAATCATGGCTAGAGGACTCCATTTCCCACATTTGTTCAAATACCTCGTGCTTAACATCCACTCGGACGTGCTCTGATTTCCGGTTATGCACTTGGTACATATAAGTAATGCAGTCAAAGTGGCCGCTTCGAACACGCTGTTTTTCCCAACTTTCACTAACAATGTCGAAGGCTCGACCTATCGTCAAAGATATTTTTTGTTGCACCGCTGTATTTTTGAAAGTGTCCTCACCACTAAATTCCATTTCTCCATTCTTATCTTGGTGATATACTTTTAAAATTCCTTGAGGCAATGGAATCCCTAGCTTGTTAGTCTCTAAGTTATCAAATTCAATGACAACTTTCGCCTGATTGCTGTGTGCATCTACTTTATATAATTTCCGAAAAACAACTTTCATTATGTTCAAGAAACTGATTTGTTTTGTTTGTTTGTTTGAAATAGTCACTGGACGATCCACGCTATACACATGTGCATCAGCTAAACTATATTCATGAAAACTAGGTGCTGACTCTCCTTCTGAAAACACTTTGGACTGGGCAAATAATGGCTCAGTGTTTATATACCGATTTACTTTTCCTGCAGCCAGCTTAAGCCGACTGATCGAAAAGGACATACCGCTAGTATTGGTAAGTTGAAACCATCCAGTAAGGTCCAATGTAGAGCCATTTACTTTTGCAACATAGTTTGCTCGCCATTCGATTCCTTGAGTCAAATAAGAAATCCCCACTTCAGAATCTGATTCATTAGACTTGATTTGGCAAACTAATGCTGGTCTCGTTAACAAGCCTTCAGGTAGCGCTGGGAAAACCAATTGTCCACTTGGATCAAGAATGATTTCTCCTGTATCCATTCGCTCACCAATGATATGGTCAGAACTACTTAGCAATCGAACCTCCACTGAGTTGTTTAACTTTTCATTTTTCACCATTATGATTTCATCAATATACTTTTCTAACAATATTGCTTTACTGACCAAGTCAGATGTATAACTTTGTTCCAATACATGAAGTCCTTCTACCAAAATAGAACCTACTTCAATTTTGGGCGAGAGGTTCATAAATTGGATTTCCGTCACTTCTTTGTTCGTTGGGACGGCTCTTATTTCCTTGACCAACCCAAATCCATCATTATAAACGGTTAAACTTTGAGACCTTAAATGTTGGTGTGTTGATTGGAATTCCATTCAAATCCCCCCTTATTTATCGATCAAAATAAGATTTCAAATAAGCCACAGTCTCTAGCCGACATTGTTCTGTTAAAGGAGATTTTTTTTCATGCACTAAATCCCCGTACAACAAATCTCCTAAAAACCGAAGTTCTTCTTGATAACGTTTATTTGTTTGTGGATCATAAACTTCCACTTTCAAATAAATCGCTGTTTGTTGTTCTATAAAATCCGTAACAGCAATTTGGCATTTCATATTCGTTCCTCCTATAGAGTCCAGCTATACTGGCAGCTTCATGCCGCCCAGTCTTATTCCCTATATTCTACCATCTATTTTCATGACACGCCTTATTTTACTGATTGTTCAATTACATTAAAAAGAATATATTAGCAGGAATATAGTGACGCAATTTATGTCGGTTAGTAGAAAAAAAGAGGTGTCGGAATTGACTCATCCCTACACCTCTTTTATACGAACTTGGTGTTAATTCCAAGCTTTTTTATTTAAAATAAACCAACTGCCTGTCCACTTTCAGTGACATCCATACTTAAAGCGGCGGGCTTTTTAGGAAGACCTGGCATAGTCATAATATCACCCGTCAAGCACACCAAAAATCCGGCACCTAATTTCGGCATAATCTCTCGAATGGTAATAGTAAATCCTTTTGGACGTCCTAATAATTTAGGCTGATCCGATAATGAATATTGCGTTTTCGCCATACAAATCGGCAAGGAATCCCAGCCGAACTTTTTCAATTCAACAAGCTGCTTTTGGGCAAGATCAGACAATTGAATATCTGCTCCTCCATACACTTTTTGAACGATTGTCCGAAGTTTGTCTTCGATTGAATCTTCTTCTTTGTAAAGAAGTTGGAAGTTTTTCGGCCGCTGCAGTTCTTGCTTTACAAGTTTAGCTAAAACGAGTCCACCTTGCCCGCCTTTTTCCCACACTTCTGTTAAAGCAATCGCCACACCTTGTTGTTGTGCCCACTCTAATACTGTCGCTAATTCTTCTTCACTATCCCCAGCAAAGCGATTTAACGCGACGACTGGTTCAATCCCAAATTGTTGAATGGTGTCCACATGTTTCGCCAAATTGACCATTCCCCGTTTTACAGCATCCGCATTGGCCTCTTTTAACTGATCTTTCGCTACGCCGCCATGCATTTTAAGCGCTCGGACAGTAGCTACGATGACAACTGCATCAGGATTGAAATCTCCTTTTCTCGACTTGATGTGCATAAACTTCTCGGCACCCAAATCGGCACCGAATCCCGCTTCTGTTACCACGATATCCGCTACCCGTCTTGCTGTATTTGTCGCAATTAGCGAATTACAGCCATGCGCAATATTCGCAAATGGCCCACCATGAATGATTGCAGGCGTTCCTTCAATGGTTTGAACTAAATTTGGTTTGAAAGCTTCTTTTAGCAATAACGTTAATGCGCCTTCTGCTTCGAGGTCTCTAACTGTAACTGGCTCTCTGTCGTATGTGTAGCCAATAACCATTTGTGCTAACCGCTCTTTCAAATCAGGTAGAGACGTCGCTAAACATAGTACAGCCATGATTTCTGAGGCCACAGTAATATCAAAACCGTCCTGACGCGGAATCCCTTGTCCCGGACCGCCTAAGCCAATCGTTACTTGACGCAGTGCACGGTCATTCATATCCAACACCCGTTTCCAAGTAATGCGTCGTGGATCAATGTTCAAAACATTGTTTTGATGCAAATGATTGTCGATTAAAGCCGCTAACGCATTATTTGCTGAAGTAATGGCATGAATATCGCCTGTAAAATGCAAATTGATGTCTTCCATTGGCAAGACTTGTGCAAAGCCACCGCCTGTCGCGCCGCCTTTCACACCCATAACTGGACCTAACGATGGTTCACGAAGAGCTACCGCAACTGATTCTTTCAATTGCTTAAACGCATCAGCTAACCCTACAGTAACAGTAGATTTCCCTTCCCCTGCAGGAGTCGGACTAATCGCTGTGACTAACACCACTTGTCCTAACTTTTGAACAGGCGGCAATTGATCTACATTGATTTTCGCTTTAAAGTTTCCGTATAATTCCAAAGCATCTTTTGTAATGCCAGCCTGTTCTGCAATTTCTAGAATCGGTTGTATAGTCGCTGCGCTCGCAATCGATAAATCCGTAAAAGCCATGAGTAAAATCCCAACTTTCATTTTTTTATTTAGTATAACCTGTTTTTTATTAAAAATCAGTGCTCGCTTGTTAGAGCCTTGTAAATAGAATATTAAAACCGCATATCCCCAATAATCGTTAGCTCCGGAAAATCTTCTTCGATTACGATTAGCAACCCATTCTCTTCTAAGTGATCATACAGCTCTTCTTCATCAACCTTACGAATCGCTTCCAAGCCTTCATACAGTTCATGAAATTTCATGATGTATTTTTTTTGATCCCCTTTTGTCAGGATATAAACATCAAACGGTTCGTACCTTTTCACATTAGCCAATTGCTGATACTCCACTATTGAAGCGGGATCCAATTTATCAAAATGCGTATAAAGGAACATTTCAGAACGTCTCTCCTGCGCTGAGATAAAACTCATTTTCCCATGATGGCGATTGATAAAGCGTTCGGACAGAGATTGGTGAAAAGAAATCGTCTCCCACTCCACTCGATTGCTGTATTTTTCAATAAAGCGTTCGGATAGGGTTTGATGACGTGTAACTAACGTCCAGTCGACTTGATGAGCATGCCGATAAATTAATGGCATCGGTAAATGCTGATAACGACTAAGCTCTGTCCAATCTAATTTATCCTGATGTTTTTCGATAAACATAGGTGATAAGCCTTTTGCATTTGCTAATTGCTGCTTTTTTGAAACAAGCTGCCAATAATATGTTGCATCAAATGGTCGACTTTCTTTTTCAAATGTCTTTTGCTGTTTTTTACTCAACTCTTCAATCGCAACTGGCTGCCATTTCTCTTTATTGGCATACTTCTCGATAAAACTTTCCGATAACTTTTGCGTTTGAATCACTTCATCCCAGTACAAACGATTTTTGTATTTCCGAATAAAGTTTTCCGATAATTCTTGATGACCAGAGATTAACTTCCAATTTACTTGGTCTATATTTTCTTTAATAAATTGCTCAGTCAATTGCTCTTCTTGACAAATTTGGTTCCACGGAATCGAACGTTTGTCTTTCAAGTTTTTTGCTTCCATTAATTCAGTCAAAGAATTGAACATATAAACCACTCTCTCTTTACATTTCTTTATTGTTTATACTAACATGCTTGCAAATGAAAAACTTATTATAGGCAAAGAGAATCCCTCGCTCTTCTGAGCAAGGGATTCTCTTTGTGGTACTACTTTTTCTTTTGAACAATCGCTACTGTGCACCTCGACACACAAATCAACTTTTCTTCTTCATCAACGATTTTCACATCCCAAACCATCGTGGTTCTTCCTTTATGCAAGGGGGTACCGATCGCCGTCACTATTCCATCCCGTTTGCCCCGTAGATGATTGGCATTAATTTCGAGACCTACTGCTATTTCGTTTTCTTGATCGATTAAATTCCAAGTCCCAAAACTTGCAACGGTTTCCGCTAATACGACGGATGCCCCTCCATGTAGTTGACCAAAAACTTGGTGCGTAGGACCGTGCACTGGCATGGTAGCCATGGCTTTATCTGAAGTCATTTCACCTAATTCGATTCCTAGTAGGCCAATAATGGTCTCATTCATTGGCTTCATTTCCACGTCAACATTCTCCTTCTTCCGCACAACCTTAGTTTCCTTCATTTTCTTTTGGTTTTTTATCTGCGTATAGTTCACGTAACAAGAATTTCTGTATTTTGCCACTGGCGTTACGTGGTAATTCCTCAACAAAATAGTACGTTCTAGGGCGTTTAAATCGTGCTAAATTCTCGTTGTTCAGACAATATTCTTCTAATTGATCCTCCGTCAACAACTCATTTTTTACCACGATAAATGCCATTACCGATTCTCCCCATTTCTCATCAGGGATACCTAATACCGCAACATCTTGAACAAGTTCATGTCCATGAAGGGCATCTTCTACTTCACGAGGATAAATATTTTCTCCACCGCTAATAATCATGTCATCGACTCGATCGGATACATACAAATAACCTTCTTCATCCATATAACCTAAGTCACTAGTATGATACCAACCTTTATACATCACACGAGCTGTAGCTTGTGGTCGATGGAAATAACCCAACATCATACTTGGACCTCGAACAATAATTTCTCCTACTTCAAATGGGTCTACTTGATCATCTGGTTCTGAAGGTCCATGGTCTTGTGGACGAACAATTCGAATTTCATGATTAAAAGCAGGTTTTCCAGCAGACCCTGCTTTAGTTAACTGTTCATCTTCAGCTAAAAAAGTAATCGCTGGTCCCATCTCCGTTTGACCATACGCCTGAATTAGCTCAACGCCAAGCACTTCTTTAACTCGCTTTACGAGAACAGGTGCCATGGGAGCTGCTCCATATAGTCCACGTTGCAAGGTCTTCACTTTCGAATTCGCCCCGTCCACCTCTGTCATCATGCTCCACATTGTTGGTACTGCGAACATGACGGTCACCTTTTCCTTTTCAACCGTATCGACCGTTGCTTGAGGATCGAATTGATGCATGATAATACTTGAAGCACCAGCTTGAACACGTGGAATGATGCAACAATGCAATTCCGCACAATGGAACATTGGCGCAATTACTAAACCTACATCTTTTTTCGTATATTTCAACATCGCAATACACGTCATACTTTGTTCTGCCATATTGCGATGAGAATGGATAACGCCTTTTGGTCGGCCAGTCGTTCCACTCGTATACATGATGGCGTATATATCTGTTTCATCTACTTCTACAAAAGGATCTGTCGCTATGGCTGCATTAACTCGTTCCTGGTAACTCACTGCATAATCAGGCACCTCTTCGTCTATAAACCAAAATTGAATACTTGGAAATTGCCCAGCTATTTTTCCGACTGTATCTTTTAATGCTTCTTCAAAAAGGACAATTTCGGGTGTTGCATCATCTAGTATATAACTCAGTTCTTCAGGCTTTAAGCGGAAGTTGATTGGATTGAAAACAGCTCCAATTTTTGCACAAGCAAATAGGGCAGTAGGCAGTTCACTATTATTGAAAAGAAAGCTTGAAACACGGTCACCTTTGCAAACACCTGCTGTAATAAGCGCATTCGCTAAACGATGAACCTCCTCACTCCATTGTGAATAGGTCCATCTCTTCTCTCTTCTCATATCAACTAGCGCTTCTTTGTTCGGATACATACTAACTGTCTGATCAAAGATCTTCCCAAGTGTTGCGTACATTCTTTGCTCCGCCTCCTTCTAATTTGTCCACATTATATCCCTTCATAATGTCAGAAAAAAGGTAATATTGCAACAATTTTAAGTTCTACATACCCGCTAAAAACGTCCTCTAAAAAAAGACTTTCACCTATCCCACATAAAATAAACAATAATTTAATATAAACTATTAACTTTTATTAAAAATTCCCGATATAGTATTTGTGAGATTATAAAGTCCTTTAATTTTCCATATATTTGTTACTAACAATATTTTGATTACCATTTTCATTACTTTCATCTTTGTAACACAATTGTAATATTGAAACTTATTGCCTATATTGTATTAATTATATAGAATTAAGTAACTCGAAAAGAACAGACCAAAGTATTTATAAAATAAATGAAAAAAAGGGGTTTGAGGATGAAAAAGATTATTTTCACATTATTTGCAGCTACAGCATTGTCAATGGCTATCGGAACTTCAAACACAGAGGCAAGTACTTATACAGTTAAATCGGGAGATACGTTATGGAAGATCGCATCTAGCAATAACATTTCGGTTAATCAGCTTCTTTCGTGGAACAACTTATCATCAAATTCTATTTATCCAAACCAAACAATTAAAGTTTCAGCCGCTTCAACAACGGTTGCTGCTCCAGCAAAACCTACTGTTTCTAGCACACCGGTAAGTTCGGCAAATACATATACCGTCAAGTCAGGAGATACGTTGTCACGTATTGCTCGACTTCACAGCACGAGCGTTAGTTCAATTCAACAGTTGAATAAGCTTTCTGGAAGCAACATCTTCCCTGGTCAAAAGCTAACCGTTAGCGGAAAAGTAGTTGTTACTACCCCGACAACTACTGTTAAAGTTCCAGCAGCTGCACCTACTGTTTCGAGTACAAGTACGTATCGCGTAGTAAGCGGTGATACACTAACGAACATCGCTAAACGCCATAATACATCTGTTTCACAATTAATGAGCTTAAATGGTTTAAAATCTAGCTCAATTCGCATCGGACAAGTTTTAAAAGTTGATGGCAAGTCAGCCTCTAGTTCATTAGTAACTGTTTCAAATCCATTGGTCACTCCTCCTGTCAATTCTGGAGCGATTTCTACATTAGTAACATCCGCAAGTTCTTTTCTTGGGACACCGTACAAATGGGGCGGCTCTGCACCAGGTGGATTTGATTGCAGTGGTTATATTTACTATGTTTACAATCAAGCCGGCTTCAGCGTTCCAAGAACGAACACAACAGGCTTTTATGCACTATCTTCACCAGTTAGTTCTCCTGAAGTTGGTGACTTGGTATTCTTTAAAGATACGTACCGCCCAGGAATCTCACATATGGGAATTTTCATCGGGAACAATAGCTTTATCCATGCTGGTGGTGACCGCGTTCAAATTACAAGTTTGAATGATAAATATTGGGGTTCAAAATTCGATAGTTACAAACGTTTAAACGTCATGAAATAAAAAATACGCAATACCAAAAACCAGCAGCCTAGAATTTATCTAGACTGCTGGTTTTTCGTTTTTTAGTTGCCAATATAGATAGGAGCAAAATTCTATTCCTACATCTCTTTGCCTCTGCTAGATGAGTGTTTTTTTATTTTTCATCTCTTTCGGCTAAATTATTTACAATAATCTTTGCAAAATCAGCACCATTTTGAATGCACGCGCCAATTCCCACTCCAAAGTACGAAGAGCCTGCGAGTTTAATACGCGGAACCATTGCTTCCATTTTCAACTCCAATGCATTAATCGCATTTTTATGCGCCATATGATAATTGGGCATCAAATCTTTCCATCCTGTCACTTCTGCAGTTAATGGCATGTCTTCAATCCCCAAACTCTTCTGGATATCACTCATGGCCACTTTCACCAATTCTTCTTCAGATAAATCTTTCAACTGACCGTATGATGGGTGTGAGCTTTTATAAAATAACCGCACCAATAACTTTTGATTTTCAGATGTATGTTGCCATTTACGACTTGTCCATGTACATGCATTACAATGCAGATCGCTTTCTTGCGATACGATAAAACCTGTACCGTCTTCTGGCAAACGATTGTCTGGAATATCATATCCAAGGTAAACACTGATTAATGAAGAGTTCAAGAACTGATCAAATTCTGCGTCTAATTCTGGTAAGTTGAGTAAGGTTTGTGCCACTTGATGAGGCGTCGCCATAATTACGTAATCAGCTTTTAATGCTTCACCATTTTCAAGCTCTACAAGGTAGCCGGCTTTGTCTTTTTGGATAGCCGTCGTTCCGATCCCTTTGATGATTCGAGCTGGCGCTAGTTTGCTTTCTAACGTATCAATCAGCACTTCCATCCCTTCATCAAAAGAAATGAACTTTTTATTTGCTGCTCCTTGGAAAAATTCTTTGTTTGCTTCAAAACCTTTGATAATACTGCCGTATTTGTTTTTATAGTCAACTAAATAAGGTAAGGTCGATGATAAGGTTAACTCATAAAGATTCCCTGAATAGACGCCAGATAGCACTGGCGCAATTTGGTTTTCAACCAACTCTTTGCCTAAAAAAGCTTCTAGAAATTCACCAATTGAACTATCCCGTGTATAGTTTTCGTTCGAGCTAGTAAAATCTTTTAACGCTGCCTGCTTTCCTTCTTCTGAAACAAGCGTTGAACTAAATAATGCTTCTTTGCTCATTGGAATACCAAAGACACTGTCTTTTGGAATCGCATGCAGTACATTATTCGCATACAAATAAGAAATTCCTGTCCCGTTATAAACCATTCGCTCTTTTAACCCCAACTCTTCGATGAGCGGCATAACACTGGCATGACGTGCAACAATGGAGTCTGCCCCGACTTCCATAATGAACTCTTCTTTCTTTACTGTCTTAATTTTGCCTCCCAACTGATGCGAACGCTCCACCAAAACCAACTCTAGTCCAAGGTTCTCCTGTATGTTTAACTTTTGCAAATAATACATGGCGGAAAGACCCGTAATGCCTCCCCCAATGACTACAATTTTCTTCAATCTGATCCACTCCTTGCCTATGTGTCTATTCTACCAATATTTCTGACGGACTACATTGTTCTTTTTGTCCGTTTTAATACGCTTTGTTGCTTTGTCATGGTAGGATAAAAAATAAGTACTCGTAATTTTTATGCGAAAAGGAGAGCTGTTTACTGATGAACCTTATTGACCAGAATATCATGGAAAGACGCTCAATTAAGAAGTTTAAAGTTGACGCCGTCAGTACCGAAGAAATTATTGAACTGTTAAATGTCGCCAAATGGGCACCTAACCATAAAGTGAACGAACCTTGGCGTTTCCAACTCTATACTGGTGCTGGCAAAGAAAAATTTGTTCAAGCTTTTCTTGAAGCTATGAAAACAGCTGATGGAGAAACGCCTGCAAAAGCATTGAACAAAGCGGATTATTTCCGCAGCATCCCGCTTCACTTAGTCGTAATCATGCCTGAAGATCCGAGACAAAGAAGATGGGATGAAGATTACGGCGCCATTTCTTCGATGCTTCAAAATTTCCAACTCGCTGCCTGGGAACGTGGCATTGGTATGATTTGGCGTTCTAACGACTGGATATATAACCCTGTGTTCCGCGAAGCTATCGGCGTCCAACCAGGAGAAAAAATTGTTGCGACGATGATGATTGGCTACCCTGCTCACATCCCAGCAAAACAAGAACGTACTGATATTCGTGAAAAGTTGACGATTATTAGTGAATAAGAAAGAACTTTAAAAACGTCTTGTCCGACCATTCGACTGGTTAGACAAGACGTTTTTCTATAGAAACTATACTGCTTTTTTAGTTAACGCAGTCATCGCGCCCATTGCTCCAGAAAACTCTCCGTTATCAGGAAACACCGGAATAGAACCTCGTAAAATGGTGTAACTTGTTACAACTTCTTTGAGTAGCGGATTATCGATAAATGAAGAACCAATATAAACAATAGTAGAACTTCTGCATTGGCGAGCTGCTTGGACACTTACTGTGCTAACCGTTTCACCTACAAGCCCTATTACTGCCGCTAACAACTCTTCTTTCGTCACACCATCTGAAATCGCAAACAAATTCTGACCAAAATTACTAGCTGTTAACTCTCCTGAAATAGGTGGCTCTTTATCTTCGTATATATCTTTCACTTTCAAATCGAGGCGATCGCGCGATCCACGGCTTGCCAACTCTACAATTTCGTCATACCGGGTAACTCCAGTCAATAAGTGACTTAACCCAACTAACGTACCGCCGCCAACACCCGTACCGCCTAATCGCTCTTGCATATTATCTTGTATACAATGAATGGACGTTCCAGTTCCAACGTTTGTCACCAAATACGCATCTTCTAAAGTTCCAGCTTTCTCGAGTAGAACTTGGACCCCAAGATGCGTAGCTTCAAATTCTACCATCTCTTGTGCTGGTTGATCGAGTAACGAAACGAGAACTCCCGACCTTCCTCCTGTTACACAAACTTTGCAGTCAACTAGATTATTTACCCAGTCGGCAACTTGCTCGATTTCAGCAATTGGATACTTTTCAAAATGGACCTCCCCTTTTTTGGTATAAGCCACTTTGATCAATGTACCGCCTGCATCTATTCCGACAATCATTTCCGCACCTGCTCTTTCTCACATTTAAAAAAATGCCAGATAATTTATACATATATGATAAAATTCTACCATACTCGTTTATATTATGGGAGTTGTTTAACGATTAGCAAACCTCAAGGAGCTATTCCTTCTATTTGATAGGTTAATTAGAGAAGTTTAACGGGTATAGCATATTCAAGACATCTATAAAATAGAGGAGGAAATCGCATGGACTCTGCAACATGGCTATACATAGCACTGGGCATCTTTTTAGCAGGGCTGATTATAGCAATCATTGGCGTTGTTCTACTAATAGTAGGGATGAAAGAACCAATGAAGGAAATAAAAGGTTCCGCAAACAAACTGAAAGAACGTGCAGATAAACTTCAATTAGAAGCAGCCAACTTGTCTCATCATGCTAATGAACTAAAAGAAGATATTCAAATGAAAACCGAAAAAGTTACTGTGCTAATTGATGCTGCAAAAGGGACAATGAATTCAGTCATTGACTTGAACGCTTCTGTTCGCGCCATCACAAAGAACATCGCTTCGAGAGTCGATCACGACCGAGAAAACATTGCACAAGTTAATGAATGGAGTAACGGTGCCGTTAAGCTACTCACACTATGGGAAAACCAAAGACGTACCGAGAGCAATCGTCCTACGTACACTTCACCATCTCTACGTAACGAAAAACAGTATTAGCCCATAAAAGGCAGCCTAGACGGCTGCCTTTTTGCGTTCTTCTATTTAAAAAGCGATTATTGTTCTAAAGCGTCATTATTTTTGAATGTTTACTTGATGTGGGAATGGAATTTCAATTCCATTTGCATCAAGCGCTTCTTTAATGGCTTTGCGCAATTGCCGTTCTACCGCCCATTGCTCGCCATTTTCTGCTCTTGCGATGACGCGCAATGTAACGTCTGATGCACCAAATGCTTGCACACCAATAACATCAGGTCCATCGACAATTCCGATATCTTTTGATGCCATTTGCGTACAAGCTTCTTGTATAACCGCCATTGCTTCGTCGATATTCTCATCATAAGAAATACCAATATCCACAAGCGCACGCATATTGCCTCGCGAGTGATTGCTGACAGTTAAGATGTCTCGGTTCGGAATATAATTTAACGTGCCGTCAAAGCTCCGCAGTTTCGTTGTTCTTAAACCCACAGCTTCAACAATGCCATCAATGCTTCCTACGGTTACATAATCGTTCACATCAAGCTGTTTTTCTAGTAGTAAAAAGAAACCTGTAACGACGTCACTCACTAATCCTTGTGCCCCAAAGCCAATTGCCAATCCGATAATCCCAGCACCCGCAATCAAACTTGCTACAGATAACCCAAATATATTAAAAACTGTCGTGACTAGGACAAAAATTAAAATATAAGAAAAAATATTTTCTGACAAGCTTTGAAGTGTTAAGGCGCGACCTTTCGTAACATCTTCTTTCACCAATAACCTCTCGAAAAATCGGTTGATTAATTTTTTTCCAATTGCCCTTACGATAAGAAAAGCAATTAACACGCCGATTATTTGCGCTACTATCACTCCTGCACCAATCAGGAGCACTTCCCATTCGAAATTTCCTAAGTCTAACAAAAAATCATCCTTTCCATTTCTGATAGAACAACGTAATAAATTTTAGTTGCCACAATCACTTTCAATATTCCCTTTCCTTTATAACACACATGTTCTAGTGATTTCATTTCTTAACATCGCTTTCGGATTTTTTCTACTTTTAAAGAACTTACATTTTTCATTTTTTCAAAACTCATATCTTTCTCGCATTTTCATAAAAAATGAAATGGAAATATTTTAAAGTTTTTAAAATTGATTGAAAGGGAATAAGAAAGTTACAACCTGAACTTACCTCACCTATAGAAAGATGATGATTCTATTGCATACACATGTTAATACTTTTTTATCGATTGACCCAGGGATAAATAAATCGATATTAAATTCACTGAGAGATCCTATCTGCTTAATCGATTCTACTGGAACTATCTGTTTTACCAATGAAGAATGGCATCAGTTTGAGGTTCAAAATGGGGAGAGTTTTTCGAACTATGAGATCGGCACAAATTATTTTCAGCATTTTGAAAAAGAACCTGCTGTTCAACAAGGGGTACAAGCCGTCTTATCTGGGGAAACCGATTGCTTTGACTTCGAATACTTTTGTGATTCAACTTCCACCAGTAGGTGGTTTTTGATACAAGCAACTCCTCTTCAAGCAAATGCATCAGCTATTGAAGGTGTGGTCATTCGGCATGTAGATATCACAAAACAAAAGCTGACAGAACTACAACTAAAAGAATATGCCGAAAAAGATTCTTTAACTTCTCTTTTTAATAGACGCTATTTTCAGGAACAATTAAAAAAAGAAGTCCACTATGCCATTCAAAAGAACGTACCTATTTCATTGTTATACATTGATACCGACAATTTCAAAGACATCAATGATACTTATGGACATCCTGCTGGTGACCAAGTGTTAAAAGAGTTAGCTCGTCAAATTACGGAGACCACGAGATCTTCTGATACTGTAGCGCGTATTGGAGGAGACGAATTTGCTGTACTGTTCCCTAACACCAGTAAGGTAGAATTAGAATGTATAGCTAATAGGTTAAGTCAAGAAATCCAACAATTGAAAATCCAAGGACAACACAGTCAAATTGACGTTACTGTATCAATTGGGGGGAAAAGTTTTACAAGTGATTTGTCTCTTAATTGTATGGTTGAATGGGTAGATGATGCATTGTATTTAGCAAAAGATAAAGGCAAAAACCAAGTCGTTATCGCGTAAAATTGTCCTTTTAGATTAAGAATAAACAATTTCTAAACAAGTATATATTAAACGAACCCCAATTGATTTCACTTTTAAAGTGGTAATCAGTCGGGGTTCTTCTGTACCTTCCCTTTATTTTCAACATGAATAAATTTATTTCTTCTTCAATAGACGGAATCCAAAAAATCCGATAACCGCAACTGCTAAAATAAGTAGGATAGTGACGAGCAGATTGCCACCTTCGTCTTCAGTGGTTTCTGTCGCTTGAGCAGTCTGTTCTTCTGTAACCGTTGCTTCTTCAACAACGGGCTCTTCTACAGTTTCAACTACAGACTCTTCTTCTACTGGCTCCTCTTCAACAACTTCAACCGCTAACTCAAAAGGAATTTCTCCTTCAATCAGGTGACCATCTACTCCGATGATTGTCCATTGAATCGTATACATGCCATTCGGTAACTCTTCTTTTATAGCTCCCGTCATGGCTTCACTTGAAAGCGTGATTTCTTCAAAATCATAAGTCACTCCTTCACTTTCCAATGTTAATGTACTTCCTTGTTCAATAACTGTCCCAAAGGTCAAGACTACTTCTTCTAAAGTCTCCGTGACGACAGAACCTTCTGCAGGTGTCGATGAGGACAATGTCGTATGTGCTTGTCCCACTACCGGCAATGCAAAAATAGCTAAGATCAATAAAATCATTATTTTTTTCATGCGGTTCATCTCCATTTCTGTTTTGATTTTACAGTAGTTCTAGTTGTATTCTTCTTTATATTGTTGCTATATCCAAAACTTTTACCTATTTTAGAGATTTTGACACAATACAGTAAAAAATAAAACATAATAAATTGGAAAATAGCTACTGAATCTTTTGTCGTTCAGTTTTTAGCCAAACAAAAAGCTAGCCAAGAGGGCTAGCTTTTTTGTTATCCCTTTAATTACTGTTTGCGTGTACGTACTGCTACTACCGTTGTCAATGTAGCTAACATCAAGCCTACAAGAACCCACAAGATTGGGAATGAGTTTTGATCGGCCATGCCGCCCATGCCTGTTTTTGGCATTTCAGATGGCATTTCCGTTGCGTTAAATTGATCTGGGAATTGATCGACGATGGCCGCTGACAAGCCGGCTGCTGGCATTTGCATATGTGCATACGCTTCGCGAATTGAGCTGTACGCTGCGTCAAAGTCGCCTGCTACGTACGAATCAAATGCGCCTAGTAGTTGCCCAACATGGGCAGTTAAGCCTTCTTCAAGTGCATCCGCTGGTACGCGTCCTTCAGTTGCTGCGTCTAAGAATGCCGCTTGGTCTAGGATATACTGATCCAGCTCCGCACGGGCTTGTTCTTGTCCTTCTTTGTTGCCTTCACCGGTTGCTGTTACGTAATCCACAAAGTAGCCAATGTGTGACTTCCATGTTTCTTCAAATTGTGCACCGGCTTCTTCGCCGTAAACGGATCCAACTGCCGCTGACAAGTCATCGGCGTTCGCGAGTAACGCGCCCGCTGCTTGGTCAAAGCTTTCCGCGCCATCGGCACCGTCTTGCATGGCCATCACGGCAAGTCCAGCGTGTTCAGTGAACGTTTGGTTTAACGTGGCACGCAAATCAATCGCTGGTGTATCGGCACTTGTGTTGTCAAATTTGTCTGGGAACTGTGTTGTGATCGCAATGGACAAGCTTTCTGCGAACATGCTCATGTGGTGAATTGCTTCACGCTCAAGTGAGTATGCTGTTTCAAAATCGCCGGCTACGTATGCGTCAAACGCGTTGATCAACTGATCAACGTGCATGTCCAATCCTTCTTGAACCGCTGCCGCTGGCAGTAAGCCGCCTGTTGCCGAGTCAAAGAATTTCGATTGTTCGACTTTGTATTTTTCCAGTTCCGCTAACGCTTGGTCTTTGCCTTCTTGGTTGTCTTCAGCGGTAGCTGTTACGTAATCGACGAAATAGCCAATGTGTGACTTCCATACTTCGTCAAATTGCGCAGCGCCTTCGTCGCCGTAAACCGAACCAACTGCGGCAGATAAGTCATCGGCGTTCGCAAGTAACGCGCCCGCTGCTTGGTCAAAATCTTCTGCGCCGTCGACGCCTTTACGCATTGCTTCGATTGCAAGGAACGCATGCTCCGTTAAAGTTGTATCCAGTGCAATGCGCAATTCCCCTGCAGGTGTTGCGGTCGCCATTTCCATAGATGCTTCACTCGCTGTAGAATGGCCTCCGTGGCTGTCGGCAAGTGCCGCCGTTGGTACCAATAATGCTAGACTAAGTGGTACGGCTAAAAGTACTTTGTTTAATTTCATCTAAAATCGCTCCCTTTTTTTCTTTTTTTTTTTCGTTATACAGGCATAACGCAACGGGTTTTCTTTTAGATCACTTTTTTTGAAATTAAATTGAATTTATTATTTTATATTGATTAAGCGCTATTAAAAATTACCAATAAAAAAACCGAATGCCTCGTGAGCACCCGGTTCTTCTTCATCCTAGTCATGTATCTAAAAGTTGTTGCCTATTAGATGTGTGGCTTTTGCAATTTAAAATTTTCTTACGTCCAGTTTTTCATCTGTGTTATACGCTTGATTGATCACTTTAACTAATTGTTCAATCTTATTCAATATGTCTAGTGCTAATAATCCGTTTCCTTCTGCGGTTTTTGGATAACCAATAGACATGGTTCGCCGAACGAGTTGCGCATACAACTCAGCCTCTGTCAGTTCACGAGCAAACTCTTTTTCTGCAATGTTCTTAATCAGCGCTAATGCGCCTGAAACATGCGGTGTCGCCATTGAAGTTCCTGAAAAGCTCGCGTACTTGCCTCCTGGAAAGGTTGAATAAATATCAACTCCCGGAGCGACTAAATCGATTTCATCATTCGTATTGCTGAAAGTGGCAATCCGACGATTAAAATCCGCAGCCCCTACTTGAATCACTTCTCCGTAAGCTCCCGGATAAGCGTATTCATTTGTATCGTATTTATTGTCTCCTTCGTTACCAGCTGCACACACTACTGGAATTCCTGCATCTACTGCCCGTTTCACTACTGCATGCAACTCTTCCACATCTTCCGGACCTCCCAAAGACATGGAAATGACATGGACATGCTCGCCATTTGGCCCTCTCCAATCAATTGCATACTGAATCCCGTCGATAATTCCTTGATAGTCTCCACTGCCTTCACCGGACAACACCTTTAAAATAAGTAGCTGAGCTTCTGGAGCCACACCTGCTATGCCTCCGCTTTCTCGATAAGAAGCAGCAACAGTTCCTGCAACATGTGTACCATGACCATTGTTATCGTCAAAATTTGTTGGATCTCCATCGTAATCAGGCGTGAAGTTTTTGCCATCTACAATTCGACCTTCTAAATCAGGGTGATCAGGCTGGCATCCTGTATCTAATATCGCGATGATTTTCCCTCTTCCTCTTTCTGCCCACCGCCATATTTCCGGCGCTTGAATCATCCTTACGCCTCGAGGAATCTGTGGTGCTTGATCGGCGATTTCTTCTACTCGGTAAGGAATTAACTTTAGATTTGCCATTTAACTCGCTCCCTTTAGTTTCCGATTTTGTTCTTACTGTCCTAATTCGGCGTAGTTTCGTTGAATCCTTTTTTCTGCCATTTGAAAAACCCGATGCATGTTTAACATCGGGTTTGCGCTCTTTACAATTGTCTAAATCCACCTGTGTTTGCACGGACATTGACTTCAGAATATTTTTTGACATCAAGTTCTTTAGACAGCATCGTTCCAACCCATCCACCGATAAATCCAAGGGGCACAGAGAATAATGCCGGGTTAGTTAATGGGAAAATTGGATCTCCTACGAAAATCGCAGCGCCCGCCACCGGATTCATCACACTCGGACTTAAAGACACCAGTACTAATGCTGATATCAATCCTGTTAAAATTGCCGATATTGCTCCTGTCGTATTAAATCGTTTCCAGAAAATCGTGTAAAGAATAACTGGTAAATTGGCACTCGCCGCAATACAGAATGCTAGGGACACGAGAAACGCGACATTCAGGCTTTGCGCAAAAATCGCCAACAAAATTGAAAATGCGGATACCCCAAGAGAAGCATAACGAGCTGCCAACATTTGCTGCCGTTCCGTTGCTTGACCTTTTTTAATAATTTGACCATAAATATCATGAGCAAAAGCCGAAGCCCCGGTCAATACCAGACCCGCTACTACAGCAAGAATCGTCGCAAACGCGACTGCAGAAATAAACGACATTAAAATATCGCCACCCAAGGCTTGTGCCAATAGCGGTGCAGCCATATTCCCAGCAGGATTTGTTGAAGTGATCAAGTCAGACCCCACAAAAGCTGCAGCCCCGAAACCAAGGAAAATGGTCATGACATAAAAAATCCCCACAATCCAAGTTGCCCACATAACTGAGCTTCGTGCTGTTTTTGCATCTTTGACTGTGAAAAAGCGCATTAAAATGTGTGGCAGTCCTGCTGTTCCAAGAACCAAGGCAAGCATGAGTGAAATGGTATCCAACGGGATTTTGTATTTAACTCCAGGACTTAAATACGCTTCACCATGAGGTGTTGCTGTCTTCATCTGCGTGAACATGTCTAGAATGTTAAAATTGAAATTCTTCAGTACTAAGAACGATAAAATAACCGTACCAACCATCAATAACACTGCTTTGATAATTTGTACCCAGCTTGTCGCTGTCATCCCTCCAAATAATACATAGATGGTCATCATGATACCAACTAGCAACACAGCCCATATGTAATCAATGCCAAACAGCAATTGAATCAATGCTCCTGCCCCAACCAATTGAGCAATCATATAGAATATGACAATTGTGATAGAACTTAATGCTGCTGCTCCTCGAACTTTTTTAGCGTTAAAACGTGCATTGATCATATCAGCAAGCGTGTATTTCCCTAGATTACGCAGCGGTTCAGCAACGATAAAAAGAACCACTAAATAGGCAACCAGATAGCCGATAGAAAATAAGAACCCATCAAACCCAAACAAAGCGATAGCTCCTGCAATCCCTAGAAAAGAAGCTGCTGATAGATAATCTCCTGCAATGGCCAAACCATTTTGCCAGCCAGTCAGACCACCACCTGCTGTATAAAAATCACTAGCGGAATTTGTACGTTTTGCTGCAAAATAAGTTATGACAAGGGTAATTCCAACGATAAAAATAAAAATAGAAATAACCGTAGCATTCATTTTGTGTCCTCCTCGTCATAATCAAATTCTTTTAACGTAGCTTTAGCCATAGCATCAAACTTTTCGGCTTTTTTCATGTAAACGGTTACAAGAATCCACGTCATGGCGAATAAAGAAAAAGCGAATACCCACACCCATGTTATGTCTCCAATGAAAGGCGCGTCCAACCAATTGGTATAGGAAATCACGATATTAAATAAGAGATACAGCCCCAAAAATAATGCGGTTGTCGAGATGAGAAATTTTTTCTTCTTATGCATCAACTCTCTGAAACCGGAAGAGTTCTCGATTTTTTGAAAGTCTGGCTCCTTAACCACTGGCCTTTCATGCGTTACCTTTTTCTCTCCCCTCGCATCCTGCTGTGTGTCATTTTCTGTGATTACTTTCGTCACGTCTTTCACCCCTTAATATCAGACTTTTCTGAATCTAAAATAATTAAAGCACTTTTGATTTTCCACGTCAATCATTATAAGTAAAAAAATGTAAGGATAGTTCTTTTAACTCTTTTACATAAAGGTTTTTATACAAATATAGAGAATACAGTAGAATAGCTAAAACAAGGGGAGCCGATAAAATGAAGAAATGGATGATTTATGGGGCGAATGGCTACACAGGTGAATTGATTGCTAGAGAAGCTGTAAAAAGAGGGTTTTCTCCTATACTCGCAGGACGTAGTGCTGATAAAATCCGACCATTAGCCGAGGAACTGTCACTAGCATTTCAAGCATTTCCGTTAGATGGACAGGCAGCAAACTCATTAAAAGATATAGATTTGGTTCTTCACTGTGCCGGTCCTTTTGAACAAACTAGTAAACCGATGATTCAAGCATGTTTGCAAGCACAAACCCACTACCTCGATATTACAGGAGAAATTTCTGTATTCGAATATACCCACTCCCAACATATGTACGCAGTAGAAAAAGACATTATCCTTTGTTCTGGGGTCGGCTTTGATGTTATCCCGACAGACTGCACTGCTTTAAAGTTAAAAGAAGAACTACCTGATGCAATTGAATTATCTCTTGGTTTCGATTCAGATTCAGGCGTTTCACCAGGAACGTTTAAAACCATGATTCAAGGCCTCGGATCAAGTAGTATGCATAGAAAAAATGGTGTGCTGGAACCTGTCGCACTTGGCAGTCAGCATCGCACTATTGATTTTGGTCGAGGTTCGCGTTCGGCAATGGGAATTCCGTGGGGTGATGTTTCGACCGCATTTTATACGACAGGAATTCCGAACATTTCTACTTGGATACCAATGAGCAAGTCAAAAGTTCAAAGCGCTCGTTTAATGAAAGTGGCGAGTCCTTTGTTTGCATCCGATTGGGTAAAAGAGAAATTGCAGAAACAAGTAGAGCAGCGAGTAAAAGGTCCGAATGATGAATTTCGTGCAAATACACCTGCTTACATATGGGGCGAAGCAAGAAATGCGGAGGGCGTGGTCAAAGTTGTTCGCATTCAAACCGCGAATGTTTACGATTTAACCGTTTATGGGGCACTAGATATTGTTCAACGTCTTTTAAAGGAAAAAATTGACGGGGGCTATTACACGCCTGCTGGTCTTTTCGGTTCTAGTTTAGTAGAAAAACTACCAGGTTCAGGAGCCTTTGAAGTCGATACGTTCTACCCTCGTTAAAAAGAGCCAAATTCGTAATTCGAATTTGGCTCTTTTTAGCGATTATTTACTTCTCAATAATTGCATCCGTTGATTAAATAACGTCGGATATGATAAGTAACCTAGCATCACACTGGTCACAGCAGCAGTTGTTAAGAGTAAGAACATAATAAGCAATTGAAATTGCACGGCTTGAATCGGGTCGGCCCCCGCAATAATTTGACCGCTCATCATTCCCGGCAACTGAACAAGTCCTACCGTTTTCTGGCTTTCGATTGTCGGAATCATACTGGCTTTGATCGACGTGATTAATTGTCGATGAATGGCCTGTTTAGGTGTCCCCCCGAGCGATAAGATCAATTCGGTTTGATCTTGCTGCGATTCTACTTCTGCTGTAAAGCGATTCAAGAACAAGATGGATAAGACCATCGAGTTTCCAATGACCATGCCGCTAATCGGGATAATGTATTGTGCAGTTGCTGGTGTGATATTAAAGCCCAGTAAAATACTTTGCGTGAGTACTTCTACAGAGATTAACGTAACCGCCACTTTGGTCGTGATACCTTGAATTGCCGCTCCTTTTTTCTGAGCGTTATGGGTAGCCGCAACGACCATCAAACCAACCATCATGAAAATATAAAGTAAGCTATCCGAATCAAAAACGAATTTGAGTACATAACCAACTGCCAATAATTGAACAATCGAGCGTAGCGTGGCAATAATTGTGTCTTTTTCTAATCCAAGCTTTAAGGTTTTAGACAGTACGAGAGGAATCAATACGAAAATTAAGGTAATCGATAACGTCAAATAGCTCATTCCGCTTCCCCCCTAACAAACCGTTTAACTTTATCATTTACCGGACCTTTAAGTAACTCACTTTCACCGGTTTCTACCACTTCACCGTCCATCATTACCCACGTATAATCCCCAATTTCAAGCGCTTGTTGCAAGTTATGCGTAATCCAAATAATCGTGGTGTGGTATTTCCGGTTGATTTTAACTATTAATTCTTCAATTTCTCTTAAAGAAGTGCGATCTAAAGAAGACGTAATTTCATCAAGTAACAAAACTTCCGGTTTGTTGACAAGTGTTCTGGCAATGGAAACTTTTTGACGTTGACCACCTGATAAATCTTTTACTTTCCGCTCAAGAAGCTCTTTTTCCAATCCGACATCATGCAACAATTCAAGCGCATCGTCTTTCGAGAGCGACTCTCCTTGAAGCTCTAGTGGCAAATTTAAATTTTCATACACGCTGCCTGTAATCATCGGCGCACTTTGAAGTGCAATTCCAACTAAGCGGCGCAGCTCCACTGGCTCATAGCTTTCAATCTCGCGCTCCTTAATGTACACTTCTCCCGATTGTGGAGATAATAATCCGTTACACAATTTCAGTAAAGTGGTTTTCCCTGCTCCCGACGGGCCGACCAACGTCGTAATTTTCCCTTCTGGAAAAGAACCCGTAATGCCTTTTAAAATTGGCATTTGGCCAAATGAAAAATCCACATGATTAAAGTGGATAGCCGGTTTATATTTCACAGACATTATTGTCACTTCCTTTCAGGCAGAAAAACAGCACACGTTTTATAGTGTGCTGCTTGGCTTGCTATTAATCTTCTAGTTTACGTTGAGCAAATTCATCATCCATTTTCAAGAAGTATTCTCCGCCTTCTTCAATGGCTTTTACTCTCGCAATAATATCACGGAACGATTTTTCTTCTTCCATTTGTTCTTCGATAAACCAATCTAAGAACGATAACGTCGCATGTTCTTCTAATTCACCAGCCAATGTGACCAGTGCATAAATATTGCTTGTCACGCTTTTCTCTTGAGCCAATGAATTTTCCAGAACGTCTAATGCACTATTAAAATGATTTTTTGGTTCAGTTAACGCCTGCAACACTGGCTTTTCATCCATTGTTACTAAATAATGATAAAATTTCATCGCATGGTAATGTTCTTCTTTCGATTGGATTAAATAGAAGTTGGCAAAACCATGGTACCCTTTTTTCGAAAAATACGCCGCCATTGCCGTATACGCATGTGCCGCTTGCAATTCATTATTGAACTGATCATTTAACGCATTCGTTAGTTTTTCTGATAACATGTTTTATTCCTCCTATTTCTTATTTAGAATTATTATAATGTAGTTAATATAACATAGCCACTGCAAACAATCAAATCAAATGAGAATAAAGATTTTTAATTGAGAATAGATGTCACTTATGAAGTGAATAACCCTTTCCCAGACGATAATTATTATCATTTAAAACCTCCTGAGACTAATAGCTTACTTTTAGTAACAAGATGTAGTACGATATTATGTAGATAGTCATGTAGGGGGAACTAAAATGACAAACATGAAGCTAGATCCAAAAGTATTTGCGATATTAAAAGAGAAAATCCAAATGATTCAAACTGAAGAAGGAGCCGTATACTTAGTAGGACCAATCCGGCTACCCGTGAATTTATATGAAGAAACTTATGTATTCAATTGGTATTGCTGGTTGAGTCTTGATGAAGTTACAGAAGATTACGAAAGTATCATCGAAAAACTCAACTCAGCAAATCTTGCTGAATACCAGCAATCGAGTGTTCTCGTATACGGAGATTTTGAAAACAATGAAGACGCATTAATCCGCATGCACTCGATTTGTCACACTGGTGATATTTTTGGTAGTAAACGTTGTGATTGTGGTTATCAACTAAAACAATCGATGAAACGAATTACCGAACATGGCACAGGTGCATTGTTTTATTTAGCCAATCATGAAGGGCGCGGCATTGGCCTTTTCAGTAAAGCAATGGCTTACGTTCTACAAGAAAACGGCTATGATACCGTTGAAGCAAATGAACAACTAGGGTACGTAGATGATTCTAGAAATTATGGGGACGCGATTGCTGTATTACAAGCGCTTCGCACTAAGCCTGTTACGTTAATGACCAACAATCCTAAAAAAGTCGATGCTATCGAAAAAGCCGGATTGCAAATTGCATCTCGAACCTCTCTATGGGGAGACAAATCCGAATACAATCAAGACTACTTGCAAACAAAAATCGATCGTTCTGGTCACCTAAAGGACGAGGAGGACATTATGCATGTCAAACCATGACTTTTATATGAACCTTGCTTTGACGAATGCACAAACCTTAAAAGGACAAACAGATCCTAACCCTCTCGTCGGCTCTGTGATTGTTAATGACAACCGAATAGTTGGCATTGGAACGCACCTTAAAGCTGGTGAGCCACATGCTGAAATTCATGCACTCCGCATGGCAGGTGACATGAGTCGTGGCGCTACCATTTATGTAACGCTTGAACCTTGCTCTCATTTCGGCCGGACCGGTCCTTGCGCGCAAGCAATTATCGATGCTGGCATTGATAAAGTGGTCATCGCAACTTTAGACCCCAATCCCATCGTTGCCGGAAATGGTGTACAAATGTTAAAAAAAGCAGGAATCGAAGTAATTGTGGGGGTTCGTGAAGAAGAAGCCATAAAGATGAACGAAGTTTTCAATAAATTCATCGTAACGAAAACTCCTTTTGTGACTTTAAAAGCAGCGTCTACACTTGATGGCAAGATTGCTACACACGCTCTGGATAGCAAATGGATTACAGCAGAAGAAGCGCGATTAGATGTTCACTTAATGCGTAGTCAGCATATGGCTATTCTAGTTGGGGTAGGCACCGTTATTGAAGACGACCCTGAATTAACAGCTCGTATTTCAAATGGTCGAAATCCGCTTCGCATTGTATTAGATTCTACACTGCGTATTCCACTCGATTCCAAACTTGTTACAGATGGGATTGTGGACACTTGGATTTTTACTAGTCAAAATTACGATGCCGACAAAAGAAAAGCGTTAGAAGAATTAGGCGTTTTGGTATTCGAAACTAGTCATGATACGCAAGTAGATGTCGTCGACGTTGTTCGCACGCTCGGTGAAAAAGGCATTTCTTCATTATTTATCGAAGGTGGCGGCACGATCAATGCAGCATTCTTAGAAAATGACTTGATCGATAAAGTGGTATTTTATTTTGCGCCAAAACTTGTAGGTGGAAAAATGGCACCGACTTTTATTGAAGGAACAGGTGTAGAGTGGATGAAAGATGCCATAGAATTGCGCGATGGTGAATTCAGCAAAGTGGGCAAAGACTTTAAATTTACAGGTTACCCTGAAAAGCGAGGCAGTAGCATATGAAATTCGGTTTTGATATAGACGATACCTTGATTAATTTGCGTGAATACGCCTTTCACTATTACCAAAAACAATTAAACAAACCCGTAGATCTGGCTGTTTTCCACGAGTTGAACCGTGTGGAAATACATGAGGCATTTGGATTGAGCGACGAAGAAGGTAAAAACATGTGGAATCGCTCGTTAGAGTTTCTGTATTTCACCGATTGTCCATTGTATGCCGATGCACTCGACTTGTTAAAGCAGCTCGAATCAGATGGGCATGAAATCTACTATATAACGTCGCGTCCTATCGCATTCACGGAAAAAACATTCAATTGGATGGTTGAACAAGGCTTTCCTATCGCAAGAGAAAACTTTTTTTGTGGCATGAAAGATTCGGAAAAAGTGGATATCATTAAAAGTTTGCAGTTGGATTATTATTTTGATGACAAGCCAGCTGTCTTAAATACATTAACGGGTGAATCCGTTACCGTGATTGTTAAAGATCAATCTTATAACCGCCACCTTGATTTGCCCCGCGTTAAAAATTGGGATGAGTTGGGCGATTTGATAAATAGTGAATTAAAGTAAGTGCCAGACGATTTCTTTATTTTATCAGCTGGCGTATCTCTCACTATTCAACATCATCAAAAAAGGACGGAGAATTATCTCCGTCCTTTTTTCTATTCAACTAAGTCTTCTTCACTTAAATGACATTCTCCGAAAGCATCATCCAATGTGTCGTATCTTCCTAAGCGATGGACTTTTCCATTTCTCATTTGCATATACGTATAGATTGTGACATGCCCACTTTGGTGTTCCCACGTAGCTTTTTGAACACAAATTACTTCGTCACCTTTCGCGTAGTAGTCTTGTGTCTCCATATGAATGCCTGACTGTTCAATCCATTTCCGCAAAATATCGTGGCCTTCTGCTACACCTCTTGGCCCGACCAATTCAATATGAGGATCTGAAACTTCTAGTACGGCGTTAATGTTTTTGTCGTTCACTTTTTCAATCCATTGTTTTGCAATGTTGATAGTGTTCTCCATGTTCTTTTCTCCTCTCCTATCACATGCATATACGTTTCTACGTAACTCTATAAAGTCGAAAAAGAAGACAGGAAAAAACCTATCTTCTTTAATAATTCTCGTTTTTCAATTTTTTAAACGTTTTTACGAATTTATCCGGGTCTGTGTAAATCATATATGTCAGTACGCCACGGTGTGTATGAAGGTATAACAATCTAGCTTCTGAAGAAAACGACTTATAAGAGATATCCCATACATTCGCAACATGAAATTGTGTGCCTGGGGTTATCAATGCATCTCTATATAAGTCAATATTGCGCTCGGTTTCAACGATTTTCATTTCGCCAGCCTCAATGGAACGTTCCGTGTCGATATAAGTGATAGACGACAATAACTTTAGTTGATCCATGTCGGCATTCCTCCTAAGGAGCTTTTAAAGCAGTTTATCTTACAAAGAGCCTTTCATGCAAAACATCTGTTTATGCTTAGATGAAACGACCAGCTTCAATTCACTTAAACAGCCCATTAATGTTAAACTATTCTCACAATATTTTTTTGGATGGAGGTGATGCGTCATGGAAAGCTGGTTTGGTGCGACGTCTACTCATTATTTCACTCTTTTTTCTACGAGCCACTTGATCGTACTCACTATCGCTCTTATTGGGAGTCTTCTTCTTTTCTCGTTTAAAAATAAGTTAAAAGAAACCCAACAAGGGGTCTATTGGTTACGCTGGTTATTGCTAGTTTTCCTCTTAGCGTCGGAAATTTCTTATCATTACTGGGCTATCGCTAATGACGTTTGGCGCTTTCATAACCAAATGCCTTTTCATCTATGCGGAGTCGCTTCTGTTGTTTCCATAATTGGCCTACTCACTATGCGTCCTTTCTGGATTCAACTGGCCTTCTTTTTAGGAGTACTGCCCGCTTTTTTAGCACTAGTGACTCCAGAATTACCTTATGACTACCATCATTTTCGGTTTTGGAAATTCTTTATTCACCATACTGCTATAACATGGGCCTGCTTGTTTTTAGCCTTAAGTCGTCCTCAAGTTATTACGATGCGGTCTCTTTTTTCTGTTTATGGTTTACTTCTTTTATACGCCGCTATAGTAGGATTTTTTCTCAATCCATGGACAGATTCCAATTTCCTCTTTTTAATGCAACGTCCCACAACCACTTCCCCTCTAGATTTTTTTGGAGAAGGTCTGTGGTATTACATTAACCTTTGCTTAACCACTTTCGCGTTATTTTCTATTCAATATATGTTATTCCGTAAATTCGTCAAGCCCACTCATAAAAACTTAGGACTTAAAAAGTTTAACGCAAGGTAATAGTACACATAAAAAAGCTTCCGGAACCGGAAGCTTTTTCTCTACGCTTGTTTTACTACTAAACTTGTTAACGCATCAATGAAGAATTGGTTTTCTTCTTCTGTCCCAACGGAAACTCGGACGTAATCAGGCAATCCCCAAATTTTCCCGTGGCGAACAATGACACCTTTAGCCATTAGTTGTTTGTATAAGTTTTCTCCATCTTCTCCAATTTGTACTAACACGAAGTTAGCCATGCTTTCAATATACGTTAATCCAAGCTCGTCAAAAGCTGTGTATAATTGCTGGCGGCCTGCTTTATTGGTTTCTTGTGAAGTTTTAACGTGTTCAGCATCTCCAACGGCTGCGGTCGCTGCAAGTTGCGCTAATGTATTGACGTTAAATGGCTCTTTTACTTTTAAAATGGATTGAATAATCGCTTCAGGCGCAATTCCGAAACCAACGCGTACACCAGCAATGCCGTAAATTTTTGAGAACGTCTCCAACGTGACAACTGGGTACCCTGCATTCACATATTCCACACCATTTGTGTAATCTGATGCATCTGCAAAATGATCGTAAGCTGCATCAATCACTACTAATACATCATCAAGTGCATTGACTAACTTATCCAAATCCGATTTCGGAATATATGTCCCTGTTGGGTTGTTTGGCGTACAAATGTAAATAATCTTCGTTTTTTCCGTAACGGCTGAAATCAATGCGTCTACATCATACTCGAAACCTTCTTTAAATTGAACAGGTACCACGGTAGCGCCCATAATATGTGCTCCGAAGTCGTATTCACTAAATGAAGGAGATGGAACAATTACTTCGTCCCCTGCTTCAAGAAAAGCCTCAGAGATTAATGTGATCAATTCATCTGCTCCGTTGGTTGTAATCACTTGTTTTGGTGTTACCTGATATTTTTCACCAATCGCTTTTTTTAATGCACTCGCATCTGCATCCGGGTAACGGTTTAATCCTGCTAATCCGTTTTGGATAGCTGCTACTGCTTTAGGTGATGGACCTAACGGATTTTCGTTAGACGCTAACTTGACGACACGGTCTAACCCTAACTCTTTTTGCACTTCCCAAATCGGCTTTCCTGGTGAGTACGGCTGAATTTTGTCTAATGTTTTACGTGCTGTGATTTTACTTGAGCTTGTCATAGGGATTCCTCCAAAAGTATAAGTGATGTAGTGTTATCTATGTATTTTTCAATCATACCATTGCCATAAAACATTTTAAATTCAATTGGCTTTTGAGTTATTCAATAGAGAATTACGTTTCATCTCATTATACAGAATTGCAACATTATTTGCACAAGCATCTCCAACTATTTGTATCGGAGAAAGGAATGTGATTAACTGTTAAACAGATAGATCGATAGAGGAGTTTTAACATGATGAAGAAAATGACATTCGCATTGGTCCCGTTCTTATTATTACTAACACTAAGTGCATGCACTGATGATGAAAAAGCATCAAAAGAAAAATCCGAGCCTGAAACAACCAAGCAATCAGGCGCTACAACTCCTGCAGCCTATACACTTGAGTTGCCCGAAAAAGAAGAGGTTGTGGTTATCGTAAATGGAGAAGAGATTTTAGGAAAAGTTTATAATAGTGTGGCACGTCAGCTTGAAGCTACACTAGCTGCTCAAGGACAATCGGTTTCCGACGCGGAAAGTGCAGAACTTCTAAAAGAACAAGCTTTGTCTGTATTAGTTGGCAATCACGTGATTTTGCAAGATGCAGAGGAAAAAGGCTATCAAGCTGATGATGCAACAGTTAAAGAACGCCTAACAGAATTGAAAGAACAGTTTGAAACAGAAGAAGCAATGAACGCCGCATTAAACGAAACCGGATTTACACTAGAAGAAATGGAATTGCAACTACGCGAACAATTGGTATATGAACAATATGTTGCAGAAGAAGTCGAAGTGGATAAAGTAACTGACGAAGAAGTCAAAAAAGCATATGAAGACTTTGTAGCATCTTCTGAAGCAGAAGCCCCACCTCTAGAAAAAATGGAGCCAACAATCCGTCAGTCGCTAGTAGGACAAAAAACACAAGATGCGGTATTCGCCAAAATTGAAGAGTTGAAAAAATCAGCCAAAATCGAAGTCAACATATAAAACAAAACATCCTGCTCGCGTTAAGCAGGATGTTTTTGGGTTACGCTAATTTTTCTGAACAGTAAGCAAGAATTTCTTCTTCTTCCTCGTCTTCAAGTCCAAATTCAAGCGCGCCTCTTGTTTGTTTATCGATAAAGTTATAATGTGCGATACGGGCTCCAGCTTCTTCTGCCGCGATAATGACACGCAGTTCTAAGCCGCCTTCCGTATATAATTCATCTTCTTCGTCCACTTCAACGTTTAACAAGAATTCATAGCGATCGCCCACCATGATACCCGTCGGGTCATTGATTTTGTGAAATACGTAATCTGTAATTTGCATTGTAACACCTCCGTTCTTCTATTCTAGCTTGTCTCACCCCGTTTGGACAGTTACACGGCAAAATAAAACGTTTACTCTCCTCATAACCGGGAACATAAAGAAAGTGAAGACAATTAAAGGAGTGGAATCGAATGAACGTATTAGTTATTGGAGCAAACGGTCAAGTCGGCCGCAACATTGTCAAAGAATTAGCTGAAACGAATCACAAAGCAACTGCGATGGTTCGTAAAGAAGAACAAATAGATAAACTAAAAGAGCTTGGTGCTACTAATGTGGTTTTAGGCGATTTAGAGCAAGATTTCAGTGATGCTTTTGAAGGCGTAGATGCTGTGATTTTTGCAGCAGGATCTGGTCCAAAAACAGGCGCTGATAAAACACTTACTATTGATTTATGGGGTTCAGTAAAAGCTGCACAATATGCACAACAAAAAGGGGTAAAACGCTTTGTACAACTAGGTTCGGTTGGATCAGACAACCCAGATGCCGGCGGCGAAGCGATGAAGCCATACCTTGTCGCTAAACGCACAGCAGATGATTTATTGAAAACAACCGATTTAGACTATACCATTGTTCGCCCAGGCGCACTTTCAGATGAAGAAAAGTCTGGCAAGATTGAAGTGTCGCTTGACGGCTTTAGTTCTTTAGAAGGCAGATCTATTCCACGAGCAGACGTGGCCCATGTTCTAGTGGATGTGCTCGATCGCAACAACACGTACCATAAAGTATTTGAAGTGCTGCAAGGTGATCAACCAGCCAGCGATCAACTAAATTCCTTGTAGGAACGACTAGAATCTACAGTAAAAAAGAGCGAATGGATTTTCGCTCTTTTTTGTGTTAAAATAGGCAATACGATAACTAGAGGACGTGATAAGCATGATTAATATTCAACCACCAAAAGCTGATGTGACGATTACACAGCGCAAACAAGAAATTACAGGTGACGAAGCTGTCATCAAACCATTATTCGGCTTTATCGATTTGCACGATATTCCACGCGATAAAGGCGGCATTATTCAATTCTTCAACCATAGCGGCGAGCTATTGTTTGTCGGAAAAGCCCGCAAACTACGTCAACGTGTGAAAAAGCATTTTGAAGATTCAGTATCACCATTGAAAAATCACCGTGAAGAAGTTTACCGCATTACGGTTTCTTTCGTTGAAGATCCAATGGAACGCGAAATCTACGAAACGTATTTAATCAACGCTCATAAAGCTAGATACAACGTAGACAAAGTGTTTTACAAAGACCAAGAATAGTCAAAAAAGGAAGCCCGCGGGCTTCCTTTTTTTAGTGCTTTTTAATCTCAGTAGGATCAACAAGCCACTTTTCAAAATAATGATGGCTATGTCCTTCTGGGTGATCGTTCACTCGCCCAAATTCCATGAAACCTTGCTTCTTATAAAATTCAGGTGCTTGAAAACTGAATGTATCAACAATCATTACTCTGTATTTTTTGCTGTGTGCATAAGCCTCCACTTGAGCCATTAGCTTTTCTGCCACGCGCTGACCTCTCATTGAAGGAGCTACCCACAAAAAATCGATATGTAAGCTTTTCCAGAAGCTTGTAGTCGTAATCCCCCCTACAATCTCCCCTTCCTCGTTGCGCACAATAAAATTCATTTGCTCAATTGGAGATTTGGCTTCTGCAGATAAATTAGCCATGTTGTGTTCAATCACTTTTTTCCGTATAAACTCACGGTCATCTGGCGCATTTTGTTGAATAATTTCCATGAAGGTATTCCTCCTTTTTTAAACTCACTTTATTCTCTCATTTTCTCCAGTTTTTGTGCATCTTCTATTAACAATCATGTTTTAATTCTCTTTTCAAAAGGAATAGTAAAGTACCAACTATGTTTTTTGGAGGAAATAATATGGCTACAACGACAAAAGAAAGTTTATCTGCTCACAGCCAAAGTGAATACGATCCGCTTCGACGGGTTTTGTTATGTCCCCCTCGCTTTATGGAAATAAAAGACGTCATCAATGACGTTCAAAAAAGATACAAAGATGAAAATATTGATGTAGACAAAGCATTGGATCAACACAATACATTTGTTCAAGCATTAATCGAAAACGGCGTTCATACAGATCTGATCGAGCCATCAGAGAAGTATCCGGAACAAGTTTTCACACGTGACATTGGCTTTACCATTGGCGACACGGTATTCATTAGTGAAATGGCTTCTGGTATTCGCCAAGGTGAAGAACAAGAGCTCGAAAAGTGGATGGAAAATTATCATATTAATTTCAAGCGATTAGCGGGCCACCGAATTGAAGGGGGCGACGTCATCATTGACCGGGATACGGCCTTTGTTGGAGTTAGTAGTCGAACTTCTAAAAAAGCCATTCAAAAACTGCAAGCTGAGCTGCGCGATTTCGAAATTGTTCCGATTGCTTTTAATGAGAAGTACTTGCACTTGGATTGTGTCTTTAATATTTTATCTCCAACTGAAGCACTAATTTTCCCAGAAGCGCTTGATAAGGCTACCATTCGTATGCTCGCTGAACGATACACGTTAATACGCGTTAATGAAAAAGAACAGTTTGCATTAGGTACTAACGTACTGTCAATTGGCGATCGTAAAGTGTTTAGCCAACCACAAAATGTGCAAGTGAATAAGCATTTGACTGCTCGTGGTTTTCACGTCATCGAAGTCGATTATTCTGAAATCATTAAATCTGGCGGTGCATTCCGTTGCTGCACCATGCCATTAATTCGTTCATAAAAATAACCGTAAGCCTCTTTTGGCTTACGGTTATTTTTTATCGTTGTTGCGTTGCTTCTTGACGACTTTGTACGATAAATTCTTTCATCAATTCGACACCATCTGGCGTACCGATAGATTCCGGATGAAATTGAATCCCATAAACCGGATATTCTTTATGCTTTACCGCCATAATCGTATCGTCATCAAGTGCTTTAGACTGAACTTCTAAACAACTCGCCAATGTTTCTGGTTCTAACACAAGCGAATGGTAGCGCATGACTGGTAACGGCAAAGGCATGTTTTTAAACAGCCCTTGATGACTATGCGATACATCCGACACTTTACCGTGACGGATAAACGGTGCTTCGACAACGTTCCCGCCGAATGCTGCGCCAATTAATTGTTGGCCGAGGCAAATCCCCAAAATTGGAACAGACTTGTGTAATTTCTGAATTAGCTCAATCGATTCGGGCAATTCCCGCGGATGACCTGGTCCTGGTGAAAGAATAATCGCTTGAGGATTTTTTTCTTTAATCTCTTCAAGCGTCAAGACACCATAACGCACTACTTCAACTTCGACACCCATTGCTGCGACCGCTTGATAAATATTATACGTAAATGAGTCATAGTGATCGATTAATAAAATCATCCGAACACCTCCGTAAGTGAACGCGCTTTATGAAGCGTTTCTTCGTACTCTGCTTGAGGGTCCGAGTCAAACACAATACCCGCTCCTGCTTGAACGTGAACCATCCCATCTTTCACAACAAAAGTCCGAATGGCGAGGGCTACATCAAGGTTGCCATTAAACCCTAAATAACCAATTGCCCCACCGTAAACACCTCTTCGTTCTTCTTCAAACTCTTGTATCAATTGCATAGCACGAACTTTAGGTGCTCCTGAAACTGTTCCAGCAGGTAAACATGATACCAATGCGTCTAGTGGATGCATTTTCGGGTCTAGTTCTCCTGTTACTTCCGACACTAGGTGCATGACATGTTGATACTTTTCAATGACCATATACTTTGGTACATCTACCGTCCCAATTTGAGCAACGCGTCCGACATCATTACGACTGAGATCGACAAGCATTTTATGCTCAGCCTGTTCTTTTTCATCACCAGCCAATTCTTCTGCCAAACGATTGTCTTCATTTTCCGTTTTTCCACGTTTGCGCGTGCCTGCAATCGGATTGGTAATCATATGACTGTCACGTATCGTCAACAAACTTTCTGGCGAAGCCCCAACTACTGCATAGCCATCAAAATCAATGAAAAATTGATAAGGCGACGGATTTTGCTTGCGTAATTTACGATACAGCGTAAAAGCATCTCCTTTGTAACTTGCAGACAAACGCTGCGACAAAACCAATTGGAACACATCACCTTTACGAATGTGGTCTTTTGCTTGCTCTACTTGTTTGCGGAAAAAAGAATCACTTGTTTTGGAATTGAATTGCAGCGATTGTTGGTCTGTTGTCACTGACTTTTCTGGAACAGCTAATTGCTGCTCAATTTCATCTAGCTTATCCTCAAATGACAAAATGGTCACATCATTTTTCACATGATCAAATACTACAATCGTCTCGTAAATCTGCAGATGAATATCCGGCATTTGAAGGCTATCTTCTTTTGGTGCTTTAACAGGTTCGTAAACTTGAATCGCATCGTACCCAATGTAACCTAGAGCTCCACCTGTAAAAGGTAGCCCCTCTATTTCCGCATCATAGCGCGGCATTAACTTTTTGATGAGCTCTAATGGTTTTCCTTCATGTAAGGTTTCAGTACCTGTCCGAAAATTAAGTTCTCGCAATTGTTGTCCGTGGCCGATATAACCCACTGTCGGATTTGCTCCGATAAACGAATAACGACCTGTTACACTCGTCTTTAATGAACTTTCAAGCAAGCATTTGCGTTCTCCTGCTAATCGATTAAACACCGCAATAGGTGTTAACGAATCCCCATCAATTTTTCTCGTCTTCATTTCTTTACTCATCTCAACTCATCTCCATTTCTGAAAAACGCCGTTACTCGTGCATTTTTCTTACCTGTTATAAACAAAAAAGTCCCCTGCAAGAAACAGAATTGTTCCTTGCAGAGGACGGATTGACCGTGGTACCACCTCATGTTAAAGCTCTTACAGCTTTCACTCTACCCCCGATAACGTAGGGAAACGGACTCTTCTACTACTGTTCAAAGAATCACTCATAAGTCCATTCACTCAGACACCCCACCAGTTTCCACCTGCCACTGGCTCTCTTTGAGAGGTTAATCTGCGCTACTTTTCTTATTCATCGATTTGGCTCTACTATGCTCTTCTCAACTAGAATTCGGCGACGTCGCTCCCGACCCCTTCTACCGCAATCCGTACAAAAAGGTTGTGCTCATCTTATTAAATCCAAAGGGATTTGTCAACTATATTCAATGATTTTAGATAATTCTGTTATTTCTATTCAGAATCATGTATAAATAGAGTAAGTGTTATTTAATTTCCAATTATGAAGGAGGAGAAATATCAATGAAACGTTCTTTACTTCTAACTTCCGGATTTTTATCTGGAGCGCTATTTCTCACAGGCTGTGCAGGTGAAAGCAATTCGGGTACTGAAGGAGAGGAAGATCGCACGAAAATTAGTTTTATCCATTGGCGCGGCGAGGATAAAGCAGTATTAGATGATCTTATTGCTCAATTCGAAGAAGAAAACCCTGCTGTTTCCGTAGAAATGACCATTTATCCATCTGAACAATATCAAGCTACCGGTCAACGTCTGTTGCAAGATGGTTCAACAGGTGACGTCTTCACCTCCTTCCCAGGAGCTCAGTTCGAAGCAATTGCTAGCGCTGGGTTGTTTGAAGATTTAAGCGGAGAAGATTTTGTTTCCAATTTTGATGAAGAATTGATTAGTGTTGGTCAAAAAGATGGGGCTCAGCTAGCGTTACCTTATCAATTGGTCTTCAATATGCCCGTTTACAACAAAGGCATGTTTGAAGAGCTTGGTCTTGAAGTTCCAAAAAGCTGGAGTGAATTTCAAACAATGGCTGATACTCTTTTAGAAAATGATATTACTCCAATTGCCTTTCCGGGTGCAGATATTGGCCCGAACCAATTTATGAACAGTATGATGATGAATAATGCACCTGATGAAGATGTTTTCGAAAAACTTCAAAATGGTGAAGAATCTTTAACAAATGAGTGGTGGGTGAAAACTTTAGAAGATTTCCAGCTACTTGAACAAAAGTCTTATATTCAAAAAGATGCACTAGGCACTTCACAAGATTCGGCAATGGCGATGGTCGCTAACGAAGAAGCTGCCATGCTAGCAACGGGTTCTTATCATATGTCAGCTTTACTTGACTTAAACCCTGACCTCGAACTTGATTTGATGGCGCCAATTACAGTAGAAGAAAGCGAAGCGATGTACGAGGGCATTAACACAGCGACTTTCATGCTTGCGGTTAATAGCAAATCAGAGAAAAAAGAACAAGCAAAAGAATTTATCGCTTTTCTTAGCCAGCCTGAAATCGCCTCACAATATGCTAATGAAACAGGTCAACATTTAACGATTAATGATGTTGAATATGAATCTGAAGTGTTGCAAAATACAGCTTATTGGATTGACGAAAGAAAAACACGTTTCCAGCCCCGATTCTTGATTACGAATGCTCAAATTGAAGCTGCTGTTTTAAGTTCTATTGAAAACGTTCTCGGTGGAGCAGAGCCAATGGAAGCTGCAAAAGAAGCGCAACAGATTGTAGACGAAAATAGGGATTAACAGCATGAAAACTTCGAAATCAATTTACTTATTCTTTTTACCGGGGCTTTTTTTATATGCGATTTTCTTTGTGTATCCGACGATTAGCGCATTGTTTTATTCGTTTACAGATTGGGACGGCTTAAGTTCGAGCTTTCAGTTTGTTGGGGTTGAAAATTATGAACGTGCCTTTACAGGAGATACTGTTTTCCGGAAAACGATTGGCAACAACTTGAAATTCATGTTAGTTGTTGTGGTATTTCAAACGCTTGTCGCCTTAGCTTTTGCGTTAATCGTTTTGAAAAATACAAAGACGACTATTTTCTTACGGGCACTTTACTTTTTCCCGACCATTTTATCGTCTGTCTCAGTCGCTTTTATATGGTCGTTTATTTACGACCCTTCTCTCGGTATATTAAATCAGCTATTAGAGTTAATCGGGTTGGAATTTTTAGCACAAAACTGGCTCGGCAACGCAAATATTGCGATTTACTCTTTAGCCGTTACACAAATATGGTTCCACGCGGGACAAATGCTGATTATTTTTGTTGCTGGCTTGCAAGCCATTCCAGAAGAACTTTACGAAGTGGCGAAAATTGAAGGTGCTTCGAAATGGCAAACGTTTCGCAATGTGACGTGGCCGCTACTCGCACCTTCTGCTACCATCGTTGTTGCGTATACAACCATCCAGTCTTTCAAAGCATTTGATCTAGTGTTCGCGATGACAGGTGGCGGCCCAAATAATTCAACAGAAATTGTCGCCACTTATATTTTTGATATCGCCTTTAGAAGCTATCAATTTGGCTATGCTAGTGCGATTTCAGTTATTTTCATGGTGATTATTGCGATTATTACTTACCTGCAGTTCAAGGTTTTACGCTCTAATCGTATTTCGTATTAAGAGAGGAGGAAAAACGGGTTGTTCTTCCGAAGATTTTCACTCATTATTTATGCCTTGCTAATTTTGATTCCTTTATTAATTGTTGTCTTAACGTCTTTAAAGACCATTCAAGAAACGTTTAGAAATCCTCTTGGTTGGCCAGAATCGGGATTTCAATTTGAAAATTACTCCTCCATTTTTCAAGAACAAACAATGGCTGGTTATTTTTTAAACAGCGTCATTGTGACATTGTTCTCCGTGTCGTTGACATTATTCTTTGCATCGCTAATTGGTTACGGCATTACGCGACTCAACAATTGGATCGGCAATCTAATATTTATTTTATTTACGCTTGGCATGATGGTTCCTGCACAAGTTAGCATGGTGCCCCTTTATTCACTCATGCTGGATTTAAATTTAACTAATAGTTTGTTAGGCCTCATTCTTGTAAACATCGCTACAACTTTACCAATTGCTGTTTTCATTTTAACGGGCTTTATGAAAACTTTGCCGAAAGAGTTATTTGAGGCTTCCACAATTGACGGTGCAGGAAATTGGAAAATCTACACAAAAGTAGCGATTCCGCTGTCATTGCCTTCTTTATCGGCAACAGCCATTTTTTTATTTGTGATGCATTGGAATGATTTGTTGTATCCGTTACTGTTTATTACAGATAATGCATACAAAACCTTACCGCTTGCTTTGTTAGAATTCCAAGGCGAGTACTCCACAAATTACCCAATGCTCTTTACAGGGGTGATTATTGCTTCGGCACCTATGGTTATTGCTTATGTTTTCTTACAACGCTATTTTGTCGCTGGTATGACGGCTGGGGCAATAAAATAAAAAGCGACATCGCTCAACTAGAGCGATGTCGTCTTTTTTATTGCCATAACATTGGCTTATCTACCATAAACCACATCATCAACATTAATAAAAAAATATAAATCCATAAAGAGCGATTTAACTTTTTAACCAATGTTAGCTGATCAAATTTTTCGTCATTAAACTTACGGAGAGTGGGTGTAAATGCACGTGCTAGGAAAAACACGGAAGCCACCATAACGCCAATCGTGCCTAGTATCCACGAAGTTCCCCACCCCCACGGGCCTTGCCAAATCAACAAAACACCCGTTGTGACTAATACATGTCCCGCATGTTTCACAAGGCGAGTTGCCGATTTAAACGTGATAATATGTGACAGGAGAACATCCCCCGCAGCGGTCTCCATTCGCTTGACTAAAGGAAGTAGCACAAAAAACGGACCAATCGATAAAACCGCACTTAAAATATGAGCAAACAAAATGAGTGTGTACATTTCGTACTTACTCTTCCGTTAAATGAAATTCGTGAACCCAGACAGTCATCTGTGGCAACCAAGGCATACCTGCATGAGTAGACAAAATCGCTTGCTTATATTCCTCAACAGTCGCGTATCCTTCTCCTGCTACGATTTCATCCGTTAACTCTCCAAGAGTTTGTTGGTATACACGGTCTACCAAAAATTTTTTATCTTCAAGCACCATTATTTCTCCAACATCTGCATAACGACCATTTCGACGCGTGGCTACTTTTTTACCGAGCAACACTCTTTCTACGTCTTGCTTATTCGTTACCAGTCTTTCAATGCTGCATGTTTTAGGCGCCAATTGCTGCGCATTTGTTTCAGTCATTTGTATTCCACCTCTCGTTAGTTGCTAATTCAGTATAGCCTTTTCGATACGCTTATTCACCCCATATAAAAATCGCTCTGTTTATACAGAGCGATTTTGGCGTTTATTTGGCAAATACGTGCTTGCCGATTTTGGTAATCGTTGTACGTGAGAAAATCCATGTATCTGTAACGCCTCTTGGATTATAGTAATAAGTTGCTCCTAGTGAAGGATCTGACCCTTTCACAGCAGCCCTTACAGCTTGATAGGCCGAAGCATTTGGTTCGTAATTGTATTGTCCGTCATTTACAGCCGTAAATGCATTGCGCTGAAAAATGACATTGTACGTACTATTTGGGAATTTAGCCGAATCAATACGGTTCAAAATGACAGCCGCTACTGCTACTTGTCCGGTATAGCTTTCTCCTCGCGCTTCCCCATTTACTACATGTGCCATCATATCAACTTCTGCAAGTCGAGCACGTGTTAACGGGCCCGTGAAACCCGTAGCAGCTACATTAAAGTCCCGCTGAAATTCGATTACTGCATTTTGAGTTATAGGTCCATAATAGCCGGTAGCAGAGGTGTTAAAATAACCTAATTTTTTTAGTTTAGTTTGAAGTTCTTTTACACCATCTCCAGAAACACCGATATGTAAATTTGGGGCATGCGCTTCAGCAGAGGTTTGAGAAAAACCTAGAAACACCATTGTAAATAAAGCAAAGATCAAAACTTTTAACTTTTTCATACTCTCTTCCCTTCTTTTCCAAGAATCAACAATATTTCTTATTAACAGTATATAATTGGAATTATACGAATTCAATCCATCATAACTACTTTAATGTTGTAGAAATATACTTAGTTTCAACACATTATTGATATTTTGAGAAAGATTCGGTTTTTATTCTAGTGAATCACGGGCCTTTTCACTCACAAAAACGAAAGATTTTATAGCTTATTAAAGAGAACTACAGTTAGATTTCGACCTCAAGGTATTTATTTGGTAAAGTGAAAGAAACTGACGGGAGGCGTTTAGATGAAGAACATTGTGATTGTTTCAGATACCCATATTCCATTCCGTGCTAAAAAATTACCGAAACAACTAGTAGATGCATGTGAAAAAGCAGATTTCATCATTCATGCGGGGGATTGGCAAACGATGGATGTTTATCATGAACTTGCCGCATATGCAGATATTGATGGCGTTACTGGCAATGTCGATCCGTGGGATATTCTAGATAAGTTTGGCCGCAAGAAAATTTTAACGTTTGGCCACTTAAAAATTGGCGTAGTTCACGGAGACAGCAATCGGAAACCGACTGAGCAACAAGCTTATGATACGTTTGTTGATGACGATGTAGACATTATTGTTTTTGGGCATTCTCACATTCCGGTAATGAGAGAAGTTGATGGCGTTACCTTATTTAATCCAGGCTCTCCGACCGATAAACGCCGCCAAGCACAATTTTCATTTGGCTTGTTAGAAATCGGTGACACGTGGGAACTCAAGCATGTATTTTTTGATAAGGAAAGCTAGTGAAACATTGAATCCTCTTCTAACCTTGAAAAAGGAGAACCGCACACTAGCGAGAGCGATTCGTTTCTCCAAATAAAAAGTAGACCACTTGGATGAAATTAATTTTAGATAAACTAAAACCAGACTTTCTAAACGAAAGTCTGGTTTTTCTTTTCATTTTTTATGAGTACAAATCCAAGATTTTTTAACGCTGCTTCAAGGTTTGCTTCTATCAAGACGTCTTTTAAAGCTGCCGCAAAATGCGGAACTTTTAATGCCATAAAAGGTTGAATCCCCGTAATAACTGGCGTCACACCAATCACTTTTAAAATACTGACAAGCTTTAACAAGTATTCGCCAACGACAGCATTAATTTGTAAGACTCCAGAAACATCGATAATCAAATAGTCCATAGGTTCACTGCTACATTTTTCAAGTACATGTTTAATGATAACTTCTGCTCGAGGAGCCGTAATGTCACCAATCACTGGCACGATTGCTACCCCTTTCGTTACCGGTACAATCGGTGCCGTCAATGTTTGGATTTGCTGGTTGGCTTTTTCGAGTTCCAATACATAGGTCAGTAACGTCGACATCATTTCAAACGTGTATAGGTCTTCTTCGGAAAGTTTATGGAATTGATCGTCCAATCCACAAATCGTTCCGTAAACTGTATTATCGCTATAGTAAACTGGCACTCCAACAAACGTGCCTTGGCCATAATTTTTCGTAATCTCCATAGAGCGCGTTAATTCATTTTTGGAAACGTCATCTATTATTAATGGAACTGCACCATGATTGATACTTAAGCTACAGTATGACTGAATTAGAGGCATCGAACTGCCTTCTTCTACTAGCTTTTTGTCAGCATTATGTACTTTGAGAATATTGTTTATGTGTCCGTCATTTTTTGCGATAAACAAAGAATTGATTCCGATTTGTTTGCTTAACAACTGTAAAATGTACGCAGCTGCTTCATCAAAATCACCAAAATTCTTTACTGATTTTTTACTGTCCATTGAAATCCTCCTAATTATCCGACCTTTATGCTTAAACTCGAATTATTTTTTATTATTATTAATTTCATACAAATTACAGGAACAGGTTCATCCTGTTTTTAAAAAGGGTATATGCCTAACAATAGCATACGGAGGTGGAGAAATGACAGGTGGATTGGATATTCTCGTATTAGAGCAATCTGATACATTAATATATTTTAGATGGTCAACTACAGAAGCTGTTTGCCGAGTCAAACGCGGAACACAAGTCGTTTATACCGGCACTCAAAACTTTTTTAAAGATGAAGGGTTGCAAGAGGACCATTTGTACACTTACACTATCGAACGATTAGATAGTTCGGGAAAGTGGGTAGACAAAATCCGGTTGCAAACAGGAACAGAAAACCGAAAAACTACTAAAGACAACGTGCTTGCTGGAATCGTATTAACTACCATCGTTTCTGAAGGCCGTATTTCTTTGGCGTGGGGAAAAATTGAAGGCATTTCCACATTCGATATTTATCGCAACGGTCAGTTTATCGAATCTGTTGAAAAAAACCAGTATACAGACGATGAGGTATTAAGTGACCAACCACTCACGTATTGGATTCGTGGCAAACGTCCAGTTTCCCGAGAAGACAAAAAAGGGAACGAGAAAAAATTATCGCTTCATAAAGTGTTCGGCGCATTGCAGCAAGACTCTTCTAAAGAAAAATCTGCAACGGAAGATTTTTGGATCACCCAGAAAATAGCTCCTTTAGATTCCTTATTATCCGATCAATCTAAGTCTGTGGTTTTGCCTGTTTGGCATTTCCGTTATAACACTTTTTTACCGGAGACTTTGTTAAAAAACCCGAATCTCCTTTCACCTTTTCATTACTTTAAAGGAGATGATCGCGCCTTTGATCCAGATTCACCCGAGTACCGAACTCACGTCAATTTCTCTGTATCATTTAACGAGAACGATCCAACAATAGCTTGGGATAAACACGTTGGTCCGACGATTGGGTACAATTGGCGAAAAAAATTCAGTAAAGCAGATGTCGCTTCAGCTGAAGAAGTTGAATTGGTAAAAACGGCTGAGTCCGATGAGAAGGTTTCTATCGCCCTAACACATGCTGTAGGAAACCCACTCACCACTTCACCGAATATCGACTATACTCTTTCCGCTGATTTTTATCGTGATGGTACTTACACGATTTTCGGTGTCCATGATCAATCACCCAACCATGAAGTATATTTAAAACATGGCGAAGATCATCAGTGGACAGAAATTCACCAATCAGAAAGTGAAGGTTTGTCTTATATGGCAGGACCTACCGCTAATAAGTATTGGCGACTATCGAACTTCAGCTGATGCTTTATAGCTTTAGCCACAAAAAAGTCCGAACTGAACAATTCCCAGGTTCGGGCTTTTGAATTTACTTATCTAAAAATCGTTTGCGAATATGAGGCGGTGGCAACATGCAGCTATCTAGTTTACCAAATACTTTGTAACGATTTTTGGCAATGATGTCATACGCTCCGTCTCGCAGTGCGCGAGGAAAAGGTTTTAAGTAATGCGCCAATTTCCAAAGCCCCGTTAAATGATTTGAAATCATTAGCGCCCCTTCAGATTTCACATAAGCTTGACCATCTTTTATCAATACTAAACTGTCTACATCATCCGGCACATTGTGTTTTTTAGAGAGCTCTTGGCCAATTTCACTTTGCAGTGAAGCAAACTGATAATAACCTGCCGGATCATGATTTATGATAAATTGAACGCTCGAATCACAAAAATTACAATCTCCATCAAATAATACGATGGCGTGTTCCATATCGTTTCCTCCTTCGCCAATAATAGTACTGTTATGTGAATAGCCTCTTAAGCGCTTATTCAAACACGTCTCCGTTCGAAACCGTTCCTTGATGAAAAAATAACTTCCATCCATTAGATCTTTTTTCCATACTGAACTTCGATTCGTTAGTCTTCCTGTTTTGTGATTATGTACTTGGTAAGTCGTCAAAACAGCGGTTGGTCCTAATTCATGCACAGTGAAAAAATTGATTTCCATTGGATCTGGATTTAGTGGATGATCGCCATTGTAATCTACTCTTTTGAATACGCCACCCGAACTGCCAAACTCAAAAAATTCAGCGTCCAATACATCTCCCAGTTTTTCGGCAGAAACTCGGACATCTGGCTTTAAATGACTGCATTCTAAGGCATATATCTCTTTTTCTAACGTACTCATGCGCATTCTCCTCTGCTCATATTTCCCGGGAAATACGATTAATGCTCAAATCCCCTTCATGCCCATAGGCAGAAGGGGATTTACTATTAGTTTTCGTCTTTAAAAAATTTTTGTGGATCTTCGTTTGGCTGATCTTGCGGCGTATCTGATGAGCCGAAATCTTCTACATCTTCAAAGCTATCCTCGTAATCACGAATAGCTCCGTCTTCTTTTTCAACAGGCTGTTTTGTAGAAGCTTGCAAAACATCTTCTTCTGCTGGGCGGCTTTCCAAATCAGGTTCTTGGTCGGCATGGTCGATGCATGTAAGCGCTGTTGGCAATGCTTCCAACCGTTCGAATGGAATATCCTTACCGCAAACTGCACACTTTCCATAAGTACCTTCTTCAATTGCAGCCAGTGCTGCTTTTGTTTTTTCCAGTTCGCCTTCTTTAAATTGCTCCATCGCTAAGTCACGTTCTTGGTCGTATAACTCGGTAGCATTATCACCTGGATGATTATCATAATGGGAAAGCTCAGTTGACTCAAACTCTTCTGTTTGCTCAACTCGTTCTTCTAATGATGCTACTTGTTCTTCTAGTTGTTTTTTTAATTGATGTAATTGGTTATCTGTCATTTGATTTCCTCCTCAAAAAACTCACTTATTGTTGTATATTGCCTTTATCGGAGAAATCAAACCTAGAAATCTACTGAGCTAGCTTAATAATCATCGAATCGATCCAGTAAACTCAATAAATAATCGTCTAATCGGTGACGTACTAACTCGTTAGATAAGCCTTTCATGCCAAAAGCTTTCCAGCCTGGATAAACAGTGGGTGAGCCATCTAAAATATCTGTTAGCGAAACAAGATCCCAATAAGGATCGTACGTAAAATCACTCCCTGCATGACGTTCATAAGCCGCCAAAAAATCATTGGCGACAGAAATTCCGTACATTTGCGCTAAGTTTACGCGACAATGTCCAACGTCAATTCCTGCGGGGCCACGGCAAGCATTGACCCAATCGACGATGGCAGTCACTTGGCGATTTTCCCATAGCACATTAGCTGGATGAAAGTCGCGGTGAATCAAACATTCTCGAAAAGCCGGACGGCTACCAGAAACAATATAGAAAGCGCGCATCCACTCGTTCTGAACTTTCGACCATGTCGGTTTTTCCAGTAAAAAAACGTCATTATATGGAGAATATTCATAAGGAAAGTCCTCTGCATTTGTTTGATGCAACTTGGCTAGAGTAGATGCCAGTTCATCTATCCATACTTCATCATTCGAAGGTTGAAGAACGACCGATCCAGGCATCTTCGACATTAACACTGCAGGTATGCCACTTTCTTCACCGGTTGCGTCATAAGCAACTAAATGCGGAACAGCAAGGCCCATTTTTTCTGCGTATTGAAGACTAAAGGCTTCATGTTTTGCTAAATCAGGTTCTTTCTGTAGCCAATCCCTTTTATGAAAAAGTCGTAACACATAAGAACGTTCCAAACCATTTGAGGTAACAACCAATTCAAATAAAGTTGAGGAAGTTGCTCCTGTCAGCGACTGAACGTTCGTAATTTCTACAGGTTCATCAAATTGTGCTTTTATCCACTCTACCGTTTGCTCCTGCAATGCATGCCCATTGTTTCCTGCCATCCTTGCCGCTCCTTTCTGCCTAGCTTTTAGCTTTAGTTTACCATGAAAAAGTGCAGGTTCCAGCAATTCGTAAAGAACATAAATTCGTCTGTTTTTCTTTGTATAAAAGTCTTTTTTATAACAAATTTACACCTTTAAAGAAGAGTGATGAGTGTTTGGTTTTTCAATTTGGATGGTGGCATGTTCAATGTCACAAATATCATGTACCAACTTTAGTGCTTGTTGCAGAATTTGTTGTTCATCTACGTTCTCTTCCACATCAATGTGACACGTAAATTGATCCAATCCAGACGTGATGGTCCAAACGTGAAGGTCATGAACATCTACGACTCCCTCAATTTCGAGAAGACGCGCTGTTATTTCTTGCAAATCGAGGTCTCTTGGCGTTCCTTCCATTAAAATGTGCAAACTGTTTTGAAGAATGCCCCAAGCACTCCGCAAAATTAATAGCGCAACGACAACAGAAATAATTGGATCGGCTATCGTCCAGTCAAATAGAAGAATTAATAACCCGGCGACTATCGCTCCGACTGAACCTAATGCATCCCCAATAATGTGCATATAAGCACTCTTCATATTCAAATTGCCATGCACATCTGCTCCGCGATTCAAGACCCAAGCACTCAATAAGTTGGCCACAAGACCAATTGCCGCAATGACCAACATCCAGCCCCCTTGAACTTCCGACGGCTCGTATACTCGTTGAATGGCTTCATAAATAATAAAGCCCGCCATGATAAACAATGTAATGCCGTTAATAAAAGCGGTAAGAATTTCAAAACGATAATACCCATACGTTTTCTTAGTAGAAACTGCTTTTCCAGCAAACCAAATTGCAGACAAACTAAGTACGAGCGATACGGTATCCGACAGCATATGACCACTATCTGCGATTAAAGCTAAACTATTGGTGAAAAGCCCCCCGAAAAACTCTAGCAGCATAATCCCAGCTGTAATGGCCAGCGCAATCGTTAATGCTTTTCGATTGTTATTTCGCGTCATTTCAAAATGATCGTGATCGTGACTCATGCTATCCGCTCCTCTATCTCCATGCTGTTATTTTAACAAATTTGTCCGATTGACAACGAATAGTAAGTCTTATAAGATAAGTGAGTAAAAAAATTAATAACCCGGCAACGGGAGAGGTTCATAGCATTTCACCCTCTATAAAAAACTATGGATTGTCGAAACTCCGCCAAATCCACATGCGATTTGGCTTTTTCTTTTGTCCGTTTTTTTATAGCCCTCTTCCCAGTCGGTCATCTAAAAGGAGGCCGTTTATTATGGCAGGAAGAAACGAAGATACACTCGATCATTTATCATTGCTAGGCAATCAGAACACGAAGTATAAATTTGAATACGATCCAGACGTGTTAGAACCAATTGACAACCTACACACGCGCGATTATTTCGTAAAGTTTAACTGCCCTGAATTTACTTCACTTTGCCCGCAAACAGGACAGCCTGATTTCGCGACAATCTACTTAAGCTTTATCCCTGATAAAACATTAGTAGAAAGCAAATCACTCAAGCTTTATTTGTTCAGCTTCCGTAACCACGGAGATTTCCATGAAGATGTCGTTAATATCATTATGAACGATTTAATCAAATTGATGGACCCTCGTTACATCGAAGTATGGGGGAAATTCACACCACGTGGTGGCCTTTCAATCGACCCTTACACAAACTACGGCAAACCTGGAACAAAATACGAAGAAATGGCGTCGTATCGGATGATGAACCACGACTTGAATCCTGAAACGATTACTAATCGATAAGGAGTCTGCACATGTTACTTTACTTAAATGGTGCATTTGTCGGTCTCTTAATCCTTTCGAACATTTTAGCAGTCAAATTATTTAGCATTGGGGAATGGGCAGTGTTACCAGCCGCTGTAATCGTTTATGTCTTTACATTTCCGATTACTGATACCATCGCAGAAGTGTACGGCAAAAAAGCCGCACGCCAAACCGTGACAGCTGGATTTATCACACAACTTTGTGCGTTGGCTTTTATTTTTCTTGCGATTCATTTGCCTTCTGCCCCATTTTTCGCAAACCAAGAATCATTTGAAACCATCTTTTCTGCAGGCTTCCGCGTAACTTTAGCGAGTCTTGTGTCTTATTTTATTAGCCAAAACCTAGATGTCACGATTTTTCATAAGCTGAAAAATAAACATGGCAACTCTCGATTATGGTTGCGCAATAATGCTTCGACAATGGCAAGCCAATTAGTGGATACGAGTCTTTTTATCACCATCGCTTTTTACGGCACGATGCCAACTAGTGTATTGCTTGGCATGATCGTCACGCAATACATCTTTAAGTGGATCGTTGCAGTTGCCGACACTCCTGTTGTTTATTTACTTGTGAAGTTATGCAGACGCCAACAAACAGACCCACACCTTTACGGATACCAAAAACCGGAAGCTCTTCTTTAGAGCTCCCGGTTTTTTAAATTCTTTATACAGTTACACGTGCTTTGCGTGTGTAAACTTGATCGTCCACTTTAGCACCCGATAAAATCATATCCGCCGCTATCGGCAAATGATCGGAAACGGCAGTTTCGATGACTGCTGCTTGTATCACATCTAAATAAGGATCTGCAAAAATATAGTCGATGCGTGTGGCTGGTCGGAAAACCTCACCCGTTTCTTTGTTTACGTAAGGCGAAGGGTAGGTATAAGCGTCGCCTCTTTTCATTTTCAGAAATGCATCTCGAAAATGGCTCTTGAGCTTTTGGATATGGATATTTGAAGCAGGGGCATTAAAGTCGCCTGCAATGATACGCGGAAAATGGCTTTTTCCAGTAATGGCTAAAATTTCGTCGACACTTACTTCTAACTCTTCATCTTTAAGTGCCAAATGCGTGTTAAAGACACTAACATAACTGCCATCCACTTCGATGACGGTTTCCAATATGCCGCGTTGTTCATTATTTCCAAAAGGACAATACACTTGGCTCAATAAATGATTTTCGCTGTATTTGATTGGGTATTTGCTTAAAATGACATTACCGTATTGTTGGTTTGGACGCTCGGAATCTAATGGTGCCACATCCATGTTGGCCCCGTAAGCTGCATACATTCCTAGTCTTTCACTTAACCAACCTACTTGGTCCACAAACGAACTGCGGACTGAAAAGTGACGATCAACTTCTTGCAAAGCGATGATGGTCGCACACGAATCTTCAATCACTTGCGCGGTCTTCTCTAAATCCACGATCCCGTCCATCCCTAATCCATGAGCAATATTAAACGACATGACTTTTACAATTGGTGACTTCTTATTCTTCCCGTTCATGCAAACCTCTCCTTTTCGACTAAAACGAATCGTTGGCAGTTGCTTAATTGGCTTTAGTATAACAAGCCTTTATGAAGATGCCGTGACACGCGTGTAAACAATTGTTAAAGCTTTGTAAACACTGCTTTTCTGTAGCATTTCGGGTCTTATGCGCGGTGTGGCGAACTTATGCACGTTGGTCGGAGAATATGCGCGTTCCTCAGAATTTATGCACGGTAGTCGAAAAATTCCCGCGCTCCTCACAATTTACGCGCGCACCACCAAAAATATGCGCGGTCCTCACAATTTACGCGCGCACAACCAAAAATTCGCGCGCTCCTCACAACTTACGCACGCACAACCAAAAATTCGCGAGTTCCTCACAACTTACGCGCGCGCAGCCAAAAAATATGCGCGCTCCTCACAACTTACGCACGCACAACCAAAAATATGCGCGTTCCTCACAACTTACGCGCGCGCAGCCAAAAAATATGCGCGCTTCTCACAACTTACGCACGCACAACCAAAAATATGCGCGTTCCTCAAAACTTACGCGCGCACAACCAAAAATATGCGCGCTCCTCACAATTTACGCGCGCACAACCAAAAATCCCCATAAAAAAAGGCAGTCCGAAACATCGGACTGCCTACCTAATCAAGAAATTACGACGTATACGCTACAATCGCATCTCGCAAAAATTGTGCAGCACCCGGTTGGACTTTGTCATAGTACGCAGCAAATCGTTCGTCTGCTATATACATTTCCGCTAACCCCCGGTGCGCTTCTTTACTATATGTCGACCATGTAAAACTTAACCACTGACGATGCAAATCGACTGTTTGCCGTGCCGCTTCACTCGTTGGGTCACCCGTTTCCATCGCTTCAACTAAAGCACTCAAAATTTGCTGTTCGAGCTTCATAAATTCCTGATAGTCTTCTTCACTAAGCTTCAACATTTTTGCATTGGATCGATCGACTAGCTCGTCACCATAGTTGTCACGGATTTCATTGCCATACTGCTGTTCGTTGTCGTCGACTAGCTTCTGCTTAAAACCTTGAAATTTCTCGTTGTCTGTCATCGTGCTCGCTCCTTTTTTTGCGGAAATGGTTTTTTCCACATTGCTAATCAAGAGGTCTAATTGCACACGCTTAGCGAGAAGTTTTTCTCGGTGTTCAACCAAAGCTTGCGAACCATCGAATTCGGGATTATTGACGATGCTCTTTATTTGTTCAAGTTCAAGTCCTAGTTCCCGGTAAAACAAAATTTGCTGCAGCTTATCCACTTCGGACTGACCGTAAATTCGGTAGCCTGAAGAATTTTTACGTGCTGGCTTTAACAAATCAATTTCATCGTAGTAACGCAACGTTCGTGTGCTAATTCCAGATAGTCTCGCAAGCTTGTTCACGGTGTATTCCATCTCGCCACCTCCTGATAAGCTCAGCTTACACCTTTACGTTACGTTAAGGTCAAGTAAGTTGTTGCGCCGCAAAATCACGATAAAGCGAATGCGTCGCGATCAATTCTTGATGGGTCCCGACTCCGGTCACCCGCCCCTTTTCAATAAAGACAATTTTGTCCGCATCCACAATGGTTGATAAACGGTGTGCGATAACTAAAGTGGTGCGTCCTTCCATTAAGCGACTTAATGCTTGCTGGACGATGCCTTCTGACTGACTATCCAAACTCGCAGTAGCTTCGTCCATCATCAAAATTTTTGGATCTCGTAAAAAGGCGCGCGCAATGGCAATTCGTTGACGCTGCCCACCTGATAATTTGACACCACGTTCTCCAACTTCCGTGTCCAGTCCATCTGGAAATTCACGAATAAAATCTTCAGCATAAGCCATACGCGTAACGCGCCATAACTCTTCAGTATGAATGGTCTCAGCGTTTGGCAATCCATACGTTAAATTTTCCCGAATCGTTCCGCCCATCATGGCACTTTCTTGTGACACATAACCAATTTGATCTCGCCATGAAGCGATAGAGATGTCTCGAATCGGCATGTCGCCAATCAAAATCTCCCCTGACGATGGTTCATAAAATCGTTCAAGCAACCCAAAAACGGTCGTTTTCCCGCCTCCGCTTGGCCCTGCAAAAGCAATCATTTCCCCGGGTTGCGCTTTAAATGATACGTCTTGTAGGACAGGCTCTCCTTGATCGTACGAAAAACTCAAATTTTTCACACTCAAAGTTTTCCCAGCTATATCTAAAACTGTTTGTTTTGCCGCTTCTTCAAGAGGCAATTCTAAAATGCCAATAATGCGTTCTGTCGCTCCTTTTGCTTTTTGAAGCTCTGTAAAAAATCGTGCAAATGTCGCCATCGGAACGATAATTTGGAATAAATACAACAAAAAAGCGACGAGCGATCCAGTCGACATTTCGCCATTCGCAACACGAATTCCGCCATAGCCGATAATCGACACGATAACCACCATAACGACCAAATACATAAGCGGTGCAATCAACGCATAAATTTTCGCTTCTTTCATGCCCAACTTAAATAATTTATCAATGCCTTCAACGCCTCTTGTTTCTTCTGTATCTTCCGCTGTCGAAGATTTCATTAACCGAATTTCACCTAAAGTTTGTTGAACGTGCCCTGTAAAATGGGCCGTCTCGTCTTGCAAATTTCGAGAGATTTTCGACATTTTGCGCCCTAATGGGAACATGACGGCGATGGTTAATGGCACCGATATCATCATGACGAGCGTCATCTTCCAATCCAAAACGACTAAAATGATCACTGCACCAATAATCGAGATGATCCCGGTAATAAACGAAGGAAAATGATCGGTGATCAAATTCCGCACTATGCCAGTATCGTTTACAACGCGGCTGACCGTTTCTCCGCTTGAATGCTGATCAAAATAACCTACACGCAATCGGATTAACTTTGCCCACATTCGTTCTCTCAATCCCGCCACGACTCGCTGTCCTACCATGCTGAGCAAGTAAATCGACACCCCATTAATCACAGCTTGCACAATAAAAGCAACAGCAATTCCTATCATTAACGGCACACTCAGTGACTCTAGCGAAAACCCATCTACTAAGTTTTTTGTCAGCAATGGTACGACCAAGCCGACAAGTGTCGTGATTAAACTAGCAATCAATCCAATCGCAAGTGCCAGCTTTGGAATTTTCAACGTTAATAACAAAGACAAAAATGGCTTTAAACCAATTTCGTTGTTTTTCTTTTTCATGTTAAAAACTCCTGTTCTTCTGTTCGCATACGCCTATTTCATTTCAATAACTCTATTATAGAGGAGCTCATTATATTTCCATAAAATAAAACACTTGCGGAAAATTCCACAAGTGTTTAGGTCAGGCGGCAGAAGCTTTATATTGCTGCCATTGTTCAAGACGCTTATCCAAAACGAAGTTTCCGAAAGGCAAGAACGCAGAAATCACAGCTCCTACCGAGAAACGAAACGGCCACTTAAAAACAAACGTCATATAAATCGTCAGTAAAATATAGAGACTAAACAATGCACCATGAATCGGTCCGATCATGCTAACCGCTTCCGGAAAGTCAAAAAGGTATTTTAACGGCATTGCGATGAAAAGTAAGATTAACAACGAACTTCCTTCAAGAAGTCCCATAAAACGAAACGTACGTAAGGCATCTTTAAACATCAACTATCCCTCTCAATCTGCTATCCATTATAGAAGGCATAGCGGACGCTGTACAGCGATTGCTAAAACAATTCGACTGTTTTTACACACCGACAATACATTTCGTCACAAACTATTCGTATTTATTTCGAATTAGCCCAATTTCACAAATAGCACTTTTAAATAATTGCCTTCTTTAAATTCTTTTTGCACGCGGAAATCACTTGGCAATGTAAACTCTTCAACAATGCTGTACTTGCCGCCAATTTCTTTAAAGGCTTTATCGATAAACCCTTTGAATTTTTTCATTCCGAAAGAAGCGCTGTTTGTTGAAGCCACAATAACGCCATTTTTTTCAGTAATGGCAATCGCTTCTTTCATCAAGTTCGTATAATCCTTTGATGTGCTGAACGTGTACTTTTTCGAACGCGCAAAACTTGGAGGATCCAAAACAACCAAATCGAATTTCAATTCTTTTCGCTTGGCGTATTTAAAATAATTAAAAACATCCATAACCAAAATGTCTTGGCTTTCAAAATCGAGGCCATTGACACTAAATTGCTCAATTGTCTTACTCGAACTGCGTTTCGCCAAATCCACGCTCGTTGTTTTTGTCGCGCCACCAAGTGCCGCTGCTACTGAAAATGCACCTGTATAAGAAAACGTATTGAGTACGGTTTTGCCTTTGGCGTATTTTTGTTTAATGGTGTTTCGTACGTCTCGTTGATCTAAAAAGATGCCCGTCATTGCGCCATCATTCAAGTACACAGCAAAGTTTACGCCATTTTCTTTAACCACTAGCGGAAATTCGCCACGTTCACCTGCAACAAAATCATCTTCTTCAATATATTGACCTTTTGTATCAAAACGCTTTTTCTGATAAATGCCTTTGCAATCTGTGACGTTTTGAAGCGCTGCAATCACTTCGTCTTTAAACGTATAAACACCTTCGCTATACCAACTTAGCAAATAAAAACCATCATAGTAATCAATGATTAACCCACCAAATCCATCACCTTCCCCATTAAAAACGCGAAAAGCCGTGGTCTCTGGATTGTTAAAAAATGCTTGGCGACGTGATAGGGCAGTCGCTAATCTTTGTTCAATAAAAGACTGATCGATGGTTTCATTTTCACTAGTTGTCAAAACCCAACCATACCCTTTGTTTTGTCGGCCATAATAGCCTTTTGCCAAAAAGCGACCTTGCTTATCCACTAGCTTTAGAATGCTGCCTTCCTTATTTAACATGTCTGGGTTTTCTAAAGCTTCTTTCGTAATTAACGGATAGCCTTTCGCATACTCCGCTTTAAATTTATCATTTATCTTAATCGAAATTTCCGATTTCATCGTCTCTCATCCTATCTGTAAAACATCGTTTTGTTTTATAATTAGTGTATACGATAGCTGAGCTTATGCCCACCCTCGTCATGTGAATTTCCTAATACGATGCTTAGGAGGGATTTGTCATGAAGAAGAAGTTCTATATTTACAATATTCGATTGACCACTGGGGAATACTTGGAGAACATTCGCATTGAAGGTCCTCTAGAAAATCATTTCTCAGGGATAGCCGTAAGTCTGTTTCCTGTAAAAGACGCAGAAGGAAACACCATTGTGTTAAGTATTTTTCACATCGTTAAAGCTGATTTGCTCAAAATTGAAGAATCCTAAAAAAGCTCTATTAAAAAAAGCGTTTTGCAATCATGCAAAACGCTTTTCTTCACTCTTGAATCCATTCCCATGCTTCATTCATTTCATCTAACTTAAAATACTTTACTTCAATATCTGGCAATAGAAGTTTCATTTCAACTAATTGTTCTTCTCCATGACTCGAACTAATCACCGCGAATTTGTGAAAGTGATTCCACGCCTCTCTATTTTGCCTCATGCTTTCTTCAAGGCCTTCAAATGTTGCTCCATGTTCTTCACTTATAATGGCGTAAATATTAAACTTTCCTTTATCTGCGTATTTATCTTGAATAATTTTATCAATTTTCATGGCATCTTCATGTGTTACTTCGCCTTCAAATTCAATGGCAATAGTTTCAACGTCCTTACTCGGCACGATTGATAGCATTCTTAGTCCCCCTCAGTATATAAATCTATTCTTCCTTTTATCATTCCCGATTTTAAAGACCACAAACGGCTATTTGTAGACTGTTTTTGGGTGTATACCGATATATTGTATAATATATTTTGTCGTAAGCGAGTATTACTGTATAATAGGAGTAATCTAGCAGTAGAAAAGGAGAGCTCGCAATGCCTATTCCAGTGAACTACACAAAGCCTGTCCGTGTCTCAGCCAAAGAAAGTGCTTATCTTCAATTGCAGCAATGGATTATTGATGGCACGTTACAACCTGAAGAAAAACTAATTGATACGGATTTAGCACAAGCATTGAGCTTAAGCAGAACCCCTATCCGTGAAGCTTTGCAATTGTTAGAAGTGCAAGGATTTGTAGAAATGTTCCCGGGCAAAGCCACGCGCGTTACGAACATAAAAAAAGGGGACTTGAAAGATTTACTCCCACCTCTTGCCGTTTTGCAAGCCCTATCGGCAGAGTTAGCCATCCCTAATCTCAATCAAGACATCTTCACTTTATTAGAAGAAACAAACCAACGCTTTCTTGAAGCCATTGAAATCCAAGACGGTTTTTCCGCTTTGAAAATTGATCAAGAGTTTCACCAAATCATTGTCGATGCCGCTAACAATCCTTATATTCACTCGATACTCAGCAGCCTTCAATCTCATGTAAGAAGACAATTTTTCCATCATTCATTAATGCTGACAAAAAGCTCGTATGACGAACATGTCGAAATTATTCAAACTTTAAAAGAGAAAAACCCAGAAAAAGTGACCCAATTGATGAAAATAAATTGGGCTCGAACGATAGATGACCTTACAACCGAAAAAAGTTTATAAGCCATTATAAAAAGCTGTATCAAAAGCGAAAATGCTTTTGATACAGCTTTTATGTTGAAGCAGACCCGGTTTTCCGAACCCACCTTTATTCCTTCAATTATGAATTTTGCTGAGCTGTTTGAACTTTTACATTCTTTTTGCTACGAGCAATCATCGTCGTGATGGCGATAACAATAATCGCTGGCAAGAGCCATCCCAGTCCATTGTTATAAAGCGGTAATGTAGCTGAGTAAAAATCAATTACTGACTGAAGCCATGTTGGATTTTCGACACCTAACAAAGCAGTCAAGGTTTTAAATCCGTCAATAATGCTGATCAAAAATGTAACGATAATAGTCGATACATACACCAATTGAGCGTGTTTAAATAATGGAGACACAAACGTTAATATGATCAGTACAATCGCTAACGGATACAGGAACATTAATACTGGAATCGAATACGTAATGATGTTGGAAAGTCCTGCATTGGTTACAACCAATGAAAAGACAGAGAAAATAACAACATACATTTTATAGCTAACTTTCGGCGTCAATTTGTGGAAAAACTCAGCGTTAGCTACCGTTAAACCAATTGCCGTTGTCAAACAAGCAAGAATGATAATGACCGCTAGCAATGTGGCACCAAACGTTCCAAAATAATAATTCGAAGCGCCGCTCAACACAGGTCCACCCGTTTCCATCACACCTAAAGTAGATGTACTTGTTGAACCTAAATAAGCAATTCCAGTGTAAACGATGGCTAATAAGGCGGATGCGACAATACCACTCTTCATGGTCGCCATCAAGACACCTTTAGACGACGTTACGCCCATTTTACGAACAGCTGAGATCACAATAATCCCAAATACAAGAGAAGCAAGAGCGTCCATTGTGTTATAACCTTCTGTGAAACCTGTAAAGAAAGCGCCTGTTGAATAAACTGGCTGTGGTGCTTCTTGACTGCCCATTGGATTTACAAAAGCGGCAACTAGCAACACACCTAACGTTATTAAAATAGCTGGTGAAAGAATTTTCCCGATGCTATCTACTATTTTCGTTGGGTTTAAGGAAACCAAAAGTGAAACCCCGAAAAAGATGAGAGAGAATATAAGCAAACCGATTGTTGCATTGGCATCTCCGATAAATGGGGCAACCCCAACTTCATAAGAAACTGCGCCGGTTCTTGGTAAAGCAAAAAATGGGCCAATCGTCAAATACAATAACGCTGTGAAAACCAGTCCATAAACCGGATGCACACGACTTGATAAATCTTGCAAATCGTTACTTTTCGAATAACCAATCGCCAAGATTCCAAGTAACGGTAAACCAACACCTGTGATTAGAAAACCAAAAATGGCAATCCAGACATTTGTTCCGGCATACTGTCCTAGCTGTGCAGGAAAGATTAAGTTACCTGCTCCAAAGAAAAGTGCAAACAACATCATTCCTACTACCGCATACGACTTAAATGATAATTTACTATCCACTGCTAATTCCTCCTAAAATTTTAACGCTTAAACATACGTACTTTATATATACCAATATAATACATTTCCTTTTCAAAAAAGATTGCGATATATTGCATAAAGTAATAATACAGCATGTTATTTGAAATGCAAGCCTTCTAATGCACATTTTTTAAAATTTCTTGCTATTTTATCAATTCATCAATACGTGATCATTATCTCGATATACTACATATACTTTTAGATGTATAAAAATCAAGAAAAATACTGATTTTCCCAGCCGTTTTTAGAGGCACCACATGCATCGGCTGTTAGAAAGTCAAAATAGTATTCATTCTGTATTCATTAACACTTTTACTCTATTTTCCTAATAAATTTTCATGTAATTTAAAGTATTTCATTCGATTTTTCATATCAATTGCTTAAGCTAGCTGCAAAAGAAGCTCAACTGCTCTCGCTTTTCAACCATAATGCTGTAAAATAATTTATTACGGAAAGAATTGGTAGTCACCTCACTCTATTCGAAAGGCGGCGTATCTTTTGAAATATGTTTATACTCTACTTCATATTCTTGTTATTGTTGGATTTTATCTAATAGGTGAACAACTACAGGATTTTTTCAATATTCCTTTGCCGGGCAGCATTATCGGGTTTCTTTTGCTTTTCGCTGCTCTTATGTTGAAAATTTATCGTTTGGAATGGATTGAATCAGGCGCGCATTTCATCTTAGCTTTTTTGCCGCTTTATTTTATCCCAGCGACTGTTGGGGTTATTGAGTACGGCGAGCTATTTTCAGGAAAAGGGATTTTGCTCATTCCCATTGTTATGGCTAGTACATTTCTTGCGATGGCTGTAGCCGGGTGGGTCAGTCAGTATGCTGCAAAACGGAAGGAGCGATCCGATTAATGGAATTTAACTTACTCGCTGCTTTTTTTGCCACGTTAACCGTAGCTACTTATTTTCTTACGAATATCGTTTATTTACGGTATCGTAAAACCTTGCTAAACCCTGTACTTGCTTCTACTGCCATTCTCGCCATCATTTTAGTAATAGCTAATGTCCCTTACGATACGTATATGACAGGCGGTAGTTGGATTGGTACATTGCTCGGTCCGGCAGTTGTTGCATTAGCAATTCCTTTGTACAAACAAAGAGAGTTGCTTTTCACAAACTTGATACCGGTAATTTCAGGTATCGTAGCTGGGGTAACCGTCGGTATGGCCAGTGGAGTCTTGTTCACTCAATTGTTTCGTTTTTCAGAACAACTCATTTTGACAGTTTTACCAAAATCGTTAACGACTCCTGTTGCGATGCAAGTGGCTAGCAATTTAGGCGGTATCCCTTCCTTAGCGGCAGTGTTTGTTATGGTAGCTGGATTCACCGGGTATATTCTCGGACCTTCTCTATTGCATTGGCTACATATCGACTCGGCGATTGGTCGAGGTATTGCCCTCGGCACTTCTGCTCACGGCATGGGCACAGCAAAAGCCTTTGAATACGGTCAACAAGAAGCCTCGATGAGTTCCGTTGCGATGACATTAAGCGCCGTACTCGGTGCTTTACTCGGACCAATTGCTGCGTGGTTGCTGTTATAACAGAAAAAACCCTGTTATCCTTTTTACATGGATAACAGGGTTTTCTTTATCTTCCAATATCTCTACGGTTAAAGCCAATCATTCCGATTCCAATAAAACCAATCGCTAGCACAACCATAATCCCGGCACTCCAGTAGTCCATGTCTTCGATCGGAATTTTCGTCACATAGCCAAATGGCGTTAACTTTTCTACCCAATCTTTGAACTGGAACAAACTTCCCATGTAGACAATGAAAAATGCAAGCGCCAAATACAGCCACACTAAACCTGTCCATTTCGGGAGCCAACCAAACAATAGTACCGCTACTCCGATCATAGCAAGAATTGCCGGAAAATAAACCATGGCCGAGCTATAATAAGTGCCAAGCGGTAAACTTTCCTCCATTACCATATTCCCCATCACGCCCAAACCGATAGACGATACAGTCAACATAACAAATCCGGTTAAAATCGACATAACCAAGTAACTGCCCAGCAGTCGATTTCTAGAAACCGCCCGACTTACCAGATGCTCCAGTCGGTCGTTTTTTTCTTCTGTTTTCACTTTTAATATCGACATTAATACCGGAATGGTAGATAAAATAGCAATGATGGACATGAGTAACGGGATGAATTGTTCCGTTAGTGAAAACCCTTCTACTAAAATAACCATTTGCTGCATCAGATCAATATCCTCAAAATAGGTTTCTAACTCTCCAAAAAGCGAGCCATATATCACGCCAATAACCAAAAGCCCAATTCCCCAAATGATAAAGCCGGTTCGTTGTAGTCGGAAGACTAGACCAAGCGAACTGAGAAGCGCTTTTGAAGCTTTTTCTTTCCCAGATCGTGAAGGGAGAAAGCCCGAGCCAAGATCTCTAATGGAATTGAGGTATAAAGCTAAACCCATTAACAGCAAAGCTACCGATACGGCCAATCCAATCGGCCACCAATAATTGTTGACGTATACTTCTGTCCGCAAAACCCAGCTAAGGGGTGAAAACCAAGACAACGTCTCATTTCTTAAGTCGCCAATTACACGAATGATGTAAGACACTAACAAAAAGGTAAACGCTAACCCCAGTGTGCTTCGAGCATTTGAAGACAACTGCGCACAAACAGCGGCGACGCCCGCAAAAATCAATCCACTTGCTCCTAAAGCCGAACCGTACAGGAGTGACCCTGCAAGTCCCATGCCTTCTATGCCGAGCACTGCTAATGAAAAGCCTAAAAATAACGCCAAGACAACATTCACGCTAGTCAACACAATTAAAGTCGATAGTAAATTAGACAGTCTCCCTACCGGCAAAGAGCGAACCAGTTCAATTCGACCATCTTCTTCATCTGTCCGTGTATGGCGAATCATCAATAAGATATTCATTAGCGCAACCACTATGGAAGTCATTAACAACATTTCGTGAGCCGTAATCGCCCCAATCGGATAAGTTTCCAGTCCATAACCATAGCCTGGACCGAGCATGGCGATCACAGCCGGATTTTGCATTGTTTCAGCTATCACTAGTCTGTCTGCATTGGTTGGATAGAGCCCCGCAAAAGCTAAGGCCACAATTACCGAAATCGCAATAAAAGAGGCGAGCCAAATCGGTAATCGCAGTCGATCTCGACGTAGAATAAACCGGATTAATGTGCCTGTTCCTTCAAAAAGGTGCCGGTTCATTAAGCCTCGCCCCCCGCTCCTGCTCCAGTCGTTTTATCAGTGACTTCATAGTGACGCATAAATAATTGTTCCAATGTTGGAGGTGAGCTTTCGATGCGAACAATTTCAAACTGGCTAATGTAACTAATCACACCCGCCACTTCTCCGCTATCTACTTGAAAAGATACCGCATTTCCTTTTGGTTGAATCCCACTCACTCCTCGTACGTTAGCCAAATCCAAAATTGGTTTTTTTGTCTCTACCAACAAAATCGTTCCTGTCAAATGACGTAAGTCTTTTAATGACCCGGTTTCGATAATTTTGCCTTCGCGAATAATCGCCACTTTGTCGCAAAGTTTTTCAACTTCAGACAAAATATGACTTGATAATAAAATACTTTTGCCTTGTTTTTTTTCCTCGATAATATATTCTTGAAAGGTTCGTTCCATCAATGGATCGAGACCAGAAGTAGGTTCATCTAATATATACAAATCGACATCTGAAGAGAGCGCCGCAATCAATGCCACTTTTTGACGATTCCCTTTGGAATACGTACGGCATTTCTTGCTCGGGTCCAAATCAAATTTCTGGATCAATTCTTCCCGGCGGTTGTAATCATTGCCACCGCGCAGTTTAACCAATAAATCGATGACTTCCCCTCCGGTTAAGTTCGGCCACAAACTCACTTCTCCCGGAACGTAAGCAACCCGCTTATGGATTTCCACTGCCTCTTTCCAAGAATCTTTGCCAAAAATTTCAGCTCGTCCTTCTGTCGCTTTTAATATCCCTAGAAGCACACGCAAAGTTGTCGATTTCCCAGAGCCATTGGGTCCGATAAACCCATATACTTCTCCTTCACCCACTTCAATATTCACCTTATCTAAAGCCGCAAAATCGCCAAATTTTTTCGTCAAATCGACCGTTCTTAAAACTGTCATGATTCTTCCTCCTTACTGGTGTAAAAGCTTTTCTGTTGAATATCAAAATATTCGTCAACCTTACCCAATACGATTCCAAATCCAACTCGGCCATTTATTATGGTCTTATCATTTTGTGTTTTACACGGACTTGTTCTATTCTAGAATACAACTATTGTTCAAACTGTTCCACAAATCAGACTTAATTATCAGACTTTTCCGCCTTTTAATAAAATATTAGTTTTTATTGATAATATAGTCACGAAAACGTTGTCTCCGCTCGCCAATAATGCTATGTTTTATAGGCTACAAAACTATAGGAGGAATAACAATTGAAAAAATTATTTTGGAGTAAAAAATTGTCCATGGTTGCTGGTCTTGCGATTGTGTCGCTTTTAAGCGCTTGTGGAAATGACGAGGATACAGCTACAGAAGAAGAAAAATCAGCTTGGGACGACATCCAAGAAGAGGGCAGCTTAACTGTTGCTACATCTGGTACATTATTTCCGACATCTTACCGTTCTGAAGGATCTGATGAATTAACGGGATTTGAAGTGGAAGTTGTACGTGAAATTGGCGAGCGTCTTGAACTTGAAATTGAGTTCACGGAACTTGGATTTGATGAAATGTTAACTTCTGTTCAAACAGGACAAGTTGATTTGGCTGCGAACGACATCGAAATCACAGAAGACCGTGAAGAAAACTTCATCTTCTCGACACCCTTCAAATACTCTTACGGAACAGCAATTGTTCGTTCAGGAGATTTGTCTGGAATTGAGACGCTAGAAGATTTAGAAGGCAAAAAAGCTGCAGGTGCTTCAACTTCTGTTTACATGCAAATGGCTCGTGAATACGGCGCTGAAGAAGTGGTATACGACAACGCAACAAACGAAACTTACTTGCGCGATGTGGCAATTGGGCGTACAGACGTTATTTTAAACGACTACTACCTACAAACTTTAGCGCTAGCTGCGTTTCCAGAGCTAGAAATTACAATCCATCCAAACTTGAAATACAGCCCTTCTGAAGTTGGCGTGGTTATGAACAAAGACAACTCAGAACTAGCGGACAATGTGAATGGTGTCATTGAAGAAATGCTAGAAGACGGCACTATCGCTGAAATCTCTGCAGAATTCTTTAACGGTGCCGATGTAACTCAAAAAGTAAATATTGAAGAATAATATCAAAAAGCTGCTCATCCTTTGAGCAGCTTTTTTTTGATGTAAACTAATCATCCTCCCACTTATTGGATATACTGTCCAAAAAATGAGCAATACTGTCCATATCAATGAAAATACTGTCCAAATGGGGACAAATACTGTCCAAATGATAGGAAATACTGTCCAAACTGGATTTGCTTCTTTCTAATCTATTCTGTACACCTCTATAACCCGTATACTAGAATGAATATGTAAGAATTATCTGGATATGGAGGGATGTTGATGAACGCTTTTTTTTCGCCGCTCGGTGACCAGGCGATTGCAGTAGATCTTGGCAATAAAATCGATGAAGAAACGGAACAACAAGTAAGAAAACTTTCTATTCTTCTAGAAAGTCGCCAACCGGAATGGTTGATCGAAGTGATACCCGCTTTTGTTACTGTATCCGTCTTTTACGATCCGTGTATCGCAACATACGATGTCGTGAAAGCAGAAATTGAAGAACTTCTGAATCATTTAGGTGACGACCTCCCCATCCAATCAAGAACCATCGAAATTCCCGTTTGTTATGGCGGTGAATTCGGACCCGACTTAGAATTTGTCGCACAGCATAATAACTTAACAGCTCGCGAAGTGATCGATATTCATACATCTGGAGATTATTCTGTTCATATGATTGGCTTTGCTCCAGGATTTCCGTTTATCGGAGGCATGTCTGAAAAAATTGCCGCACCTCGTCGCGATTCCCCGCGCCTCCGCATTCCAGAACGTACTGTTGGCATTGCGGGCAATCAAACCGGGGCTTATCCAATCGAAACTCCTGGTGGTTGGCAACTAATTGGGCGAACTCCGATTCGATTGTTTCGACCGGAAGACGAGATTCCAAGCTTACTTCAAGCAGGCGACAAAATTATTTTCAAGGAAATTTCAAAAAAAGAGTATGATGCATGGGAGGACGAGCCAAATGCTGAAAATACATAAAGGCGGCTTGCAAACTTCGGTTCAAGACTTGGGACGTACTGGATTCCAAAAGTATGGCGTCATTGCAAGCGGGGTTATGGATCCTTTCGCGCACCGCTTAGCTAATTTACTTGTTGGAAACGACGAACAATCGGCCACCCTTGAAATTTCGCTAGTTGGACCGAAAATTCAATTTACCGAAGATGCCCTTATCGCTTTATGCGGTGGAGATTTAAGTCCCAAAATAGACGGCTCTCCTATTAAAACGTGGCGAATGCTCGTCGTGAAAAAAGACAGTACCCTAACGTTTGGTGAGCCTCGTATCGGTGCACGCTGTTACTTAGCTGTTGCTGGCGGTATTCAAGTCGAAGAGGTAATGGGTAGTCGTTCTACATACTTGCGTGCTGGAATCGGCGGATTTCAAGGACGGTCTTTAACAAAAGGCGATGACATACATACGGGTGAGCTAACTCCCATGCAACTAAAAGCACTCGAGCGAAGCAGTGACAGTGAATTTGATTGGCTTGTTCCACCCGCTCGTTATTTTGAAGAACCCATTATTCGGATGATCAAAGGTAAACAATTTGAGTTGTTTAATGAGGCGAGCAAAGAACAGATTTTCACCGAAGCATTCTCTGTCTCCGGCAACTCTGACCGCATGGGTTACCGATTAGAAGGTCCGAATCTAGCTTTAGAAGAGCCTACTGAATTGATTTCCGAAGCGGTGGCGTTTGGTTCTGTTCAAGTTCCGAGTGACGGCAACCCGATTATTTTAATGGCTGACCGGCAAACGACAGGCGGCTACCCGAAAATCGGACAAGTGGCATCTGTCGACTTGCCACTGATCGCGCAATTAAAACAAGGCGAGTGGTTACGCTTTAAAGAAATTTCCTTAGCCGATGCTCAACAACGGTTGATCGAACAAGAGCAGCACATTCGAGAAATAAAAGCCTCAATCCAACTAAAACAGGAGGAATGGAAATGACTTATCGAGTAGATTTAAACTGCGATATGGGTGAAAGTTTTGGCGCTTACACAATGGGCAACGACGAAGAAATTCTCGATTATGTAACGTCAGCGAACATCGCTTGTGGCTTTCATGCAGGCGACCCAACGACGATGAGGAAAACCGTCAAATTAGCGCTCGAGAAAAACGTCGGGATCGGTGCTCATCCCGGCCTTCAAGACTTGGTCGGCTTTGGACGTCGGAATATCGCATTATCTCCTCAAGAAGCTTATGACCTAGTCGTCTATCAAATTGGCGCTTTGTCAGGCTTTGTCAAAGCAGAAGGCGGTCAATTGCAACACGTCAAAGCGCACGGTGCTTTATACAATATGGCTGTAAAAGATGCTGCGTTGTCAGAAGCAATTGCTGAAGCCGTTTATAAAATTGACCCAGAGCTTGTACTGTTTGGACTGTCTGGCAGTGAAATCGTAAAAGCTGGAAAAAACATCGGACTGCGCACAGCCAATGAAGTCTTTTCAGATCGCACGTACCAGCGAGACGGCTCGTTAACACCAAGGTCACAAAGCAATGCGTTAATCACGGATTCCAAGCTCGCTATAGATCAAGTGGTTCGGATGGTCAAAGAAAATAAAGTCACGACGGTCGATCAAACAGATGCGTTGCTACAAGCAGATACGATTTGCATTCACGGCGATGGGATTCACGCACTGGATTTTGCGGTTCAAATTTCAAAATCTCTAAAAGAATCGAATATCAACATCGTAAAAGTACAGGAATTTGTTTAATACATACTTAGGGGGATTTTGATGAAGAGTGCACCAAAAATGAAAAATACAAACCGCAGCGTCTTGCTTGGCGCAGCTTTCCTAATGGCAACTTCAGCGATTGGGCCCGGCTTTTTAACACAAACAACTGTTTTTACAGAGACCTTACTCGCTTCTTTTGGATTTGTTATTTTAATCTCAATTATTATTGATATCGGTGCACAAACAAACATTTGGCGCATCATCGCAGTGTCAGGAAAACGAGCTCAAGATATTGCCAATGACGTGTTACCAGGCCTCGGTTATTTCCTGGCCTTACTCGTTGTCATGGGAGGTCTAGCATTTAACATCGGAAATATCGGTGGTGCTGGACTTGGGACAAACGTATTGTTTGGAATCGATCCAAAAACCGGCGCTCTATTAAGTGGTGTGCTGGCGATTGGCATCTTTGTTGTAAAAGAAGCAGGACGTGCAATGGACCGTTTCGCCCAAATTCTTGGCTTTGTGATGATCGGCTTAACGGTTTACGTCATGATTACAGCTCAACCACCTGTTGGTGAAGCGATTACCAAAACCTTTATTCCAGATAACATTGACATCTTTGCCATTGTCACATTGGTCGGCGGTACCGTTGGTGGTTACATCACGTTTGCCGGCGGTCACCGATTGATTGATGCGGGACTGACCGGTAAAGCCGCGTTACCAGAAGTTACGAGAAGCTCGATTTATGCAATCGGGATTGCTTCACTAATGCGTATTATTTTATTTTTAGCGGTGTTAGGCGTCGTATCTCAAGGTCTTTCTCTAGACCCAGACAACCCACCTGCATCTGTCTTCCAGCTTGCCGCGGGTAACGTTGGTTACAAAATGTTCGGGATCGTTATGTGGGCAGCTGCCGTAACTTCAGTTGTCGGTGCTGCTTACACATCTGTATCCTTTATTCGTTCGTTCAGCCCAGCGCTTGAAAAATACCACCGCTTGTTGACTATTAGTTTTATTGTCATCTCGACAGCCGTTTTCGTGATTATTGGAAAACCTGTCTTGATTTTAGTGCTTGTTGGATCGGTTAACGGATTAATTTTACCGATCGCACTGGGCGTTATGTTGATCGCTGCTCACAAAGTCAAAATTGTTGGCGACTACAAACATCCTTTATGGATGACGATTTTCGGACTTATCATTGTCGTTTCTATGGCATGGATGGGAACATATACATTAATGAATGGTATTCCAGCACTATTCAAATAACTTCTCATGCGAGTTAACAACACAAAAAACCAGGAAGGCCTCACCCGAGGTCTTCCTGGTTTTTTTGATCGTACCTATTTAGAAGAAGTTCCCGATTCTAGAAGTTCACTTTTACTTGTCGCCTCAGTTACGCGCGAATCTTGTAACCAACAAGCTACAGAATGCCCTGTTTCCGTCACCGTGTCGCGTGGGGTATACGTATGGCATACGGTCATCGTATGTGGACACCTCGCAGCAAATGCACACCCTTCTCCAAGCGTTGCTAAGTTAGGCGGGGAACCGGCAATTGGCATTAACGGTTGACCACGGTCTTCATTTAATTTGGGCATGGAACGTAAAAGTCCGAGTGTATATGGATGCTGAGGATTGTAGAAAATTTCATCCAAAGTTCCTTGCTCGACAATTTTGCCCCCGTACATCACAGCTACACGGTCAGCCATATTGGCCACTACACCTAAGTCATGAGTGATTAAAATAATGGCTGTTTCGGTTTTCTTTTGCAGGTCTTTCATCAATTCCAGAATTTGCGCTTGAATGGTTACATCCAAAGCAGTCGTCGGTTCATCGGCAATCAACACCTTTGGGTTACACGCAAGTGCTAACGCGATTACCACACGCTGCCTCATCCCACCTGAAAATTGGTGCGGATAATTATCAAGCCGGCTTTCTGCTTGCGGAATCCCTACTAACTTCAGCATATCTAGTGCGCGTTCACGCGCCTGAGCTTTTGTTAAGTTTTCGTGCCGCTGAACGCCTTCCATAATTTGTTTGCCGACTTTCATTGTTGGGTTTAAAGAAGTCATCGGATCTTGAAACACCATTGAAATTTCCGAACCGCGCAAATCGGTAATTTGGTTTTTCGTCATTTTCAATAAACTTTCACTTTTATAGGTAATATCTCCTTTTGTCACTTCCGTTGTCGCTTTCGGCAACAACTGCATAATGGATTTCGCGGTTACCGATTTACCCGAACCCGATTCCCCAACAATTGCGAGTGTTTCTCCTTTTTTCAACTCAAAGTTCACGCCCCGTACCGCTGTCAGTTTACCGTGTTGAGTTTTAAACGCTACATGCAAATCTTCGACTGTCAAAATGGTATTGGTCATGGTCGGAACTCCTTTATTTTCTCATTTTCGGATCGAGTGCATCACGCAGTCCATCGCCAAGCAAATTGAAAGAAATCATGATAATGCTGATCACTAACGCCGGGAAAATTAATTTATATGGGAAATAACGCATCGATTTGTATCCATCTTCAATGAGTACCCCAAGAGATGCCAGTGGTGCTTGTAGCCCCAGTCCGATAAAACTTAAAAAGGCTTCAAAGAAAATCGCCGTTGGAATCGTGAACATCACCGTGACAATAATCGGTCCCATAACATTCGGCAAAAGATGCTTGGAAATAAGCCTTGGGTTTGAAGCTCCGAGTGTCCGTGAAGCCAATACAAACTCCTGACCTTTCAACTGCAGCACTTGGCCACGCACCACACGCGCCATTCCAACCCATCCCGTTATGACCATCGCCAAAATAATCGATGTAATTCCAGGTTCTAGCACCAATATAAATAAAATAATAACGATCAAGTTTGGAATCCCCATTAAAATTTCAATGATTCGCTGCATCACATTATCGATACGCCCTCCATAAAAAGAAGAAATACCGCCATAAATCACACCTATCACCAAATCGAGGGCCGCTGCTACTAAAGCGATAAACAGCGAAATCTGCGTTCCTCTCCACACACGCGTCCAAAGATCGCGTCCAAATTCATCAGTTCCAAACCAATAATTGATCTGAACATCTCGCTCCGCGTATTGATCGACGCCTTGTGAGTTTAATCCGTTAAAGCCCATCCACTCTAACCCTTCAATTTTTGGTGGCAAATTAGAATGTGCTAAGTTTTGTTCGCGATAAGAAAATTCGTTCATTCCGGGTCCAATTAACGCTAAAACAATTAAGAAGACCAGCAAAATTAATGAAATCATCGCTCCCTTGTTTTTAATGAGACGTTGAAACGCTTCTTTCCAAAAAGAAACAGCAGGCGTTCCAATTTCTTCACTTTTTCGTTGGTCAAGCGGTGCTTTCACAAATAAGTCTGATGGAATTTCATCATACGCATATTGGTTTTGTACTTGCAAATCTTGGTGCGGAGGAAGGTTTGGTGTATTTTTGGTCATGCCGCTCCCCCCTTATAGTTAATACGTGGATCCAATAAGCTGTAAATGATATCTACAACAAAGACCACAAAAATAAACAACGCACTATAAAAGATGGTGATTCCCATAATTACGCTGTAGTCGAGCACAAGAATCGATAACGTGAATTGTTCACCTAGTCCTGGTACGGCGAATATCTTTTCGATCACTAACGTACCTGTCATGATTGAAACCGCCAGTGGCCCTAACATCGTCACAACCGGAATTAGCGCATTGCGGATTACGTGTTTGACCATTACTTGGTTTTCTTTTAATCCTTTTGCTCTCGCTGTGATGATATAATCTTGTCCGATTACTTCAAGCATCTCACTGCGGATAAACCTGGCAACAGTCGCTGTGACCGTCACGGACAAAGCGATGGATGGTAACAGCGTACTGGAGTAACCTTCCCATAAAGCAACAGGCAGCCAACCCAATTTAACGCCAACGTAATATTGCAATAACGCCGCAAAGACGAATGACGGAATCGACATTCCCAATACAGCCAAGGTTACGGAACCATAATCCAAAATCGAGTTATGTTTTAAAGCTGAAACAATTCCGAGTAACAATCCAACAACAGCACCAAACACTAAAGCTTGGAGGCCGATAAATGCAGAAGGTCCAATCCGGTCGCTAATCATACTTGTAACCGTCCGTCCTTCATGTTGGAACGAATACCCCAAATCCCCTTGAAGCAAGTTCCCAATGTACTGTATGTATTGCATAGCAACAGGTTGGTCCAGTCCATATTTAGCATTTAAAATCGCTAATTGGCTATCCGTTAATTTTTCTGGATTAGTAAACGGTGTTCCTGGTAAGAGCTGCATTAAGAAAAACGTCGCTGTGACAATAATGAAAAGCGTAATAAGCATAAAGCCAATTCGCTGCAGTAAATAACGTGTCATATGAACACCTCAGTTCTATAGGGTGAAATGAAAAGCGCAAGCACCCATGTAGCTCTGACGGGCATAAGACAGACCAGCAGAGTGGCGTTCTTTGCCACGCCGCTGGGTTGACTTATGACCCTAAGAGCTGGGTGCTGGAGCTAGACATGAAAAGCGCAAGCTGCCGTTTAGATTCGACGGGCATAAGATGCATTGGCGAAGCGACATGGTTTCAGTCGCACAGCCGAGGTGGCTTATGACCCCGAGAATCTGGCAGCTGTAGCTAGACAAACAAGATGCAAAAAATGATATATAAGAAAACTCAAGTAACAAGCTACCTGTTATACATCGCTCCGGCCGCTTTGGGCATGGCTCCCGCTACGAGCCGAGAAAACCCCTCGTCTCATAGCTTCGCCTAGCCCGTGGACGCGCCGTCGCTAATTTAGTTTACTGGAAGTACCAGTTGTAGAACCTCACTTTGTTCATTTTCTAAATAAAAGCTAACAAATTTAGTTTCTCTTAAACCATCAAAAATACGAGGGTGCCCGGGAAACCGGCTACACCCTCGTATCTATAAGCTGCAAACCTGTTTTATTCTTCGATCGTCACCCATTTGTACGAGAATGAAGCGCCTGTTGGGTGCACTAATAGATTTTTAATTTTGCTTCTCATCAATACAGCTGTTCCACCTTGGTAAAGAGGTGCGATTGCTGCATCTTCTTCTAGCAAGACTTTTTCAATCTCCAACAACATTTGGTAACGTTTCTCAGCATCCGTTTCCGTTCTTGCTGATGCAACCAATTCTTGAATTTTTTCATTTGAATAATCCATACGGTTAGCAGATCCGCCTTCTAACCACATATCCAAGTAAGTCATTGGATCGCTGTAATCTGGTCCCCATGAAGATAGAGACAAATCGTATTCAATCGCTTTTTCGATTTCTAAACGTTGCGCAAATGGTACAGCTTTAATATTCAATTTAAATCCAGGAAGGTTGTCTTCCAATTGTGCTTGAATATACTCAGCCACTTTTTTGTGGTCTTCTGAGTCTGCAATGTTAATCGAAACCGCTACATCTGTTGCACCAGTTTCTTTAAGCCCTTCTTCCCACAGTTTCTGTGCTTCTTCTACTGTGCCTGTGTTGAAATCTCCGTTTAAGTCGCGGAAATCTTCACCTGCTGGCGATTGGAAGAATCCTTTTGGAACCACACCGTTTAAAGCTGTAGAACCGTCTTTCAAAATAACTTCTGTTAAACTTTCTTTGTCGATTGCCATGTTAACGGCTTTACGGATGTTTTTATTACCTAGTACCGGATGGTTGTGATTAAAGCGTAGGAAAAAGATTTCCGGCTCTAAAATTGTTTCAAAGTTTTCGTCGCCTTTGTTTTGATCAACTGCTTCTGAACTTAATACGACGCGGTCCACTTTGTTTGTTTCGTATAAGTTGATACCTGCTGCCGGGTCTTTTACTACATATGCATTAATCGCGTCTAACTTAACTGCATCTGCATCCCAGTAGTCTTCGTTCTTTTCGTAGTTCCAACCTTGCTCATGCGTCCAGTCTACTAATGTGAATGGTCCGTTGAATAGGATGTTTTCTGCTTCTAATGCATATTGATCACCTTGCTCTTCAACAAACTTCTGGTTTTGAGGCAAGAAGGTTGGGAACGTCATTAATGATTGGAACAATGGGTTAGCTGCTTCCAATGTAACTTCCAACGTTTTTTCATCAAGTGCTTTAACCCCTAAATCTTCTGCGTCCATTTCTTCGTTCATGATCGCTTCAGCGTTTTTAATGCCTGCTGTAACAAACATAAAGCTATATGGGCTTGCATCTTTCATTACACGTTTCCAAGCGAATTCGAAATCTTGTGCAGTAACCGGTTCTCCATTACTCCAGTTTGAATCGCGCAATGTAAACGTATGAACAGTTTTGTCTTCATTTTCTGTATGGTCTGTTACTAAAGCTTCAATTGGTTCATGGTTTTCGTCTTGGCGGTAAAGACCTTCGTTGACGTTATTCAATACCGTAAAGGCGATGCCGTCATGTGCTTTTGTAGAATCTAACGTAGGGATATCTGCTGCAGTTGAGATGTTTAATACTTGTCCAGCTTCCCCTTCTGAGCCGCCACTTTCTTCATTCGAACTGTCTGAAGAATTAAAGTTACAGCCTGCTAAGAATAAAACAAATGCAATCATGATCATGAAAATTTGTGTTTTTCTTTCTCTCCACATATTCCTACCCCCAATTATTTTGATAATTCTTATTAATCATAATTGTTATTGTACAAATAGGCAACAAGATGTTTAAATTTTCAAATATATATATGGCATGGTAATCTTTAATTAAGACTAGAAAGGAATATACCTCATGAATTTCAAACTTATTTTATTATTTATTTCGTTGAGTGTTTCACTTGTTTCACCCTTCCTTCTATATAAGCAATGGACTCTCGTAGCTTGGTTTGACGCATTATTTTTGATTGGCCTATTATTATTAATGATTTATTCCGTGATGGTATTAGTCGAAGGACAGTTTTTTACAGCGTTTTTAAAAAGCACTCGAAACTTTTTTGCAAAAACAAATAAAAAAGATCAACTCATTCGAGAAAGTGAAAAACGTTCGTTAGAATCCGTAAGTTTCCGTAAAGAATTTCCTGATCGCGCATCTTTTCTACAAGTTGGCTTACTCTTTTGCATTGGGAGTTTATTGATCTCATCTGCTATCTATTTTTTAACTTAATCGACTAGTAAAAAACGGCAACGCCTCCAAAAGGCGTTGCCGTTTTCCATTACAAAGATCTTATTCTCCGGTTAAGGCGATTTCGATTTGCTCTATAATCTTTTCTAGATAGCCGGTGCTGTGCGGCACCAAATCCGTTAAGCTAATCTCTTTCTTAAAATATTGTCTTTCTTCTAACGTTGACAAAAACCCTTCCACTTCTATTCTCTCGTTCTCTCTTGCAATTAACGCCGCCAATTCTCTAAAATCAACTTTTGCCATACCCGCAACTTCTTCTTTTTGTAACTCGAACGTTTCGTCATAGTTGTCTTTTTTGCGATATAAAAAGCAATGGCAATGCTCATTGTCGACGAAATTTCCTATAGCTAGTTGATCTTGAATGGTACCAAGAGGGAAGAGTTCGTTAAACTCCACTCTGAGTCCAAGCTCTTCTCGTACTTCTCGAACTCCGTCTTTAACTGTTTCATCTGCTAACAAATGTCCTGCAGCTGTAATATCAAACAGACCAGGAAAATCTTTTTTGTCATTACTGCGCAACTGCAGATAAATCATATCTCTATCCTTCTCGCGACTAACCACCCAACAATGAAAAGTTTCATGCCAGTAACCTTTTTCATGTACCACCTGCCGACTCGCTACGCCTTGTGCCACTCGGTGTTCATCGTAAATACGTAAGTTTTCCGTTTCCATTTTTATTGCCTCGTTTTCCATAGTATTAAGTATATTGATTAAAAAGAGTGCCATCAGGTGCAACATGTTTAATAAACAACAAATCTTCTTCGGTTACATCCGGCACAAAAAATTCCGTTCCCCACTGCTCGGAAGAAAAAACATGTTGCTCGCCATTACTTAAAAACACGGCAAACCAAGCCAGCCTTCTTTCTCGCTTCATAGGACGCGTGATCAAAAATTCAGCGATTTCTACAGTTAGTAAACCCGTAAAAATCGTCATGCCATCTTTTACTGTAATTTCAAAAAGCCCTGGCACATTTGACGTAAATTCTTCAATGGCGACCACTTCTTCGTTCCAACAATGAATTTCAAAACTATCGGATTTGGCCAGAAAATATTCCATTAGCAAGAGCCAATAATCATAATTACCAATAACCGGGATTCGTTCTTCTCCTCGATTGTCTACAAACTCTGTCAGTTCAAACTGCAATTGTGTTTTAAGTTCCATACATGTGTCACCTGCCCTTTTTTATTGCAGCTTATCAATACTATTGTTCATTGTTTTAAATCTTCATAGTAACTTAAAGCTTCTAGTAAAAATTCTTTATCATACTGTGTTTTTTCATGAATTCTTGCTACCCATTCTTGTAAGGTCTCAACATTTGAATCCCGATACAGTCCCGTTTTCGTACTCCGAAAGCTATGCCAATTATCAAATTCCCAATGAACCGTTTCACCTTTTTCCTGTAACCGAACTTCCACCAGCGGCTCCGGGTGAATGTGATGTTGAGAATATTCGGCTGCTTCCCAAAAGTAATCACGTTCAATGGGTTCTGTCATATAAACTTGACTAGACTTTTTGCCATTCGGTCGAAAATACACAATCTCAAATCCTTTTTCAACCGGCCGTACTTGCACTTCCGCTCCCGGGAAAAAACCCGTCTGTTTATTGCTATCAAACGCTTTACTCGTAAAGTCGATTAAAATTGGTTGAATCCATTGGTCCCCCAAATCACATAAAAATCTCCGACCAGATTGATCTTCAGCAAGTATGGCTGCATGAGCTTGTACTGTTTTCAAGTGGCTGCCTATTGGATACGCTTTAACACCCTCCGCATCAAAAGCTGACAGCAACCAAATCGCCAAATCAAAACAATTTCCTGTGATCTTGTACTGATGGTAATGTTTCTGCATTTGTTCCACGCTACGTTGCTTATTCTCTCCTGAGCGCTGGTAGTACCAAGCCTTGGTCAACGTCTCCACTGGAAAGCCATCAAACTGGTGCCATACCGTAAGAATTGCTGCTGGTGCTTCTATCATATCCACCTTCTTTTTCTTATTCGCTTGGCTATTACTTCTATTTTTTCTTTTGAAATTCCTTCTCGCAAGGAAAACCACTTTCTATCTAATTTTACGAAATAAAAAAGAACAGGCACATGGCCTGCTCTTTTTTGAGGTGGTGAAGTTAATCATCCAATAAACTTTTTCGCTGACGAATTTGATAGTAGTTTAGTTGCTTGAATAATTCCGAAGATGCTCCTTGGCTCACAGAAAATTCTACTCCGCATTCCACTACATCTACTCCTGTTGCCTTTCGTACAATCGATCCTTCAAGTAAAAAGTCTTTCTCTAATAATTCAAAGCTACAAGATACGCTTTCTCCGATTGGGAGATTGAGAGGAGAAGAAAATACTAGGCCCCCTGCACTTACATCATAAATTTGAATCGGTAAAAAACTGCCTCCGTACACTGAAACTTTTCCACTTAAAGCTTGATTGAAACTAACTCGAAAAAACTCTCGACGATTATCCGACATTTCGCCCTCTCCATCCTTACTCACATGTATAAGTTAATGAGCAACCCTTTGATTTCACCAACTAGATCTAAAGTACCGATACCTTCTTTTTCATTATCCAATATTTGGTCTTGGATTTCAATTAGTTTTTTATCGATAATTTTTACAATTTGTTGGGGCTTTATACTACCGTCTGAAGTAAAGCTTTGTTCATCTGATAGATGCAGACCATATTGAACCGATTCACTAACAAATTTCTTTACTGCTTGTTTATAACTAACCAAGTTTTCAAAGGTTCGCTGATTTGCTAGCTTTTGGCCTTGTTTATCTACATGTTCCATTAAACGATTTAACGAGTCGTGATGTAATTTTGACTGAGACTTGTTCATAGCAGAGGCAAAAGGAGTATTCGTTTTGCTATTGGTTAATTGTTTAGAAACCCTGTCGTTTGAAATAGTCGTTTGGCTATCAATACGCAATTACAACACTCCATTCCCTTTGTAATTGCTTCGCTTCATGCTATTCATATGAACAATAAGATCTACTTTGCCATAATCGATTTGCAGCACTTTAGCAATTTGCTTAGAAGAAAACCCTTGTTTAGAAAGCTGCATAATCTTTTCTATTTCTATAGACGTTTCATAAGGCATAGCTTGCTCAAGAAACGTTGAAACATCTTTTTTTTCCAATTGCTTAATTCGTTCTGATAGTTGCATTTCACTATTTTTTATATAGGTGATTAATTTATCGTAAAGTTCATTGTTTTCTTCTTCGAGTTGCGTTACAAAATTGGCCATACTTTCATAGACTCCATCTGAGCCTTCATCGTTTCTCTTACTTTTGACTGTCAGCATCAACAAGAGATTTAGCAACAACAGAAAAATACTCCCCGCAATTAATAAATATTCCATTGTCATCACTTTGGCCTCCAATCTGTTTTTTACTTTTAGTAATTGTCATGTACAGATAAAACTGAAGCGTGTAATCGGAGCATCGCTTTTGAGTGAAGTTGAGATACTCTCGAGACGCTAACGTTTAGAATTTCGGCGATTTCCGTTAACTTCATTTCTTCAAAATAACACAAGGACACTGTAATTTTTTCTTTTTCTGGCAGGCGTTCAATCGCACGGACCAATGATTCTTTCATTATTTGTTCTGATAAATGACGCTCTGGTGAAGCCACGTGGTAATTTACCAGCTTTCCTTGTTCTTCAAAATTCTCGTCGTCCATTGATATCATTGTTGATAAAGCCGCTTCAGAAACTGTTTTATTGAGTTCTGCTTTTGTAATCCCTAAATAAGAGCTGACTTCCTCATCAGAAACTGAAGCACTGCTTTGTTGCTCTAATAACAGAAAGGCTTTTTCAATTTTTTTTACTTTGTCTCTAACGGACCTCGGTAGCCAGTCACTTTGACGAAGCCCGTCAATGATGGCTCCTTTAATACGCCAAGAAGCATAAGTTTCAAATTTCAAATCTCTCTCAATGTTGAATTTGCTGAGAGCATCGAGCAATCCCTCATAAGCATAACTGCGAACGTCATCTTTTTCGACAGTCTTGGGCAAACTGATCATGAATCGTTGAATCACGTAATCGACCAAAGGAAGATACTGTTCCACTAGGTATTCACCAGCATCTGGGTCACGGTGTTGTTGCCAGTCACTCCAACAAACAAGCTCTTCTTTTGATAATTTATGATTCAGCATGATTTTCACCACCATTTCCAAGCGATAAGCCGCTCTTATTTAAATAACATTTTCATGATAAACCCTTTCAGGCCTAATTTATAAGGCATCCGAAGTTGTAGAAATTCTCCAGTCATTTGGCGAATGGCTATTGCCGATTCACTAGATGGGTAGGCCAACATAAGCGGTTGCTGCTTTTTCACCGCTTCTGGAATATGGGAGTCGTTAGGAATAGATCCTAACGTTCCAATTTCTTTCCCTAAAAACTGCTCAGCTGCTTGCTTGAAATTGGCAGCTGTTCGCTGTCCTTCTTTCAAACTAACGCATTGATTTACCACTAGCTTCATGTGAACGTTGGGATCTTTTCCATGGACCATTTTTACAATCGAATACGCATCGGTAATCGAAGTTGGCTCGGGAGTGGTTACTAAAATCACATCATCTGCAGCCAAAATATATCGAAGATTCTCATAAGACAATCCGGCACCTGTATCCAATATGATGTAGTCAACTTGACCTTGAAGCGTCCCTAATTCTTGGAAAAACTTCTTAAGTTTCAAATCATCCATTCGAAACAACTCATTAAAGCCGTTCCCGCCTGAAATAAACAGTAAGCCATTCGGACCTTCTTCAATAATGTCGTAAACCGTTAAATCTTTTTCAATCATGGTAGCAATCGTTTCCCGTGGCATTTGCCCGAGCAACACATCAATATTGGCAAAGCCAAGATCCACATCAAAAATCAAGACTTTTTTATTTTGTTCGACGAGACTTAAACCAAAGTTTAACGCGAAATTGGTTTTCCCCACTCCGCCTTTGCCACTCGTAACGGCTAATACTCTAGTTTTCTTTATGGGCTTTAAATCAAGGACTCCAGACTTCTTCTTCAACATTTTTTCTCTTAACTGGCTCACTTGGTCAAGCATGATTTTCTTCCCCCATGACAAAATCCGCTACCAATTCAGGAGTGAGTGCCAATAAATCATCTGGCACATTTTGTCCATTTGCAATATAACGGATTGGAATATCGTAATGACAAATCAAGTTCAATATGGCTCCTGAAGAGCCTGTTTCATCTTTTTTAGTTAGTAGCAACTCATTCGGCGAAATCGATTGGAAGTTGTCTATAATTCTTTTCATGTCTTCGTACTTAGCGGTGAGGCTCAGCACTAAATGCACTTGCACATTGCTGTCAGCCGGCAACAAATTCTTTAACTCTTCGACATATTCCGTTTGTTGATAATTGCGTCCTGCAGTATCAATTAAAATAATGTCACAATCCTCAAAATCCTCAATTGCTTTTGTTAAATCCGCTGCCGATTCAATCACTTGGACTGGAATATTCAAAATGCCACCGTAAGTTTTCAATTGCTCAACAGCCGCGATACGGTACGTATCAGCTGTTATCAATCCTACTTTTTTATCACTATTTAATGTATGACTCGCTGCAATTTTAGCAATTGTCGTCGTTTTCCCAACACCGGTCGGCCCAATAAAACACGTAATTCTTGGGTTTTCAGTAGCAAGTTGGGTTTGGTTTTCTACGATCATGCTGATTAGCTTTTCGCGAGCTACTTGCCACGTATTCTCCATAGCAGGTGCTGTCTCTGACTCGTCTCTTGTCATTAACTTTTCAATTAATTTTTCTTGAACATCAACGACAACTTCTTGTTGTGTTAATCGCTCTCTCACTACTTGTAATTCTTTCGGAAGATTTTCTTGATTGATTTGGTGCACCATAAACTGCTTAATGTTTTTTAGTTCATTGATCAAGTCAGCTGAGGCATCTTGCTGCACATGTGAAGCTGCTGGGGGTTCCGCTTCTAATTCTTCGATTTGTTTGCGTTTTTTAGCTGCTCCTGGATCGATAGCAGCCGTAACTTCTAGCTTGTTTTTTTTGAAAAGCCCTAGAAATCCACCCGTTTTGATCTTTTTCGTATTTAGTATTAACGCGTCTTCACCCAAATCCCGTTTGATCATTGGAATTGCTTCAGCCATTGTGCTGACGATATATGTTTTTAATCTCATGAGATGTTCACCACTCCAACACTTTGAATTTCGATTTCCGGTTCTAATTCATTATAGGACAAGATGGGCAGGTCCGGTGCAAAACGTTCAACAAATTGTCTCATGTAAATGCGAATGGCAGGAGACGTCAGTAAAATGGGTTGAACGCCGCTTTGCTGAAGCTGCGCTGCTTGTTCTGTGATTCTCTGAAAAATCGTCTGGGAAGATTCCGGGTCAATAGACAAGAAATTACCTTGCTCTGTCCGGTGCACCGAATCAGCGAATTTCTTTTCAAGACTTGCTCCTGCTGTGATGACTTGCAGCGGTTCTTTTGGTGTTGCGTATTGCAAAGTGATTTGTCGAGATAAAGCTTGGCGAACATACTCAGTCAATAAATCAGTGTCTTTTGTCTGCGAGGAATAATCGGCTAGTGTTTCTAAAATTGCCAACAAATTGCGAATCGATACTTTTTCTTTTAATAATTTCATCAGCACTTTTTGAACTTCACCAATAGTCATTAAGTTTGGCACCAATTCTTCGACTACTGCTGGTGCCGTTTCACGCATGTTTTCAATGAGTGATTTCACTTCTTGTCTGCCGATCAATTCATGGGCATGACGTTTGATCACTTCGGTTAAATGAGTCGACACAACAGACGGTGGATCGACAATGGCGTAGCCCGCCATTTCTGCTTCTTCTTTCATGTCTTCATCTACCCATAAGGCGGGCATGCCAAAGGCGGGTTCAACCGTTTCAATGCCTTCTACTGATTCATCGTCAACACCCGGGCTCATCGCTAAATAATGATCCAGCATGATTTCGCCTGATGCCACACGGTTGCCTTTGATCTTAATCACATATTCGTTTGGTTGCAATTGGATATTGTCACGTATTCGAATAACTGGAACAACTATGCCTAACTCCATCGCACATTGACGACGAATCATAATGACACGATCGAGCAAATCGCCTCCTTGATTTTTATCGGCAATCGGGATAAGGCCGTAACCAAATTCAAATTCAATGGCATCTACGTGCAACAAGTCGATGACACTTTCAGGACTTTTCATGCCCTCTATTTCTTTATCGTCTTTGCCTATTTCAACTTCCTGTTTTTCTTCAGACGTTAATGTTCGTTGCATTTGGAATGCGCCATAAGCAATAACGGCCGCAATCGGACCTACTAACATCGGGCTAATCGGCGTAAAGACTGCAAACATCATTAACGTTCCGGCAACAATGTACAACATCTTTGGATACGCAAAAAGTTGCTTCGTAATATCTGAACCTAAATTACCGTCGGATACGGCACGTGTCACAACAATACCCATCGCTGTTGAAATCAAGAGCGCAGGAATTTGTGAAACCAAACCATCTCCAATAGATAACAGTGCAAACAGCTGAGCAGCTTCTCCAAACGGCAAACCATGGACCATGACACCAATTAATAGACCACCAATAATATTGATGATGGTAATAATGATACCGGCAATGGCATCTCCTTTAACAAATTTACTGGCACCGTCCATAGCCCCGTAGAAATCCGCTTCTGAGCCGACTTTTTCACGACGGTGTTTGGCTTCTTGGTCCGAAATCATACCCGCACCAAGATCAGCGTCAATACTCATTTGTTTACCTGGCATCGAGTCAAGCGTAAAACGTGCAGCAACTTCGGCTACTCGCTCAGACCCTTTTGTGATAACAAGAAACTGGATAATCACTAAGATTAGGAAGACCAAAATACCAATAATGGCGCTTCCCCCGACCACGAATGAACCAAATGTCTCAATCACTTGCCCACCTGTTTGATTGGTTAAAATCGAACGAGTCGTTGAAACGTTTAATCCTAATCGAAACAACGTTGTTAATAATAGTAATGTAGGAAAAATAGAAAATTGCAGCGGTTCTTTTGTATTCATTGCCACCAATAGAATGGTTAAGGCAAGACTGATATTGATCATGATTAATACATCTAACAAGAGCGGCGGAAGAGGGATGACCATCATCACCACAATCATGATAACGGCTACCATGATGGCATAATCTCTGAATTTCACGCGGGTCCCCTCCTCTATCCTTTATTATCGAACTTTTCCTTTTAATCGGTAAATATATGCTAAAACCTCGGCCACAGCCAGAAATAATTCTTCTGGCACCACGTCTCCAACTTCAACTTGAGCATAAAGCGCTCGTGCAAGAGGTTTGTTTTCCATCGTCACAATGCCAAATTCTTTTGCTTTTTCTTTAATCTTTAACGCTAAGTAATCTTTCCCCATTGCAATGATGACCGGAGCCTCCATCGTTTCGGCGTCGTACTTAATCGCTATGGCGTAATGTGTAGGGTTGGTGATTAACACATCGGCACTTGGCAAATCTTGAATCATGCGGTTCATACTCATTTGACGTTGCTTGTCTTTTATTTTGGATTTAATCAGCGGATCGCCTTCCGCTTTTTTGTATTCATCTTTAATGTCTTGTTTTGACATCTTAATGCCTTTTTCAAATTCGTATTTTTGATAAATGTAATCCAGGACGGATAAACTCAACAAAATTAGCCCTGCAATCAAGCCCATTTGAAAAACCAGTGAGCCAATAAAGGAAAATGAATAACCAATGCTTTTCTGTGATAACGTAAACAATTCATCTTTGCCAACCCAGAGTACGCCGAATGCAGCACCTCCGATGATGGCAATTTTCAAAAGTGATTTTCCCAGTTCGACTAAAGCGCGAAGGGCGAAAATTCGCTTAGCCCCTTTTATCGGATCTAGCCGTTCAAACTTTGCCATAATGGGGTCTGCCGTGAAAATCGCGCCTACTTGGATAAAGTTCCCTAGAAAACCAAAAATCATCCCAACTAGCATGATAGGCAACATTAACAAAAATGCATTCATTGCCATTTGTTCAAACAAAGTTCGAATCGTCGCGGGTGTTATTTCCCAGGAAATATATTGCGTAAAATGGATGCGGTAAATAGCTAAAATCCGGTCCATCATCCAGCCACCCATTGAATTTAGCAATACGATTCCACCAATAATAATCATGGCAGCGGCGACTTCCGGACTTTTCGCTACTTGGCCCTTCCGCTTAGATTCCTGACGTTTTTGCGGCGTCGCTTTTTCAGTTTTCTCACCAGCAAAAAATTGCAGATCTAAGGGATATCGTTTTACCACTTATGTTCCTCCTAATAAACTGATCAGTTGAGCCATGCTCACCAAGAGTTTCTCAAAGAGAATCTGCAAGATATAGAAAAACACCGGCATGGTTAGAAAAAGCATGATAAAGCCCACAAAAATTTTCAACGGCAACCCAACAGCAAAAATATTTAACTGAGGCACGGTTTTCGCTAAAATACCAAGCGCAATATCTACTAAAAATAACGCGCCCACAATTGGCAACGCAATTTGTAGTGCAATCATGAACATTTCTACAAATAAGCTTGTCATAAACTGGGCAATATCCCCAGCTTCCACCGAAATGGCTAACCGTTCTACAGGAAATACACGCAAACTCTGCATAACGCCATCAAGCATCAAATGGTGACCGTTTACAGTCAATAAGAACAACAACGCCATCATGTACTTGAAATGACCGATAATCGGTACTTGTGCACCTGTTTGTGGATCTAGTACGTTTGCCATCGAGAATCCCATTTGAAAATCGATAAACGCTCCTGCAATTTGCACCGTATACAACACAAGCGCTGCGGTAAAGCCAAGTGCCAAACCGGTTGCTAACTCTTTAATAATTAATAAGAAATAAGATGAGTCCAGTAAAATTGTTTCTCCGATTGGCAAGGTCGAAACGGCCACAAAGGCTAAAAAAGCAGCGATTCCGACTTTAAATTGCGTCGGTACACCTCGCATGGAAAATACGGGAGCTAGTAAGAAAAAGCTTGTCAACCGAACAAGCATAAGTAAAAAATAAGGCAGGATGTCAAAAATTTCATTCATACCCGATTACCCGATAATTCTTGGCAGCTGCTCAAACAAATCTCGTGTGTAATCTAGCAGCAAGGTCAACATCCACGGTCCAAAGACCACCAGTGCGATAAAGACCGCCAATATTTTTGGAATAAACGCCAGTGTTTGTTCTTGAATTTGCGTCATGGCTTGGAAAACACTGACCAATAACCCGACCGCTAACGCGATTAATAGCATCGGAGCAGATATAAGAATAACAGTAAAAATCGATTGTTCGGCTAGTTTGATCACCATATCTGGAGTCATTGTTTTCTTCCTTTCGTCAAAAGCTGACCAGCAGCGATTCGATTATTAAGTACCAGCCATCCACTAAGACGAACAATAGAATTTTAAATGGCAACGAAATCATAACTGGCGGCAACATCATCATCCCCATCGCCATGAGTGTACTCGCCACCACCATATCGATAATCAAAAAAGGAATAAAAATCACAAAGCCGATCTGGAAAGCGGTTTTCATTTCACTAATAGCAAATGCCGGAACTAAAGAAGTGAGTGGAATCTCTTCAATGCTATCCGGTTTTTCTAGCTCTGCGTATTTAAAAAACAGGGCCAAATCTTTTTCTCGCGTATTTTTTGCCATAAATTCTTTTAATGGCACAACAGCTGTATCTAATGCTTCTTGTTGTTCCATCTCTCCGTCCAAATAAGGTTGGAGTGCCGTGTCGTTCATCTCCACGACTATAGGCGACATAATAAAAAATGTTAGAAAGAGTGCTAAGCCGACCAGCACTTGGTTCGGCGGCATCGACTGTGTCCCGAGTCCTGTGCGGACAAATGATAAGACGATAATAATGCGTGTAAAGCTGGTCATCATGATGAGAATGCCTGGCGCTAACGATAAAACTGTTAATAACGCCAGCAGTTGGAGCGTGGAGGAGACATCTTCAGGTGATTCTGCGCCAAAGTCAATCCCCGGAATATTGATAGAAGATAAAATTTCCGGAATCATAACCGACGTCCTTCCCGTTCATACAGTCCTTGCCCAAACTCTTTTTCTAGTGACTGCTGTTTGGTCTTTTGTTTGTTTAAACTTTGACTGAACAATTGTTCTAAGCCTTCTTCATGATCGCTTTTTAGATTTTTATTCTTTTTCTTTCTAAAAGCGCGAAGATTTTTGGAGAGTCCAGATTGCTGTTCAAAATCTTGTTCAATCGTGGTAATCTCTGATGCTACTGAAAACTCCTTGATCAACGTAACTTCATCCCCAACACCGATCAAGTAGATTTGGCCACCTACTTTTATCAATTGCACTGATTTGTTGTTGCCAAGAGGTGTTCCGCCCATTAACTGGACTGCTTGATTGGGTTGAAGATTTTTTTGACGTGCTGCCAAAAACTTAATGAGTCCATAAATCAACACTACGATCAATAATGTATAAAGTGCTAACTGACCGATAATGCCTGCTAGACTGTTTTCTTTTACAGTTGTTTCTTCTACAGACTCCGCCGGCACTTCTTCTGTCGGTGTTTCGTTGTTTAGCCATTCCACAACATTGGGGCTGGCTTGAGCAGCTAACGGTAGCGACAATACACTAAAAAGTAGAACTGCCATGAGTAGCGACATGTAGACATAGAATAATTTGTTCACTCTTCATAAACCCCTTTTATCAGTCATTACCGCAGTTTTGAAATTCGTTCAGCTGTGCTCAGTACATCTGTCACACGCACACCGAAATTCTCATCGATGACAACGACTTCTCCGACTGCAATTAGCTTGTTATTGATTAAAATATCGACGGGTTCACCCGCTAATTTATCCAGTTCTATGATAGACCCTTGTGAAATTTCCAGTATGTCTTTAACCATGCGTTTTGTCCGGCCCAACTCCACTGTAACTTGAAGTGGAATATCCAGTAACAAGTTTAGGTTGTTCGTTTCTGAAGACGCGACATCTGTGTTGTCAAAGCTTGAAAATTGAACATTTTGTACTGTTGGTGCTTCTGGACTTTGTTCTTCTGATTGGAAGCCTGACGCTGACTGTTTTGGCATTTCACCTGCCTCCTTCGTTCCTTGTTCTTCTTCATCAAACTGTTCATTTAACATAGATACTAAAACTTTAACAAATAGCACAGGCAGGTACAGATGCAAGCGAATGTTTTGCTTGCTGCTAACATTTATCTGGAATTCTGATTCCGTAAACCACTGCTCTTTTGTGAAATTATTTACAGAAAAATCTTCAATTTGGTTAACAATATCTACGCCCGTTAAAGAGTGAGCCATTTCTTTTTCCATTAATGTAGACATCGACTGCGCAACCGCGACAAACATTTGTTCAATTAGTTCTTGAACTGCTTTAAACTTGGTGTCTTCTTCTGTAAGATCCTGCCCAGTTACTAGTGCTACATCGAGTTCTCTTTTTGAAACAGCTAAAATTTGCATTCCAGTAGCAGCGCCCGTGTATTCTCCAAGTGCTACGTAAAACGGTGCAGTAGCAGAAGCGAAAATCTCATCTTTTTCCTTGATCTTCAACGTTGGTGAAGTCACAAAAACCTGTTCGGAAAGTAGTGAAGACAGCACGGCAGCAGACCCGCCTAGTGAAGTATTCAACAGCTCAGTGACTGCTTCTTTTTCTGTTTTCGTCAATGAACTTTCTGACATGGTCGTCACCCCCGTCTCTTTTTGATTCAGTAAGCTCGCGATTTCTTCTAAGGAATTTTGGCTATTCGTCATTGAAGAAAATTCCTTGCGCGGATACTTCTGTTACTTGTATAGCCATTCGCCCTTTTGAAACACCGGGCTGTGCATAAAATTTCAACTTATTATCTACCTGTAGTGTTACAGGAGAATCGTACGATTCGTCCAAACGAATCACATCCCCTTTTTTCAAATTCAAAAAATCCCCAAACTCTATCATGGATTGGCCCAGTACAGCTTTAATTTCCATTTTGGTGCCATGAAGCTTTTCTTCCAAAGCAATCACTTCATGCGCTTCGATCGCTTTTTTCTGATTTGCTAACCAATGTTTTGCTGATAACTTCGGCAAAATCTGCTCCAGCACAACGTGGGGTAAGCAAATATTAATAACGCCTTCTACATTTCCTATCTTTGTTTGCAACTTGACCAGAATAACCGTTTCGTTGGGTGGAGAGGTAGTCAAAAATTGTGAGTTGACTTCAATCTCTTTAAGTTCTGGTGACAGTTTCACTACCGATAACCAAGCTTCTTGAAAACAATCCAGTGCTTTAGCAAATACACGTTCAATAACGCTGATTTCGATTTCTGTTAATTCGCTGTCTTTTTCTAAAACATGTCCTTGTCCACCTAAAAGTCGATCGAACATGACATGGACCACGTTTGGAGAAAATTCCATTACCATACTGCCTTGTAGCGGTGCGGCTTCGAAAACTCCTAACATTGATTTTTTCTGGACATTATCAACAAACTCGTGATAAGAAATCTCCGCTACAACTTCCACCCCAACTTGGACATACGTGCGAAGTTGGGCTGAAAAATAAGAGGACAATAAGCGAGAAAAGTTCTCGTGAATACGAGACAAAGTACGAATCTGATCTTGTGAGAAACGTAAAGCTTTTTTGAAATCGTATGCTTGCACATTTCTTTTCTTTTCAACCCCTTTTGGGCTTTTTTCTCCTAAGGTTGAAAGAATGGCTTCCATATTTTTGTCTGATAAAACATCTGTCAACTTGCTCGCCCCCTCATTCGTCCAAGTTCGGCTCATGCAAACGAGGTAAAATGTTCAGTTTCCGGTAATAAACCGTTACTTTATCCATAACTTCCTCTACTGTTTCCAATACATGGAGTTTCTTTCCTGTTGTTAACGTCACCAATGTATCGGGTGTCGATTCTATTCGTTCAATATAAATTGCGTTTAAAACGATAGCAGATCGGTTTAACCTAGTTAATTGAATCATATCGATTTGCTAAGCCTCCTCTATTAACGTTTCAAGTTCATAACTTCCTGTAAAATCTCATCAGAAGTAGTTATGGTTCGTGAATTTGCTTGGAAGCCACGCTGTGCAATGATCATTTCTGTGAATTCTTCTGTTAAGTCAACGTTCGACATTTCCAACATACCCGAGCCAATTTCTGTATTCGCTAGTGCAGCTGTTTGTGTTGGCGTATTTGGTGGCACTTCGTACATCGAACCTCCGACTTTTTTCAAACCTTCAGGATTTTCAGGGTTCGATATACCAACAAATGCAATTGTCGTTTCTGTACCGTCTGCTTGTCTTCCCACTACTTCACCCGAACGATTGATGCTGAACGAATCATAGCCCGCTACGTTGATTGGTGCTCCTGCGCTATTTAACACGTTATACCCTTGAGCTGTAACTAAATTACCAGCTGTTGTGACACTAAAACTGCCCGAGCGAGTTAGAAACTGACCATCTGCACCGGGTGCTTCTGGATCTTGTACTACAAAAAATCCATTCCCCATAATGGCTAAGTCTGTTTCAATACCCGTAGACATAACTGAACCTGGGTTATGATTTACGTTAATGGCAGAAGTAGTTGTTCCCAGTCCAACTTGCATCGGGTTCGTGCCGCTATTCGACATATTTTGGCTGAGTAAATCTTGAAAGTTGATTGTGCTTTTTTTATAACCGATTGTGTTGACGTTGGCGATATTGTTACCAATAACATCTAATTTTGTTTGGAAATTTTTCATACCTGACACACCTGAGTACATTGAACGTAACATTTAATTTTCCCCTTTCAAGAACTAGGTTTATCACCTAGTTTCTTGTTCATTTACTTATCCTTCGGTTTTTTCAATGTGAATAATAGAAGCGATTGGTACCTTTGTATCCGACCCTTCAAGTTCAGCTAACAATTCCCCATTCTTGCTAGACAAAGCCTTGACCATTCCTTCGCCTGATCCGGTTTCCGACTCCCATTTAACGGATGTTCCGATTAAATGCGCATAATCTGCTAACGAAGAACTTCCTTGACTGCTAACAAATTGCGTCATCGTCTTATTTAAGTTGGTCAATTGCTCTAAGCTTGTAAACTGTGCCATTTGGCCAATAAATTCCGTGTCTTTCAAAGGTTCCATTGGATCTTGGTGTTTCATTTGAGTCACTAAAATTTTCAAAAAAGCATCTTGTCCAAGTGCATTTGTCGGTTCTTCTTTAGTAGCCGAAGCTGACGCAGTAGCTATTCCACTTGTTGCTGTCGAAATATTCATCTAAACACCCTTTCTTCTATACGGTGTAATCCACTTTCATAAAGCCTTCAGACAGTGGTTTTCTCGCTTCTCTAACCAGTTCATCTTCAGATTGAAAATAGCTATTATTGGTGCGTGTAGTTTTGCCATGCTGTTGTTGTGTGAATTGTTGTTGTTCACGAGGTTGTTGCTGACTAAAAGCTTGCTGCGAACTTTGCTCTAATACTTCAATTTTTTCTACTTCTACACCTTGTTGAATTAGCGAAACTCGAAGCTGATTTAACTGGAGTTCAAGTGCTTCTTTTGCCATTGGCGTGCTTGCCATGATTTGAGCGGCCAACTTGCCATTTGTTGATGTCAATAAAATTTCTAAATGACCCAAATGTTCCGGGAAAATATTGACTCGCATTTTGGTGCCTTCTTGGCTTTCTATCATTCGCATTGAGTTTTTCAGCATCCCACTCAAATCTTCTAAAAGATTCGGTAATCGCACAACTGGTACAGGTTGTGTAGCAGCTTCTGCTTTACTAAGAGTTGCTCCAGATTTACCGGCATCTGCTGCCATAGACAAAGGCTGAGAAGGAGGTTCTTGAGCCACTTTCACTTCGGGTGCTCCACTTTCTTTTACTAGTTCTTTGTTTTCAACAGCTAATTTTGGAGTGTCTTTTACCGGTTCTAGCAGCTCACTTACCAGCTTAGGAATTTCTTTTACTAAACGATTTTCTTCAGTTACTGAAAAAATCGGTATTTCTTGTTCCATTGTTTTTAGCAATGAGGCCGCTTTGATTGCAGACTGTGGTTTTTCAAACATCCCGATTAATTCGTCTAGTTGTTTCGTGATACGTGCTAAGTCGTTAACTACTAGAGGTTTATCGGTTTCCACCGTTGATTTACCGACTAAAGTTTGTAGTGTCTCTTGAATTTTCTCGAGCAGCTTAACTACTTCACTAGAATCGCCGGATGCTTTCACGTCTGCCTGGCTAATTCCGATTACTCCACTTTGTTTGTTTTCAGCTTGAAACTCTTGTAGCTGAAAAATCGCGTACTGAATTTCCAGTTGTTCAGCTGATTCCTCTTCGACAGGCACTTCTTCCAAAGATGCTAAAAAGGATTCTAAACTTGTGATTAACTCTTCTATCGATGCTTTTTCTGCGCTAGCATTAGGCACTGCTGTTTCTGCATTTAACGAATCGAGTAAAGAAGCAAACATTGCTTTAGGTGCAACTGGTCCAGCAGATGTTTTGGGGGAGAGGCTAATGGTTTGTTGAGAAACAGGCTTTAGCGCTTCCATGTCGTTATATTCCTTCCGCTAAGTTATTCGCTTTGGTTAAGCGATAAAACCGCGTACTTGCCATTTCATCGAAAAAGTTTTGTTCAACAGCTTTGTTTTCTTCTCGAAAATGAGTTAACTTTTGTTGTTTCAAGTTTTCCCATGTTTTTTCTTCCTTGGCCTTTTCTTGCAACACCCCTTGAGATGCTGAAACTTTCTTCTGCAAATACTCTAATTCTCTTTCAGAAGAAAGCGATTGATCTTGAAGCTGGTAAATATAATCTTCCAACATTCGGAGCTCTGAAATATTGACGCCACTCAGCTGTTTGGCAATTTTTAATTGTTCTGCATCTGATATTTTTTTCTGGATCATTCTTTTTTGCTGGTGTCCTACTTCATGTTGTTTCATGGCTTCAGCCATTTGGATCTGCGCAAAGCCTTTTTCATTTTCTTTTAAATCCAATATTTTTTGAAATCGAAAATTGAATTGTGTCAGTTTAAACCCCTCCAAATTGTGCTGATAGCCGTTCGACGCTTTCTTCTATTTTGGCTTTCTCATAAATGTCTTGTTGCAAGTATTCTTTAATCACAGGATATGCGCGAATGGCGTCATCAATTTCTTTGTTAGCGCCACTTTTATAAGCTCCAATGTTGATCAGGTCTTCAGACGTCTCGTACGCTGCCAGCAGGCGTTTAAAGTCGCGCGCCGCTAGTTGGTGTTCATGCGAGACTACTTCGTGCATAACACGGCTTACACTGGCCATTACGTTGATCGCTGGAAATTGACCTTTTTGAGCAATTTTACGATCTAACACAATATGGCCATCTAAAATTCCGCGAACCGCATCGGCAATCGGTTCGTTCATGTCATCGCCATCGACTAAAACTGTATAAAAAGCTGTAATGGAACCTTTGCTGGAAGTACCAGATCGCTCTAATAGCTTTGGCAGTAGCGCAAATACACTTGGAGTGTAGCCTTTACTAGTTGGTGGTTCCCCTACTGCAAGACCCACTTCCCGCTGCGCCATTGCAAAACGCGTCACCGAATCCATCATTAACATGACATTTTTGCCTTGATCGCGAAAATACTCTGCAATAGCGGTTGCGGTTAACGCTGCCTTGATCCGTTGCATTGGTGTTTGATCGGAAGTAGCAGCGACGACCACAGATTTTTTTAGTCCCTCTGGACCTAAATCACGTTCAATAAAGTCACGCACTTCTCGACCACGCTCTCCTACTAAAGCGATCACGTTAATATCCGCTTCGGTATTGCGAGCAATCATGCCCATCAACGTACTTTTTCCGACACCACTCCCAGCAAAAACCCCAATACGTTGGCCTTGGCCAACAGTCAACAAGCCGTCAATTGCACGAACACCCACTTCTAACGGTTTATCGATTCTTGGGCGTTTTAATGGATTTGGTGGTGCGTTATTGGTAGAATACTTTTTTAACCCTCGAGGCAATAAACTTTCGTCAAGCGGCATTCCGGTTCCGTCCAAAACTTTTCCTAAAATAGACGGCCCTACTTTAATCTGGAGTGGACCTCCCGTCGCAACGACCAAACATCCTGGCCCGACTTGTGATAGATCCTGTAATGGCATGAGCATAATTCTATTTTCTTTAAATCCCACAACCTCTGCTTCAATCGGCGGCTCGTTGCGATTTGGATAAAGCAAACAAAGTTCACCAATTTTTGCATTCGGGCCACGTGATTCAATGGTTAAACCAATTACTTGAATTACTTTGCCGTGTTTTTTAATTGGTTCAATGTCACTCATCAATTCCAGGTATTCATCTTCCCACAAGTTCATCGTTGGTTTTCTCCTCACAGTAAGCGAGTAATTTGTTTTTAATTTCTTCGAGCTGATTATCAACCATGGCATCATAAGAACCGCTCGCTGTATGAATTCGGCAACCACCTGGCGTTAAGTTCGCTACGGGAATTAGTTTTAGTTCTGAATCTGCTTTAATATAGGTTTTCAATTCCTCTAAAAAGGGAATGATGATTGGGTAATCTTCAGGAGACACTTGCATCGTGACGTCTTCTGCTTCTTCTACTTGTTTTAATGCTCGCTGCACAATGCTTAATAATTGCTGCGTGTTTTGACCCAACTCATTGTGAATCACTTTTTCGGCAATCGTCACACTTAACGACAATAAGAAAGGCTCTGCCTGCTGAATAATATTCGCTTTTTCTTCATAGGCCATTTCAAGCAACCGGTTCATCTCGGTTCTTTGTTCGGCACTTTCTTGCTCAGCCAATAGCAATCCTTTTTCATAGCCTTCTTGAAATCCTTTTTGCGTTGCTTCTTGCCCGAGTTTTTCAGCATATTGCTGTGATTCGAGTTGTTTTTCATGCCACCAATCATTTATTTCCTGTTGTGCATGTTCTTGCTCGCTTATTAATTGCGCCTGCAATTCTTCGCGGCGTGATTCCAATCCATGAATTTCTTGAAGCAATTGTTGCCGTTGCTTTTTCGGATCAAAATCTTCTTCAGCAAAGACTGCTTTTTTTGCTTCAATTTTTCGCGTTTGGATAATTTTCTTTTCAGTAGAATGAGCGTTCGAAAGACGAATGATATTAGACAATCATTTCCTCTCCTTCTCCACGCGACACATCGATTTCTCCTTTTTCTTCCATGTTTCGGATCAATCCAACAATGTTCGTTTGTGCATTTTCCACATCTTTCAACTTCACAGGACCCATTACATCAATTTCTTCGCGAATCACTTCAGATCTACGTGAAGACATATTGCGGTAAATAGCCTCTTTGACTTCTTCGCTTGCGACTTTCAATGCAAACGTCAAATCAGCGTCACTCACTTCACGCACAATACGTTGAACCGAGCGACTTTCCAAATTGACAATATCTTCGAAAACAAACATGCGTTTTTTGATCTCTGAAACCAGATCTGGATTGTCTTTTTCAAGTTCAGACAAAATGGATTTTTCCGTACCACGGTCTACATTACTCAATACGCGCACAATCGCTTCCACGCCACCTGTTGCTGCATAATCTTGGTTCCCTGTAGCTGTCAGTTTGCGCTCTAAAATTTGCTCCACTTGATGAATAACATCCGGAGATGTACTTTCCATCAACGCGATTCGCCTTGCGACTTCCGCCTGCTTGTCGCTCGGTAACTCAGATAAAATCTTCGACGACTGCTTGGCATCCAAATAAGACAGGACCAATGCAATCGTCTGCGCTTGCTCATGTTGAAGTATGTTCAAAATCTGAGTAGGATCCGCTTTTCTGGCAAAGTTAAACGGCTTAACTTGAAGTCGGTTCGACAACCGGCTAATGGTGTCCATCGCCTTGTCTTTTCCTAGCGCTTGCTCAAGAATATTGCGGGCATAAACCAACCCGCCCTCGTTCATATAATCCTGCGCCAAGATCATTTCGTAAAATTCATTTATGACTCTTTCAGTTTGGCTATTTCTCAACTTTCGAACATTCGAAATTTCCATAGTCAATTGATCAATTTCGGGTTCTGTCAGTTGTTTAAATATTTCAATTGAGACTTCAGGTCCTAAGCCAACCAATAAAATGGCCACTTTTTGAATCCCCGTCAATTCATTCATTCCTCTAACCATTTGACACTCTCCTAGTCATCCGCCATCCATGACCGCAACAATTTTGTAAAGTCTTCAGGTCGACCTTTGGCAAGCTTTTCAATCGTTTTCCGTTTAGGATTCGACCTGCTACTAAATTCGGACAAATCGATTTCTTCCTCTTCTATCTCTACTTGATTTGATTTAGCTAGTGCCTGTTCAAAACCTTCAAAGCTATATTCTTCTTCTTCTACATCTACTTTTTTCTTTTTGCGAAGCAATAACAAGGCAACTACAATAATGATTACCAATACAATTGCTGCAATAATTACCATAAGTAAATTATTTGGAATACCTGTTAAGAATGTTACTTCCGGTTCTTCTTCTACAATATCCGGACGTCCCTGGAATTCTGTCGCAAAGACAGAAATTCGATCTTCTAGTTCAATCTCAGTCGCTTGAACTTCATTCATACTCAATGATGTACTCACAGCGTTTTTTAGTAAATTACTTATATCTGTAATATTTTCTTGTGATAAACTCGCTGGATTGTCAGGAATTGGTGGTTCTACCCCTACATTAATCGTAATATCGTCAATAACATAAGGACTCATTTCGATTTGTCGGTTGATCCGATTGACTTCACTATTGATCCGCTCTTCTGTCCGTTCAGATTCGCTATTGCCCGTGCCGTCGACACCTGGATAATTGGCAACTTCTGTTTCACCAGTTCCTGCCGCATCTTCAATAACTACCCCTTCACTTGAATAGGTTTCAATAATTCGTTCAACGCTAATATCCAATCCTTCATTGTTTTCAACATCAACTGGTTCAACCAATTGCTCTTCTCGTTTTTCTTTTGTAAAATCGATATTTGTCATAACGGAAACAACCACTTTATCCTGCCCAAGCAATAACCCAAGCATTTGCTGCAATTCACGTTGAATATCTTGCTCGATGCCTTTTTGGATTTCGCGGTGCTGCTGATAAACCGATAAATTAGTATCTAACTGATTTTCATCTTGCACTTCAAACACTTGCCCGTTTTGATCCATAATAACAATTTGATCTGCCGGCAAGCTCGGAACGGATTTACTGATTAAATGGTACAAGCCATTAATCTGCTTTTGATCCAACTGCAACGTCGAATCACCCTTCACTACAATAGAAGCAGTTGAAGTTTGTTCTTCATCCGTAATCCAAATATTTTCTTTTGGAAGCGTAATCATGACATTGGCTTCAGTTACCCCATCAATTTGCTTGATCAAATACGCCAGCTCGTTTTGCATAGCATCGCGTTCAACCACATCAAAATGACGATCGGTCATACCCAGTCCCATATTTTCACTAAATGTCCCGTAATTGACATTGCCGTTTTTCGGAATGCCTTCTGCCGCCAAACTGACTTTCAAATTGGCTAAATGCTCTTCGGGTACGCTAATGGTTTTGCCGTCACTCGATACTTCTACTGGAATCGCTTGTGCTTCAATAGCTGTCTTAATCTCGCCGGCTTCAGCTGGTGTCAAATCAGAATATAATACGGAAAAATTAGATTGATTGCTGAAAAATACAAAGACACCAAGAATAATTAACGTGAGAAAAAAGGAGCCAATTACAGACCACTTTGTAACAGGAGAAAAACTGGTCCATGATTCACTCATTTTTGATTTGTATACCGAAATCTTTTCTTTCATTTCATCAACATCCTACCGGTTTTCATCATACTTGCATTCTCATAACTTCTTGATAAGCTTCAACCACTTTATTGCGTACCTGCATCGTCATTTGCAATGACAAGCTGGCTTTTTGCGAAGCAATCATCACTTCATGAACGTCTTGCACTTCTCCTGTTATCAACTGATTGGTCAATTTATCGGATTCGTTTTGTGCAGCACTCACTTCTTGTAACGCATCTTTAAATATCTGGCCAAATCCTTCAACTTTGTTCTCGGGTTTTACGTTGTTGAACAATTGATTTTGAATAAAAGGCGTTTGAATCCCACTTATTTTCTCCATAAGTGCCTCCTTAATGTTCTGTAGGTGGTTGAAATAATCTTCCATTTTATAAATCACGAAGTCATTACTAATTTCTTATTAAAATATTGATATGAAGCAAAACAGCGGAGACTCCCGCGGGATAGCGAAGTGCCGAAATCCACTCGGGCGGTCAGCCCGAGTTAGTTCGGCGCAAGCCCGCAGGAAAGCGCAGCTGTTTTGCGTAATATCACTGATGGGAATTTATGAATTATTTTCCGATTTCCAATGCTTTCATAAACATGCTTTTTGAAGCATTTAGTGCAGTAACGTTGGCTTCATAAGAACGAGTTGCGGACATCAAATCCACCATTTCTTGCAATGGATCGACATTGGACATGCGGACATAACCGTCTTCTCCCGCATCTGGATGTTCTGGGTCATATCTTAATGTAAAAGGCGTTTGATCTTCTTTAATTCCTGAGGCTTTAACACCCGTCACAGCCGTGTTCCCTCTATTAATGGCGGATTGCAACTGATTGGAAAAAGGGGATGTGCCGCTTTGAGACAATTCCACCGTTTTTCGGCGATAAGGCATCCATTCACCGTCGACTAATTCGGCGCGATTGGTGTTGGCATTGGCAATATTGGCGGATACTACATCCATACGAAGCCGGTTTGCTGTCAGCCCCGATGAACTAATATTAAATCCCGTAAATAAGCTCATCCTTTTTATCTCCCTCCATTAATAACTGAACTGAGACTGTTGAGTTTACCATTGACGCGTTCCGTCACGGCGTTATACCATAATTGGTTTTTCGCCAGTTCGGCCATTTCTAAATCCATGTCGACATTATTGCCGTTGTTATTGTATTGAGTTGAGTTGTTGGTCAAAACTCTTGTTGTGCCTACTAACGATTCGTTGCTAAATGATACGTGGCGATTGTCTGTTTTGTAGCTAGACAAGTTTTGATTGGACATAGCTGTATCCAAAGCTGCTTGGAAATCGACTTTTTTACTTTTGTAATTGGCCGTATCCACGTTGGCAATATTCGCTGAATGAACGCGCTGTTTAAGAGTCGCAGCTGATAACGCTTGCTCCATCGATTCAATTGACTTAGGGAATATATTCATTGATAAACTCCTTTTTTTAACATTTATCATTAAAACAAAAATCCACCTTTGGGAAAAGATGGATCAAAAATCTGTCGATCACCGTCCCTCATTCTCTAGTATAATGTTTAATAAGAATGATAGGGAATAGCTTGGATCTCTTAAATATTTTTGCCATTTCTACAATGAAACTGATCTATTTTATGGTTAAACTAATTATTTTGTACTATTTTCGGAAATGTTATATCAAAGTGATAGTATCATGTTTCAATAATTTTGTATATTTTTCTTTTTAAAATTTTTAATGCTAATTTTTCCATATTAATATAAAAATCACTATTTTTTTTATATTTAAAATGTTATGATACGCGGTAAATATAAGAATCGATTTTGAAAGGAAGAAACGACATGTTTCGTGGGTTATATACTGCTACATCAGGAATGATGGCGAATAACAGGCAACAACAAATATTGACGAATAATCTCTCAAATGCAAATACTCCTGGTTTTAAAGAAGATCAAACCGTTTTCCGGGCTTTTCCAGAACAGTTAATTAAAGCAGTTGAAAACAGCAAAAAAGGTACAATAGTCCCTCATAATATTGGCACTTTAACTACTGGAGTGTATACGCAAGAAGGAATTCCCTCATTTCTTCAAGGTCCTTTGAAAGAAACCGGAAACGAAACAGATATCGCCTTGCTTGATGAGTTATTGCCAACAAATCCCGACACCCAACAAAAAGGTTCGATGGTTTTTGCGGTAGCTGCGGAAGATGGCGAAGTGCGCTATACCAAAAATGGATCGTTTGCTGTTGATACTCAAGGTTTCTTAACTACGAGTGATGGTTTCTCTGTGTTAGGTGAAGACTTGCAACCGATTCAAGTCGGGTCTGCTGACTTTACGGTACAAGATAATGGCGAAATTATTTTAGCCAACGGCGCTCAAGGGGATCGCTTATGGGTGGGTTATACTGAAAATCCTCAACAGTTTGTAAAAGAAGGCCAAAATCTTTTACGCTGGGCGGGAGCTCCTGAAGCCTCTCCTCAATTTATCGACAACGTCGATTTACTTGATGGAACACCTAGCTTCATGAAACAAGGATTTGTAGAACAATCGAATGTGGATCTGACAAAGACCATGACAGACATGATGACCACCTACCGCGGATTTGAATCCAACCAAAAAGTAATTCAAGCATATGATCGCAGCATGGAAAAAGCCGTCAATGAAATCGGGCGCGTATAAGGAGGAATTTGACAAGTTGAATATCCAGATGAATACAGCCAGCAACACAATGAGTGAGTTGCAAAAAAAATTAGATTTGATCGGCAATAATATCGCGAACGTCAATACTAACGGGTATAAGCGACAAGAAGCTAGCTTCTCTGACGCGCTCGTTCTGTCTCTTGAAAAACAAGTCGGACAAAAAAACGAAGTTGGGCGCATTACACCTAATGGGTTACGCATCGGTGCCGGTGCGATTCTTTCACAAACAGCCGTCCGCAACGATCCTGGGTCTATTAAAGAAACAGGTCGCCCATTAGATTTCATGATTCAAGGCGAATCGGCTTACTTTCGTATTGCATCCGATGGCGAAACACTTTATACAAAAGATGGATCTTTCCAAGTTCAGCCGATTTTGAATTCAACACAAGTTGGCTTAGTAACAGCGAACGGTGATGCCGTATTAGGCGCTGATAACCAACCGATTGTTTTCGACGCTGATTTCGAAAACATCCGCTTGAATGGACAAGGAACTTTAGAGATTTCTTATAAAGACTCTGACAAGCAACCAACTGAAATTCAAATGGGCGTTGCCCAAATTAACCGACAAGATTCATTAGCGAAAATCGGTGAAAATCGATTCCGCTTAAACGGAACAGAAGCTGAACAACTTGCAAACGGCAATTTGCAGTTTATCAATTTGTCTCAACCCAATGACGGAGCTATCCAAATTAAGCAAAACTTTTTGGAAATGTCCAATGTCGATTTGAGCGACGAAATGACTGAACTGATTACCACTCAACGATTATTTCAATCACAAGGTAGAGCCATTTCTTACGCAGATGATATGATGGGCTTAGTCAATACCATTAAAGGATAAATAAAAAAGCATGCACCCCGCGGGGTGCATGCTTTTTTTGATTTAATTTCATAATTAAAGAAATCGCTCCAGGCGGACGCTTTCCGGGGGGCACGGCTTCAGCCGCTTCCCTCGCTGCGCTCAGTCCAGGGTCTTCAGCTCGCGCTGTCCCCCAGGAGTCGCCGCCTTCCACTCTTTCTTCTAAGAGTAACAAAATAATAAAAGGTTCAACTTCGAACTAGTAGGATATGGAGCAAAACAACGGAGACTCCCGCGGGATAGCGAAGTGCCGAAATCCACTCGGGCATCGAGCCCGAGTTAGTTCGGCGCAAGCCCGCAGGAAAGCGTAGTTGGTTTGCGGAATATCCAAGTCAACTACTACTTATTAAACTACTCACTCATTATCTCAAAAAGTCCATTAAACTTGGTTGAATGATTTTTGATGTTGCTGCGAGGCTTGCTTGGTAAACACTTTCCTCACTCTTTAATCTGATAACCGCTTCTGCGTAATCGACATCTTCAACTCTTGATAACATCGATTGAAGGTCCAAGTTACTATCAAGCAAGCGATTTTCAACGGCTTCTACACGATTTTGACGTGCACCGTTTTCTGCGCCTACTGATAATAACCGGTCAATTGCTGCATCAACTTTGGATACGTCACTGGCATTTCCAGCTTTTAAGTTAGCAGAAATGCTTTCCAATGTTTTGAAAAGGTTTGTTTCTTCATCCGAAGCTCCGAATAGTTCATCTGGTAAGACACTCGATTTAATGTTGATGCCTTCTCCGATAGTAAACTTGCGAGCTTCTAAGCCTGTACTGTCAAAATCAAAATTTCCTTTTACAGGAAACGGTGATTCACCTGTTTTTTGACCATTGAATAATGAACGGCCATTAACTTTTGCATTGGCTAATCCTCGCATTTGCTCAGTTAGTTCTCCAATTTCAGCATCAATTGCCTGACGATCAAGTTCAGAATACGTACCGTTATTGCCTTGAACAACAAATTCGCGTACACGTTGCATGGCACTCACCATTGAATCAACGTTTTGACCGGTTTCGTCCATCCATAACTTTGATTCGCTAGTATTGCGTTCAAACTGAACATTCGCTGCCAGCGTGCTTTTCAAGTTCATCGCTTTACTGACACCGTTTGGGTCATCTGACGGTCGGTGAAGTAATTTGCCACTCGATACTTGACTGTTGGTTTTTTCAAAGCGGCTCAAGTTTTGGCTCATATTGCGTATGGAATTCTGGTTCAGCATCTGTTGCGTGACTCTCATGTTTTTCCCTCCACGTTCCTTCTGCTATCAGTTCGCCATTCGGTTAATAATGGTATCCAGCATTTGATCCGTCATTGATACTAACCGTGCTGCGGCATTATAGGAATGTTGGTATTTTACTAAGTTGGCCATTTCTTCATCGAGCGAAACACCCGTTACCGATTGTCTCCGGTTTTCTGTGGCTTGAAGAGTTGCTTCGTGATTGGTAACCGAGCTAATTGCTGCCTGACTTTCTGCACCCAGTTCACTTACCAGTTCTCTAAAGTAACTTTGTGCGTCTTCTGATGGTTTATCCGTTGCCGCCGGTTGTTTTAACGGCTTTGCTGCGTAATTTACTTTTAGCTCTGATAGGTTGAAGTTGTCAGCATCCCCGATAAACAAAGCTTGATCTGCGCCACCTGTTTTTGTCATCGTGTTTGCTTGCGTAAAGTTTTTAACTACACTTATCAATTTGTCTTGATAATGGATTGCGCTGTCCATTGACGCGCCTAATCCAGCCAATTTACCACCGTAACTTTTCGGATTAGTGGTAACACTGTCCACATCGATTTCAGAAACTTTTTCACCTGCAACCAATGCTTGTTTGTTTGAAGAAAGGCTAATTGAATAACTGCCATCTGATTTTTCATCCACTTTGACAGCCATCAATTTCGACAGATCTTCTACTAGAGCGTCCCGCTTATCTTTCAAGTCATTTGACTGATTGCCGTTGCGGACGATGCTTTTATTGAGTTCTGTGATTTGCTTTAAATAATCATTAGCTTCAGCTACTGCTTCTTGTGTTTGCTGAGTAAGTTCACTTTTTAAATTCGTCATCGATTTGTTCATCGACTGAGCTACTTCTACGAACCCTTGAGCACGTTCTTTCACAATTGCTTGTGCAGATAAACTATCCGGCTCATTCGCCAAGTCTTGCCAAGCGCTATTTAAGCTATTCATTGCACTGTTTAACCCACTATCACTCGGTTCGTTGACGATGGTTTCCAAACGATCGAGCGTTGTTTGTTTTGCTTGCCATTGTCCGAGTGTTTCGGAATGGTCACGAAATTGCTGGTCGAGAAAGCGGTCTCTCACACGGGTAATCGAATCGATCGTAACGCCGGTTCCAAGCTGGCCTGTGTTCGCGCCTTGGGCTGTCCAAACGCTTAAAGAAGGAGATGCGCTTGAATTTACTTGCTGACGTGAATAGCCTTTCGTGTTTACGTTGGCAATGTTCTGTCCAGTCGTTGAAAGGCTCGCCTGACCAACGGATAAGCCGCGTTTTCCTAATTCTAATCCATGAAATGTTGAAACCATGATTCTTTGCCTCCCAACAATTTCTAAGCTCTTGTATCGAAAAAGCCTTGATTGTTTGATTGTGGTTTTTGTTGCCCTGCTGGTGATTGGTAGTTAAAATGTTGTTGTTTTGTTTTTGTGACTTCCGTAATCATATGTTGAACAAAGCTCATCGAATCTTCAAGCAGTTTTTCGTTGGTTTTGTTTTTTGCTTGAAGTTCAGTCAAAAGCGTTTGTAAGGTTTTCAATTGTAAGTGAAGATCTTGTTTTACAGCTTCATCTGGAATTTGTTCGGCAAACTGGCTAAAAGTTAACCCTGGATGCTCTTCCAATACGTCGGCTACAAGTTGCTGCCGCTCATCTTCTAGTTGGCCAAGTTGTTTGACCAGTTTTGCTTCTTCTTTTACAAGCTCTGTCAGTTCATCGACTTTTCGTTCGATCAACACCGTCTGTTTGCGCTCGGCATAACGGATAAGCTGTTTTTGTATGCTGATCAATTCGTCCAGCGTGTTTACTACTAAGTTCAGCATCCGATACCCTCCTCTTTTGCATGCGCTAACTTATTTATCAAACCAAAATTGATGCACTTTATCTGCGACTTTCCCCGCATCTACTTTGTATTCACCTGATGCTACTTGTGCTTTTAAAAACTCAATTTTTTCTTGTCTTTCAACGTCTACACTGGCATTTTTCTCGAACATCGCTTTCGCCTCATTTGAAATCTGCAGCTCGTCTTCTTTTTGTAACGGCTTGGTCTTAGCTGCCGGAGTTACTTGCATTTTTTGATAAGATTGAATAAAGGAAGAACTATTTGTTTTATCGATATTCATTCCTTCACCACCCTGTCTTTTATTTTTTGGTGCCTTGTCGCATTTTCCATAGTTGTGGCTCCCCGGACATTTCTGGCGAGCCCTCAAACTTTAATGTTCGTTCGATTTCTGTTGAAAACGAATCAAAGCAATTATGGCAAAGCATCTGTCTTTTTATGAGCTCACCACAATGTTGGCAAGGATACCCTAGATTGGGAAAATCCTCTGCGTAAATCCGGCCATTGCGGATAAAATCCGTAATTTGTCGTACCGATATGTTTGTAGCCTGACTAATTTCGTAAATATCTTTGTCGTGATTGCTGCTATCTTTTAGAAAATCATTTATTGCATTAAAATTATTTTCAATTTCTTTAAAACAGTCTATGCAATAGTCAGTGTAGTCCTTTAGGAATAATATACCGCAAAATCGGCAATTATCCAGCTGATTTGCTCCCACATGTACTCACCTGACCTTCTCTATCTATTTATATCGGCAACTTTGCCAAAATGTTTAGCGAAATTTAATATTATTGCAATTTAAATTCCGTTACGAGTACGCGTTCAACCGTGCCTTTTTCAAACACTTCGGCTAATCGCGTTACGAGTTCTTCCTCAATCATAGAAATGCCACTTTCTCCAATCAATTCTTCCTTTGTAAAACTTGCAACTGTCGAAATCACAGCGGCACGAACTTCAGCAGTACGCTTTTCAGCTTCTTCTTTTGTATCTTTGTCACTCAACAAAATATTAAACTGCACAACCCCGAAATTCCCAGCTGATGCCAAGTTGGTGGTGATAATATCCGTGTCGATGCTCATTTCTGCTATTTCTTCAGCACTTAACGATTTATGCTCTTCAGCTTTTTCCTCTTTAGGCATAAAGTACAAATAAGCACCTGCACCAATCGCTGCCACCACGACAAAAGCGACAATTATTTTTATTATTTTCCCCATAATGCACCTCTTATTCTTCGGTTTCTATTTCAAAAGGTGAGATCAATACTTCGACGCGGCGATTTTCCGCACGTCCTTCAGGAGTATCATTTGACGCGATTGGCTGATATTGACTATAGCCCGTCGCACTGAACTTCTGCGGACTCAGTTTATCGTTTTCAAGAAGGTTTCTCATAAAGTTAATCGCACGCGCTGAACTCAACTCCCAGTTGGTTGGATATTCCGCTGTGCCAGCTGGGACATTGTCCGTATGGCCTTCGATAAAAATCATTCGCGGAGGATCCGTGATCAATAAATTCGATATCTCGTCTGTAATTTTCTCAGATCCCTTTAGAATAGTGGCGCTTCCCGATTCGAACAGCACCCCTTCTTTAATAATAATTTTCAAGCCTTTTCGCGTCATATCGGTTTGCAAGCGAGGGGCTAACCCTTTGTCGTCAATATACGCATCAATTTTTGTTTGAAAATCCAGCAATTCTTGCTGATCTTTTGCTTCAAATACTTCTTCTGGACTTTCGCCAGTAACCGGATCTTCACTCAACTCTGCAGTTGGCGATGTCTCAAAACTTTCAACGGGTGCTTGTTCATCTAATACGCCAGATCCGCCTTGCAACTCGCTATTAAATGATTCCGCGATCGCATTAAATTTTTGAGCATCTACTTGGCTCGAGGCAAACAAAACGATAAACAATGCAAGCAACAAGGTTAGCACGTCTGCATAAGGCAATAGCCATGCTTCATCTACATGTTCTTCATGCTTTTTTTTACGCTTCAACTTGAACACCGCTCTCTTCTTCGTCAGATTCAAGGTTACGGTCTTTCGCTGGTAAGTACGTTAATAGTTTTTCTTCTACGGTTCGAACTGGCAAGCCTTCTTGAACGGCAAGCAAGCCTTCTAGCATAATCATTTTCGTTTTTACTTCGGCTTCTGATTTCCGTTTTAGTTTATTGGCAAATGGATGCCATAATACATAACCTGAGAAAATCCCGAATAGTGTTGCGATAAAAGCAGCGGAGATGGATTTACCAAGAAGTGCTACATCGTCTAAGTGACCAAGTGCCGCAACGAGTCCGATAACGGCACCCAGTACACCTAGTGTCGGAGCGTATGTACCGGCTTGTGCAAAAATCTTCGCTCCCAGTTCATGACGTTCTTCCATAGCGGCGATTTCTTCTTCCATCAAATCACGAATATGTTCTTGTGACTGACCATCTACCACCATTTTCAAGCCGCGTTGCAAAAACGGATCTTCTACTTCTTCTGATTTTTCTTCTAATGCCAATAAGCCTTCTTTTCGTGCCAGCATTGCCCATCCCGTGAACATCGGAATCATTTCCTTAACGGGAATTTTCTTCTGTTCGCTGAAAATCACTTTGAACAAGCTCGGGATTTTTTTAATTTCATCCATAGGAAAGGCAACAAGAAGACAGGCGATGGTACCCGCAAAGATAATGACTAGCGCCGCTGGATTGTAAAGTGCAATCGGATTTGATCCTTTTAGGATCATCCCGCCGATCAACACGACAAATCCCATGATGACTCCTATCCAAGATGTCTTGTCCACGTTTATACCTCATTTCATTACTTGTGTAGTTTCATTATTGTATGCATGATATTCCGTAAAACAACTCCACTTTCCTGCGAGAGTCTCCGTTGTTTTACGAAATATCTAATTTTCAAAATAGCAACCTCATTCTTTTACTTAAGTTTAGAGGTTCTTGAAGAATTCGCTTCAGGCGGACGCTTTCCGGGGGTACGGCTTCAGCCGCTTCCCTCGCTATGCTCAGTCCAGGGTCTTCAGCTCGTACTATTCCCCCAGGAGTCGCCGCCTTACGCTCTTTCTTCTAAATAGTGAAGGTATATTCAAATAATATTTTTTATTTATTTCTTCATCAAAGCCATAGCTTGTTTCCATGTATTACGAATATCTGTCATCAGCTCTTCTACTTCTTCTAGTGCTGTTACGTCATTCTTCATGTTGGCTTCTACTAGGCGGCTATACATGTATTCGTACATTTGCTCAAGGCCAGCTGACATTTCGATGTCTGCTTTTAATGTGCTGCGCAGTTCTTGAATAATGTTTTGAGCTTTAATGATATTGGTATTTTTTTCTTCGATTTTTTTATCAGCCATAGCACGTTTTGCTAGTTTCATGAATTTTAGACAGCCGTTATAAAGCATTAATGTTAGTTCTTGAGGTGATGCTGTCATGACTGAGTTTTGCTGGTAAGTCTGGTACGGATTGATGGTGACCATTCTTTTTCCCCCTTGATATTAATTGCGCTTGTCGATAAATGAACCTGCTGTTGCTACGGTTTGATAGGCCCCGCCGTATTTTTTGGAGATTTCTTTTGTTTGAGTAATACGTGTAATTTGCGTAAAAAAGGATTGATGCAACCCGTTGATCAACGGTTGAAGCTTTTGGTCAACTTCTTTTAGTTGTTCAATAATCGAATGTTCTTCTTCTGACCAACGGAAATTTCGTTGTTTCATGAAAGTTTCCAATTGTCGAATGGTATTTTCGCGTTGGGTAAACAAGCTTTCAAGCGATTCGACGATTCCTTCTTCGTTGTCTTCCATTCGGGAATTGACCTGTTGCGCTTTTTCATAAATCTCACGAGCCTGTTTGAGAAAAGCATACATGATTGGCTTTGAATCACTCATCACGAACCACCGAATAAGCTTTGTTGCATCCATGTGCTTTGTGAGTTCATCTTGCTCAATGCTTTTTCCATCGCGGTAAATTGCTTCCAGTAGCGATCTTCAATACTTGCTAGTCGGTCTTGCCAGCGACTAATTTCCGTATCCATTCGTTTCAGTTTTTGAGAAAGCGTGCTATTATCTATTGAACTTGAAGGGCTTCCCGCTTTAGCACTCAGATTTTTGATAACCGCATTCAATGTATCGTAGACACGTGCTCCTACTCCATCGCCTGCTGCGTCTCTTGTCGTAAAGAGTGCCATTACTTCATCCGGTTTTTTCGTTAACGCATCTTTTAATTTTTCCTCATCGATGAATAACTTACCGCCTTCTGTATAGGAACCAGTATTGATACCAATTTGCGATAAATGATTGATATTTCCATCTGCAACTCCTGTTACGGTATCCATAAAGGCTCTTCGTAAATCTTGCAAGGCCGACTTCATTATTGGGTCATTTCGTAATAATCCACTCCGCGCTTTTTCTTCCCATAACTCAATTTCAGTTTCTGTTAGTTCTTTTTTCTGTTCATCAGATAATGGTTGGAAATCTGGATAGCGCTTTTCAATGATTTTCTTTTGCAAGTCATCGATTGCTTTATTATAAGAATCGACAAAATCTTTTATTACTTGAACAGGCTTTGTGGGATCTGATTGAACACGGACAGTCGTTGAACTACCAGCTGGATCAACTGACTGCAGTTGAATGGATAAGCCATTAATGACTGTCTGGTTGCTTTTAAGTCCATCAACTCTAATGCCATCTATTGTTACCGAACCGTTAGTAGCTACTGTTGACGTGAATTCATCTTGAGCTTTCCCGGTAATTTGCAGACCTAGGTCATCGCTTTTCTTTCCTTTGTCATCCGTAAAAGCGAGTGTAAAATTTTGTTCTGAGCCAAGTTCTTTCGAAGCCATAAAAAAGCGGGAAGTCGTGTTATCAAAATTTACACGTAAAGCTGGTTCGCTTCCTGCAGTTGCATCCTGCATTTTTTTTGCAACATCCGCATATGTCATATCTGCAGTTATCTCGACAGCGACATTTGAAGTTCCTTGTATAGTGATTGTTCCAGCGATGCCGATTGCATCAGTTGATTTTGCAGAAAGTCCATCCATATTTTTAATTCCAACTTCAGATGTCATTTTTGCTGAAGTAGCAAGCGAATTGACACTTACTTGATAACTTCCATTCATCGCTTGTGGTGTAGTTGTAACTTTTGCACTCCCAGAGCCTGTGGTCTCAGCACTGAATGCATTGAATGTCGATTGCAAACGCATACTACTAGCGCTTGTACGCAAATTAGAGAAAGCAAGATTTTGATCACGCATTGCTTCTTGTTGCCATTCTGTGAATGTTTTTTGTTGCATCAATTTATCTAATGGCATTTTTTGGACAGTCATCATATCTTTAACGATTGATTCAGTATCCATACCTGATGCTAATCCGCCAATACGCATATATTATTCACTCCGATCTTATAATTTCTCATCCACCATTAAGCCTGCCAAATCAGCCATTGAGGCGTACATATCTAAAAATTTCTTGTTTGGAATTTCTCGCAGAATTTCCTCTGTTAAAGAATTAACTACCTGAACATAATAAACATTCAACTCTTCATGGAACTGAAATTTCACATTCGTCGTAGCTGACTCTAAAAATTTGTTCATGCTGTCTACTTTATCGTTGAGTGCTTCTTTAGTAATTGGGTTATCAACTTCTTTATTTTGTTTTTCTTCTGCAGCGATAGGCTTTTTAGGACCTATTGGATTTGGTTCGCTGACTCTTGGAAATTCTATTGAAGGTAGTTTTGTTACTTCCATGTGGTTACACTCCTCGGCCTTTAGGTAAACTAAAGGGTTCTATATAGTAGTTATCGGCAGAAAAACCGATTTTTTTAGCAAAAAAGCAAAAAAAAATAAGACAGGTTTGTGAAAACCTGCCTTATTTTATGTCAGTTTGGAATATTGGTTGCTAACACCTTTCGTCCAGTGGTTGTTTAGCCCGGTTGGATCGTTAGCTGCTCCGACTGGTGCGTATTTCGCTCCGATTTTTGCAATGGTGTCTTTGCCTTGATTTAAATAATTTTGACGTAAATTACGCGCCATATCAAAAATGCTGTCTTCTACAGATGCGTAGCTACGCAAACCGTTTTTGCCCATCATGCCAGCGACATTATTTTTATCCTTCGCGGCACTCGATGAACCATTACCAGTTTCATGAATCGCAATGGCGGACAATAAATTCGGATCCAAATCGTATTTTTTACCAGCATTGATAAAATGAGCTGCCGTTCCACTCAATTTACCTTTTAAGGTGTTGTCCAACTTGATAAATTGTGTAGGCTTGAATTTTAAGTCGCTCGTATCCGTCGCAGCTGTTGGAACTTCTTTTGTATTAAGCGGCGGTATTGAAATTGCTGGATTATACGAGTTTGTTAGTGGAGCGGTTAATGGCGTTGTTAAAGTTGGCAATGAAACTTGAGCTCCTGTTTGAGAAGCCGTGGAATTGTTTTCTTCGATGCTTTCCATCATGGCGTTCATCAGCATCGCAAAAAACGTACTCGGACTTGTTGAACTGCTGATAGAACTACTATCACTACCAGTTTGACCCATAACAGGCATCGTTTTTGCCATCGTGGCGATTGTATTATATAAAAGGAAATTAGAAGAAATTGGACTGGTCAATCGGTTCTCACACCCTTTGTTAGAGTAATCTTGTTTAGTTTACAAGATAATGCGTGAAAAAAGAATAGGATAATTGTGGTAGTAAAAAAGATTTTAAATAAAAATCAGAAAACTCAGACTCAAAATAGATATTAATAGCTATTTTACAGTATATTATTAAGAACGTATGTTCTTAATAAGGAGCTGAGTTTATGAATTTGTTCTCTCTAACTTCTACTGAACAAAATGTCTTAATTGCAAGTATTTTAGGAGATGGAGAAATTACCAAAAGATATCCAGGTTCTCGCCGAAAAAACAATAGTTACTGAGAACATTTTAGTATTCAACAATTAGACTACCGAATTTGGAAATTGAATTTACTGCCTTCTACTTTTTACTTTAACCAATCAAATTCTTTGCTTCTTTCTCCATCGCTTCCCTTGTTAACACAAATGTTTGATCACTTTTACAATTCCAGTGGAGATAAAATTATCTCATTAACAATGCTTGAGCTATGTAAATCCCCTTTATTTCTCACGACTTTGTATTTAGATGACGGCTCACTGTCCATTTCTGTTAGTAAAAATGAAAGAAAGAAAACTATTTATTTAACACCTCATATTTACTTGTACTTACAATCTTTTTCCTTTGAAGATTTAGACAAATTGAAATTGCATATCACTACTCATTTAGCGGTCGAATTTAATACTAGTAAGAGACCTGATGGCTTTGGTTATATATTAAAAACGATAAAAGTGAGTGAAACCATGAAATTCTTGAAAATAGTTGGTGATGCCTCAAAAGACTGTCCCTCTATGTACCACAAAACAGATTAGAATTTTCGTTTTCAAAAAGAAATAGCTCGTTACCAAGAATCTCATCCAGAATACGAAGTAATTGTGAGCTCTTCAGATCGACATAAAAATTATACTAACGAAGAATGCGAGATGATATTCAAAATGAAAAAGGAAGGAAAAACAGATAAAGAAATAGCTTCTCACTTAAACCGCACTTACTGGTCTGTTGTTTATAAATGGAGAGAGTTACGAAAAACTAATGCTACATTTCCATATTTAGATTGAAAAAAGGATCTCAAAAACATGAGATCCTTTTCCTTATTAAGCTCTAAAATCAATTGAACTTCCCATATGAGGTTGAACAGACTGCTCAAGCATCTTTACAACCTCTTGACCATTCGTTTCCGCTTGATCAATCGTCTTTTTCATCACCGAAACATTCGCTTCAGTTCTCATGCTCGCCTGACTCATGGCCATTGATAACGCAGCGATATCCATGGACTCGCCTCCTTATAGAAAAAGGAGCCTAAATTCAGGCTCCTTTGATTTCTTAAAATTAACGTAGCAATTGTAGTACTTGCTGTGGTGCTTGGTTGGCTTGCTTTGCCACTATGTCTTTCGATCATAGAATAGACTATATCTTCACCCTCACATTTGAGGGGCTGGGCACTTCGAATGGCGCTTGCCACCCTACGGATTTCATCGCCATAGCTTCTGCCTTAGACGGTTTATCCTAGTCGTTGAACCTTCCCCAGAGTTTCCTCACAGGAGCTTGGCTGCTGATTATCCATTGGTGCATCCTCATCATTTTCAAACCGTCACGCCGACCGTTTCCAGTTACGTTGTGGTTGATGGGGCTTTAGGAAGTTCCAGCAATTCACCCAGTTGTACTCTAACCCGTTACCCGGTCAGACGCCCTAAAACCAATTATCTCAACAGTTGTAATACTGATTGAGTCATTTGATTGGATTGAGCCAGCATTGCTTGTGATGCTTGTGCAAGAATCGAATTTTTCGTTTGTTCCATCATTTCTTTCGCCATGTCAACGTCACGGATTCTTGATTCCGCAGCTGTTAGGTTTTCAGAAGATGTATTCAAGTTGTTGATTGTGTGTTCTAGACGGTTTTGATTTGCACCCATAGTTGAGCGTTCGTCTGAAACCAGTTTGATCGCTGCATCAATTGTTGTGATAGCAGTTGAAGATGCTGCTGCACTTGTACTTAAATCAACAGCATTAACTCCTAATGCAGTTGCTTGCATATCAGCAAAAGTCAAATCCATCTTTTGTGTTGCTTCAGCTCCGGTTTGAATTGAGAATACCCCAGCAGTACCGCCAGTTGCATTCAATAATTTTTGAGTGTTAAAAGCGGTTGTCGTTGCAATTCGATCAATCTCTGTAATTAAAGCAGCATTTTCTTTTTGAATTTGCGCTCTATCATCAGCTGTATTAGTATCTGATGCTGATTGTACAGCTAACTCTCTCATACGCTGAAGAATATCATGAGTTTCACTTAAAGCACCTTCTGCAGTTTGAATCATTGAAATACCATCTTGAGCATTACGAGAGCCTTGTTCTAATCCACGAATTTGCCCGCGCATTTTCTCAGAAATTGTAAGTCCAGCTGCATCGTCTGCCGCTCTATTGATACGAAGTCCTGAAGATAACTTTTCCATATTACCCATTTGTGCACTTTGTGCATTGCCCATTTGTCTGTGTGTGTTTAGTGCTGCGATATTGTGATTAATAATCATTGTGTATTACCTCCGTGTAATGTTTTTTGTTTTTTGTAAGCGTCCAAATCCTTTTGCACTGCCTTACATAAGTTATTATCGGAGGGCTTTACTAAATGTTTAGTGTTTTTTGAAAAAATTTCTTATTTATTTTTATTCACCAAAAAAGCCTGCACATTCTGCAGGCTTTCGTTCTATTTTTTTCGCATACTCAAAAAATCACTCAAGTTAATAACATTTGACGTGGCTTGTTTGTTTTCTTCTTGAATTTCTAAATACACTTCTTTTCGGTGAATGGTAATTTGCTTTGGTGCGTTAATGCCAAGACGCACCATGTCGCCTTCGATCGAAGTTACCGTGATTTCAATGTCGTCGTTGATGACGATGGTTTCGCCTTTTTTGCGTCCGAGTACTAGCATCGTTTACACCTGCCTTGCAGCGGTGTTGTCTGCTTGAAATAACGCCTGCTTGATTTGATAGTCTTTATTGTTCAACACGATTTGCATGCCTTGTTGTTTTTTATTGTTTATCACAAGTGGTGCTTTTAAGTTTGTTGTTGCGCTGCTAATGTCACCTTTGACTGTTACCGTTGTTAAGACAATGGCGTCAGTCGGCTCTTCTAACTGCAGTCGCTCCACCATTTGCTCTTCTAGTTTAATGTCATAGTCTTTGAAAAACGTAAATGGATCGACTAAGAAAAAGCTCACTTCCACGTGTTCTACCGACTGCAAGAAAAAGAATGGCGATTCGCCTTCTGCGTCTGCTTGGATTAATACATAGTCTTTAACCTCTTCAAATCCTGGAATTCCTTTATCAAATGTAATGACACGATCTTCTGCTAGTTCGATTTCTCCGAATTGTTCTGTTTGAATTTTCATGTCCGACTCCCTCCGTAACAACTAAATGCCTTGTAAGATAAAGATATCTTACAAGACATTTATTAACAATCAATTTTTATTTGAGTTTCTTAATTATCCAACTTGCTCTTCAGCAACCAAACCTTCTCTTAGCCGTACTCTGACCAAATCTACTTCCCCATCAATTCCTTTTAACATAGCTGAAAATTCTTCCAACTTTAAATCGTCACTTGCAAGCAAGCTCGCCGACATCGGTTGCGCCAACACATCCCGACTAATGACAATGTCGCCGCCTTCACCTTGCCCTTGAATGCGCGCAGCAATGTTCACGGTGCGTCCAAAATAATCAAGTCGATCATTAGAATTTACCGCAATCGCCGCTCCGCTATATAATCCGATTCGCAAGACAACTTCTTCTTTAGCGCTTTGATTAAACACGGCTAAGTTTTCTTGAATGGCGAGTGCTGCTCGCAGTGCATCTTCGGGTTTGTGGAAAACGGCCATGACCGCGTCACCAATCGTTTTGACAATACTGCCAGAATTTCCGGCAATGTGTCCAGTTAAAAATTCAAAATGGTTGCGTACTTGTCCGTAAGCACTCGAATCGCCGACTGTTTCGTACAACATTGTCGAGCCTTTTAAATCAGTAAACAAAATCGTCACGTGGCCAATATCGATTTTCTGTCCAGGAGACAATACTTCTGAAGAAAACAAATCGCGAAACTCTTGCATCGCTGTCACTTTTGCGGCGGTTACGGTTTGTGTCGTCCAGTCTGCGTTTTCTAACGCCACGACGATGTCTGCGCTACTGGAGTTTGTGACCGAAACATCACTCGATCCCGCCACCGAATCATGCGACCAACCCAGATCAGAGTAAACAAGTTCGTTTGATTCCGCGCCAGTGTCTACCACTACCCGGTCATTTGCTTGAATCACACGAAAGCGCAATGCTTTTTCGCTTTGAGGAATCATAAAGCTCTTAGACTCGCCCGACTCGATAATTTGTTGGGCTTGGACATGTGGCGTGATCGTTGGCCCACCGATGCAATACACTTCTGCGTAAGCTGTTCGGACCGCTTCATGAACGGAGAAGTTCAATTCCACAAACTGATCAAAATCCGCGTCGTAATTCACGCCGCATAAATCACAGTGAAACTGCTCTTCTAGTTGCGACAGTGAATTGTGTTCAACTTTTGAGACGCGGCAATTTGGACAAATGACATTCCAACTCAGATTTAACATACCTGCTTTTGTGGCATACAGCAAAACACGTAAGGTCTCGTCTAAATCAGCTCCCCAATGATGGGCTAATTGGACAGGCTCGATTTGCGCCACGTCTCGGTCGTCACGCTCGGCTAAATAGCGATGCAACAACTCGACAAACTTGTCGTCAACCGGCGACTTCGCGAGTAACGCTGCCATCCGCTCGAGTTCCGGTAAGTTAATCTTACCCTTACTCGGCTTTTGCGGCGCTTCGGATATTTTTTCCGCTCCAGACTGCAAATAATCGTTCAAGTAGGTCATCATTTTCTTCACGGCGGGAATTCCGCTGATCAACACGCCTGCGTAGCCAATCGGATTGAGCGGTAAAAAACGAGCCGTTAATTTGATGCGCGTACCGTTGTCCACTGTATCGAACAGTTCGGCTTGCATGCTGTACTGTTTGAGTGGTCCGGATAAATAACGGCGTTCAACGGTGTAGCTATCGTATTTCTGCCACTGGAACGGAAACTCTTGCCATTTGATCGGCACAAGACCCAAAGCTTTCGCATAAGCTTCGCGGTAAAAGATTTCCGTTCCGTCTTGCTTTGTCGGGCTGAACGTTACAGGGAACAACCCGATATACAAGTTCATTCGGTTATTATCCGCTAACAATTGCCAAGCGGTTTTTCGGTCCAACGCTATGTCTTTTTCTAACACGTATGTTTTCGTTTTAAATTTCATTTTTTCACTCCTAAGAAATTGCGATAGCAATGGCCAGTAATATGATGTGGAAAATTTGGTCTGCCATAATCGACAACCAACCTTTTTCTGGACCCTTAGCCATTTGAACGCGTTCTACCCAAAACATAACAAAGGTTTTTCGGTCTAAAACAATATGGCCTAGAAAAACAATGAGAATTGCGGGCAACGATAGTCCGCCTGAAAACTCACCAAACAGGGCGATGACAGCGGTATAAATCGATACATGCGTTAATAACGGCAGCCATTTTGTCGCTTTGTGTTTGGCCATCCAACTTGTTTGCAGCAAAAAGTCCCCGATTAAATGCCCAATCAATAACACATCAAACTGACTCATAGTCGGTAGCCTCTCTCCTGCCCTGCTTCGTATTGCTCGATTTGGTAATCGCATTCTTCTAAAATTGCCGCGAACGCATCAACTACTTGAGCGTCAAACAAAGTTTCTTTGCAGCGATGCAACTCTTCTACGCCTAACTGATAAGACAGTCCCTTACTATAAGAGCGAGCCGTCGTCATGGCATCAAATGTATCCGCGACTCCGACAATGCGTGCGAACAACGGAATCTCATCCCCAGCTAACCCATGCGGATAACCGGTGCCGTCAAGTCGTTCGTGGTGAGACAAAGCGGTTTCTACGGCATGAACCATGGCGTCTTTTGGTTCGACATTTGATAAAATATCTGCGCCAATTACTGTGTGTTGTTGGATTATCGTATATTCTTCTGTCGTTAAACGGTCAGGTTTTCGAAGAATGGCATCGGTTATGCCAATTTTTCCGATATCGTGCAGCAAGGCAGCTTTATACAATTCTTCGCAATCTGCTGCACTTAGCTCAAGCTTTTGCGCAATCCATAGCGAATATTTAGCGACACGTTCTGAATGTCCCGCCGTATACGGGTCACGCGCGTCCAACACTTTTGCTAGTGTTCGAATCATGCTTAGTAACATTTGCTGCAATTCTTCGTACATTTGACTGTTATGAAGCGCGAGCGCAGACTGACTCGACAGCGCGTCCGCTAAGCGAATGTCTTGTTCAGAGAAAAAAGCGATGTCCTGCTTGTTTAACAGCTGCATCGCTCCAAGAACCTTGCCTTTAACGGCGAGTGGAACGGTAATCATTGATTTGGTGACAAACCCACTCGACTGATCGACGCGTGCGGTCCAATCTGGATTGTCCGCCACGTTTTCGATTAACTGCGCTTGTCCGGTCTGAATGACTTTGCCGACAATGCCTTCATCTTTATCCAATTCGATGTTTAAAATCGTAGCCGCTGATGGTCCGTACGCCGCTGATACTTTGATTTTTTGGCGTTGTTTATCGAGCACCCATAACGTGCCGGCTTCCGCTCCGACAATCTGCACCATTTGCAACAAAATGCTCTCTAGCACTTCGCCCATTTCTAAGTTTGAATTTAATTGCTTGGACGCTTCTAACAAGGTAACGAGTTCTTGAACTTTAAATTCCAATTCTTTTATGTGCGTCATGCGGTTCCTCCGGTTGCTTATTGGTTGAATATTTAGCATTTTATTGTTTTTGTTTAGTATTTTTCTATTTCTTGTCGATCATATCTTGTTGTGAAACATTAAGCAATATTATCCATTATTAAAAGTATGCCCAGTCTATCTGTCCTAAACCTCGCCTTGGCTTGTTCCTTAAGAAATTTTAATTTTCATTCCCCTTTTAAAATAAATGTAGGCTATACTAGTTTCTGTTTAGTGCTTAAAGTAAGCGCTGCATTTTGCAAAGTTCGCCTTGCAAACAATGACGGAAACTACCAATAATTTGAAATAAAATTTTTATCAATTCGTGTATATTTTTGTGATATGATATGTAAACACTAAGCTATTATCAGGTTAACCTTCTAGATTGAGCACGTTATACTACCTAATTTGTAAAGGAGGCTCCTCTTTTTTCATGGCTGCTTTTTTACTTTCCAATACTGTATTTGTTATCTTACTATCGTTTATTTTGTTAGCTCTTATCTTATTTATTAGTTTACTTGTTGTACATATACGGAATAAACAAAAACTCCAGAAGAAAAGCAATTCCACTGAATTAGAGTTGAAGTTTGAATCGGTATTCGAATCGACTTCGGATGCGGTGATTGTTGCTGATCAGCATGGAACCATCTTGCAATGGAATTTAGGCGCTGAAACCATTTTTGGCTTTAGTAAAAAAGAAGCTATTGGGGTTAACTTAGAAATTATTATTCCGGAGTCTTTAATAGATGGTCACCGTAAAGGCTTACAACAGTTTTCGGAGACGGGTGTCCCTAGTGTGATTGGCAGACGTGTCGAATTGGTTGGCCGCCGCAAAGATGGGCTGGAAATTCCGATTGAAATGTCTGTGGGAACATGGAAAACAGATGAAGGATTGTTTTTCAGCAATATCATTCGGGACATCACCGAACGAAAAGAAACAGAAGCAAAAATCAATAGCCTTGTGTACCGAGATCCGTTAACGGGCTTGCCAAACCGCCGGATGTTTAGTGATCAACTGGCTCTGAAAATCAAGCAACAGAGCAGCAACAAACAAAGCCTTTCCTTGCTATACATCGATTTGGACCATTTTAAATTGATCAACGACACATACGGACATTACGCTGGCGATCAAATGCTCATTGAAGTAGCCAAGCGTTTTCAAAGCATCGCGCATGCGGAAGATACGATTTCTCGTCTTGGTGCAGATGAATTTATACTATTATTGCCGAATACTGATAGCTTCAAAGCGACTGCTCATGCACAAAAAATATTAGAGCTGTTTAAAGAACCTTTTCGCTTTCAACAAGAAGATTTATTTGTCACTCCTTCTATCGGCATCAGCATTTTCCCGACTGACGGAATCGACTTGGATACGTTAGTAAAAAATGCAGACATCGCCCTTTCTCAAGCAAAAAATCAAGGCAAAAACAATTTTCAGTTTTTCACAGAAAGCACCAACCAAGCAGCACTTCGAAAATCGAAATTGGCAATTGATATCCGGAAAGGTTTGGAAAAAGGCGAATTCTTTATCCATTACCAACCGCAAATCGATTTAAAAACCAACAAACTAGTGGGTCTCGAAGCTTTAGTTCGCTGGGTACATCCGAGACTTGGGAACATTTCACCTGCTGAATTTATCCCCGTGGCAGAAGATACGGGGAGCATTATTCAAATCGGTGAATTTGTTTTACGCCAAGCTTGCCTGCAAAACAAAGCATGGCAAGATGCTGGACTTCCGCACTTCCGCGTCGCGGTTAATATTTCGTCCCATCAGTTTTCACGGTGCAATTTAATGGAAACGGTTCATACGGCGCTTTCGGAATCCGGCCTACATCCTAAATACTTGGAACTTGAACTGACGGAAAGCATTATCCAAAGTTCTACTAGCGCCATAGAAACTATGCAAACTTTAAAAGCTATGGGCATTCATTTGTCGATAGATGATTTTGGGACTGGCTTTTCATCGCTTCGCTATTTAAAGCTATTCCCAGTCGATACATTGAAAATCGACCAATACTTTATCCGCAACATTATTACCGACCCGAAAGACGCGGCACTTGTTGATACCATTATCAAAATGGCCGAAAATTTACGGTTGAACGTTATTGCTGAAGGCGTTGAAACTTTAGAACAACTGCAATTTTTGCAACAAAAAAATTGCGACCAAGCGCAAGGTTATTACTTTAACCGACCGTTGCCACCTGAAGAAATCGAGCGTCTTTACCAACCGGCCTCATCACCAATAAATTAAAACGACAAAAAAGCCAGGTTCCTCAGCAAAAGGAACCTGGCTTTTTTTGTTATTTCACGCTTTCCAACGCTTGTTTTACAGTCGCGTACGACTCTGTATCGAGCATATCAATGCCACTGTGAACAATCGCTTGCACAAGGTCGGGTCTTAATCCGGCAATGACCACATGAATGCCCATCAATTGAAGCGTACTGCCAATTTGCTGAAGCGACAACGCCACGTGATCATCAATCGTCAAAACACCTGAAAAATCCGTAATGACGTGAAGAACTTTTTTCTCAGCGATTTTTGGGATCACGTTATTCATGATATGCGCAATTCGGTAACTGTCTATCACCCCAATAAGCGGTAACACAACGACGTCTTCTAATACCGGCACAATAGGCGCTGATAGATTCAGTAACTCCACACGCGTTTCTGCCTGCTTTCTTTCCGATAGCTGCTCAAACGCAAAAATGGTCTCATTTAAACTTACATCAAGAACTGCATGAATGGCTTGAATCGCTTTAGCGTTTTCAACAACCGTTAAATCAAATTCTACGCTCAGCCGTGTAAAAATTTCTGAAAACACTTTGCGCGTTACCGGGTACCGAATCGCAATCATTGAAAGAGCACCGCCCGAAGCGATTTGCATCTCCGCATTCTTTTTACTCCATTCGATCAATGCGTCCGGAACTTCAATTTGTCCACTCTCGAGAAGCGCTTGTCCAAAAAACTCAAGCAACTGAACATACATCCCAGCAGCCCGCTCTTTTTCCCACTCAGGAATGGTCAAGCTCATTTCCTGCACCACCGATTCAACCACTTCCGCTGATAACGATCCAGCATTTTCACTTATGTATTTGGAAAAGTCTTTAAAAGAAGACATTTGTTTCACACCTTTTCTTATGTTGTCTCTATTATATCATTGGCTAAGAGGGAAGATGAGAACGAATCACCAAACTATAAACAATAAAGATGCTCTTTTTTACGGTTACTCAAGGATTCGGAGCACTAAGCGGCGACTCCTGCGGAAGAACGGAGTGATGAGACCCCGCAGGAGCTTGCGACGAGGAGGCTCAGCACTTCGTCCGCGGAAAGCGTCCGCTTAGTGCGGAGAAGCCCATTTAAAGACGAAGAAATAATTTAATATTTATTGTTATAAAACAGAAAGACCCTTTTGGAATTTATCCAAAAGGGTCTTTCCTAAAAGCTATTATTCAACTGTTACTGATTTTGCTAAGTTACGTGGCTTGTCAACGTCACAGTCGCGGTGAAGCGCTGCGTAATAGCTGATCAACTGCATCGGGATAACCGATACGAGTGGTGATAGCAATTCGTTCACTTTTGGCAAGACAAGGCTATCGCCTTCTTCTTGTAAGCCTTCCATTGAGATGATACATGGGTTTGCACCGCGTGCCGCTACTTCTTTCACGTTACCACGGATGTTCAAGTTAACCGCTTCTTGTGTCGCAAGTGCGATAACCGGTGTTCCTTCTTCGATCAACGCAATCGTACCGTGTTTTAATTCGCCGCCTGCAAAGCCTTCAGCTTGGATATACGAAATTTCTTTTAATTTCAATGAACCTTCAAGTCCAACGAAATAATCCATTACGCGACCGATAAAGAAGCAGTTACGTGTTGTCGACAAGAAGTCTGTCGCAATTTGTTCCATTTCTTCTTTCGAATCCACTTGTGCTTGAATAGCATTTGCAACGATTCCTAGTTCTTGAACCAAATCAAAACCGATATCAAGGCCGCGTGCTTCAGCTGTTACCGCTGCTAAAATAGACAAGACTGCCAATTGTGCAGTGTACGCTTTTGTAGAAGCAACCGCGATTTCTGGACCTGCATGCAACAATAACGTATGGTCAGACTCACGAGATAACGTAGATCCTGCAACGTTTGTTACTGTTAATGACGCATGGCCTAGTTCTTTGATTTTCACCAATACTTGACGGCTATCCGCTGTTTCCCCTGATTGAGAAATAAAGATGAACAATGGGTTTTCCGACAACAATGGCATATTGTAACCAAATTCACTTGATACATGCACTTCAACTGGAATGCCAGCTAATTTTTCAATATATTCTTTACCGATCAATCCAGCGTGATAGCTTGTTCCAGCCGCAATGATGTGAATGCGGTCAGCCGCTTGCATTGCTTCTAAAATTTCTGGTTTGATCGTTAATTTATCATTTTCGTCTTGGTATGCTTGAACGATTTTGCGGACAACTGCTGGCTGCTCGTCAATTTCTTTCAACATATAATGCGGGTATGTGCCTTTTTCAATATCGCTCATGTCGATTTCTGCAGTGAATGGTAGGCGGCTTACCGACTTGCCATCCAATGTTAAAATTTCCACGCTGTCTTTGCGGACAATAACGATTTCTTGGTCCATCAATTCAACAAACTGGTCAGTCAATTGCAACATTGCCATTGCATCAGACGCGATAACGTTGAAATCTTCGCCAAGTCCTACTAATAACGGGCTTTTGTTTTTCGCTACAAAAATCGTTTGCTCTTCTTCAGCGTCAAGTAACGCAATTGCATATGAACCTTTTAGCAAAGTAAGAGTTTTAGTAAATGCTTCTTGAGTTGTCATGCCTTCTCCAACAAATTTACCGATCAACTGAACGATAATCTCTGTATCCGTATCTGACTCCATTTCCACGTCAGCTAAATAATCGCGCTGAATGTGGTGGTAGTTTTCAATAACACCGTTGTGCACAAGTGTGAAACGGTCAGATGTGTTTTGATGTGGGTGAGCATTTGCACGTGTTGGTTTACCATGAGTCGCCCAACGCGTATGACCGATCCCAGTTGAACCCATAACATCATTTTCTACAACGCCGCGTAAATCTGCGATACGTCCTTTTTCTTTAAACACTTTCACGCCACTACCGTTGCGGACAGCGATTCCTGCTGAATCATAACCGCGGTATTCCAAACGCTCTAAGCCTTTTAACAAAATTTCCTTTGAATCATTTTCTCCAATATATCCTACAATTCCACACATAATTAAATTCCTCCATTTGTCTCGTTCATATAAGTGATGAGCCTATCCATCTTGTTGGCCAATCGATCACTCGACTGTTTTAAGAATGGACATCACGACCAGGCTTCATGGCCGGAAGGGATCCGCCGAAAATTCGATACTCCTTCTCCTCGTCTACTAGAGATGACTTGTCCGTCCAATTTCTCTAGTACAGGCGCTATAATTGTTTTCCTCTCACTCTACTTCTATCCTCCTTTTTCAGTGGCCGTAAACCGACTCTACTATCATACCGTCTCAACACAATCCCGTCAATTAAAGCAAATAGTTATTTAGGTCTATTTCATCACCTTTTTCCGTATACTGGTCTATTTGTCTGTCCAAATCCATTTTCAAAGCTTTAAAAATTTGATAAATAACAGGCTGTTGTTAGTTTTATGGCTTTTTGTTTCTCAAACCACTCACCTGCAAGCTACGCAGCAAACTAGCGGAGACTCCCGCGGGATAGCGAAGTACCGAAATCCACTCGGGCACGTAGCCCGAGTTAGTTCGGTGCAAGCCCGCAGGAAAGCAGAGCTAGTTTGCGGAGTAGCTAGCCATACTTAGAAGAAAGCGTCTGCCTGTAGCGCTTTCTTCGTCTTATACACCCACACTTCCCTTTCCTTTACCCCAAATCGCCTTCACAAAATCAAAAAATATAAAAAAAGCCCGTAAGCAAAGATGCTCACGGACTTGAAATCATTGATTTGATTAGCTTAAACCCATTTCACTACGCACAACCACTGCAATGCGTTCTACATAGTTTTCGCAGTCTTCTGCTGAAGCTGCTTCTACCATAATACGTACCAATGGCTCTGTACCTGAAGGACGCACAAGCACACGGCCGTTGCCGTTCATTTCTGCTTCAACTTCAGAAATCACTTCTGCCACTTTTGCGTTATCCGTTACCGCATGTTTATCCGTCACACGAATATTCACAAGTTTTTGCGGGAAAATCGTCATTTCAGATGCCAATTCCGACAATTTCTTGCCTGTAATTTTCATGATGTTTACTAACTGAAGCCCTGTTAACAAGCCATCGCCAGTTGTATTGTAATCTAAGAAAATGATATGACCTGATTGTTCGCCGCCCAGGTTGTATTCATTTTTCTTCATTTCTTCTACGACATAACGGTCACCAACAGCTGTTTTGTTGCTCTTCATGCCGTGGCTTTCCAATGCTTTGTAAAAGCCCATATTGCTCATTACAGTTGAAACGACAGTATCTTTCTTCAAACGACCTTCTGAATGCAAATGCTTTGCACAAATGTACATAATTTGATCGCCATCGACAATATTGCCTTTTTCATCTACTGCGATTAGACGATCGCCGTCGCCATCAAACGCCAAGCCAATGTCTGCCCCTTTTTCAAGAACGAGTTCTGCTAATTTCTCAGGGTGCGTAGAACCTACGCCCGCGTTAATATTCAAGCCGTTTGGCGAAGCACCCATTGATGTAATGTCTGCATCTAAATCCGCAAATACATGCGTTGCTAATGTAGACGTGGCACCGTGTGCACAATCAAGCGCTACTAAAATGCCGTCAAACTCTTCATCCACTGTTTGTTTTAAGTATTGAAGGTATTTTTGTCCGCCTTCAAAATAATCCGTGATGCTTCCAAGATCGCCACCAGTTGGACGTGGCAATAGATCTTCATCGCTATCTAATAACGCTTCAATTTCCGCTTCTTGTGCATCCGACAGTTTAAAGCCGTCTGAACCGAAGAATTTGATGCCATTGTCTTCTACAGGATTATGCGAAGCTGAAATCATAACGCCCGCTTCTGCACTCATTACACGCGTCAAATACGAAACGCCTGGTGTGCTAATAACGCCAAGACGCATAACTTCCGCTCCAACAGAAAGTAATCCGGCAGCCAAAGCGCCTTCTAACATTTCACCTGAAATTCGTGTATCACGGCCAATTAGCACTTTCGGTTTGTCTTTTGCGCTTTTTGTTAAAATATATCCGCCTATACGACCTAATCTAAAAGCCAATTCAGGTGTTAGCTCGCTATTGGCAACTCCCCGTACTCCATCTGTTCCAAAATATTTTCCCATTACAATATTCGCTCCTTCAGTCAGTTGCTACTATTTTTTTAATCAATTTTTTCTCTTTTATACGATTGTTTATTAGTCTACTGGCAGCTGTGCCGAATCATCGCTTACTACTTCTGCTTCCACCGTTACTTGAGCTGGTGAAACGGCTGAAGCACCAGATGGAATGCTTAACTCTACGTCTACTGTGCTATCTTCAGCGGTGATGCTGGAAGCGTCTACTTCTACTACATACTCAGTCATTTCATCGACGACTGTTTTCGGACCGAAAATCCGGATTTCTTCCGTGGATGTGGTCCAGTTGTTAATGCTAATACCTGCTTGAACTTTTCCAGTTGGCTCAATTCTAACAGGCACTGTTTTGCTGTATTCGACAACTTTAACAGTCACTTCAACTTCTTCCGGTTCGATTTCCGCATTTTCCAGTTTCGTCAAATCTTCTGCTAGTACCCGTACACGTGCTGCCGTCGTAAAAGATTCATTGACACCTTGTTCTCCAGAAACCGTTGCTTTTACAAAGCTAATGGCATCAATCATACTTTTAGGACCGGTTACAATAACGGTTTCTGGATTAACCGTCACTTTATCTAAAACAAAGCCTTCTGCGAGCATACGATCATTAATGTCCGGGTCAATTCGAAATTCTTGCGACACCCGTTCTTCAATTACGACGTTTACAAAAGCAGGATCTACTCGAGTTGTTAATTGTTCCGAGACGTTTTCAGTTTGGATGGGGACTTGGTGTTCGCCAAGCGGCAAATTGCGCAAATCCACAAACAACGTAAAATCTTCTAACTGACGTGCCGCTTGAACAATACTAACCGGACCTGTTAAGTGCAAGTCGGCCGTTTTCGGCACGCCACTAACCATCAAGTCATTGTCATGGTATACCTCAATCTCTACGTCTTCAATCACTTCCGACACTCGACTAGTGTCCGTCGACCCCGAGGAATTATCTTCCGCTTGTACAGAGAAGAACAAAAGGAAGGCTAACAACAGCGCCGTAATTCGCAAAAACCAGCGATTATCCATCATTTTATCCATTCTTTTTCCTCCTCCAATTCCACCAAGAAGAAGCGACTTCTTGCTGGGCTACGCCAAACCAAATGCGGCGCAGTTTTACTTCGAAGTCTTCAAGTGATAAATTACGGTGCAAATCACCATTTGCCGTTAAGCTGATGGCCCCAGTTTCTTCTGATACGACAATTGTAATCGCATCGGTTACTTCACTGATGCCAAGAGCGGCACGATGACGTGTTCCGAGCTCTTTGGAAATAAACGGACTTTCAGACAGCGGCAAATAACAAGCGGCTGCTGCAATCCGGTTTTTTTGAACAATTACCGCTCCATCGTGCAACGGTGTATTCGGAATGAATAAATTAATCATCAATTCAGATGTAAGGTCCGAGTTCATCGGAATTCCCGTTTCAATGTATTCGCTCAAACCGGTTTCACGCTCAATTGAGACGAGTGCTCCGATTCGGCGTTTTGCCATATAACTGACGGACTTGGACATGGCTTCAATCAGTCGATTGCGTTCCGATTCTTCGTTCAACGTACTGCTTGAGAACAGTTTACCGCGTCCCAGTTGTTCAAGTGCACGACGCAACTCTGGTTGGAATATGATAATGATGGCTAAAAAGCCCCATTCCAATACCTGTTGCATAATCCAACCTAATGTTTCTAGGTTGAGCGCTTGCGTCACGAGGCGTGCAATAATAATGACAAAGATTCCTTTCAGCAATTGAACGGCTTTCGTTCCTTTGATGACCGTTATCAATTTATAAACAACGAACCACACCAATAAAATGTCGATGATATTTCCTAGAAGTCTAAATGGTGTTTGGTCTGTTAAACTTTCCAAAAAAGGCATCTGCAACCCTCGCTTTTCTACATCTGCATATGCATTAAGTATATCATAAGTGAATTAGGCTTGCCTTCATAGAAAAAACCCATCCTTTAGGAGAGGATAGGTTTAATCGGTTGTTTGATTGTCATTTGTTTCAAAAATAGCGGCAGCATCTTTAAATCCTTCTTTAATCGTAAACCATAGCCATTCAAAAGCTTGATCGATTTCTTCAATTTCTCCGGTAATTACACCGCTTGATGCCATGTACTGACCATTGACAATCGTGACGTCTCCTTGAAGTTCACCTTCTACCCGTAAATCGCCATTGCGTATAGTTAAGTTGCCTACCACGGTTTCCCCTTCAGGGACAATAACCGTTTGTCCTTCTACAACCAAATTCGGTTGTTTCGTAAATGAAAACTGTTGGTCGTCGTTAAAGTTGGTAAACAACGCTGTGCTCATTAATAAACAGAATAACGCGGCAGCAGCAAGCATGGGATGTCTTCTTAACCAGCGCTGAACGCCCGCGCGCTGTCTTTCTTTCGGCAATCGTTCCATTGTCTTTTGGACAAAATCAGACGGAGCCTGTATATGGGATGCACTTTGGACAAATGCAACGGTTTTGCTTAAAGCTTGGTACTGCTCTCTGCAGTCAGGGCAGCTTTCCAAGTGCTCTTTTAACTGTTGTTCCTCGCTTGGATTAAGATCCCCGTCGAGGTAATGATTCATTAACTCTAACACGTTTTCCGGACACGTATTCATCGTGCTCGCCTCCTACAAATTGCTCAATTGCTTACGAAGAGCTTCTCGCCCTCGGTGTATACGCGTCTTTACCGTTCCTAACGGCAAATCCAAAATTTCACTGATTTCCGCAAGTGGCAATTCTTCAATATACTTTAATACAATAGCGGCACGGTACTTATCTGGCAAGCGGCTGATTTCGTACTGTACCCGCTCTTGAACTTCCATCCGCATTAACTCTTCTTCTGGTAGTTCATCCTCATTGGCAATTTTCGAATACATATTCAAGCCTTCCGTCCCGCGCACTTCAGCATCCAAGTGATAATCCGGCTTTTTCTTACGGATTCGATCGATGCATAAATTGGTGGCGATGCGGTATAACCAAGTAGAAAATTTCCGATTCTGATCAAACGTATGAATATTTACATACGCACGCATAAAAGCTTCTTGCGCAATATCTTCTGCTTCCTGCTTGTTACCAAGCATACGAAAGCAAACTTGATACAGCTGATGCTGGTAAAGCTCCACGATTTCGGCGAATGCGTTCTGATCGCCTTTTATTACTTTTGCTATTCGTTTGTTCACTAACGCATCCATGATCTCATTTCCCTCCGCCTATGCGGCTGTACTTTATATACGTATCTCTCTTTAAAAAGTTTCACTTATTTTTTCTTATTCTATCGTATCAGACAATACCCAAATAAATCCAACTAATTTTTTAACGATTTAGATTTGAAAAAGTTGCGACGTATTGTTATTTTTTATAACAAAAATAATAGCTCAAGCGAGTCTAATAAAAAAAGATCGTAGACAACTCCATGGAGTTTTCTACGATCCTTTCACCTAAAAGAACTTATAATAATTTTTCGCCGAACAATGAACCGATCAACGCAACTGCTACATCAGCTGTTTTGTTTTTCTCATCAAGAATCGGGTTTACTTCTACAAATTCAGCAGACGTAATGATGTTTGCATCAAACAACATTTCCATTGCTAAATGGCTTTCACGGTAGCTAATGCCGCCTGGAACGGGTGTCCCAACGCCTGGCGTGTACATTGGATCAATGCCATCAAGATCTAATGATAAGTGAACCGCATCTGTGTTGCGCTCTTCTTTTAAGTACTTAATCGATTCTTCGATTACGGCATGCATGCCCATTTTATCAATTTCGTGCATGCTATAAACGCGAATGCCGTGTTCTTTGATCAATTCACGCTCACCAGGGTCTACTGAACGAGCTCCGATGATGACAATGTTTTCAGGTTTTACTTTTGGTGAATACCCGCGAATGTTCGTCAATTTTTCATGACCATGTCCAAAGCTTGCTGCAAGCGGCATGCCGTGGATGTTACCTGATGGTGACGTATCGCTTGTGTTCATATCTGCATGCGCATCATACCAAATAACGCCTAAGTTTTCGTGACGTTCTGAAATTCCAGCAAGTGTACCAATCGCAATACTGTGATCGCCACCTAATACTAATGGGAAATTTCCAGCTTCTGCTACGTTAAATACTTTATCGCCTAACGCTTCTGTTGCTTTAGTAATCGCTTTCAAATTACGTAAGTTTGTTTCTGTATCTACACTGCCGTCTGTTTGACCAATCAGGATGTCCCCTTCATCTGTAACGCGATGGCCTAACTCTTCGATGCGGTCTACAACACCTGCATAACGGATAGCGCTTGGTCCCATATCAACACCACGACGAGTTTGACCGTGGTCCATTGGAACTCCGATAATAGAAATATTTAATTTATTCATTATTTTATACCCCCTTAGCAAGATAGACTTATTGTAACCGCTAAGGTCTCTTTGGCTCAACTGTACAATTTCACGTATATTTATTCGCTTTTTTCGCCAAATCTTTTTTCACTTTTGGCCACTCTTTATCGATAATGGAATAGACCACTGCATCTCGCGGTTTGCCATTTGACCGAATTCGCTCATTTCGAAGAACTCCTTCTTTAACCGCTCCGATCCGTTCAATCGCCTTCTGCGAGCGCACATTTTCAGCATCTGTCTTAAACTGAACACGAATCATGCCACGTTCTTCAAAACAATAGCTAAGTAACGCACGTTTAACAGATGTATTGACATGCGTCCGCTGTGCTGACAACGCATAAAATGTTGCTCCCATTTCACAGCTTTTATTCGTATCATCAATTGCATATATACGGGTCGTACCGATAACTTCTGCTGTTTCCGGATTTTCCACCGCAAAAATAAGTACATTTGACTGATTCATTCCCGCTTCTAGCCACGCCACCATATCTTCAAAATTTTCGACTTGATTGAGCATATGCTCAAAAATCTTCGGTGTATACAAAGCCCATAACGCTTCAAAATCATCTCTTTTTAATAACCGTAAACGAATGCCATCTGATTCAATAATCATCCCGATCTCTCCTTTTTACGTAAAGTATACCGACTGGATGTGCTCTACAAAATCTTCTTCAAGTGCACCCATTTGTTTTGTTAGAAAATAAGTAGAAACTGCGGGCAGCGGAAACAAATCAAAATGTGCTTCCATTAAGCGACCTTCCACCAATTCGCGCCGCACTATGGATTTGGGCAAAAACGATGTCCCTAGCCCTTCTTGTATAAAGCGTTTCACAATATGTGCTTGTGTCACTTTCATTGTTCGAATTCCAGGCATCTGGAGGCGTAATTTTTCCAATAGCTCTTCCCAAAAAACAGGATGATGATGCGTAAACAAAATCGATTTTCGTAAAGTTTCTTCTATTGAAATGGCTGGTCCTGTTTCATCGTCATAAGCATCTCTTGGCAAAATAAATAACAATGGATCCTCATATACAACAAGCGATTCAATCGTACGACTAATAGACGGTAAAGCAGAAATTCCAGCCGATACTTCTTCTGTTTCAACCAAATCCTCTATAGCTTCTGATTCTTCCACCCGGATGACTAGCTCAACCTCTGGATGTTGTTCTGTAAAAGACCGCAGCACATAAGGCAAAACCGTTTCGGCCATTAACGGGGAAATCGCCAATGTCCATTTCTTTCGGTAGCCTTGAGCAAAAGCGTGCAATTCTTCCACACTGCCATCTAGTTGCTCTAACACTTTCTGTGCTTTTTCTTTAAAATGTCGGCCTTCTTCTGTTAACGATACCCGATTATGACTGCGCTTAAATAAAGAGAGTCCTAAATTTTCTTCCAATAATCGAATATGGACCGTTACACTTGGCTGCGACATCAACAAGCGCTCTGACGTTTTTCTGAAATTCAAGGTTTCTGCCGCATCCACAAACGTTCTCAACCATTGAACTTCCATAACATCCCTCATTTCGATTAATATTTTTAATTGTCTTAATTATATATCTTTAATTTTTATTATCAATCGCTAGGAGTAAACTAAAAGAAAAGGAGGAATTCACATGTTTCAAAAAGGATTAAAAGGCGTAGTAGCTGTTCAAACTGCGATTGCTTCTGTGGACGGGGACTTAGGGGAATTACGCTATCGTGGTGAACTGGTTGAAGCGGTTATCCAAGAGAAATCATTTGAGGAAACAGCTTATTTTCTTTGGTACGGTCAATCACCAAACGTCCAACAACTCGAGCAACTTCAACAACAATTGCTGTTTTACCGAAAACTACCTGAGCATATTGTTCAAATTACAGAGCTTTTGCCAAAAGAAATCTCATTAATGGATGCTATGCGAACATTGGTATCCGCTTATACACATACCAAATTCCAAGCCTTATCTTCTCAAGAACAAGCCATTGCACTTACAGCAGCGTTACCGGTAATGACCGCAGCTTTTTACCGCATTCAAAATGGACAGCAACCCGTTGAACCGAGAGATGATTTAGGACACACCGCTAATTATCTTTGGATGATCAACGAACAACTGCCTTCTGCTGTGCAAACAGAAGCGCTCGAAACGTATTTAAAACTAACGATGGAACATGGCATGAATGCTTCAACGTTTGCGGCACGTGTTACCATTTCAACGGAGTCCGACTTAGTATCCGCCATCACCTCAGCTCTTGGCACCATGAAAGGCCCTCTTCACGGGGGTGCCCCGTCAGGCGTTATCGATTTACTGGATACGATAAAAACGGAAGATCGCATCGCTCCAATTATTGAAGAAAAATTAAATAATGGAGAAAAAATTATGGGCTTTGGTCACCGAGTTTACCGGACAGAAGATCCACGGTCCATCATCCTTCGAAAAAAATGCCTAGCGCTTCAAGGAGAAGATGCGTGGCTCGATTTAGCAGTGACAGCAGAAGCCTATATTGTTAAAAAGCTCAATAAACAAAAGCCTGGTCGGGCACTTTACACCAATGTAGAATTTTATGCAGCAGCGATTATGCGATCTATTGAGATGCCGACTCAATTGTTTACACCCACTTTCAGTGTGGCGCGCATCGTGGGATGGACAGTTCATACAATCGAACAACAAGAAAACAACGTCATCTTCCGTCCACAGTCCGAATACATCGGAACCTAAAAAAAACCCGTATCCAAATGAATGGATACGGGTTTTTTACACATGGATAGTACAAATACACATGGAACAATGGAGCCTAGGGGGCTCGAACCCCTGACCTCGTCACTGCCAGCGACGCGCTCTCCCAGCTGAGCTAAGGCCCCGCGCTGAACAGGCGCAAGGATGTTAAAAGAATGAGCCATGAAGGATTCGAACCTTCGACCCTCTGATTAAAAGTCAGATGCTCTACCAGCTGAGCTAATGGCTCACAATAAAAAATGGCTGGGGTACCTGGATTCGAACCAGGGCATGACGGGATCAAAACCCGTTGCCTTACCGCTTGGCTATACCCCATCGGTACTCATAATAAAACTGGTGGTGGGGGGCAGATTCGAACTGCCGAACCCGAAGGAGCGGATTTACAGTCCGCCGCGTTTAGCCACTTCGCTACCCCACCGTATACAGTTATGAAAAGAATGGTGGAGGATGACGGGATCGAACCGCCGACCCTCTGCTTGTAAGGCAGATGCTCTCCCAGCTGAGCTAATCCTCCAAAATGGTGACCCCTACGGGATTCGAACCCGTGTTACCGCCGTGAAAGGGCGGTGTCTTAACCGCTTGACCAAGGGGCCTTGCATAATAAAATCGTTTATTTCATTCCCTATTAGAGAAACCTTGTAAAAACAAAAGCTTCCAACCGGATTCGAACCGGTGACCTCTTCCTTACCATGGAAGCACTCTACCTGCTGAGCTATGGAAGCAAGGTAAAAGAATCATTAGGAATAAAAAATAAACATAGAATAGCCCAGCGACGTCCTACTCTCACAGGGGGAAACCCCCAACTACCATCGGCGCAAAAGAGCTTAACTGCCGTGTTCGGGATGGGAACGGGTGTGGCCTCTTTGCCATCATCACTGGACTATTTGGTTGAGTGCTTGTTCACTCAAAACTGGATAAACGACATTGGAACGGGCAAGTCTTCGTGTACATGGTTTTGGTTAAGTCCTCGATCGATTAGTATTCGTCAGCTGCACATGTCGCCACGCTTCCACCTCGAACCTATCTACCTCATCGTCTTTGAGGGATCTTACTTGCTTGCGCAATGGGAAATCTCATCTTGAGGGGGGCTTCGTGCTTAGATGCTTTCAGCACTTATCCCGGCCACACATAGCTACCCAGCGATGCCCTTGGCAGAACAACTGGTACACCAGCGGTGTGTCCATCCCGGTCCTCTCGTACTAAGGACAGCTCCTCTCAAATTTCCTGCGCCCGCGACGGATAGGGACCGAACTGTCTCACGACGTTCTGAACCCAGCTCGCGTACCGCTTTAATGGGCGAACAGCCCAACCCTTGGGACCGACTACAGCCCCAGGATGCGATGAGCCGACATCGAGGTGCCAAACCTCCCCGTCGATGTGGACTCTTGGGGGAGATAAGCCTGTTATCCCCGGGGTAGCTTTTATCCGTTGAGCGATGGCCCTTCCATGCGGAACCACCGGATCACTAAGCCCGTCTTTCGACCCTGCTCGACATGTACGTCTCGCAGTCAAGCTCCCTTCTGCCTTTACACTCTGCGAATGATTTCCAACCATTCTGAGGGAACCTTTGGGCGCCTCCGTTACTCTTTAGGAGGCGACCGCCCCAGTCAAACTGCCCGCCTGACACTGTCTCCCAAGCCGATCAGGCTTGTGGGTTAGAATTTCAATACAACCAGGGTAGTATCCCACCGACGCCTCCTCCGAAGCTGGCGCTCCGGGCTCTAAGGCTCCTACCTATCCTGTACAAGTTGCACCAAAATTCAATATCAGGCTACAGTAAAGCTCCACGGGGTCTTTCCGTCCTGTCGCGGGTAACCTGCATCTTCACAGGTACTATAATTTCACCGAGTCTCTCGTTGAGACAGTGCCCAGATCGTTACGCCTTTCGTGCGGGTCGGAACTTACCCGACAAGGAATTTCGCTACCTTAGGACCGTTATAGTTACGGCCGCCGTTTACTGGGGCTTCAATTCGCACCTTCGCTTGCGCTAAGCACTCCTCTTAACCTTCCAGCACCGGGCAGGCGTCAGCCCCTATACGTCACCTTACGGTTTTGCAGAGACCTGTGTTTTTGCTAAACAGTCGCCTGGGCCTATTCACTGCGGCTCTCTCGGGCTATACACCCTACCAGAGCACCCCTTCTCCCGAAGTTACGGGGTCATTTTGCCGAGTTCCTTAACGAGAGTTCACTCGCTCACCTTAGAATTCTCTTCTCGCCTACCTGTGTCGGTTTGCGGTACGGGCACCTCCCGCCTCGCTAGAGGCTTTTCTTGGCAGTGTGAAATCAGGGACTCTGAGACTCAGTCTCTTGCCATCACAGCTCAACGTATCAGGAATGGGATTTGCCTCATTCCACGCCTCACTGCTTGGACGTGCACAACCAACGGCACGCTCACCTTATCCTTCTGCGTCCCCCCATTGCTCAAACGGCGGGGAGGTGGTACAGGAATATCAACCTGTTGTCCATCGTCTACGCCTATCGGCCTCGACTTAGGTCCCGACTAACCCTGAGCGGACGAGCCTTCCTCAGGAAACCTTAGGCATTCGGTGGACGGGATTCTCACCCGTCTTTCGTTACTCATACCGGCATTCTCACTTCTAAGCGCTCCACCAGTCCTTCCGGTCTGACTTCAACGCCCTTAGAACGCTCTCCTACCACGGATCTCTTACGAGATCCATCCACAGCTTCGGTAATCCGTTTAGCCCCGGTACATTTTCGGCGCAGTGTCACTCGACCAGTGAGCTATTACGCACTCTTTAAATGATGGCTGCTTCTAAGCCAACATCCTGGTTGTCTAAGCAACGCCACATCCTTTTCCACTTAACGGATATTTGGGGACCTTAGCTGGTGGTCTGGGCTGTTTCCCTCTTGACTACGGATCTTATCACTCGCAGTCTGACTCCCAAGCATAAATCACTGGCATTCGGAGTTTGTCTGAATTCGGTAACCCGGGATGGGCCCCTAGTCCAAACAGTGCTCTACCTCCAGGATTCTCTATCTTGAGGCTAGCCCTAAAGCTATTTCGGAGAGAACCAGCTATCTCCAGGTTCGATTGGAATTTCTCCGCTACCCACACCTCATCCCCGCACTTTTCAACGTGCGTGGGTTCGGGCCTCCAGTAAGTGTTACCTTACCTTCACCCTGGACATGGGTAGATCACCTGGTTTCGGGTCTACAACTGCATACTCTGTCGCCCTATTCAGACTCGCTTTCGCTGCGGCTCCGCCTTCTCAGCTTAACCTTGCATGCAATCGTAACTCGCCGGTTCATTCTACAAAAGGCACGCCATCACCCATTAACGGGCTTTGACTACTTGTAGGCACACGGTTTCAGGATCTATTTCACTCCCCTTCCGGGGTGCTTTTCACCTTTCCCTCACGGTACTGGTTCACTATCGGTCACTAGGAAGTATTTAGCCTTGGGAGATGGTCCTCCCAGATTCCGACGGAATTTCACGTGTTCCGCCGTACTCAGGATCCACTCTGGAGGGGCAAGGTTTTCGGCTACGGGGCTGTTACCCACTGCGGCGGACCGTTCCAGGTCGCTTCGCCTAATCCTACCTTTTGTAACTCCGTATAGAGTGTCCTACAACCCCAAGAGGCAAGCCTCTTGGTTTGGGCTGATCCCGTTTCGCTCGCCGCTACTCAGGGAATCGCATTTGCTTTCTCTTCCTCCAGGTACTTAGATGTTTCAGTTCCCTGGGTCTGCCTTCTCATGTGCTATAGATTCACACATGGATACTACTCGATTAAAAGTAGTGGGTTCCCCCATTCGGAAATCTCCGGATCACAGCTCACTTACAGCTCCCCGAAGCATATCGGTGTTAGTGCCGTCCTTCTTCGGCTCCTAGTGCCAAGGCATCCACCGTGCGCCCTTTCTAACTTAACCAATGGTTAATTAAAAAGTTGTGACTAAAAGTCACGCGTACTTGAATTTCTTGCATTTGTTTCAATGTCGTTTTATCCAGTTTTCAAAGAACAAGTTGTTGAAAGTCACAAAAAAAGGCGTTGCCGCCTGAAGGTGAACCTTCAAAACTGAACGCAAAACGTCAACCCCGGAGCGCTAGGCGCCCGGTTCCGAATTTATCCTTAGAAAGGAGGTGATCCAGCCGCACCTTCCGATACGGCTACCTTGTTACGACTTCACCCCAATCATCTGTCCCACCTTCGGCGGCTGGCTCCACAAGGGTTACCTCACCGACTTCGGGTGTTACAAACTCTCGTGGTGTGACGGGCGGTGTGTACAAGGCCCGGGAACGTATTCACCGTGGCATGCTGATCCACGATTACTAGCGATTCCGGCTTCATGCAGGCGAGTTGCAGCCTACAATCCGAACTGAGAACGGTTTTATGGGATTGGCTCCCCCTCGCGGGTTGGCAACCCTTTGTACCGTCCATTGTAGCACGTGTGTAGCCCAGGTCATAAGGGGCATGATGATTTGACGTCATCCCCACCTTCCTCCGGTTTGTCACCGGCAGTCACCTTAGAGTGCCCAACTAAATGCTGGCAACTAAGATCAAGGGTTGCGCTCGTTGCGGGACTTAACCCAACATCTCACGACACGAGCTGACGACAACCATGCACCACCTGTCACCACTGTCCCCGAAGGGAAAAGCGTATCTCTACACCGGGCAGTGGGATGTCAAGACCTGGTAAGGTTCTTCGCGTTGCTTCGAATTAAACCACATGCTCCACCGCTTGTGCGGGCCCCCGTCAATTCCTTTGAGTTTCAGCCTTGCGGCCGTACTCCCCAGGCGGAGTGCTTAATGCGTTAGCTGCAGCACTAAGGGGCGGAAACCCCCTAACACTTAGCACTCATCGTTTACGGCGTGGACTACCAGGGTATCTAATCCTGTTTGCTCCCCACGCTTTCGCGCCTCAGCGTCAGTTACAGACCAGAAAGTCGCCTTCGCCACTGGTGTTCCTCCACATCTCTACGCATTTCACCGCTACACATGGAATTCCACTTTCCTCTTCTGCACTCAAGTCCTCCAGTTTCCAATGACCCTCCACGGTTGAGCCGTGGGCTTTCACATCAGACTTAAAGGACCGCCTGCGCGCGCTTTACGCCCAATAATTCCGGACAACGCTTGCCACCTACGTATTACCGCGGCTGCTGGCACGTAGTTAGCCGTGGCTTTCTGGTGAGGTACCGTCAAGGTACCAGTAGTTAGTTGGTACTTGTTCTTCCCTCACAACAGAGTTTTACGATCCGAAAACCTTCGTCACTCACGCGGCGTTGCTCCGTCAGACTTTCGTCCATTGCGGAAGATTCCCTACTGCTGCCTCCCGTAGGAGTCTGGGCCGTGTCTCAGTCCCAGTGTGGCCGATCACCCTCTCAGGTCGGCTACGCATCGTCGCCTTGGTAGGCCATTACCCCACCAACTAGCTAATGCGCCGCGGGCCCATCCTGCAGTGACAGCCGAAACCGTCTTTCCGTGCAGCCTCAGGAGAGGCCGCAAACTATTCGGTATTAGCACCGGTTTCCCGGAGTTATCCCGATCTGCAGGGCAGGTTGCCCACGTGTTACTCACCCGTCCGCCGCTAAACCAGAAGGAGCAAGCTCCTCTGGTTCCGCTCGACTTGCATGTATTAGGCACGCCGCCAGCGTTCGTCCTGAGCCAGGATCAAACTCTCCATTATAGAGTAGTGTTGATTGCTCAATACTGCTGGCGTATCGCCGTCCGAAGACGCACGATTCGCTTTGATCTGCATAATGCTGATCAGTAAGTTTTGCGCGGGCCGTTTTGCGCGGCCGTTGCTGTTTGTTGACGTTTTGCTGTTCAGTTTTCAAGGTTCAATTTGTTAATATTGTGTGCCGCCTTTTTGTTTATGTTGTTCGTTGTTGCTTGGCGACTTTTATTATATTAAAGCATGTTTAGATTCCTGTCAACACTTTCGCGAAAGTTTTTCTTGAAAACCTATTTCCCCTTCTGTATTCCGATTTTTCCAGTTCTCTCAAAAACTCTCCACTCTTACAGCCACCTGCATTTTCACTGAAACAAGTTACCTATAAAGAAAATAAAAAATCATTTGTTCACTTCGCTAAAACGAGTGAACAAATGATTTTTTCTAAAAAAATTTTACTCTACTTTTGCTTTTCTTGCAGCACGTCGCTCTTCTAATTTTTGACGATCCACATCGGACTGTGCGTTGTATTTCGGTAATACTAAAAGCTGATACGCATTTACCACTAAGAATGGAAATAGCAATAACGTAACCCAACTATCAATATTCCCTGCTTCTACCATCAACGCAGGAAGCCATTCTACTGTCGTAATCACAATCATGAAAAACAATGCAGAAATAAATGTCTCTTTGTTTGTCCACTTCGCTTTAATGTAAGCTGTCACAACTCCTGTAACAATTAAAATGGTTAATAACGTTCCATATAACCATACTTGCTCTGTCGTTTGCGCATTAGGCGCAAAACGGAATAAAATCAAATCCGCAATAACCACTACAATAATTAAAAGTTGTACCCAGTTCCACAAACGCAACGTGCGGAAAATGTTCATCCCAATTTGGTGCACCGTTAAGTAAGCAAAGAAACACAATTGGCTAATGATGCTCATCGTTAAGCCGATAATGATTAGCCAAACAAATCCCGCTAAAAATTCTCCCCATTGGCCGTTACGGAAAGGCTCTGCAAATATATCTTCCCAGCGGACAAATAATCCAAGTACGCCTGTTACAATTCCACCTATTAAAAGAGCTTTAAAGAAAAACTTAACCCAGTTTCGTATTGTCAATTGAATGCCTCCGTTATTTAAAGTTCTTTTAAGATTGTACCAACCGGCTATTGAAAAATCCATTCGCTGTAACCAATAGATTGTGAACAAACCTCGAATATCGAAGCTTTGTTACCGAATCGCCACATCCTGTTTCAAACCCTTGGAAAATAAAAGCCCGGAAACCAATAGAGGCTTCCGAGCTTTTCATGCTTTTATTTTTTATCGGCAAATTGTTTAATGACTTGATTTGCGATGTCTTCGTAAATTTTTCCTGTCGGATGATCTTCTAGGTAAACTGATGGAGCAAAGTCTTCTTCGTTCCAGTCAGGCTGCCCCATTGGAATCTGTCCAAGTAATGGCGTATGCAACTCTTCTGCAAGTTTTGGTCCGCCTCCTTGCCCGAAGAGGTATTCTCTTTTGCCTGTCTCTGCGCTTTCGAACCATGACATGTTTTCGATAACACCCAATACTTCATGGTCGGTTTGAATTGCCATCGCCCCCGCACGCGCTGCGACGAATGCTGCAGTCGGGTGCGGTGTTGTGATAACGATTTCTTTAGAAGCCGGAAGCATTTGGTGAATGTCGAGTGCAACATCTCCTGTGCCTGGTGGTAAGTCCAATAGAAGGTAATCCAAATCGCCCCACTCTACATCGCGGAAGAATTGATCAAGCACTTTCCCAAGCATTGGTCCACGCCATACAACTGGCATGTTGTCTTCAACGAAAAAGCCCATGGAAATAACCTTTACGCCGAATCGTTCAACCGGAATAATCGTTTGGCCGCGAACAACTGGAGATTTATCGATCCCCATCATATCCGGCACACTAAAGCCGTAGATGTCTGCATCGATCAATCCGACTTTTTTACCAAGACGCGCTAATGCAATCGCCAAGTTAACAGAGACAGTTGATTTACCAACGCCGCCTTTACCACTAGCGATCGAAATAAATTCCACTTTGTTTAACGGAGACAATAAATCTTGTGCTTCTGATTCACTCGCCGTTCCACGGAACTTCGCTAACGCTTCAGGAGGAAGCTCTTCAAAACGGATACCAACAGATCCAGCTCCCGCTCCTTTTAATACGTCCACAACTTTCATCTGCAATTGCATTTGTTCTGGCGTATTTGTTTTCGCAATTGCCAACTTCACGCTGACGTGCTTTTTCTCTTCTTTGATCGTTACAGACGTAATGCCATCTGTTTCCGTTAACGATCTATGTAAAAACGGATCTTCTAATGTTCCGAGTAATTCGCGTACTTGTACTTCAGTTAACATATCGATACACTCCCTATCAATTTTGCTCACCATAAAGTATAGCACAGCAAATCCTATTTTTAATGTATTCAGCCTTATAAGAATAGAGCATTTATTGTTCTCTAATTTGAAGATCTTATTTTCATTTCCTCATATAAAGAAATAAAAAAAAGCACTTTCCGGATTTCTTCGGAAAGTGCTTTGTAAACGAAAATCGAAATTAACGTTTTGAGAACTGAGGTGCACGACGTGCTGATTTAAGACCTGGTTTTTTACGTTCTTTCATACGTGGGTCACGTGTTAATAACCCAGCAGATTTCAACGCAGGACGGAATGCAGGGTCTACAGTTAGTAGAGCGCGTGCGATACCGTGACGGATTGCTCCGGCTTGGCCTGTGAATCCACCGCCGTTTACGTTTACTAGGATGTTGTAGCTTCCTAGAGTTTCCGTAGCAACTAGTGGCTGTTTGATAATTTGTTGTAATGTTTCGTAAGGAACGTAGTCTGCTACGTCACGGTTGTTAATTGTAATTGTGCCGTCACCCGGTACTAAACGTACGCGAGCTGTTGAGTTTTTACGACGACCTGTGCCAATATATTGAACTTGTGCCAAAGGTGTATCCTCCTCTTATTTACTAATTATTACCCGCGAAGCTGGTAAGTTTCCGGTTGTTGTGCTTGGTGGTTATGTTCTGGGCCAGCATAGACATGCAGCTTTTTGAACGTTTGACGACCTAAAGAGTTTTTAGGAAGCATCCCTTTAATAGCCAATTCAAGCATTTTTGTTGGATATTTTGTGCGCATTTCAAGTGCAGTACGTTGTTTCAATCCACCCGTGTATTGTGTGTGACGGTAGTAGATTTTGTCTGCAAGTTTGTTACCTGTAAGGTGAATCTTTTCAGCGTTGATGATGATTACGTGATCACCAGTGTCAACGTTTGGTGTGAATGTTGGTTTGTATTTTCCACGTAAGATTGAAGCGACTTCAGAAGCTAAACGTCCAAGAGTTTGCCCTTCTGCATCGACAACCAACCATTTACGCTCTACTTCGTGACCTTTAGCCATGAATGTTGTACGCATGTATATTGTCCTCCTAATAAATCGTCTCTTTTTAATATCATTTACAGTGTTCCGCTGTTCCGTTTTTTCGTTATCCCTATACACAAATAACCTTCCGGGGCATATCGTGGGGGTAATGAAAATACCATACATCATGTTATAACGAAAACCAACAAAAGTCAAGGGTTTTTCTAAAAACACCAGGAAAAGTTGTTTCAGCTCTTGTACATCACGTTTTCCAAGTAAAGACCATGAGCTGGAGCTGTAATTCCAGCAGCATCTCTGTCGGCTGCAGCTACAATTTTCTTGAGCTCTTCAGCTTTTCTTCTACCCATGCCAACTTCCGCTAATGTTCCCGCAATAATCCGAACCATGTTGTATAAAAAGCCAGTTCCTTCTATAACCATGTGCAATTCATTGCCGTGTTCTTCAAAATCCAATCTCCTTACGGTTCGGATTTTATCAACTACCGCTGTATTAGCTGCACAAAAACTAGAAAAGTCATGCGTACCGATAATGGCTTGCGACGCTTTTTTCATAGCTTCTACATCCAATGGTTGTTTTATATGAACCATTAAACTACGCGTGAATGGACTAATGATTTGACTGCGATCCCATTTGTAACGATAGGTTTTGCCCGTTGTATGGTAGCGCGCATGAAAAGATGTGTCTACTTCTTCTATCGAATGGACTCGAACATCTTCCGGCAACAACACATTAAGCGCTTTTAGCCAACCACTTATTGGAATTGATAATTCAGTATCAAAATGAATCACTTGACCTGTTGCATGAACTTTAGCATCTGTTCGGCCACTTGCTACCACTTGAACCACTTTTCCTTTATGAATGGTTTCGAGCACCTTCATTAATTCAAGTTGAACCGTACGGGAATCGGGCTGCACTTGATATCCCGCAAAACCCGAACCATCGTATGCGATTGTCGCTTTTAATCGTTTCATAATTACTCTCCTTATACACGGAAATAAACAAGTATTCCCGCAAGCCCTACCAGTACTACTAAACTCAAACTATCGATTAAACGCCAATTTAACTGGCGATAACGTGTTCTGCCTTCGCCTCCGCGATAGCCGCGCACTTCCATTGCCGTGGCAAGGTCTTCTGCACGCTTAAAGGCACTAACAAACAACGGGATCAGTAATGGCACAACCGCTTTAATTCGCTCTTTTACTGGACCTGAGCCGATGTCAGATCCTCTAGCCATTTGTGCTTTCAAGATCTTTCCGGTTTCGTCCATTAATGTTGGAATAAATCGCAGCGAAATAGACATCATTAACGCTAGTTCGTGCACAGGTAATTTTACTCGTTTAAATGGACCCAGTAACACTTCAATACCATCTGTGATCGAGATCGGTGAAGTCGTTAATGTTAAAATGCTAGTGATAAACACCAATACTAAAAAGCGAATCGAGATAAATATCCCTTGCCGCAATCCTTCTTCATAAATTTTAATAAACCCGATATCTACTAACAAATCACCTTCACGCGTAAAAAATATATGAAGAAGAAACGTAAAAATCAGTAAAATAAAGACCGGTTTTAAACCATTTATTAAGAAATACAAGCGGATTTTAGATAAGAATACGACCAATAAAGTAAACCCTAAAAGAATACCGTATGTTATTGCGCTATTTGCGATAAAGACAATTGCGATAAAGACAAAAACAAATGAAATCTTTGCTCGTGGATCCATCTGATGAATTAAAGAATTTCCTGGAATAAAGCGACCAAAAATCATTTTCTCCATCATTCGGAATCACGTCCTTCCGATAAAGCAAGCGCAATATTTTTAGCCAATGCTTCTTCCGTCAAGGAAATTGAATCGAGCTTAATGCCCATTTTATCTTCAAGTTTTTGTTGAAGACGAATGGTCCGCGGCGGTTCTAGTCGGTAATCTCGTAACTGCTCTTCATTCGAAAAGATTTCTACAGGTTCGCCTGTGACGACACAACGGCCGTTGTGCATAATCGCCACGTTATCGGCATAACGCGCCGCATCTTCCATACTATGAGTCACTAACACCGTGGTTAGTCCTTTTTCAATGTGAAGCCGGTGGAACAAGTCCATAATTTCACGACGTCCACGTGGATCTAGTCCCGCTGTTGGTTCATCAAGCACTAACACATCCGGCTCCATTGCCAAAACACCCGCAATTGCTACACGGCGCATTTGCCCACCCGACAAATCAAAAGGAGATTTCGTTAATACTTCGGGTGGTAACCCAAGCTGTTCCACTAATTCATGCGCCCGACGACTCGCCTCTTCTTCAGGCACACCATAATTTAACGGACCGAACATAATATCTTTTAAAACAGTTTCATCAAACAATTGTTGTTCAGGAAATTGAAAAACTATCCCGACCTGTCGACGTACATCGCGTAAGTTTTTCGCTTTCACTTCCGCTTCGATTTTACGCTCACCAATCATGACCGATCCTTCTGTTGGCTTTAACAGTGCATTTAAATGCTGAAGAACTGTCGACTTGCCTGAACCAGTATGGCCAATAATTGCTGTATAGGACCCAGAAGGGATATGCAGCGAAACATCCGTTAATGCTCGTTTTTCAAACGGCGTATCTTTTGCGTAACTATATCCTACTTCCTGGAGTAAAATGTCCATAGTTCATCCACCAATTCATCTTCTGTCATATGTTCTCCTTGCAGCTCAATACCAACTTCACGCAGTAAATGGGTCATGCGCATCGAAAAAGGCAAGTCTAATCCTAAGTTTGTTAGTTCGTTTCCTGAACGAAATACAACATCCGGCTTACCCTCTAATTGTTTCTCGCCTGCATTCATTACCAAAATACGATCAGCGAGCGCAGCTTCTTCTAAATCATGCGTAATTGAGATGACCGTCAATCCCGTTGCTTCCTTAAGTTCACGAATCGTTTCGATTACTTCCATACGGCCTTGCGGGTCGAGCATAGACGTTGCTTCATCTAATATCAACAATCGCGGTCGTAGGGCAAGTGCACCCGCAATGGCCACACGTTGTTTTTGACCGCCTGATAAATGATGAGGTTCGTGATCGAGGTAGTCAGCCATTTTTACTTGCTGCAGCGCTTCTTTTACGCGGACAACCATTTCTTCATGCGGCACACCATTATTTTCTAACGCAAAAGCCACGTCATCTTGAACCGTCGCTCCTACAAATTGATTGTCTGGATTTTGAAAGACCATGCCCATCTGGGAACGGATATCCCACAAACTTTGCTCTGTCATTAATTTACTCATCGCTTCCACTTTTCCAGCTTGCGGAAACAATAAGCCATTCATCAATTTAGCGATAGTCGATTTCCCTGAGCCATTATGGCCCACTAAGGCAATCCACTCTCCATCCTCAATGGAAAATGACAGATCCTTTACAGCCGGTTTTACCGACTCATCTTCTTGCATATATGTAAATGTCACATTTTCGAATGACAAAATAATCGAATTCATCTAAGCTAACCTCCTCAAACACTTGCTTGGCTCTTCTCTTCTCTACTCTACTGGTTTTTATGCGCGTTTGTAAAACTTAAAATAAATAAAAAAAGCGCGCACCTCATTCAGAGAAATGCGCTTTTCTGTCTCTATGGCTTCCCCGGTTGCTTAAGCCAGGGTTGAATGAGGTGCGTAGAGCTAGACGAGACGCCGCCTTTCGGCTCGCTCATCATAACACTCAGCTTTTCATATTGTCGTATAAATCATAATGCTAAAAGAAGAGGGCTATTAACCCCCTTCGATTGATTAAACCAATTCGATAATAACGATAGGTGCGCCATCTCCGCGACGAGGCCCCATTTTCATAATACGAGTGTAACCGCCTTGACGGTCAGCGTAACGTGGTGCAACATCATCAAACAATTTTTGCAATGCATAAGTTGTTGTTTCGTTGCCTTCAGCGTCTGCAGTTGTTACCAACTCACGGCGCATCCATGCTGCTGCTTTACGGCGAGCGTGAAGATCTCCACGTTTACCAAGTGTAATCATTTTTTCTACAGTCGAACGCACTTCTTTCGCACGAGCTTCAGTCGTTTGAATGCGTTCATGTACGATTAAGTCTGTTGTAAGGTCACGTAATAGTGCTTTACGTTGAGAACTTGTACGTTGAAGCTTTCTCATTGAAGTTTCCCTCCTTTGTTCAATAGTTCGGATCCGATCTTAACTCTCAGTCTTCTTTACGAAGGCCAAGGCCTAAATCTTCCAACTTCACTTTAACTTCTTCAAGTGATTTGCGTCCGAGGTTGCGTACTTTCATCATGTCGTCTTCTGACTTGCTTGCCAGTTCGTGTACCGTGTTGATACCCGCACGTTTTAAGCAGTTGTAAGATCGAACCGAAAGATCAAGTTCTTCGATAGTCATCTCTAATACTTTTTCTTTTTGGTCTTCTTCTTTTTCAACCATGATTTCAGCCGTTTGTGCCTCGTCAGTCAATCCTACGAAGATATTTAAATGCTCAGTAAAAATCTTTGCTCCTAGTGCAATCGCCTCTTTCGGACCAATGCTTCCATCTGTCCAAACATCAAGAGATAATTTGTCAAAATGAGCTAGTTGACCCACACGAGTGTTTTCCACTTGGAAATTAACGCGTGAAACTGGAGTGTAAATAGAGTCAATCGGGATAACGCCAATTGGAAGATCTTCACGTTTGTTCTGATCTGCACGAGCATACCCACGGCCTCTGTTTGCATACATACGCATACGTAGGTGACCATTTTTAGCGATTGTTGCAATATATAGATCCGGATTCAGAATTTCCACGTCACTGTCGTGCGTGATATCTGCAGCCGTAACCGTTCCATCACCTTTTACATCAATTTCAATGACTTTTTCTTCGTCAGAGTAAATTTTCAAAGCAAGCTTCTTGATATTCAAAATAATAGTTGCTACATCTTCTTCTACACCTTCAACAGTGGAGAATTCGTGTAGTACGCCATCAATTTGAATAGAAGTAACAGCTGCGCCAGGTAAAGATGAAAGTAAGATTCGACGTAAGGAGTTTCCTAAAGTGGTTCCATATCCACGCTCAAGAGGTTCAATAACAAATTTACCAAACTTGGCATTATTATCGATCTCAACCGTTTCAATCTTTGGTTTTTCTATTTCAAGCATTCATTTTACCCTCCTTCAAAACGTCGGTTTTTTTTCGTTTCATCAAGAATTCGATAGTCACAGACTTTCGCTACGATTCAGAACCCATCCAGTAAGTCGTGATGTTCAAAAATCCTATTCAGATTAACGATTATACGCGACGGCGTTTTGGCGGACGGCAACCGTTATGAGGTACTGGCGTTACATCTTTAATAGCTGTAACTTCTAATCCAGCAGCTTGAAGTGCACGGATAGCAGCTTCACGACCTGAACCAGGACCTTTAACTGTAACTTCTAGAGTTTTAAGACCGTGTTCAATTGATGTTTTAGCAGCAGTTTCAGCAGCCATTTGCGCAGCGAAAGGAGTAGATTTACGTGAACCTCTAAATCCTAATGCACCTGCACTTGACCATGAAACAGCGTTACCTTGCATATCAGTGATAGTAACAATTGTGTTATTGAATGTTGAGCGGATGTGAGCAATACCAGATTCGATATTCTTTTTCACACGACGCTTACGAGTTTGTTGTTTACGTGCCATGTTAAGAAGAAACCTCCTTTACTGATTATTTTTTCTTGTTAGCTACAGTTTTACGAGGACCTTTACGCGTACGCGCATTATTCTTCGTATTTTGACCGCGAACAGGTAGTCCACGACGATGGCGAATTCCTCGGAAGCTAGCAATTTCCATCAAGCGTTTGATGTTCATTGAAACTTCACGGCGAAGGTCACCTTCGATTTTGTATTGATCTAATTGTTCACGGATATTGTTCAACTCATCTTCTGTAAGATCACGAACTCGTGTCTCTTCAGAGATATTAGCAGCAGAAAGAACTTTCTGTGCAGTTGTTTTACCAACACCGAAAATATATGTTAATGAAATAACAACGCGTTTGTCGCGCGGAATGTCAACACCAGCAATACGTGCCATGTGTGCGATGCACCTCCTTCATATTAGCCTTGTCTTTGTTTGTGTTTCGGATTTTCACAGATTACCATTACTTTACCGTTTCTGCGAATAACTTTACATTTTTCACAGATCGGTTTTACAGATGGTCTCACTTTCATCTAACCCAACCTCCTTAGTAGTCCGGAGTGCAAAAGATTATTTAAAACGGTATGTGATACGACCGCGTGTTAAATCGTAAGGAGAAAGTTCCACTGTCACTTTATCTCCTGGCAGAATGCGGATGAAATGCATGCGAATCTTGCCTGATACGTGCGCAAGAATCGTATGACCGTTTTCCAATTCCACTTTAAACATCGCGTTAGGCAAAGTCTCAACGACAGTTCCTTCAATTTCGATTACATCGTCTTTCGCCATCGACCCAGTCTCCCTTCTGTATACAAATCAGGATCTCATCTTCAAACAGTATTTGCTGATTGAATAGTAGTAGTACATTCATTCACGAGAAATGCATGAGTGACATTTGAAAGACATTATCCGAGCTCCGCAGATTAGCGGGCCGGCGTTAATCCAGCAAAGCCAGTCTGTCTCATGTATCCTCGACTGCCCGGACTGCCTTGGATGAGTTCCAAACCCGTTACACAGATGCTTCCACGAAACCCATTATACTAGTTTCGATGCATAATTGCACTAAAGTGCGTTTACATCGACTTTCATATCCTGAGCCTTGTTTGCTTTTGCAGCTCTCGAAAATTCATATCTCCGGTGCTCCTTAAAGCCACATGGAGGCAACTAACTGCGCCCGGCGCCGGGGATTATCCTCGGTCGCCCTTTAGAAGAGCATCAATGTCAGCAAATACTTTTTTGATGTCCTGCTGTCCATCTATATTTTGCAGCACGTTTTTGCTTTCATAGAAATCAAGAAGCGGCTGTGTTTGTTGCATATTTACTTCTAGACGCTTAGTGACGGTTTCAGGCTTATCATCTTCGCGCTGGTAGAGTTCTCCGCCATCTTTGTCGCACACGCCAGCTTTCGCTGGAGGGTTAAACACAGTATGGTAAGCAGTTCCACAAACTTTACAGATCCATCTGCCTGTTAAACGTGCAATCAATTCGTCTTGTTCGACTTGGATATTTACGACATGCTCGATTCGCTTATCAAGATCGGCCAGAAGAGATTCTAACGCTTCAGCTTGAGGGACAGTACGTGGAAAGCCATCCAATAAGAAGCCTTTCTCCGTGTCCTTCTCACTTAGTCGCTCTCGGACAATGCCGATAGTCACTTCATCAGGCACTAATGCACCTTGATCCATGAATGATTTTGCTTTCAAGCCCAGTTCCGTTCCACCTTTTATAGCAGCGCGAAACATGTCACCTGTAGAAATATGAGGGATGTCGTACTTCTTAACAATTTCGTCTGCTTGAGTACCTTTTCCGGCACCTGGTAGACCCATTAATACGATATTCATACGTTTTCCCCCTCAAACAATTGGACAAGAGACGCTCTCACGTCCCTTTATATCCCACTGATTATTTCATAAAGCCTTTGTAATGACGTTTTACAAGTTGTGATTCTAATTGTTTCATCGTCTCTAGTGCTACACCTACAACAATCAAAAGACTTGTACCACCGATTTGCGCCGATTGCGGTAAATTAGCTACGTTAATGAAGAAAATCGGAAGAACAGCAATAACTGCCAGGAAGATAGCGCCAACGAATGTCAATCGATATAACACACTTGTTAAATAATCCTGCGTATTTTTACCCGGACGGATTCCCGGAATATATGCACCTTGCTTTTTCAAGTTATCCGACACGTTTTCAGGGTTAACCTGAATGAAAGCGTAGAAATACGTAAATGCTACGATCAAAGCGACATAAATAATCATGCCGACTGGACGCGTATAATCAAACGTATTCTGAATCGCTTCTGTAAACGCGTTGGCACCAAAGAAAGAAGCAATGGTTTGTGGCGTAATAATAAACGCTACTGCAAAGATTACCGGTATAACTCCGGCCGCGTTCACTTTCAAAGGTAAATGCGTTTGCTGCCCACTCGTTGTCTGACCACGGCCAGCAACTCGTTTTGCATACTGAATTGGTATTTTACGCAACGCTTGTTGAACGTAAATGACCAAAACCGTAATGGCAACAACAGCTAATGCAAGCAATGCCATGATGGCAAGATTGATCGGAAGCTGATCTCCAGCTCCTTGGATCTGCTGTGCATATAATTGGTTAACAGCACCTGGTATTGCAGCGACAATCCCTGCGAAGATGATAATCGAAATACCGTTCCCCACACCTTTTGCCGTAATCTGCTCGCCAAGCCACAGTAGAAACGCTGTACCTCCAGTCAAAACAATAGCGATGACAACGTAAGTTGAAATCGTGTCATTCTGGATTAAAGAACCTCCGTACATTTGGTTAAATCCATAAGACATACCGATTGCTTGAATAAAGGCAAGAACGATTGTGAAGTAGCGAGTGAATTGAGCAAGTTTCCGTCTTCCGACTTCTCCTTGTTTCGCCCACTCTGCAAATTTCGGTACAACATCCATCTGCAATAATTGCACAATGATTGATGCTGTAATGTATGGCATAATTCCCATTGCTAAAATCGAAAAGTTAGCAAGGGCACCTCCACCGAAAGTATTTAAGAATCCAACCAGACCCATCTGGTCAGTAGCTTGCAAAACCGATGCGTCAACATTTGGTACTGGAACAAAAGTTCCAATACGGAAAATGATGAGCATCAATAATGTAAAGAATATTTTATTTCGAATATCAGTCACGCGCATAAAATTAGAGATTGTCTGAAACATTAAACCACCTCGGTTTGTCCGCCGGCAGCTTCGATCGCTTCTTTAGCTGATCCAGAGAATTTGTGAGCTTTTACTGTCAATTTCTTTTCTAAGCTACCGTTGCCCAGAATTTTGATTCCAGAACGTTCGTTGCTCACAACACCTGTTTCAATCAACAATGCAGGTGTTACTTCTGTGCCTTCGTCGAAACGATTTAACACTTCAACATTCACTACTGCATAGTCTTTACGGTTGATGTTGGTAAATCCACGTTTTGGCAAACGACGGAACAATGGGTTTTGACCACCCTCGAATCCAGGACGAACACCGCCGCCTGAACGTGCGTTTTGACCTTTATGACCTTTACCTGCTGTTTTACCAGTACCTGAACCGATACCGCGTCCGATACGCTTTCTCGAGCTGCGTGAACCTTCTGCTGGTTTTAATTCATGAAGTTTCATTTGGTTGGCACCTCCTTCTATAGAAATCCGTAATTAAACTTCTTTAATAGTTACTAAGTGAGCTACTTTATCAAGCATTCCGCGAACGGCTGCATTGTCTTGGTGCTCAACAGTTTGATGCATTTTGCGCAATCCTAATGACTGAACAGTTTTACGTTGTGCCGGTTTAGCGCCGATCACAGATTTTGTGAGGGTAATTTCCAATTTAGTTGCCATGTGATTTTCCCTCCTATCCTAACAGTTCTTCTATTGATTTACCGCGAAGTTTTGCAACTTCATCAGCACTTTTCAATTGAGTTAAACCGTTAATAGTAGCACGTACCATGTTGATTGGTGTGCTTGAACCTAGAGATTTAGATAAAATATCTTGTACTCCAGCTAATTCAAGTACCGCACGAACAGGTCCGCCAGCAATTACACCAGTACCCGGAGAAGCAGGTTTGATAAGAATTTGGCCTGCACCAAAACGACCGATAACTAAGTGTGGAGTAGTACCCTTAACCATAGGTACTTCAATTAGGTTTTTCTTCGCATCTTCAATAGCTTTGCGGATAGCATCTGGAACTTCTTGAGCTTTACCAGTACCAAAACCAACATTACCATTTTTGTCGCCTACAACAACTAATGCGGAGAAACGGAAACGACGTCCACCTTTTACAACTTTCGCTACGCGGTTAATCGTAACTACGCGTTCTTCAAGTTCAAGTTTGTTTGGATCAATACGACGCATGAAATGTGTCCCTCCTTCTTTTAAAATTGTAAACCATTTTCACGTGCAGCTTCTGCTAATGCTTTTACACGTCCATGATATAAATAACCACCGCGGTCGAAAACAACCGATTTCAAGCCATTTTCAGTAGCGCGTTTTGCGATTGTTTCGCCGACTTTAGTTGCTGCTTCCACGTTGCCAGTAGATTCTACAGAAAAATCTTTCTCCATAGATGATGCACTTGCAAGTGTAACGCCATTCATATCGTCGATCAATTGAGCGTAAATGTATTTATTTGAACGGAATACGTTTAAACGTGGGCGTTGTGCTGTACCCGTAATTTTAGAACGTACGCGTGCATGACGTTTTTTACGAGATGCGTTTTTATCGAGTTTCGTAATCACTGAGGTCACTCCTTTCAGCCTGCCTAAGCAGCATTATTTACCTGTTTTACCTTCTTTACGACGAACTGCTTCTCCTTCGTAACGGATCCCTTTGCCTTTATATGGCTCTGGTGGACGTACTTGGCGAATGTTCGAAGCAAGAGCTCCAACACGTTCTTTATCGATACCTTTAACAATAACTTTAGTGTTAGCTGGAACTTCAACTGTAACTCCGTTTTCCGGTGTGAATTCAACCGGGTGAGAGTAGCCTACGTTAAGAACCAATTTTTCACCTTGCAATTGAGCACGGTAACCTACACCCACTAATTCAAGTGTGCGTGAGAATCCTTCTGAAACTCCAGTAACCATGTTTGCAAGCAAAGCACGAGTTGTACCGTGGTTTGTGCGGTGGTCTTTAGAATCTGAAGGACGTGTCAATGTTAGCACGTTATCTTCTAGAGCGATTGTAATATCTTTATGGAATTCGCGAGTTAACTCGCCTTTAGGTCCTTTAACAGTTACAGAGTTCTTGTCTCCAAGAGTAATTGTAACGCCTGCAGGAACCTCAATTGGTTTTTTACCTACACGTGACATTCTTTTGCACCTCCATTCGTTTGTTGCTTATTACCAAACGTATGCTATGATTTCTCCGCCGATTTGTTTCGCGCGGGCTTCTTTATCAGTTACTAAACCTTGTGATGTTGAGACTAAAGCGATTCCAAGACCGTTTAGTACACGTGGCACCTCGTTAGTTTTAGCGTATACACGTAATCCTGGTTTTGAAATGCGTTTCAATCCAGTAATAACGCGTTCGTTGTTAGCTCCGTATTTAAGGAAAATGCGGATCATGCCTTGTTTATCATCTTCAACGTATTCTACGTCACGAACGAAACCTTCACGCTTAAGGATTTCAGCGATGTCTTTTTTCACATTAGAAGCCGGAAGCTCTAATTTTTCGTGACGAACCATGTTTGCATTACGAATGCGTGTCAGCATATCTGCAATCGGATCTGTCATTGTCATTACTTTTACCTCCTTCCCAAATTAGGGGATTACCAGCTGGCTTTTTTGACGCCAGGAATTTGTCCCACATATGCAAGTTCACGGAAACAAATACGGCAAAGTTTAAATTTGCGTAATACTGAATGCGGACGTCCGCATCGTTCACAGCGTGTGTACTCTTGTACTTTAAACTTTGGCGTGCGTTTTTGTTTTGCGATCATAGATTTTTTAGCCACGTTTACGCCTCCCTCACGTTTACTTTTGGAACGGCATTCCGAATTGTGTTAATAACTCACGAGCTTCTTCATCAGAGTTCGCAGTTGTTACAATCACGATGTCCATACCGCGTACTTTTGTAACTTTATCATAATCGATTTCAGGGAAGATCAATTGTTCTTTCACGCCAAGTGTGTAGTTACCGCGTCCGTCGAACGATTTGTTCGATACGCCACGGAAGTCACGTACACGTGGAAGTGAGATAGCAATCAATTTATCCAGGAAGTCGTACATACGCTCTCCGCGTAGTGTAACTTTACATCCGATTGGCATACCTTCACGAAGACGGAAGCCAGCGATAGATTTCTTAGCTTTAGTAATAACTGGTTTTTGACCAGTGATAGTTTGTAATTCTTCAACAGCTGAGTCAAGTGACTTAGTGTTTTGAACAGCTTCGCCTACACCCATGTTGATGACGATTTTGTTTACTGCAGGTGCCTGCATTACCGATTTATATTCAAACTTGCTCACTAGAGCAGGAGTGATTTCATTGACATATTTTTCTTTTAGGCGGTTCATGTGTGTACCTCCCTTCATTCAGGAATTTTATTTATCTAATTTTTCGCCGGATTTTTTTGCAACACGAACTTTTTTACCATCTTCAACCTTATAACCTACACGAGTCGGCTCGCCTGATTTAGGGTCAAGTAACATTACGTTAGAAACGTGAATTGCTGCTTCTTGGCTGACAATTCCACCTTGTGGATTTGCCTGGTTCGGTTTTGTATGCTTTTTCACGATGTTTACACCTTCAACAAGCACACGGTCTTTCTTAGGTAAAGCTGTCAAAACAACACCTGTTTTGCCTTTATCTTTACCTGAGATTACCTTAACTGTATCGCCTTTTTTAACATGCATTCTGTCGCACCTCCTTGGTATGGCACATTGATTTATTAAAGAACTTCAGGAGCAAGTGATACGATTTTCATGAAGCTGTTATCGCGAAGTTCGCGCGCAACAGGTCCGAAAATACGAGTTCCGCGTGGACCTTTGTCGTCACGGATAATGACACATGCATTTTCATCAAATTTGATATAAGTACCGTCTTTACGGCGAGCTCCGCTTTTCGTGCGAACGATGACAGCCTTAACGACTTCACCTTTCTTAACAACGCCACCTGGTGTTGCTTTTTTCACGGTACAAACGATTACGTCACCGATGTTTGCAGTCTTGCGACCAGAACCACCAAGCACTTTAATCGTTAGTACTTCACGAGCACCCGAGTTGTCTGCAACTTTTAAACGACTTTCCTGTTGGATCACTTAGGTAACCTCCCTTCGGAATTTCTTAGGTTCCGAAATTATTTAAATTAAATGATAACCGCTTTTTCTACAATTTCCAATACGCGGAAACGTTTAGTAGCTGATAGCGGACGAGTTTCCATGATGCGAACTACGTCGCCCATTTTCGCTTCGTTTAGCTCATCATGAGCTTTATATTTCTTAGAGTATTTTACACGTTTGCCATAGAATGCGTGCTTCTTTTGAGTTTCAACCATTACTGTAACGGTTTTGTCCATTTTGTCAGACACAACACGGCCTGTGTATACTTTGCGTTGGTTACGCTCAGTCATACTTGCAAACCTCCTCTCGATTTATCAGTTATTGCCACTGAGTACTCTTTCGTGAATCACAGTTTTCATACGGGCAATCGCTTTACGTACTTCGCGGATGCGAGCAGTATTTTCTAATTGACCAGTAGCCAATTGGAAGCGAAGGTTGAAAAGCTCTTCTTTCAGTGATTTCACTTTTTGTTCTATCTCAGCAGTGGTTAAGTCACGGATTTCATTAGCTTTCATTCGATTCACCACCAATTTCTTCTCGTTTTACGAACTTCGTTTTAATCGGAAGTTTGTGAGATGCAAGGCGTAATGCTTCGCGTGCCACTTCTTCAGATACTCCACCAAGTTCAAACATGATTTTACCAGTTTTGACAACGGCTACCCAGCCTTCAGGTGAACCTTTACCAGATCCCATACGAACCTCTAGAGGCTTTTTCGTATATGGTTTATGCGGGAAAATTTTAATCCAGACTTTACCGCCACGTTTCATGTAACGAGTCATGGAAATACGTGCTGCTTCGATTTGACGGTTAGTGATCCAAGATGATTCTAACGCTTGGAGACCAAATTCGCCGAATGCGATTTCTTTACCGCCTTTAGCTTCTCCGCGCATCTTGCCACGGTGCTCTCTACGATATTTAACGCGTTTAGGCATTAACATATTATTTGCCTCCTTCCTCAGATTTCTTCTTAGTTGGAAGGACTTCACCGCGGTAGATCCATACTTTTACGCCAAGCTTACCATAAGTTGTGTCTGCTTCAGCATGCGCATAATCGATATCAGCGCGGAGCGTATGGAGCGGAACAGTACCTTCACTGTAGTGTTCAGCACGCGCAATGTCAGCGCCGCCTAGACGTCCAGATACTTGAGTTTTGATTCCTTTAGCGCCAGAACGCATAGTGCGTTGGATCGCTTGTTTTTGTGCACGACGGAAAGACACTCGGTTTTCCAATTGACGTGCAACACTTTCAGCTACTAATCTTGCATCAAGATCAGCTCTTTTAATTTCAATAATGTTGATGTGTACACGCTTGCCAGTCATAGAGTTAAGTTGTTTGCGAAGTACTTCTACTTCAGATCCACCTTTACCAATTACCATACCTGGTTTCGCAGTATGAATAGTTACGTTAACACGGTTTGCGGCGCGCTCAATTTCAATTTTAGAAACTGATGCTTCTTTCAAACGTGCTTCAACATATTCACGGATTTTAATATCTTCGTGAAGAAGCGTAGCATAATCTTTCTCAGCGTACCATTTAGATTCCCAATCACGAATGATTCCGATACGCATCCCAATTGGATGTATTTTTTGTCCCACGAATTATCCCTCCTTCTGGTCAGATACCACTAGTGTTATGTGGCTTGTGCGTTTATTAATTGCGCTTGCGCGTCCCATTGCACGTGGACGGAAACGTTTAAGTGTTGGTCCTTCGTCAACGAATACTTCGCTGATGACTAAGTCATTCAGGTCCATTTCGTAGTTGTGTTCAGCGTTAGCAGCTGCAGATTTCAATAACTTCTCAACAACAACAGATGCTGCTTTTGGAGTATGGTTCAAAATCGCAACAGCTTCGCCAATTTGCTTGCCTCGGATTAAATCTACTACTAAACGGACTTTACGAGGAGCAATACGTACTGTTCTAGCGACAGCTTTTGCTTGCATAGGGAAATCCTCCTCTCAATTAACGTCTTGTTTTCTTATCGTCTGCACCATGACTAGCGTATTTACGCGTTGGAGCGAATTCGCCTAGTTTATGGCCCACCATGTCTTCAGTCACGTATACAGGAATGTGCTTGCGACCATCATATACTGCGATTGTTTGTCCGATGAATGTCGGGAAAATTGTAGAACGGCGAGACCAAGTTTTGATCACTTGTTTTTTCTCAGAGTCCTTTTGTGCTTCAACTTTTTTCATAAGATGATCATCAACAAAAGGTCCTTTTTTCAAGCTGCGGCCCATGTGGGATCCTCCCTTCGTGATTGCACCACGGTTCTTTTGGCGAACCGTAGCGGAATCAAATTATTTTTTACGACGACGCACGATAAATTTATCGGATTTATTCGTTTTCTTACGTGTCTTGTATCCAAGAGTTGGTTTGCCCCATGGAGACATTGGTGATTTACGTCCGATTGGCGAACGTCCTTCACCACCACCGTGTGGGTGATCGTTAGGGTTCATTACAGATCCACGTACAGTTGGGCGATTGCCCTTCCAACGGTTACGACCTGCTTTACCAATGTTGATTAATTCGTGTTGCTCATTTCCTACTGCGCCGATAGTTGCGCGACAAGTAGCAAGGATCATGCGAACTTCGCCTGATTGCAAACGAACTGTTACGTATTTACCTTCTTTACCCAATACTTGAGCTGAAGTTCCTGCAGAACGAACTAGTTGTCCGCCGCCGCCTGGCTTCAATTCAATGTTGTGGATTGTAGAACCCATTGGGATATTTGATAACGGCAATGCGTTACCTGCTTTGATGTCTGCTTCAATACCTGACATGATTTGAGTTCCAACTTCTACTCCTTTAGGAGCTAAGATGTAACGTTTTTCACCATCAGCATAATGAATCAATGCGATGTTTGCAGAACGGTTAGGATCGTACTCGATTGTAGCAACGCGTCCTGGAATGCCATCTTTGTTACGTTTGAAATCGATCACGCGGTATTGACGTTTATGTCCACCACCGTGATGGCGTACAGTAATTTTACCTTGGTTATTACGGCCGCCTTTGCGCTTTACAGGTTGTAGAAGCGATTTTTCAGGCTTGTTCGTAGTGATTTCAGCGAAATCTGAACTCGTCATGTTACGACGACCGTTAGTGGTAGGTTTGTATTTTCTGATCCCCACGTTAGTTCCCTCCTTCTTTAATAGTCCTATAAGAACTTATAGAAAATTAAATTTCGAATAACTCGATGTCTTTAGATTCAGCAGTCAATTTCACAATCGCTTTACGGCGTTTGTTTGTGTATCCTGCGTGTTTGCCCATACGTTTGAATTTGCCTTTGTAGTTCATGATGTTGACTTTCTCAACCTTCACGCCAAAGATTTCTTGTACGGCTTGTTTTACTTGTGTTTTATTTGCGCGAGTGTCCACTTCAAAAGTGTACTTTTTCTCCGCCATTACTTCAGACGATTGCTCAGTAATGACCGGACGTTTAATTACATCACGTGCTTCCATTAACTAAGCACCTCCTCAATTTTCTCGACAGCTGCTTTAGTCATAACAATTTTGTCATGTCCAAGCAAGTCTAATACGTTAATTCCATCTGCTGCTACAACTGTCATTCCTTTAAGGTTACGTGCAGATTTTGCAACGTTCTCATCAAGGTCAGCAGTTACGAACAAAGCTTTTTTGCCAATTGAAAGGTCAGCGATCAACTGGTTGAAAGATTTTGTTTTTGGTGCATCAAATGTTAATCCTTCAAGTACCATCAAGTTTTCTCCAACTACTGCAGATGAAAGTGCAGAACGTAGAGCTAAACGACGTACTTTCTTAGGAAGTTTGTAGCTGTAGCTACGTGGAGTTGGTCCGAATACGATACCGCCTCCGCGCCATTGTGGTGAACGGATCGACCCTTGACGAGCACGTCCAGTTCCTTTTTGACGCCATGGCTTTTTACCACCACCAGCAACTTCAGAACGATTTTTTACTTTATGGTTACCTTGACGAAGTGAAGCGCGTTGAGACACTACTGCGTCGAATAACACTGATTCGTTTGGTTGGATACCGAATACATGATCGTTCAATTCGATTTCGCCAACTTGTGAACCTGTTTGATTTAATAAAGCTACTTTAGTCATTCTTGTTTCCTCCTTTCTCAAAAAATATATTATTTCGCTTTAGTTGCCGATTTAACACGGATCAACGCTTTGCGAGAACCAGGAACATTACCTTTAACAAGTAGCAAGTTACGCTCAAGATCCACTTTCACGATTGAAAGGTTTTGAATCGTAATTGTTGTTCCACCCATTTGACCAGGTAATTTCTTCTGTTTGAATACGCGGTTAGGAGCAACCGGACCCATTGAACCAGGACGACGGTGGTAACGTGAACCGTGTGTCATTGGTCCGCGAGATTGTCCGTGGCGTTTAATAACACCTTGGAAACCTTTACCTTTTGTTGTTCCTGTGACATCTACTACATCGCCTTCTGCGAATACATCTACTTTGACTTCTTGACCAATCTCGTAATCAGCTAAGTTTACATTGCGAAGTTCGCGAATGAAGCGCTTAGGAGCAGTGTTAGCTTTTGCTACGTGTCCTTTAGAAGGTTTGTTAGAAAGCTTATCGCGCTTGTCTTCAAAACCTAATTGGATAGCTTCGTAGCCGTCAACCTCAACTGTTTTCTTTTGAAGAACTACGTTTGGAGAAGCTTCAATAACAGTTACAGGGATTAAATCACCGTTCTCAGCAAAAACTTGCGTCATACCGATTTTTCTACCTAAGATTCCTTTGGTCATGTTGTCACACCTCCTGTGGTTATTTGTGTTTTTCTATTTCGTTGCCGATTAAAGTTTAATTTCAATGTCAACGCCTGACGGTAAATCAAGTTTCATTAACGCATCAACAGTTTGTGGTGTTGGGTTAACGATATCGATTAGACGTTTGTGTGTGCGCATTTCAAATTGCTCACGAGCATCTTTGTATTTATGAACAGCACGCAAGATTGTGTAAACCGATCTTTCAGTTGGTAACGGTATCGGACCCGATACGCTTGCACCTGAACGTTTAGCAGTTTCAACAATTTTCTCAGCAGACTGATCAAGAATTCTATGATCATATGCTTTTAAACGGATACGAATTTTTTGTTTTGCCATTATTTTCCCTCCTTTTCGCCTATTTTTGATAGACATTCTCCACGAAAATTTTCCAATCACTCGCCATGGCAAAGCGGCCGGGTGTATCGGTAACCTCTCGCTTCATCGCAGTCAAAAGACCAACATTAGATATTATACACAATAAAAAAGAATTCCGCAAGTGGTTTCACGAAATTCTTTTTAATTCGCTTTTATTAGTATAACAGGATATTTTAGAACTTCAAGCCAGATGATAATAGTCGGAACACTTTACGTTTATCCTAAGAACATAACAGCAACCCAACCGAAAATCACCAACGGAATATTGTAGTGAAGGAAGGTCGGAACACATGTATCCCAGATGTGATTGTGTTGTCCATCTACGTTCAGCCCAGCTGTTGGTCCGAGTGTTGAATCAGAAGCTGGTGAACCAGCATCACCTAACGCACCCGCAGTTCCGATCAAAGCAATGATGGCCATCGTTGAGAAGCCGAACTCAAGACTTAATGGAACAAAGATCGCAGCAATGATCGGAATCGTTGCAAATGATGAACCAATGCCCATCGTTACAAACAAACCGACAATTAACATTGCTAGTGCAGCAATACCTTTATTGCCAGCAAACAAATCCGATACGCTGTCGACTAATGGTGCGATCGCTCCTGTCGTTTGTATAACCGAAGCAAAACCGTTCGCCGTGATCATGACAAAGCCGATGAACGCCATCATACGCATTCCTTCTGTTAGGACCTCGTCAGCTTCACGCCATTTCATTGCACCAAAGATATACAGCACCAAGATACCAGCAAGTGCACCGATGATCATTGAATCTGTTTGTACTTGAGCAAACAGCGCCGCAACTAACGCAGCAATCGTCACGAGTACGTCTTTCGCGGAAGCTGTCTTTTTCAACGTTCCTTCTATAGAAGAAGAATGAATTGTTTTGTAGTCTCTTGGCTTACGGTAAGAAAAGAATACCGCAATGATTAGGCCCACTAATAAGCCCAATACTGGAATCGCCATTGCTTTTGGAATATCCGCCATGTCAATCGTCAATCCCGCTAGTTCCATTTGTGTAAAAACAATTTCATGGAAAATCAATCCAAAGCCATATGGTAACAAAATATATGGCGCTGTCAAACCAAACGTTAAGACAGCAGCGATCAAACGACGATCGATTCTTAGTTCATTTAGAATATGCAAAATCGGTGGGACCAATAACGGAATAAAAGCAATGTGAATCGGAATTAAGTTTTGCGAGAAGATAGCCATCGCTAACAAAGCTAAAACAATCAGAGCCTTCGCTAAATTTTGTCGCGTTGCTTTGCCATCTTTATTTACTAACTTCAGTACACCTGAGACAAGTAGCTCAGGAATTCCTGTACGTGATATGGCTACGGCAAATCCACCTAGCATGGCATAACTCAATGCGATGGTCGCCCCTGCTCCTAAACCATCTGTAAATGATGTAATAGTATCTGTAAACGATAACCCACCACTTAGTCCACCTGCCAGCGCGCCAATCAATAAAGCAAAGACGACGTTCACACGCAACAAGCTCAATACGAGCATGACTAAGACAGCAATAATAACTGCATTCATAAATAAACTCTCCTTTAGTTTGCTAAAGCGTTAAAGCACCTTTTATAAATTAACAAAATAAAAAATAGTTGTCAACAGCTGATGATTAATTTACTTAAAATGAAAAAAGACCTTTTACGGTTAAGTAAAAGGTCTTTCTAAAACATTAAGCGCGTTGTTTTTCTTCATAAGCTGCAATGTATGAATCATACTGGAAGGTCAGCGCAATTTCATCCCAGCCTTTTAGCAGCATTTCTTTCCAATAAGGATCAATTTCAAACTCATAACGTGTACCATCTTGTCCGGTGACAGACTGGTCTTCCAAGTTGATCTCTAACTTAAAGTCTTGTTGCTGCCCTTTGTTAATCAACTCATCTACTTCTTGGTCTTTCAAACGAATTGGCAAAATGCCGTTTTTAACACAGTTGTTATAGAAGATGTCTGCATAGCTAGGCGCAATCACCACACGGAATCCGTAATCTAAAATTGCCCACGGAGCATGTTCACGAGAAGAACCGCAGCCGAAATTTTCTTGTGCGACTAGAATTTCGGAGTTTTCGAATCGAGGGTTATTCAAAACAAAGTCTTCTATGGGTGTACCATCTGCATGAAAACGCCAATGATAAAATAAATATTTGCCGAATCCCGTTCGTTCAATACGCTTTAGAAATTCTTTTGAAATGATTTGGTCCGTATCTACGTTTTTTCGTTCAAGTGGCGTTAAAACGCTTGAAATTTTATTAATCGGTTTCATCGAAGGGTCTCCTCACTTTCGTTTGTCACACAGATGCGACAGGTTCTTCCATGTAGTTACGGACATCTGTTAAATGACCTTCAATCGCAGCGGCTGCTGCCATTACAGGGCTTACTAGGTGCGTCATCGAACCCGCTCCTTGTCGACCTTCGAAATTCCGGTTAGAAGTAGACGCACAACGTTCACCCGCAGGTACTGAGTCTTCGTTCATCGCTAGGCACATACTGCAACCTGTCTCACGCCATTCAAAGCCCGCTTCAAGAAACACTTGGTCCAATCCTTCTTGTTCAGCAGCACGTTTTACCGTTTCAGATCCAGGAACAACAATTGCCGTTACAGACGGATGCACTTTCTTCCCTTTAATGATTTCACTTGCAGCACGCAAATCACTAAGACGCGCATTTGTGCAAGAACCGATAAAGACGTGTTGAATCGCAATCGATGAAAGCGGCATTCCTTCTTCTAAGTGCATATAAGCCAATGCTTGCTTTAATGCGTCTTTATCTGACTGCTTATCGTAATCTGCAGCAGACGGCACACGTTCAGCTATACCTGAGCCCATTGACGGGTTTGTGCCCCATGTAACGAATGGAGAAATTTCATCTGCATGAATTGAAACGGTCGCATCGTACTGCGCGCCTTCGTCTGTTGCAAGAGCTAGCCAACGATCAGTTGCCTGTTCAAACGCTTCGCCTTCAGGTACATGTCGACGTCCTCTTAAATACTCGATTGTTGTTTGATCTGGGCTAATCAAACCTGCACGCGCACCAGCTTCAATAGACATATTGCAAATAGTCATGCGCTCTTCCATTGTTAAATTACGAACTGCTTCGCCCGTGTACTCCATGACATATCCAGTACCCATATCGATACCAAATTTCGAAATAATCGCAAGGATGACATCTTTCGCAGTTACACCAAAGCCTAACTTGCCATCAATTCGAACTTCCATCGTTTTAGGCTTTGATTGCCATAGCGTTTGTGTCGAAAGAACGTGTTCGACTTCACTTGTCCCAATACCGAATGCTAAAGCACCAAATGCACCGTGCGTCGACGTATGGCTATCACCACAAACAATTGTTTTACCTGGTTGAGTCAACCCAAGTTCTGGTCCAATAACATGCACAATTCCTTGGTCCGGATGGTTGATGCCCGCAAGCGGAACACCAAACTCATCGCAATTGTCTTGCAAAGTTTTGATTTGCTTACGTGAAATTGGATCTGTAATCGTATTTCGGTTTCGTGTCGGCACGTTATGATCCATTGTCGCAAAACAAAGATCTGGTCGGCGTACTTTGCGCCCGTTTAACCGCAGTCCTTCAAACGCTTGTGGAGATGTCACCTCATGCAATAAGTGAAGGTCAATATATAGCAGGTCCGGCTTCCCTTGCTCTTCGAAGACGACATGTTGTTCCCAAATTTTCTCTATGATTGTTTTTGCCATGCGAACCGCTCCTTTTACTTACACATAAGAATACATAATATGTTCCGATACAAATTCTCTTTCAAGTTCTTCGATCACTTTTGTTACGTATTGCTCTGTTGACACTACACGTTTCCCGCTACCAGCCAAATCTCCTGTACAATAACCATCTTCTAGAACACCCATTACGGCTTGTTCAATCGCAGCCGCTTCTGAATGAAGGCCAAACGAATGCTTCAACATCATCGCAGCTGACAAAATAGCAGCTGATGGATTCGCTTTGTTTTGGCCAGCGATGTCAGGAGCTGAACCATGTACGGGTTCATAAAGACCAAAGCCGTCTGAACGGACGCTAGCAGATGGCAGCATACCTAGTGAGCCGGTAATAACAGAAGCTTCATCACTCAAGATATCTCCAAACATATTCTCTGTTACGACAACATCGAAAGTGCGTGGGTCTGTGATCAACTTCATCGCAGCTGAATCAACTAGCATGTGTTCCACTTCGATATCTGGATATGCAGCTTTACGCTCTTCTACCACTTCACGCCATAGCTTGCTCGTTTCCAATACATTGGCTTTATCAACCGAAGTTACTTTGCCTCTTCGTGTACGAGCGATTTCAAACGCTTGATTTACAATGCGTTCAATTTCTTCTCTTGTGTAAACTAACGTATCGACAGCGGATTTTTCAGAGCGACGTTTTGGTTCACCGAAATACAAACCACTTGTCAATTCGCGCACGATGACCATATCTACGTCTTTCGCTACCTCTTCTTTAAGCGGCGAAGATGCTAGCAATGCCGGAATGGCTTTTACTGGACGGATATTTGCAAACAAATCGAAATGCTTCCGGATGTTCAAAAGCCCTTTTTCAGGACGCAAATGAGCTGGGTTGTTGTCCCATTTTGTTCCCCCGACCGCACCAAGGAGAATCGCGTCACTCGCTTCACAAACTTCAATGGTTTGCTGAGGAAGCGGATTGTCAAATTGATCTACCGCTTCTCCCCCGATTACCGCGTGCTTTAAATGAAAAGTATGTCCATAACGCATTGCAATGGATTGCAGCACTTTTACCGCTGCATCTGTTACTTCCGGTCCGATTCCGTCTCCTGGCAATACCGCTATTGTTTTTTTCATTTTAAATTCCTCCTCTTTCGATCTGTTCTTTTAAATGGCTGGGATTCTAACCTTCTTACCTACTTGAACAATTTGGCGGTTGACTGCATTTAAATACGCTTTTGCCGTGGCTTCTAAAACATCTTGCGCCACGTCTCGACCTGTAACGGTTTCTCCGTTATAGCTCATGTTGATAACCGCTTCACCTAGTGCATCGCGACCTTTACCAATAGACGTTACTCGGTAATCCAATATATGAACTTCGCCTTCTACAATCCGCTCTAGCGTATTGAAAATCGCTTCAACTGAACCTGCTCCTGTCGCCGCTTCATTGATTAACTCACCATTTGGATGATAAGCAGAAGCTGTCGCCGTCGGAATATTCGCTGTGCCGTACTGCACTTGAACACTTTCCAGTTTATAAACCGGTGTATCGTTATCATGAATTTGTTGATCTGTTAGCAATACATATAAATCAGCTTCTACGATTTCTTTTTTGCTATCGGCTAGTTTCTTAAATTCAACAAATGCTTTATTCAACTTTTCTTCTGTCAAATCAAAGCCCATTTTCACAGCACGGTCTTTAAAGGCGTGACGCCCTGAATGTTTGCCAAGTACCAACTCAGTTACTGCGTCGCCAATCAAATCTGGTGTAATGATTTCGTATGTTAACGGATTTTTTAACATGCCGTCTTGGTGAATGCCTGATTCATGAGCAAAAGCATTTTTACCGACTACAGCTTTGTTTGGCTGAATCAAGCTACCTGTCAACTGACTTACCAATTGGCTAGTGCGTTTAATTTCGTTCAGTTTAATGCCCGTTTCAACATTAAAAATTTGTTTTCGGATATGCAAGGCAACCGCAATTTCTTCAAGCGCAACGTTACCAGCGCGTTCTCCGATTCCATTTATTGTTCCTTCAATTTGTGTCGCGCCATTTTCGATAGCCGCTAATGTATTAGCTGTCGCCATTCCCAAATCATTGTGGCAATGCGCAGATAGTTTTACTTTTTCAATTCCTGCTACGTTGTCCGTCATGTATTTGAACATCGCACCGTATTCATGAGGGGTCGCATAACCAACCGTATCCGGAAGGTTGATTGTTGTTGCGCCTGCTTCAATTACTTTGCGAATAATATGCGCAAGAAATTCCGGGTCTGAACGAGAAGCATCTTCTGCTGACCATTGGACGAGCGGGAAAAACTTACGTGCATATTTTACTGATTCCACAGCTAGTTCAACCACTTGCTCGGGTGTTTTAAATAATTTTGTTTCCATATGAATAGGAGATGTTGCTAAAAAGATATGAATATGCGGTTGTTCCGCTCCTTTTAACGCTTCCCATGTTCTGTCAATGTCACTTTGAATCGAACGAGCAAGGCCCGTTACAATTGAATTTTTCACTGTGCCTGCAATTCGTTGCACAGCGTCAAAATCTCCTGGAGATGAAGCAGGAAATCCTGATTCGATAATCGTCACTCCCAAACGTTCAAGCTGGCGGGCGATTTCGATTTTCTCTGCTGTATTCAAGTTGATCCCGGCCGACTGTTCTCCGTCTCGCAATGTCGTATCGAAAATATCAATTTGTGACATTAGCAACCACCTCTTTTTGTTTTGCTTTTTTGCCTTCGTTAACGAATGGCATCATTGCACGCAATTCGCGACCAACTTGTTCGATTTGATGGGATTCTTCTGCTTTTTCGATTGCTGTGAATTCTGGACGGTTTAATTGGTTTTCAAGCAACCAACCTTTTGCAAATTTCCCAGTTTGAATATCCGTAAGGACGTCTTTCATACGCGCTTTTGTATCTGCATCGACAATACGTGGTCCTGATACAAAATCTCCCCATTGAGCCGTGTCTGAAATCGAGTAGCGCATTCCTGACAAGCCCCCTTCATACATTAGGTCAACAATTAGTTTTAATTCGTGCATACATTCGAAATAGGCAAGTTCAGGCTGGTATCCAGCTTCTACAAGTGTTTCAAATCCAGCTTTTACTAGAGACGTTACGCCCCCGCAAAGAACCGCTTGTTCTCCAAATAGATCCGTTTCAGTTTCTTCTTTAAACGTTGTTTCTAAAACGCCTGCACGTGTCGCGCCAATTCCTTTTGCATATGCCAATGCTACTTCTTTAGCTTGACCTGACACATCTTGGTGGATAGCAATTAACCCAGGTACGCCTGCACCAGCTTCGTATGTGCGACGCACAAGGTGTCCCGGTCCTTTAGGAGCTACTAAGAATACATCTACATCTGCTGGTGCAACAATTTGATTAAAGTGAACATTAAAGCCGTGTGCAAAAACAAGTGACTTACCTGCTTTTAATGAAGGTTTGATATCTGCATTATAGATTTGTGTTTGTTTTTCATCCGGTACTAAAAGCATGATCACGTCTGCCGCTTCTGCCGCTTCTTTAGCCGTCATTACTTTCATACCGTCATTTGCTGCTTGCTCGAATGATTTACCTGGACGTACGCCAACTACTACATCAAAGCCAGATTCCTTTAAATTTTGAGCATGTGCGTGACCTTGTGAACCATATCCGATTACCGCGATTGTCTTTCCTTTAAGTACCTGTTCGTTTACGTCTTGGTTATAATACATTTTTGCCATTTTTAATTTCCTCCTCGAGTTTGGGTTTTTTATAGGATGTTTAATTGTGGTACTTGAGTTTTTTGTGTTTCTCTGACAAAAGCGGATACACCGGTTCGGGTCAGTTCTTTGACACCATAAGGTCTCATTAAATCAATGAATGCTTCAATTTTTTCTGGGTCGCCAGTAACTTGGAATGTTGTTACATTTTTGCTCATATCAACAACCGTTGCTCGGAACGGTTCAACAATGCTGAGAATTTCACTTCTGACTGCTGGTGGGACAACCACTTTGACCAACGCCAACTCTCTCATCACCATGGCTTTATCTGTAATATCGTTTACTTTAATTACATCAATTTGCTTTTGCAGTTGTTTTAATAATTGTTCCAATTTGCCTTTATCTTCTACATTAACCACAAAAGTCATTTTCGACATGCCAGGCTGCTCTGTGTGACCAACCGATATGCTTTCGATGTTGAACTGTCGCTTCATCAGTAATCCGGTAACGCGGTTCAACACCCCGCTTTGGTTGATCACCGTTGTGGTAATAACTCGTTTCATTCGCCTTTCACCCCGATCATTTCATTCAAGCCTTTACCAGGCGCAACCATTGGATACACACATTCCAATTGCACTACGCGACAATCAATCAAAACCGGCTCGTTTGAATTAAATGCTTCTGTAAAAACAGCTTCTGCTTCTTCCATCGTTTCTACTTTATAACCTTTAACGTTATAAGCTTCTGCCAATTTAACAAAATCGGGTTGAACAGGCATTAACGACTGCGAATAACGTGATTCGTAAAATGTTTCTTGCCATTGCCTTACCATTCCTAGACTTTGATTGTTTAAGATAACAATTTTTACAGGAAGGCGTAGCTCTTGAAGCAGCGACAACTCTTGCAACGTCATTTGAAAACCAGCATCTCCTACGATGGAAATAACCTTTTCATCTGGTTTTGCCAATTGTGCACCGATTGCTGCTGGGAAACCAAATCCCATTGTGCCTAAGCCCCCTGAAGTTACCCAGTTATGTGGATTGTTAAATCGGTAATATTGCGCCGCCCACATTTGGTGCTGCCCGACATCCGTCGTTACAACAGCGTCTCCATTAGTCAATCGGTGAATCAATTCAACCGCTTGTTGAGGAAGAATACCTTCTCGGCCTTTCACATGATACTGAAGTGGATATTCCGCTTTATCGCCGGTTAATTTTGCTATCCACTCTTTCGTATTCGGGCTTTCAAATGATTGATTCAACAATTGAATTAATGCTTCTTTTGCATCTGCAACAATCGGAATTGCTGTCGGTACATTTTTTCCAATTTCTGCTGGATCGATATCGATATGAATTACTTGAGCATTTGGTGCAAAGTGAGCTAAATTTCCAGTTAATCGGTCATCAAACCGGGCACCGATATTTAGCAGCACATCGCAATCACAAATTGCGGTGTTTGCTGTGTAAGTTCCATGCATGCCGGCCATTCCTAGGAATAGTTCATGTTCGCCAGCGATGCTGCCCAATCCGAGTAGTGTATTAGTAATTGGAATTTGATGACGCTCCGAAAAGTTTTTAAGTTCATCTGTCGCTTTAGCGGCTAGTACACCTGCACCCGCTAAAATTAACGGCTTTTTCGACTGCGATAATAGTTGAGCAGCTTTTTGAATTTGTAGGTAGTTCGGCTTGGTTGTTGGTTGATAACCTGGTAAGTTAACTTCTTCTTCGTCTTTTGTAGTTAAAAATAATTCTGTAGCAATATTTTTAGGAATATCTACTAAAACTGGACCTGGACGGCCGGTAGAAGCAATGTAGAATGCTTCCTTTATAATTCTTGGTAGATCGGATACTTTCTTCACTTGATAGTTATGCTTAGTAATCGGTTGAGTGATTCCGACGATATCCGCTTCTTGAAATGCATCAGTTCCAATTACTGAAGTTGCAACTTGTCCTGTAAAGATGACTAGCGGCAAGGAATCTAACATGGCATCAGCTATACCCGTGACCAAATTCGTTGCTCCTGGACCCGATGTAGCAAGTACAACACCGGTTTTACCGGACACCCTTGCATAACCTTCAGCTGCATGGATTGCACCTTGTTCATGTCTCGCTAATATGTGGCGGATCGGGTTTTGATGCAAGGCATCGTAAATTGGTAGCACTGCGCCTCCGGGATATCCGAAAATGATTTCTACTCCTTGATTTTTCAAAGATTGAATTAGTACGTCTGCCCCACTGCCTGTTAATTCTTGCTTAACTTCTTCTCTAACCTTTACGTTTACTCCCAATCTTTCCGCCTCCTTTTCTAAAGCTCTTATAAAACAAAAAAACTTTTTCATCCCTACACAAAGAAACTTGTTCTTTGCATAGGGATGAAAAAGTTTCATGGTACCACCCTACTTTACCGCGCAACCGCAGCCTCATAGATAAGCAATGCTTATCTGCTGATAACGGTAACTTCTAACTTACAAGTCACCGGGATCACCTAAACAGCCGCAGCCTTTCAGCAATCCACTCAGAGGGGATGTCGCAAATGGTTGTATTACCGGCTTCCACCTATACCGGCTCTCTGTGAATACAGCTTCCATTTACTTTAACCTCGTCATTGAGTTGAACTAATATTCGGTTTTTTTAAACCACATTTAACTGATCTGAGTAAACTTTTACACCATCGTTTTGAACAAGCTCTCTAAAAGATACAAGCAGATCGTTTGTAACCGGTCCTGGCTTTCCTTCACCTATCACTCGTCCATCTACTTTCACTACGGAAATGACTTCAGCGGCAGTCCCTGTTAAGAAAACTTCATCAGCTACGTAAACATCATGTCTTGTGAAAACACCTTCTTGAATGTCGTAACCTTTTTGATTCGCCATGTCTATGATGGCATTACGCGTAATTCCTTCGAGAGCTCCTACATACCCTGGAGGTGTTAATATTTTATTTTTACGAACGATAAAGATGTTGTCTGCTGAACCTTCAGCTACATAGCCTTGATCGTTCAGCATAAGCGCTTCAGAAACACCTGCTAGATTAGCTTCAAGCTTTACTAGAATGTTGTTCATATAATTTAAAGATTTAACTTTCGGGCTTAATACGTCCGATCTGCTTCGTCGTGTAGCTACAGAAACAATCTCTAACCCTGTTTCGTACATGGACTTTGGAAACAACGATAAAGGTTCGGCTATCACAATAACACTCGGATGTGAACAACTATAAGGATCTAATCCAAGGTTGCCAACTCCTCTTGAAACGATAAGACGAATATAAGCATCTTTAAACTTGTTTTCTCTAAGCGTGCGGACAACAATCTCAATCATTTCATCAAAAGAATGTGGAATCTCGAGCATCACAGATTTTGCTGAATCGTAAAGTCGCTCAAGGTGTTCTTCCAGTCGAAAGACATTACCGTTGTAAGAACGTATCCCTTCAAACACTCCATCACCGTATAAAAAACCGTGATCATAAACTGAAATCTTAGCGTCTTCCTTTTTCACGAATTCACCATTCATATAAATTACTTGTTCACTCATGATGTCCACTTCTTTCTCGAAAGTTTTATAATATGCAATATATCGAATTCTGTATTTGTTTTGTAAATTGTTGCTATCATATCGTCTATTGCGACCCGTGTCAATCGACTTTCACCAAGTTTTTTGTTAATTTTGAACATTCAAGAATTATGTATCCGTTTTCATTGTTGCTATTATTGGGTTTAAAAGAATTTTAAAAAAGTTTGAATATTTTATGAACAGGCTCTTCTTTCATTCTTACTTCTTCTTTATCACTAAAAATATGCAAAAAAAGACCCTGTCTCATTAAATAATGAGACAGGGTCTTTAATCAACACTTAGCAATTATTACTTCGTAATTGTAGCAACAACGCCAGCGCCTACAGTACGTCCACCCTCACGGATAGAGAACTTAGTTCCTTCTTCAAGTGCGATAGGAGAGATTAGAGAAACGATCATTTCGATGTTATCTCCAGGCATAACCATTTCTACACCTTCAGGAAGGTTACAAACACCAGTTACATCAGTTGTACGGAAGTAGAACTGTGGACGGTAGTTTGTGAAGAATGGAGTGTGACGTCCACCCTCTTCTTTTGAAAGAACATAAACTTCAGCTTTGAATTCAGTGTGTGGAGTAATTGTGCCTGGTTTAGCCAATACTTGTCCACGTTGTACGTCATCACGAGAAACTCCGCGTAGAAGTGCGCCAATGTTATCGCCAGCTTCAGCATAGTCAAGTAATTTACGGAACATTTCTACACCAGTTACAGTTGTAGATTTTGGTTCTTCAGTAAGACCAATGATATCAACGTTATCACCGATTTTGATTTGTCCGCGTTCAACACGTCCTGTAGCAACAGTTCCACGACCAGTAATTGAGAATACATCCTCAACAGGCATCATGAATGGCTTGTCAGTGTCACGTGGTGGAGTAGGGATATACTCATCAACAGCGTTCATTAATTCAACGATTTTTTCTTCCCACTCAGCTTCTCCTTCAAGAGCTTTAAGAGCAGATCCTTTGATGACAGGAATGTCATCGCCAGGGAAGTCATATTCAGAAAGAAGATCGCGTACTTCCATTTCAACTAGTTCAAGAAGTTCTTCGTCATCTACCATATCGCATTTGTTCATGAATACTACTAGGTAAGGAACACCAACTTGACGTGAAAGAAGGATGTGCTCACGAGTTTGTGGCATTGGGCCATCAGCAGCAGATACTACTAAGATCCCGCCGTCCATTTGAGCAGCACCAGTAATCATGTTTTTAACATAATCGGCGTGTCCAGGGCAATCAACGTGTGCATAGTGACGAGTTGCAGTTTCATATTCAACGTGTGAAGTGTTGATAGTGATTCCGCGTTCTTTTTCTTCAGGAGCGTTGTCGATTTGTGCGTACGAACGAGCTTCCCCACCTGATTGTTTTGCAAGAACTGTAGCGATTGCTGCAGTTAAAGTAGTTTTACCGTGATCGACGTGACCAATTGTACCAATATTCGCGTGTGTTTTAGAGCGATCAAATTTAGCTTTTCCCATTAGAAAAATCCTCCTCGAAATGTAAGTGATTGTTCATTTGAAGTGCCGGAATAATAGGGCCCTATTATTCCAGGCATACAAACTATTTATACTTGATTAAAGATCAAAATTCAATTATTGACCTTTATTTTTTTTGATGATTTCTTCAGAAATTGATTTCGGTACTTCTTCATAGTGATCGAAGTGCATTGAGAACACACCACGACCTTGCGTGTTTGAACGCAATGAAGTTGCATAACCGAACATTTGTGCAAGTGGAACCATAGCACGAACAACTTGCGCGTTTCCACGAGCTTCCATACCTTCTACACGGCCGCGGCGTGACGTAATGTCACCCATGATATCTCCAAGGTATTCCTCAGGGATAACAACTTCAACACGCATAAGTGGCTCAAGAAGAACCGGATTTACTTTAGAGATCGCATTTTTAAGCGCCATAGATGCAGCTACTTTAAATGCCATTTCATTCGAGTCAACATCATGGTAAGATCCGTCGAACAAACGAGCTTTGATATCGATTAATGGGTATCCGGCGATTACACCGTTGTCTAGAGAGTCGCGAAGACCCGCTTCAACTGCTGGGATGTATTCACGTGGAACAACACCACCAACGATACCATTTTCAAATTCAAAACCTGCTCCTTCTTCGTTTGGAGAAAATTCAATCCAAACGTGTCCGAATTGTCCACGTCCACCAGATTGGCGTACGAATTTACCTTCAACTTTAGCAGACTGACGGAATGTCTCACGGTAAGATACCTGAGGTTCACCCACATTAGCTTCTACGTTGAATTCACGACGCATACGGTCAACTAGGATATCAAGGTGAAGTTCACCCATACCCGCGATGATTGTTTGGCCAGTTTCCTGGTCAGTGTGCGCACGGAAAGTTGGATCTTCTTCCTGTAATTTAGCAAGAGCTTGACCCATTTTATCTTGGTCTGCTTTAGACTTAGGTTCTACAGAAAGAGAAATAACTGGTTCTGGGAATACCATACGCTCAAGAATTACTTGGTGCTTCTCGTCACTTAAAGTATCACCCGTAGATGTATCTTTAAGACCGATAGCAGCAGCAATATCTCCGCAATACACTTCAGCAATTTCTTCACGCGAGTTTGCGTGCATTTGTAGAATACGTCCTACGCGCTCACGCTTACCTTTAGAAGAGTTTTGAACATATGATCCAGATTTAAGTGATCCAGAATACACACGGAAGAAAGTTAACTTCCCTACATATGGATCTGTCATTACTTTAAACGCTAACGCAGAGAATGGTTCGCTTTCGTCAGGCTTACGTAATACTTCTTCGTCCGAGTCTGGAAGAACACCAGTCATCGGTGGTACATCTAATGGAGATGGTAGGTAGTCAATTACTGCATCAAGCATTAATTGAACCCCTTTGTTTTTAAATGCAGTACCACAAACTACTGGATAAAACTCAACGTCTAATGTTCCTTTACGGATACCAGCTTTAAGTTCTTCAACAGTAATTTCTTCACCGCTAAGGTATTTCTCCATTAATTCTTCATCAAGCTCAGCAACAGCTTCCACTAATTTAGTGTGCCATTCTTCAGCAAGCTCTTTATATTCTTCAGGAATTTCACCTTCAGTAATTTCAGTTCCCAAATCGTTTGCGTAGAAACGTGCGTTCATTTCAACTAAATCGATAATAGCTGAGAACTCATCTTCTGCGCCGATTGGCAATTGGATCGGGTGAGCATTTGCTTGTAGACGCTCATGTAATGTGCCTACAGAGTAAAGGAAATCAGCACCGATTTTATCCATTTTGTTAATAAATACGATACGTGGAACGCCGTATGTTGTAGCTTGACGCCAAACTGTTTCAGTTTGAGGCTCAACACCTGATTGAGCATCAAGAACTGTAACTGCACCATCAAGTACACGCAATGAACGTTCAACTTCAACAGTGAAATCTACGTGTCCAGGAGTATCAATGATGTTAACGCGGTGTTCTCTCCATGAAGCAGTAGTTGCAGCAGAAGTGATTGTGATTCCACGCTCTTGCTCTTGCTCCATCCAGTCCATCTGAGAAGCACCTTCATGTGTTTCCCCGATTTTGTGGATTCTACCTGTGTAGTATAAAATACGCTCCGTAGTAGTCGTTTTACCAGCATCAATGTGTGCCATGATCCCGATATTACGTGTTTTGTCTAAGGAGAACTCTCTAGCCATGTTGTTTTTCTCCTTCCATTTCGGATTAAGATGTAAACATCTCGAAAGAAATTACCAGCGGTAATGTGCAAACGCTTTGTTTGCTTCCGCCATTTTATGAATATCTTCACGTTTCTTAACAGCTGCACCAGTGTTGTTAGCAGCATCTAAAATTTCATTAGCCAAACGCTCTTCCATTGTTTTCTCTCCACGAAGACGTGAATAGTTTACAAGGTAGCGAAGACCTAAAGTTGTACGGCGTTCAGGACGAACTTCAACCGGTACTTGGTAGTTAGCTCCACCAACACGGCGAGCGCGTACTTCAAGAACTGGCATAACGTTAGTCAATGCTTGTTCGTATACTTCAATTGGATCTTTACCGCTGCGTTCTTTAACTAACTCAAACGCTCCGTATAGGATCTTTTGTGAAGTACCTCTTTTTCCGTCAACCATCATTTTATTAATTAAGCGTGTCACCAATTTTGAATTATAAATTGGATCTGGCAACACGTCACGTTTAGCTACAGGACCTTTACGAGGCATGTATGTTCCTCCTTTCAACGAAGTCACTTCGTTAATTTAAAATATTATTTTTTAACTTTAGGGCGTTTAGTTCCGTATTTAGAACGGCTTTGCATACGACCAGTAACTCCAGCTGTATCAAGTGCTCCACGTACGATATGGTAACGTACACCCGGTAAATCTTTTACGCGTCCGCCGCGAAGAAGAACTACACTGTGCTCTTGAAGGTTGTGACCTTCGCCGCCGATGTAAGCATTAACCTCAATTTGGTTAGTCAAACGTACACGCGCATATTTACGCAATGCCGAGTTTGGTTTTTTAGGTGTCATTGTACCAACACGAGTACATACTCCACGTTTTTGTGGTGATGTCACGTTAGTTTGAGACTTTTTAAAGCTGTTATACCCTTTGTTTAGGGCTGGTGAATCTGATTTAGTGCTCTTTGGTTTACGAGGCTTGTTAACTAATTGGTTAATTGTAGGCATCGATTTTTCCTCCTCTCAAAAGGTGTTCTAATACCACATATCCAGGTGGTTCATTTTTGGGTAAAAAACAAAGTCTTTGTGATTTACACAAAAACTGTTATCCAGTAATAGCTACTGCAGCTGCACCGACATTAATGCCATATGCTTTGCCAAGCTTTAATCGTGAATCTGCAAATTCGATCCGAATACCTTTTTCTAAAGCTAGATGGACGATCTGTTTGGTCATTCGATCGTTCGCGTCTTTTGCCACTATTACTTCTTGGACAATACCGCTTTTTAATGCTTTTACTGTCTGCTTTGTACCGATGATTATTTCACTTGTCTGTTTTACTTTTTCATTAGACATTTGCATATCCTCCAAAGCATCAAACCGTTAACCATCAACCCTTAACATATTATCATCCTATGTTAGTGCTGTCAACAAAGTTCTTGAAAAATTCCGAGGAGATTTTTCAACCTCCTCGGAATCCAAGAAATCTATTTTATGATTCGGTACCGACAATTTCTTGCTGCGCTGCTTTTTCGCTTTGAGCAATTTTGATTTGACGGTAACGTTGCATTCCTGTTCCAGCTGGAACAAGTTTACCGATAATAACGTTCTCTTTCAATCCTAGTAGCTCATCACGTTTTCCTTTGATCGCTGCATCCGTTAAGACACGAGTCGTTTCTTGGAAAGATGCGGCTGATAAGAATGATTCTGTTTCAAGAGAAGCTTTTGTAATCCCTAGAATTACAGGACGGCTTGTCGCTGGTAAGTTACCTTCTAGAACCGCTTTTACATTCGCTTCAGTAAATTGGTGAATATCCAATAGTGAACCCGGTAGCAATTCAGTATCTCCGGCTTCAATTACGCGAACTTTACGGAACATTTGACGAACCATAACTTCTACGTGCTTATCGCCGATTTCTACACCCTGCATACGGTATACCTTTTGAACTTCTTTCAATAGATACACTTGAACAGCTTGAACATCTTTTACTTGAAGTAATTGTTTCGGATCAATTGAACCATCTGTTAATACTTCACCTCGTACAATAGCGTCATCTACTTGAACTTTAATGCGCGCATTATAAGGAGCTAAATATTTACGAGTTTCAACATCACCTTGAAACGTTACTTCCTTCTGACCTTCACGAATTTCTTCAATTTCAGTAACTGTACCTGTAATTTCAGAAATAACTGCTTGACCTTTAGGATTACGCGACTCAAATATTTCTTGGATACGCGGAAGACCTTGAGTAATATCGTCTCCTGCAACCCCACCTGTATGGAATGTACGCATTGTAAGCTGAGTTCCTGGCTCACCGATTGACTGAGCTGCAATAATACCTACTGCTTCGCCCACTTCAACTTCGTCTCCAGTTGCTAAGTTCGTGCCGTAACATTTCTTACAAATACCGTGTTTTGTATTACATGTAAATGCAGAACGGATTGTAACTTCTTTAATGCCCGCTTCTACAATAAGACGAGTTAAATCTTGTGTGATTAATTCGTCTTTTGCGACAATAATTTCTTTTGTTTCAGGATGGCGAATTGTTTTCTTCGCATGACGGCCAACAATACGCTCATCAAGCTCTTCAATCACTTCTGTACCTTCCATCAACGCTCCAACCAACAATCCTCTATCTGTTCCACAGTCATTTTCGCGGACAATTGCATCTTGTGCAACGTCAACTAAACGACGAGTTAAGTAACCAGAATCGGCTGTTTTCAGTGCTGTATCGGCAAGACCTTTACGAGCACCGTGGGTAGAGATGAAGTATTCAAGTACTGTCAATCCTTCACGGAAAGAAGATTTAATCGGAAGTTCAATAATACGCCCAGCCGGGTTGGCCATCAATCCGCGCATACCAGCAAGCTGTGTAAAGTTGGAAGCATTACCACGAGCTCCGGAATCACTCATCATAAAGATTGGATTTAAATTATCAAGAGATGCCATCAATTTACCTTGAATGATATCTTTTGCATTACTCCAATACGAAATGACACGTGCATATCGTTCTTCTTCTGTAATCAATCCGCGACGGAATTGTTTCATTACTTTATCTACATTTTCTTGTGCACTGATTAAAATTTCTCCCTTATCTGGAAGAACTACGATATCTGACACACCAACAGTGATGCCGGCTTGTGTCGAATATTTAAATCCAAGGCTCTTCATGCGATCAAGCATTTTCGAAGTTTCCGTAATATGGAAACGTTTGAATACTTCTGCAATGATTTCACCAAGAATTTTCTTTTTAAACGGTGTTACAAGTTCCGCTTCTTCAATATGCTTACGAATATCAGTCGTTGTGGGAACGAAATATTTCGCTGGTGTTTCTACCTGCAAGTTGAAGTCAGTCGGTTCGTTAATATATGGGAATGACTTCGGCAGAATTTCATTGAAAATAATTTTACCAACAGTTGTCAATAAAAGCATCTTGTTTTGTTCTTCTGTGAACGTCGGGTTGTTTACAGCTCCAGCTTGAATCGCAATACGCGTATGCAAATGCACATGGCCTGTTTGATAAGCGATCATAACTTCTTCAGGTCCTGAGAAAGTAGCGCCTTCTCCTGTAGCACCTTTACGCTCAAGTGTTAAGTAATAGTTTCCTAAAACCATATCCTGAGATGGTGTTACAACAGGTTTTCCGTCTTTTGGATTCAAAATGTTTTGAGCTGCAAGCATCAATAATCTTGCTTCAGCTTGTGCTTCAGAAGATAAAGGTACGTGAACAGCCATTTGGTCACCATCAAAATCGGCATTGTATGCAGTACATACAAGTGGATGTAGACGGATTGCTTTACCTTCAACTAGTGTCGGTTCAAATGCCTGGATACCTAATCTGTGAAGAGTTGGTGCTCGGTTCAATAGAACCGGATGCTCCTTGATCACATCTTCTAATACATCCCAAACTTCAGAATGAAGACGTTCAATTTTGCGTTTTGCACTCTTAATGTTGTGAGCCAATCCACGTTCAACCAATTCCTTCATAACAAAAGGTTTAAACAGCTCGATTGCCATTCCTTTCGGCAAACCACATTGATACATTTTCAGGTTAGGTCCAACTACAATTACTGAACGGCCTGAGTAATCAACTCGTTTACCAAGAAGGTTTTGACGGAAACGTCCTTGCTTACCTTTTAACATATGAGAAAGAGATTTCAATGGACGGTTACCTGGTCCCGTAACCGGACGACCACGACGACCGTTATCGATCAAAGCATCAACAGCTTCTTGAAGCATGCGTTTTTCGTTTTGAACGATAATGCTTGGTGCACCCAGATCCAAAAGACGTTTTAAACGGTTATTCCGGTTAATTACGCGGCGATACAAGTCATTTAAATCAGAAGTCGCAAAGCGACCACCATCTAATTGAACCATCGGACGTAGTTCAGGTGGAATAACAGGTAGCACATCTAAAATCATCCAATCAGGGTTGTTTCCTGAGTTACGGAATGACTCTACGACTTCAAGGCGTTTAATCGCACGAGTGCGGCGTTGGCCTTGAGCTGTTTTCAACTCTTCTTTTAAAGAATCCGTTTCGCGCTCAAGGTCAATTTCTTGCAATAGACGTTTGATTGCTTCTGCTCCCATAGCAGCTTGGAATTTTTTCCCAAACTTATCACGGTAAGCGCGGTATTCTTTTTCAGATAGAAGCTGTTTCTTTTCAAGTGGTGTATCCGCAGGGTCGATTACTACGTAAGAAGCGAAGTAAATAACTTCTTCAAGCGAACGTGGAGACATATCTAGGATAAGTCCCATACGGCTTGGAATTCCTTTGAAATACCAAATGTGTGAAACAGGAGCTGCTAATTCAATGTGTCCCATGCGCTCACGGCGAACTTTTGAACGTGTAACTTCAACGCCACAACGATCACAGACAACACCTTTATAACGAACGCGTTTGTATTTACCACAATGACATTCCCAATCCTTTGTAGGACCGAAAATACGTTCGCAGAACAAACCATCTTTTTCAGGTTTTAATGTACGGTAATTGATTGTTTCTGGCTTTTTGACTTCTCCATAAGACCATGAGCGAATTTTATCGGGTGACGCTAATCCGATTTTCATATACTCAAAATTATTAACATCTATCAAGGAGCCTACCTCCCTTTTGTCTCGAGTTTCTGTACGGCTCTTCCTCGGTAATGGCTGAATGAATAACTGGAGAACGGCCGGTTAAAGCCGCTCGATTCCAGTAATTATTAATCAATTGTTCCAACCGGTGCTTCTGCATCTGCAATTGGTAAGATATTTAATGAGTCAGCTGGTTGAAGATCTTCTTCTTCATCCAAATCACGTAACTCAATTTCTTCATCATCAATAGTTAACATTTTAACGTCCATACCTAAACTTTGAAGCTCTTTGATTAATACTTTAAATGATTCCGGTACACTTGGTTCCGGTACACTTTCACCTTTAACAATTGCTTCATAAGTTTTTACGCGACCTACAACATCATCCGATTTAACCGTTAAGATTTCTTGTAATGTATGAGCTGCACCATATGCTTCAAGTGCCCATACTTCCATCTCACCAAAACGCTGTCCGCCGAATTGTGCTTTACCACCCAATGGTTGTTGTGTAACCAGTGAGTACGGTCCAGTTGAACGTGCGTGCAATTTGTCGTCGACCATGTGGGCAAGTTTAATCATATACATGATCCCTACAGACACACGGTTATCGAACGCTTCACCAGAACGGCCATCGTAAAGAATCGTTTTACCATCGCGCGGCATACCTGACTCTTCCATTGTCTCCAACACATCTTCTTCATTTGCTCCATCAAATACAGACGAAGCCATATGAATTCCAAGTGAACGAGAAGCCATTCCAAGGTGTAATTCAAGTACCTGGCCGATATTCATACGAGAAGGTACACCAAGTGGGTTCAACATAATGTCAACTGGCGTGCCATCAGGCATAAACGGCATATCTTCTTCAGGTAAAATTCTTGAAATAACACCTTTGTTTCCGTGACGTCCGGCCATTTTATCACCAACAGAAATTTTACGTTTCTGAACGATGTATGCACGGACTAACTGATTAACACCCGGTGGTAGTTCGTCTCCATCTTCACGATTGAAGATTTTAACATCCAATACAATACCGCCAGCACCGTGAGGCACTCGCAATGAAGTATCGCGAACTTCGCGGGCTTTTTCGCCGAAAATAGCATGTAAAAGACGTTCTTCAGCAGTTAGTTCCGTAACCCCTTTAGGTGTTACTTTACCAACAAGAATATCTCCATCTTTTACTTCAGCTCCAACACGGATAATTCCACGGTCATCCAAGTTACGTAATGCGTCTTCCCCAACGTTCGGAATATCGCGCGTAATTTCTTCTGGCCCTAGTTTTGTATCACGTGAATCAGATTCGTACTCTTCAATATGAACAGATGTATAAACATCGTCTTTAACTAAACGTTCACTCATGATAATCGCATCTTCGTAGTTAAAGCCATCCCACGTCATGAAGGCAACCAATACGTTTCTTCCTAATGCCATCTCTCCGCGTTCCATTGAAGGTCCATCGGCTAGAATGTCGCGTTTAGAAACTCGGTCTCCAACTTTAACGATTGGGCGTTGGTTATAACTTGTCCCCTGGTTAGAACGAACGAATTTTTGCAATTTGTAAGTATCAAGGTCGCCTCTAACTTCATTGCCATCCACAACTTCAATGCGGCGGACTGCAATTTCTTTAGCTTCCACAAATTCTACAATACCATCATTTTTTGCTACAACAGCTGCACCAGAATCACGCGCTGCCAAATGTTCCATTCCAGTTCCTACAAAAGGAGCTTCCGGATTTAATAACGGAACCGCTTGACGTTGCATGTTCGCTCCCATTAATGCTCGGTTGGAGTCATCGTTTTCAAGGAACGGGATACACGCTGTTGCTACAGAAACAACCTGTTTTGGAGAAACATCCATGTAGTCAATGCTGCCGCGTTTGTAAATCGTGTTTTCCCCGCGGAAACGTGCCACAATGCCTTCTTCTACGAATGAACCATCGTCATTCAATTTAGAATTGGCTTGAGCCACTACATAGTTATCTTCTTCATCAGCAGTTAAGTAATCGATATGTTTTGTAACAACACCTGTTTCAGCATCTACACGGCGATAAGGGGTTTCAATGAAACCAAACTTGTTCACTTTTGCAAATGTTGACAATGTGTTGATCAATCCAATGTTCGGGCCCTCAGGCGTTTCAATTGGACACATGCGACCATAATGAGAATAGTGAACATCACGTACTTCAAAGCCCGCACGTTCACGTGTTAAACCACCGGGTCCAAGCGCCGATAGACGACGTTTGTGTGTCAGTTCAGCAAGTGGATTGGTTTGATCCATAAACTGAGAAAGCTGAGAACTACCGAAGAACTCTTTAATTGATGCAATAACCGGACGGATATTGATCAATTGCTGAGGCACGATTGCTTGTGTATCGTTAATCGACATACGCTCACGCACTACGCGCTCCATACGAGATAAACCGATACGGAATTGGTTCTGTAAAAGCTCACCTACTGAACGTAGACGACGGTTACCAAGATGATCAATATCATCTGTGTTTCCGACACCATAAAGAAGGTTAAAGAAGTAACTAATAGAAGAAATAATATCAGCCGGTGTTACGTGCTTAATCTTATCTTCTATATAAGCATTACTAATAACAGTAATTTCTTTTTGGTCTTCGTTGTTTGGCGCATAAATTTTGATTGACTGTAAAGTAACTTCGCCTTCTAGAACGCCACCTACTTGAGAAACCGTATGGAAACCAACACCGTTTTCTAAGTTTGGAATTAAGCGATCCAATACACGACGATCAATCAATGTACCAGCTTCAACTAAAATTTCGCCTGTTTCAGGATCTGCCAATGTTTCTGCAATTGTCTGATTGAAAAGGCGGTTTTTAATATGAAGCTTTTTGTTCATTTTATAACGACCAACATTTGCTAAATCATAGCGTTTTGGGTCGAAGAAGCGTGAGTATAGTAAGCTCTTCGCACTTTCAACTGTTGGTGGCTCACCAGGGCGCAGGCGTTCATAAATTTCAAGAAGCGCTTTGTCTGTGCTCTCTGTATTGTCTTTTTCAAGTGTATTTTGAAGATATTCGTTATCTCCAAGTAGATCGATGATTTCTTGATCAGATCCGAAACCAAGCGCTCTTAAAAGAACCGTTACCGGTAATTTACGCGTGCGATCGATTCTGACATACACAACATCTTTTGCATCTGTTTCGTATTCTAACCATGCTCCACGGTTCGGAATAACAGTTGCTCCAAAGCCTTTTTTACCATTTTTATCTGTCTTGTCATGGAAATAAACACTCGGCGAACGGACCAACTGAGAAACGATAACGCGTTCTGCGCCGTTGATTACAAAAGTACCTGTTTCTGTCATTAACGGGAAATCACCCATGAAGACATCTTGCTCTTTTACTTCATCTGTTTCTTTGTTGTGCAGACGTACTTTCACACGCAAAGGTGCTGCATAAGTTACGTCGCGCTCTTTCGATTCATCGACTGGATACTTCGGTTCCGCGAGACTGTAATCAACAAACTCGAGCGATAGATTTCCTGTGAAATCTTCAATCGGCGAGATATCTCGGAACATTTCGCGAAGTCCTTCTTCGAGAAACCATTCATAAGATGATGATTGAATTTCAATCAAGTTCGGAAGATCCAGCACTTCACTGATTCTCGAAAAACTTCTGCGTTGACGATGTTGACCGTACTGAACTAGTTGACCTACCAACTTATTCACCCCTCAATAAAACGATTATAGGTCTTTGCGATTTATACAAAATAGTGTATGATATCGAAAAGACAAAAAGAAAACGAGACTAAAATCAGCTCATTTTCGGTTTACACTTGATTAGCTATGTCGTCATGCGTAGCCCGAAAAAGGGCAAACGACCTCAAAATAATAAATTTTGCATTTCATTATAATAACACAGCCGTTTTGTCAAGTCAAACTTTTCGAGCTTCAAAAATAAAGTAACCTTTTTTCTTATCGACCACTTTTACTTCACCAAAAAGTTCTTCTAATTTCACCTGTGTAGAAGGAGCACCCTGCTTTTTCTGGATGACTACCCACAACGATCCACCGTCCGCTAATTTCTCAGCAGCTTCTTCGTAAAAACGAAATATTGTTTCTTTACCTGCCCGAATCGGTGGGTTTGTTAAAATTGCAGAAAAACCACTAGCCTCCACCGCACTCAATCCATCACTTTCATAGATTCGAACGTTGGAAATACTATTTTTCTCTGCGTTTGTTTTGGCCAAATCAATAGCCCGTGTATTAACATCTACCATATGAACTTGTTTTTGAGGAGATATTTTTGCGACCGTCATTCCAATCGGTCCATAACCGCAGCCGACATCCAGCACCGGTCCATCTATAGCGGAATCTTGGAATGTCTCGATTAATAACCGCGATCCAAAATCGACTTCACTTTTGCTAAAAACTCCTGCATCAGTCTGGAATCGGAATTTCTCGCCTCGTAGTATGTCTGTCCATTCTCGAGGATTGCTTTTTGTTTGAGGATTTTTGGAATAATAATGTTGAGACATAGTTAGTCCTCCTTGCATTCACCTTATTATAGACCGTTGCTCGTCTTCTTAATAAATTAAAAAGAAGAAAAGCTCGCCGGTATACACTGACGAACTTTCCTCCTTTTTTATAAAGTCATGAAATTACTTAACTTCTACTGACGCGCCAACTTCTTCAAGTTTGCCTTTGATTTCTTCAGCGTCTTCTTTAGAAACGCCTTCTTTGATTGCTTTAGGAGCTTCGTCTACAAGAGCTTTCGCTTCTTTAAGACCAAGACCAGTTACTTCACGTACTGCTTTGATTACTTTGATTTTTGAATCGCCTGCAGAAGCAAGAACTACGTCAAATTCAGTTTGCTCTGCTTCAGCAGCGCCACCAGCTGCAGCTGCAGCAACAGGAGCAGCAGCAGTTACGCCGAACTCTTCTTCGATTGCTTTTACTAGGTCGTTAAGTTGAAGAACTGTCATTTCTTTGATTGATTCTAAGATTTGTTCTTGTGTCATTATAGTTTCCTCCTATTGATAGGTAATTTTTTTGTCGTGCTTAGCCGGCTAACTTATTAAGCGCCTTGTTCTTCTTTTTGATCTGCAACTGCTTTTGTTGTAGCTGCAAAGTTGCGCATTGGAGCTTGTAGAACGCTGAGTAGCATAGATAGCAAGCCTTCGCGTGATGGAAGTTCTGCCAATGCTTTCATGTCTTCAGCAGATGCGACTGCACCTTCGATAACACCCGCTTTAATTTCAAGCGCTTCGTTCGCTTTCGCGAAGTTGTTGATGATACGTGCTGGTGCTACTACATCTTCGTTAGAAAATGCAATTGCGTTTGGTCCTGTAAAGTGTTCGTTGATCGCTTCAAGTCCGTGCATTTCAGTCGCACGACGAGTCATTGAGTTTTTGTATACTTTAAACTCAACGCCTGCTTCACGAAGCTGTTTACGAAGTTCTGTTAATTGTGCAACGTTCAATCCACGGTAATCAACAACTACAACTGACGCTGCAGCATTGAATTTATCAGCGATTGTTTGCACGACAACTTTTTTCGTTTCAACTGCTTTGCTCATTTTGGCACCTCCTATAGATTTTTCATTTATACCGTCCATAAGAAAAGCCTCTGGTCCATTACAGACACAGAGGCATAAAATCAGCATCAAAAAGATGTTTACTGAATTCATCATGTCCTCGGCAGGGATAAATTAAGCGACTAGCGCCCCTACTGTCTGCGGTACAAATGGGTATTTCACAACTCCGCTAGTATAGCAGAGCGGAAATACGATGTCAATATTTTATTTAGCAACTACTTTAGATGGATCTACTTTAACAGCAGGTCCCATTGTAGTTGTAACGTTCAATGATTTGATGTAAGTACCTTTAGCAGAAGATGGCTTCGCTTTTAATACTACGTCATAGATTGCTTCTAAGTTTTCAGCAAGTTTGCTGTCATCAAAAGAAACTTTCCCGATTGGCGCATGGATGATACCTGTTTTGTCTGCACGGTATTCCACTTTACCAGCTTTGATTTCTTGAACAGCTTTTGTTACATCAAATGTAACTGTGCCTGTTTTAGGGTTTGGCATTAAGCCTTTTGGTCCTAAAACGCGTCCAAGTTTACCAACTTCACCCATCATATCAGGAGTTGCAACGATCACGTCGAAGTCAAACCATCCTTGTTGGATTTTTTGGATATATTCAGCGTCGCCTACGAAATCTGCGCCTGCTGCTTCAGCTTCTTTTAGTTTTTCGCCTTTAGCGAAAACTAAAACGCTTTGAGTTTTACCAGTTCCGTTTGGAAGTACTACTGCTCCACGGATTTGCTGGTCGTTCTTACGCGTGTCAATTCCTAGACGGAAAGCCACTTCTACTGTAGCGTCGAAGTTTACTGTGCTTGCTTTTTTAGCAAGTTCGATAGCTTCTTTCGCTTCGTATAGTTTAGAACGGTCGATTAATTTTGCTGCGTCTTGCAATTTTTTGCCTGTTTTAGCCATTTTAAACGTCCTCCTTGTTGTGGTATAACGGAATGAACCTCCCACGATTAAAGGCTGCGCGGCTCATGATGAACTGCGCAACCCATCCAAAAACAACTGCTCGAATTAGTCTTCGATTACGATTCCCATACTGCGAGCAGTACCTTCAACCATCAACATTGCAGCTTCAACTGAAGCAGCATTTAGATCTGGCATTTTAGTTTCTGCGATTTCGCGAACTTTGTCGCGTTTCACAGTCGCTACTTTATTGCGGTTCGGTTCGCCTGAACCTGATTCAATACCGGCTGCTACTTTTAATAGAACAGCTGCGGGTGGAGTTTTCGTAATGAATGTAAATGAACGATCTTCAAATACTGAAATCTCAACTGGAATGATCAGTCCTGCTTGATCTGCCGTACGCGCGTTGAACTCTTTACAGAAGCCCATGATGTTAACACCTGCTTGACCCAATGCTGGACCAACTGGTGGCGCTGGATTAGCTTTTGCTGCAGGAATCTGCAATTTTACAACTTTAACAACTTTTTTAGCCACGAAACACACCTCCTTAAGTCCGTGATGTGGTAATAGGGTTTCCCCTCCCACTCAATATCTGTCTGTCAACGATGTTGATAGAATTAGCTAAATTGTACAGAGTGTCCTATGACAGTCTGACCTATGAAATAATACCATTAATAATTTAGAATAGCAAGTGGCTTTTATACTTTTTGAACTTGCTCGAAATCCAGTTCCATTTTGGTTTCGCGTCCGAAGATGTCAATCGACACTTTAACTTTGCCTTTTGTATCATCAATTTCTTCCACTTTCCCTTGGAAGTTAGCGAACGGCCCTTCCATAACTTCAACTGTATCTGCAACAGCAAAGTCGATATCTACCTTGCGTTCCGTCATTCCCATTTGTTTCAAGATGAATTCAACTTCTTCATCTAACAATGGAGTTGGTTTCGCTCCTCCACCTGATGAACCGATAAACCCGGTAACACCTGGTGTATTTCGAACGACATACCAAGATTCATCTGTCATGATTAATTCAACCAAGACATATCCAGGGAAAGTTTTACGCATTACTGTACGTTTCTTGCCGTCTTTAAAATCTGTTTCTTGTTCTTCAGGAATGATGACACGGAAGATCAAATCTTCCATCCCCATAGTTTCCACTCGCTTTTCCAAGTTTGCTTTAACTTTGTTTTCATATCCTGAATAGGTGTGGACTACATACCAATTTTTCTCCATAATCGTGCGGACTAAACGTCCATCCCTCCTTTTTTACCAAATGAAAAAACCCGTTCTCATAGAATGACGGGCTATTTTTTATGCATTATTCTTATCGATCTTATAGTGCGATGAACCAACGGAATAATTTAGAAATACCTGCATCGACTACTGTGAAAAAGAGAGCCATAAAAATACAAGTAGCAAGAACAACGATTGTATAACGTGTAAGTTCTTTTCGTTTTGGCCAGCTAACTTTCCGCATTTCCGAAACGACGTTTTTAAAGAAACTGCCAATGTTACCCATTATTTAAAAAACCTCCGAATTTCAAAATCACTCTATATCGTCCGGCATTCAGTTAAAATTCATATCGTTTGTTTATGCACGGTATGCTCATTACAATGAGCACAGAATTTTTTGAGTTCCAAACGTGTGCTAGATTCTGCTTTCGCAGGAACCGTATAATTACGAGTTGCACATTTTGAGCAGCTTAATGCAATTTTTTTAGCCATTTTATCACCTTATTCAAGTTTACAGCTTTTTCAAGGTTATCACCTTAAAACAGACATGTCAACCGCGCATCAAGAGCTAGGCATCTCATTAATCTGCAAGTGGCGTTCTAATTTTCGTTTGACTCGTTGCAAGGCGTTATCAATCGATTTCACGTGACGCTCAAGCTTTTCTGAGATTTCTTGATAAGATTGACCATCAAGATAAAGTGCCAGCACTTCTCGTTCTAATTCGCTAAGTACTTCGCCCATTTTCTCTTCCATATACTGAAATTCTTCATTATGAATAATCAAATCTTCCGGATCGTCTACACCGTTTCCGGTTAATACATCCATTAACGTGCGGTCAGACTCTTCATCGTAAATTGGTTTGTCCAAGGAAATATATGAATTCAGCGGAATATGCTTTTGACGCGTTGCCGTTTTAATGGCGGTAATGATTTGACGGATAATGCATAGTTCTGCAAATGCACGAAAGGAAGATAATTTATCGCTCTTAAAATCCCGAATCGCCTTGTATAAACCAATCATACCTTCTTGAATAATGTCTTCTTTATCAGCACCAATCAGGAAATACGACCGCGCTTTCATTCGAACAAAAGGCCGGAACTTCGTTATTAAAAAATCCAATGCCTCCGTGTTTCCACTGTGTACTAAACTGACAAGTTCTTCATCTGTCATGTCGGTGAATCGTTGAAGCTGAACTTGCTCATGATTTTCCACGGCTGATCCCTCCGATTGCGTGAGCCTCGATATCCTCAGTATACATGAAGGAAAAAATGAGCGTCAACCGTTCATTTCAAGCCTCTTCGCCATTTTTCGAAAATTTCGGCTACTTCTCCAGACAATGGTATTTTAGAAATCCCACGCTGCTCTTGGATTTCTTTTACTTTTTTAGTGATATTCTCCTGGATTTCAACCATTTCAATTTCCAATTCGCGTGCTGAAATTCGCAACGCGCCTTTGCCAAAAATGACCCATTGTTCGGTTAAATCCGATGTCGCCACATAAATTTGGTCGCGGCGGTTATGTAGACTTGCTACAAGTTTCTCAATCCGCTCATCCGCTGTTTCACTTTCTTTTGTGTAAATGACTTCCACATCGTGGTGAAGATTTTTAGCTTCGATTCCCGGAACCAGATGGGCGTCAAACACAATAATTACGCGCCATCCTTTGTAGCTCCGGTATTCTGCCATTCGCTCAATCAAACGATCTCTGGCATTTGCCAATTTATCTTTTTTTAGTTCTTGCAGTTCTACCCAGTCTCCAATGATGTTATATCCATCAACTAGCAGAATATTCATCGCATCAACCTAATGGATTGCGCTTTCTGTAAACTTCGTACATCAATAAGCTTGCTGCTACTGAAGCATTGAGCGACGTCACGTGTCCAATCATCGGCAATTGATACAAGAAATCACATTTCTCACGTAAAATTCGGCTCATGCCTTTGCCTTCACTGCCGATAATAACTGCGAGTGGTAAAGCTGCATCCATTCTTCGATAATCCACCGATTCTTTTGCATCAGTACCTGCAATCCAAACTCCACGCTTTTTTAGTTCATCTACAGTTTGTGACAAGTTATTAATGCGAACAACTGGCACATGTTCAATTGCACCGGTTGAAGCTTTTGCAACAACCCCCGTTAAACCAACTGCACGACGCTTTGGAATGATTAATCCGTGAACACCAATTGCATCAGCCGTTCTCATAATAGACCCTAAATTATGTGGATCTTCTAGCTCATCTAAGATCAAGAAAAACGGATCTTCATTTTTCGCTGAGGCTGCGTCAAACAAATCATCCAAGCTTGCGTAGTTATAAGCAGCTACCGCTGCTGCAATGCCTTGGTGATTGGTATCAGTTAAGCCATCGATTTTTTTCTTTGGAACAGATTGAACAATAACGCCTTTATCTTTCGCTAACTGCAATAATTCGGTAATGCCTTTTTTCTGTACGCCTTCAGCAATCCAGATTTTATTGATATCACGGTCTGCTCTTAACGCTTCGAGTACTGGGTTTTTCCCACCAATAATTTCTGGTACCAACTCTTCTTCCGTCATTTCAATACGCCTCCCAGCTCTTCAATTATTTCAATCGCATAGGAAATGATTTCGTCCACACGCGCTTGCTCTTCTTTTAAATACAACCATCCCAGTACCGCTTCAAAGGCGGTACTGAAATTATAGGTTTGTACGTCGGTATTTTTAGGAACCGATCCGGACTTAGCGTTGCGGCCGCGTCTCATGACCGCTAGTTCCGCTTCTGTTAAAAATTCTTCTTCTGTTAGTCGCTTCAGCACCACTGCTTGCGCTTTAGCCGAAACAAAAGTCGTGGATTGACGATGCAAAATATTCGGTTTTGAGCGACCCGAACGCAATAAGTGCTCACGTACCGCTTGTTCGTAAACCGCATCTCCCATATACGCAAGAGCCAATGCATTTAATTGATCTACATCATTTTTTCGTAACACATTCAATTTATTGCCCTCGCTTCCAGCGTGTCCCTTGTGCTGTATCTTCTAAAATTATGTTTTTCTCTTTGAATAAATCACGAATCTCATCTGCACGAGCAAAGTCACGGTTTTTCCGTGCTTCAATACGCTCTGCCATTAAGGCTTCAACTTCTTCGTCTAGTAATTCTTCTTGTTGGTTGAATGGCAATCCTAGTATACCCGCCAATTCATCAAACACCGCAATGAATGTTTCTAAAACGGATGTTGCTGTTTGTTTTTCGAGTAAATACGTATTCGACAAACGAGACAAATCGAACAAGCTTGAAATCGCATTTGCTGTATTAAAGTCATCGTCCATAGTTTCAATAAACGCAGTCTTGATTTCTTCGATTTTGTGCACCCACGTATCCGAATGATCGCCTAAGTCGGCAGACGCGCTCAAACGGTGTTTCAAGTTTGCATATGCTGTGCGTAAACGTTCAAGTCCTGCTACTGCATCTTCTACCAATTGCTGTGAGTAGTTGATTGGGTGGCGGTAATGAACAGATAGCATGAAAAAGCGTAGCACTTGTGGGTCTAGTTCTTTTAATATGTCATTTACCAACACAAAGTTATTTAATGACTTCGACATTTTCTCGTTATCAATATTAATATACCCGTTATGCATCCAATAATGCGCAAATGGTTTTCCTGTAAATGCTTCGGATTGGGCAATTTCATTTTCGTGATGGGGGAACGTTAAATCTTGTCCACCTGCGTGAATATCAATCGTATCACCTAAATGCTCACGTGCCATCACCGAGCATTCAATGTGCCAGCCTGGACGTCCTTTACCCCATGGACTATCCCATGAAATTTCTTTCGGTTTGGCAGCTTTCCATAAAACGAAATCTAGCTCATCTTCTTTTTTATCACCTGTTTCAACTCGGGCGCCTATTTTTAATTCGTCGACAGATTGATGGGACAATTTGCCGTAGCCCTCAAATTTACGCGTTCTATAATACACGTCACCTTGCGACTCATAAGCATAGCCTTTTTCAATCAATGCCACGATAAATTCAATAATTTGTGCCATATGATCGGTTACTAACGGATGGACATCCGCTTCTGCGCAACCAAGCGCTTTTGTATTTTCAAAATAAGCAGCGATAAAACGCTCTGCAATTTCAGGAACTTCTTGACCAAGTTCATTCGCTGCTTTAATTAATTTATCGTCAACATCTGTGAAGTTTGATACATATTTCACATCGTAACCCCGGTACTGCAAATGACGACGCACCGTATCATACACGATAACCGGGCGAGCATTGCCGATATGAATGTAATTGTAAACCGTTGGACCGCAGACATACATTTTTACTTTGCCTTCTTCTAAAGGAATAAACTCTTCTTTTTGTCGTGACAACGAATTAAAAATTTGGATACTCATAAACCTCGCCCTTCTCTCTGCGTTGATGTTTTTAACTGTTCTATTTCATGCTGCAATTGAGCAATTTTCGCTTCCATACCATCACATTTATCCATGACAGGATCGGGCATATTTTGATGATTTAAATCTTGCTTTACTTTCACACCATTTTGTATAACCACTTTCCCTGGAATTCCCACTACTGTAGAATTCACTGGGACATTTTTTAGAACAACCGAACCCGCTCCAACTTTGGAATTTGCACCGATAACGATAGATCCTAAAACTTTAGCTCCAGTCGCCACCAATACGTTATCTTCTAATGTCGGATGACGTTTGCCACGTTCTTTTCCCGTACCGCCTAATGTTACTCCTTGATATAAGGTCACATTATCGCCGATTTCACATGTTTCTCCAATCACAACACCCATGCCATGGTCAATAAAGAACCGACTGCCAATTACGGCGCCTGGATGAATTTCGATTCCGGTAAAAAACCGACTAATCTGGGAAATAACACGCGCAATAAAGAATAATTTATTCTTAAAGAAAAAATGTGCCAGCCGGTGCGACCAAATGGCATGAAGACCGGAATACGTAAGAATAACTTCCCAATAATTACGCGCTGCTGGATCTTGTTCAAAAATGACATCAACATCGTCTTTTAATAACTTAAACATTTTTCTCGCTTCCTTTCTGTTCCAAAATAAAAAGCGCCCCTGTCATGTAAATGACAGAGACGCATAATTGCGCGGTTCCACTCTGATTAAAAGAACAAAACGTCCTTTTCTCTCGAAAGCCTATAACGCAGGCAAAACGTCTGGTCTACTTGTTTCGACTCAGCACTCGGAGAGGCATTTCCATGCAGCAGTGGCACAGATCCTTTTCAGCCGGTGAGGATCTTCTCTAAAGAGCTTGCTGCATGTACTTCTTCTCGTCATCGTTTTAATGATAGTAAATTCATTTTACACCGTCAGCCGAATAAGTCAACGTTACGCACTTGCGTATTGTGCTACGCGTGCAATTGCTTTGTCTTTTCCTAATAAAGAAATCGCATCTGGTAGTTCAGGACCGTGCATTTGGCCAGTAATAACCACACGAATTGGCATAAACAAGTTTTTGCCTTTATGACCTGTTGCTTTTTGAACCGCTTTGATTGCCGCTTTAATTTCAGCGGGTTCAAAATTTTCTAAGCTAGCCAATTGCTCTTTAAATGCGGCCATCACTTCAGGCACTTGTTCTCCAGCTAACACTTCTTTTTCAGCTTCGCCATATGTTAAATCGTCAGTGAAAAATTGTTCTGATAGCTCAGTAATTTCAGCACCATAGCTCATTTGATCGTGATACAAAGCAACAAGCTTGTTTGCCCATTCTGTTTGTTCTGGTGTCATTTCTTCTGGCAATTTCCCTGCTTTTTGCAAATGCGGAAGTGCTAATTTCACAACTTCTTCAAGCGGCAGTTGTTTAATGTATTGGTTGTTCATCCACATTAACTTTTGCTTGTCGAACATCGATGGCGATTTAGACAAACGTTCTACATCGAAAATGCGAATAAATTCTTCTTTCGAGAAAATTTCTTCTTCTCCTTCTGGAGACCAGCCTAGAAGTGCAAAGAAGTTAAATAACGCTTCCGGAATATAGCCTAATTCTTTATATTGTGAAATAAACTGTAAGATCGACTCATCGCGTTTCGATAATTTCTTACGATCTTCGTTAATGATTAACGTCATGTGACCATAGCTCGGGTAATCCCAACCAAATGCATCGTAGATCATCATTTGTCTTGGTGTGTTCGACAAATGCTCTTCTCCGCGGAAAACATGAGAAATCTTCATCAAATAATCATCAATAACAACAGCAAAGTTATACGTCGGAATCCCTGTCGTTTTAACCATTACCCAGTCGCCAATATCTTTTGATTCAAATGAAATCGGACCGCGTACTAAATCGTTAAATTCATAAGTTACGTTTGTAGGAACTTTTGCACGAATACTATACGTCTTACCCGACTCTTCTCTTTCAGCCACTTCTGCCGCCGTTAAGTTACGGCAAGTTCCGCTGTATTGAGGAGCTGCAATACCCGCTGCTTTTTGTGCATCGCGTTCTACTTCCAACTCTTCAGGAGTACAGAAACATTTAAAAGCCAATCCTTTTTCGAGCATTTGATCTGAATGCTTTTTGTACGTATCCAAACGTTCCATTTGACGATAAGGACCGTATTCTCCGCCAACATCAATAGACTCGTCGTGTTCAATGCCTAACCATTTTAAGTTATCCAACTGAGACATAATCCCTGTTTCGATATTACGAGCCGTATCTGTATCTTCAATGCGAACAATGAATTTCCCGTTGTTATGACGTGCAAATAAATAATTAAATAAAGCTGTACGAGCGCCCCCGATATGCAAATGGCCTGTCGGGCTTGGTGCGTAACGTACGCGAACTTCTTGTGTCATTTTATTTCCTCCTAAAATATCGTTTATCCTTTTACTATTCTATCACTCTGGCACATCAAGAGAAACTGGGTGTTTTGTTAGTAGGATCACTGCAAGCGCAGCAATTCCTTCTTCACGCCCAACAAATCCGAGGTGTTCTGAAGTTGTAGCTTTGACACTAACTTGCGAAATATCTGCTTCAAGTAAGTTAGCAATCGATTCGCGCATTTGTTCAATATAAGGTGCCAATTTCGGTTTTTGCGCAATTACAGTGCAATCCACATTGCCAAGCTCATAGCCTTGTTCTTTCACGTATTGCCAAATATGCGTTAGTAATTTACGAGAGTCTGCGTTTTTAAATTCCGGATCTGTGTCTGGGAAATGCTTGCCTATATCGCCTCCACCAATTGCGCCAAGTGCCGCATCTGTGATGGTATGCAATAATACGTCTGCATCTGAATGACCAAGAAGTCCTCGGTCGTGTTCGATTTCAACGCCACCTAAAATAAACGGGCGTCCTTCTGCTAATTGATGCACATCATAACCTTGCCCAATTCGAATCATTTCTGTTCCTCCTGTAAGCGACTTTCCAGAATGGCTCTTCCATAAATCAAATCATCTGGCGTCGTCATTTTTATATTTTCGTATGTACTCTCAACAATCGCGACAGGGTAATTTAACCGTTCAACAAGCATCGCTTCATCTGTTCCCATAAAGCCATCGTTGTGAGCTTTTTGAGCTGCTTCTAACATTAATGAATAACGAAATGCTTGTGGCGTTTGAATCATCCATAATTGATTGCGGTCTACTGTTTCTGAAATAATGCCATTTTCTGCTTTTTTAATGGTATCTTTTACCGGAACAGCGGCTATTGCTGCACCAGACGTGTGAGCTGTTTCCACTAAATTCGCAATGACTTCTTTGTCGATAAATGGCCTTGCTGCATCATGAACCAAAACAACGCCACAAGGTGGAATCGCTTCGAGGCAAGCTCTCACACTATCTTGCCGTTCCGTTCCCCCTGTAGCGTAACCTTGTACTTTTGTTAAGTTATAGCGTTTTACATAGTTTTCAATTAGTTCCCGCTCTTGCTCTTTTACCGCCAACCAAATCGCATCACAGTTTGAATCTTGTTGAAAAACTTCTAATGTATATAGAAAAATAGGCTTACCGAAAAGTTCGAGTAATAATTTATTTTTATCAGCTTTCATTCGTTTCCCACTGCCAGCAGCAGGCAAGACGACTGTATAATTCATAAAAAACATCCTTTATCCATATGTTGCACGTTATTTGCTTTCACGCGGTTTCGCAAAAATCATTCGGCCTGCAGAAGTTTGCAGCACACTCGTAACGGTAACGTTGATCGCTTGACCAATAAACCCTTTACCGCCTTCAATGACAATCATCGTCCCATCGTCTAAATAAGCGACACCTTGATTTTGCTCTTTGCCGTCTTTAATGACTACGACATGCATATCTTCTCCTGGAATGACCACAGGTTTTACAGCATTCGCTAAATCATTAATATTCAATACCGGAACATTGTGCAGTTCACACACTTTATTGAGGTTAAAGTCGTTAGTAACCACTTTGCCGCCCATTTTTTTCGCAGCGCGCATTAGTTTCAAATCGACTTCGCTGACTTCATCGAAACTTTCTTCTGTAATCATAATAGCATCTACACGCTCGCTTTGGAGACGCTTTAAAATATCCAACCCTCGCCTACCGCGAGTTCGTTTCAACGTATCTGATGAATCGGCGATGTGTTGCAGTTCGGACAAAACAAATTGCGGTACGACAAATGTACCTTCCATAAAGCCAGTTGCAGAAATGTCTGCAATTCGTCCATCGATAATGACACTCGTATCGAGCAACTTATAAGATGTTTTTTCAATCGGTTCTTCTATTTCCGGCTTTCTTACTGGGACGAATTTAGCGGGTGTTAACATTGTTACCATTTCCTCACGCTTTTGAAACCCAACTTGAAACCCTAAATAACCAAGTACTACTGAAAGTACTAACGGTGCTACTGTCGCCACAAGTGGAATATCAACCGTGCTTAACGCAAATCCAACTAAAAACGCCACCACAAGTCCAATAACCATCCCGACCGTTCCAAATAAAAGGTCCGGGGTTGGGGCGCGCAACAACTTCTCTTCCATCCATTTCATAAAATGAATCAATGAATCGACAAATAATAAAGATAAGATGAAAAAGATAAGAGCACCAACAATTGCTGCTACATAAGGATTACTGATCCACGGATTGTCGAGAAGGGGAATAAGTTCAAATGCTGATGGTAATAATAAAATTCCGATCGTCGCACCAATAAGTAAAAACATTATTTGAATAATAGGTCTTAACACGAGCTCCACCTCCTTTTTTAATTATACACATTATAAAACAAGAACGCTCCAAAGACATATGCCTAGAAATAAAAGGAGGCAACATTGCCTCCTTACTGTGGAAAAATCTCTTTTAATGCATCGTTAACACTTTCTACACCCACTACGCGAATTCCTTCCGGATAATCCCAGCCACCTAAATTAGACGCTGGAATAATGGCACGCTTAAATCCTAGTTTTGCTGCCTCTTGAACGCGTTGCTCAATACGTGATACACGTCTCACTTCACCGGTCAACCCGACTTCGCCGATTATACAATCATACACATTTGGTGCTTTATCACGGAAACTCGATACAATACTTGCTAACACAGCCAAATCAATCGCTGGTTCGTCGAGTTTTACACCTCCTGCAACTTTAATATACGCGTCTTGAGCTTGCAAAAGCATACCTACACGCTTTTCAAGCACCGCCATCAATAAGGTGACCCGATTGACATCAATTCCCGTCGCCATCCGCTTCGGGTAATTAAAGCTGGAAGGCGTGACTAATGCTTGGATTTCCACCAAGATGGGCCTTGTTCCTTCCATTGAAGCGACAACGGTTGAACCAGCCGAACCACTCGAACGCTCTTGTAAAAATAACTCTGATGGATTCAGTACTTCTTTTAATCCACTTTGAAGCATTTCAAAAATCGCGATTTCATTCGTAGAACCAAAACGATTTTTAACACTACGTAAAATGCGGTACGTGTGATGGCGTTCGCCTTCAAAATACAATACCGTATCTACCATATGCTCCAAAATACGTGGTCCTGCAATTTGACCTTCTTTGGTTACATGCCCAACAAGGAAAATCGCAATGTTTTTTGTTTTAGCGATTCGCATCAATTCTGCCGTACTTTCTCTTACTTGGGTCACACTACCTGGTGCAGACGTGACTTCAGGGTGATGAACGGTCTGAATTGAATCAACGATAACAAAATCAGGTGCTACATCTTCAATGGTATGGTGAATCAATTCAAGGTTTGTTTCAGCATAAATGAACAACTCTGAAGAAGTTGCATCTAAACGTTCTGCACGCAATTTAGTTTGGCGAATTGATTCTTCTCCGGAAATATATAATACCCGGTTTCCACCGTTTGCAAGCATCGCTGATACTTGCAATAACAAAGTTGATTTTCCGATACCCGGGTCCCCACCAATAAGCACTAATGACCCTGGCACAATGCCTCCACCAAGTACACGGTTTAGTTCGCTTAGTTCCGTTTCTACTCGTGGTTCGTCTTGTGTTTCAATCGCATTGATAGGCGTCGCTTTTTGCGGAACAGATGCACTATGTTGAAAAGAACCGCGTGTGCCTTTAGGAGCTTGGACTTCTACTTCTTCTGTCATCGTATTCCATGATGCGCATCCTGGACATTTCCCCATCCACCTGGCTGATTCATAGCCACACGACTGACAAATAAATTTCGTCTTTTTCTTAGCCATGCGTACCTCCTTAAATAGAAAAACCGCTCGCCGGAAAGTAACTCCGGAGAGCGGAATGTTCTTATTTTTTTTCTATTGCTATTTCTTTTGCTTTTTCTGGCTTACTTGTTCGAACGATAAATTCATCGCCTTCAACATCAAAGATCATTTTTTGTCCTGATAGAGCCGTACCTTTCAATAACTCTTCTGACAAGCGATCTTCTACATGTTTTTGAAGTGAACGACGCAATGGACGCGCCCCGTATTCTGGATCATATCCTTCGTTTGCTACTTTTTCAAGCGCTGCATCTGTTAATTCCAATTCGATATCCTGCTCTTTCAGGCGATCTACCAATTGTTTTGTCATCAAGTTCACAATTTCTCTTAAGTTATCTTTTTCAAGAGAATGGAAGACAATCATATCATCTACACGGTTCAAGAATTCTGGGCGGAATGCTTTTTTCAATTCAGCAAGCATTTTCCCTTTCATATCTTTGTAATCCGTTTTTGCATCTTCCAAATTAAAGCCAACATATTTATTGTATTTCAACTCTTCTGCCCCTACGTTTGAAGTCATGATAATAACCGTATTACGGAAATCGACTCTGCGACCTTTTGAATCCGTTAAACGACCATCTTCAAGAACTTGCAACAGAATGTTGAAAACATCCGGGTGAGCTTTCTCAATTTCATCAAGAAGTACTACAGAATAAGGTTTTCTACGAACTTTTTCTGTTAACTGTCCGCCTTCTTCATATCCAACATAACCTGGAGGTGACCCAACCAAACGCGAAGTTGAATGTCTTTCCATATACTCGGACATGTCGATGCGAATCATCGCTTCTTCATCGCCAAACATAGACTCTGCTAAGGCACGTGCTAATTCAGTTTTACCAACACCTGTTGGACCAAGGAAAATAAACGATCCAATTGGACGTTTTGGATCTTTCAACCCTGCACGCGCACGTCGAATAGCTTTAGAAATTGAAGTTACTGCTTCATTTTGCCCAATAACACGGTTATGCAAGATAGACTCCAAGTTCAACAATTTATCTGATTCTGTTTGTGCCAGTTTCGAAACTGGAATACCCGTCCACATAGAAACGACTTTCGCAATATCTTCTACTGTCACTTCAGACTCTTCTTTGCCTTGTTTTTCTTTCCATTCTTTCTTCGTTTTATCTAATTGGTTTTGCAGTTTTTGTTCAGCATCACGAAGCGAAGCCGCTTTTTCAAACTCTTGGCTTTGAACAGCTTCATTTTTCTCAGAACGTGCCGCTTCTAAACGAGATTCCAACTCTTTTAAATCTGGTGGAGTTGTATAAGAACGAAGTCTTACTTTCGATCCGGCCTCATCGATCAAATCAATTGCTTTATCTGGTAAGAATCGATCCGAAATATAGCGGTCTGACATTTTAGCCGCTGCTTCAATTGCTTCATCCGTAATTTTCACACGGTGATGCGCCTCATAACGATCGCGCAAGCCACGAATAATTTGAATCGATTCTTCAACTGAAGGCTCATCTACTTGAATTGGTTGGAAACGACGCTCAAGAGCTGCATCTTTTTCAATATACTTACGGTACTCATCTAACGTTGTAGCACCGATACATTGAAGTTCTCCACGTGAGAGTGAAGGTTTCAAAATATTAGACGCATCAATCGCCCCTTCTGCACCGCCAGCACCAATTAATGTATGAAGCTCATCGATAAAAAGAATAACGTTACCTGCTTGACGAATTTCATCCATCACTTTTTTCAAGCGATCTTCAAATTCCCCGCGGTATTTTGTTCCTGCAACTACAGTACCCATATCCAAAACCATAACGCGTTTGTCACGCAATGTTTCAGGAATTTCATTGTTAACGATTTGTTGAGCCAATCCTTCAGCAATCGCTGTTTTACCAACACCAGGTTCACCAATTAAAACTGGGTTATTTTTTGTTCTACGACTCAACACTTCAATCACACGTGTAATTTCATCGCTTCTGCCAATTACAGGATCCAACCCGCCTTCACGAGCGACTTGTGTCAAATCACGAGCTAATCCATCTAATGTTGGTGTATTCGCCGATGCATTCGGGCTCGTCCCTGTTGACGTCTGCTCATTGCTGCCTAGAAGCTGTAATACTTGCTGGCGCGCTTTATTCAAGCTAACACCGGCATTTCCTAACACACGAGCTGCAACGCCTTCTCCTTCACGAATAAGCGCTAATAGTAAATGTTCTGTTCCTATATAAGAGTGACCCAATTTACGGGACTCATCAACTGACAATTCAATAACTTTTTTGGCTCTCGGTGTGTAATGCACAATTGGACCGACTTCTTTTTCGCCGACTCCAACCAATTCTTTAACACCTTCTTCGATCAACTGTGTATTCACTTCAATCGCTTCAAGAGCTTTAGCAGCAATCCCCCCACCTTCACGAATCAAACCGAGAAGAATGTGCTCTGTACCGATTGATTCATGTTTCATGCGAATTGCCTCTTCTTGAGCTAACTGAAGAACTTTTTGTGCGCGTTGTGTAAATCGATTAAACATCATGCAAGATCCTCTCCTTCACTATTTATACCGTTTTTATTCAACCTCTCTCGGAACAACTTCGCCCGAGCAAAATCGCGTTCTTTCGGTTGCAGTGGCTTGTCTGCATATTGCTGTAAAAATGCCGGCTGCATAAAAATCATTAACTCATTCAAAATCGACATATCTACATCTTGAATCATTTTTAAATCTATACCCAAACGAACATCTGACAGACACGTCGCAGCTTCTTCTGTCGTCAGCAGTCTCGAATGGGTAAGAACGCCAAGTGAACGATATATCCGATCTTCTAATACCACTGGGGAATTTAATGCAATTGCTTCACGCGCTTTGCGTTCTTGTTGGATAATTTGCTCTGTCATGTTTTCTAGGTCTTGAAGAATTTCGTATTCTGATTTTCCAAGAGTCAATTGGTTAGATATTTGATAAACATTTCCTAAAGCTTCACTACCCTCACCATAAATGCCTCGAACTACCATTCCAAGTCTTGAAATAGCGGGAATGATTCGTTGGATTTGATGAGACATAGTTAAAGCAGGCAAATGAAGCATAACGGATGCCCGCATCCCAGTACCTACATTTGTTGGACAACTAGTTAAGTATCCATGTTTTTCATGGAAAGCATAAGATAAATTTTTTTCCAAAAGAGAATCTAGCTCATTTGCTATTTTATATGCTTGCTGAAGTTGAAACCCTGACTGAAGACTTTGAATTCGCAAATGATCTTCTTCATTCACCATAATACTCAGCTCTTCGTTATCAGACAACAAAACAGAACCTGAGTGATGACTATTTATAAGATAAGGACTAATTAAATGTTTTTCTACCAGTATCTCTTTTTGCAACTCAGCTAGCTCTTCAATACTGATATGGCTAAAAGTATAGTCTAATTCATTTCCTTTATCTAATAATACAGACGAGATTTCTTTGTCCACTTTGAGTGCTTCATCTTCTGTAAAAGCATATGGGAATTTAAAATTGTTTAAATTTCTGGCCAACCTAACTCTCGTACTCATTGCAATATCTACATTTTTACCATCGTTAGCCATCCAGCTACTTGCATGGGGTTGAAGAAAACGCTCAACTGCCATCCTGGATACCCCCTTCAAGCTTTGCACTTAGAACTTTTACTTCATCTCTTAATCTAGCAGCTTCTTCAAAATGCTCACCTTGAATGGATATTTGCATTTGTTTTCGAAGTTCTTCAATTTCTTTTTTTATTTTTAAAGTTGTGCCGTAAGAAGCTGGAATTTTACCGGTATGTTCTATATTCCCATTATGGAAGCGTTTAAAGATCTCATTAAGCTGCGGGGAAAACGCATCATAACAAGAAGCACATCCGAACTTCCCGATACGTAAAAATTTAGAGAAAGTGAAGCCACAGGAAGGACAAGTTGCTATTTCCTTTCTGACTGGGTTAATGGATGCTTGCGCATTAGGGAACCAATTTGATAATAACTGATGAATAGCTAATGGATCTTGTTCAAAAGCAATATTAATACTATGGTTTTCAGCAGCACAGATATGACATAAATTCCGTTCAACCATCTGTCCTTGTTGCTGTTGTTTAACTATAACTGATGCAGAACGCTCTCCGCATTGATCGCAAATCATCTTTTCACCTCTTTATGTGTTTGTTTGATATTTAATTGTGAAGAGCATCGCTATAAGAATACGTGCTCTAATTTCATCACGTGTTGGAAGAGGGAGAAGCAAAGTACCCCGATCGATGGCACTAAGAATTAGTTTAGCTTCTCGCTTGGAAATAATTTCTTCATCAAGTAGTCTAAAAACGATATCTTCTGCCATTATCTGCGTAGCTCCATGTTCCAATCGCTCAATAACTTCTGCTATAACATCTGATTTTTGATGGAGCCGAATTCTTTTAATGCGAATATACCCTCCGCCACCACGCTTACTTTCTACCAAGTATCCCCGATCAACAGTAAACCGAGTATTTATAACATAATTTATTTGAGATGGAACACATTGAAATTTTTCTGCCACTTCACTGCGCTTAATTTCAATATGGTCTCTCTCGCTTAATTCGATAACTTGCCTCAAATAACCTTCAATTACATCCGAAATGTTCCGCATCGCTTTCACCTCTTCGATACATAATATGAAAAAGTTGACTTTGACTATATTTGACTTAATTATACAACAAGTTTTTTACACTTATCAAATAGTAAGTATCGAAATTGATAATCAAACAAAAAAGCCTTTCAGTTACTTCAATAAAGGCTTCAGTTATATTAATTTCATTTTAAATTTTTGTTCCTGTTTTATTCACTATAACTGCTATCTTATAAGCAATTCATAATGTACCTTGTATTTATTTTCATACAAAAAAGCCGTTACCGGAATCGGTAACGACTTTCTTTTTATGGCCCAGCGACGTCTTACTCTCACAGGGGGAAACCCCCAACTACCATCAGCGCAAAAGAGCTTAACTGCCGTGTTCGGGATGGGAACGGGTGTGGCCTCTTTGCCATCATCACTGGACTATTTGGTTGAGTGCTTGTTCACTCAAAACTGGATAAACGACATTGGAACGGGCAAGTCTTCGCATACATGGTTTTGGTTAAGTCCTCGATCGATTAGTATTCGTCAGCTGCACATGTCGCCACGCTTCCACCTCGAACCTATCTACCTCATCGTCTTTGAGGGATCTTACTTGCTTGCGCAATGGGAAATCTCATCTTGAGGGGGGCTTCGTGCTTAGATGCTTTCAGCACTTATCCCGGCCACACATAGCTACCCAGCGATGCCCTTGGCAGAACAACTGGTACACCAGCGGTGTGTCCATCCCGGTCCTCTCGTACTAAGGACAGCTCCTCTCAAATTTCCTGCGCCCGCGACGGATAGGGACCGAACTGTCTCACGACGTTCTGAACCCAGCTCGCGTACCGCTTTAATGGGCGAACAGCCCAACCCTTGGGACCGACTACAGCCCCAGGATGCGATGAGCCGACATCGAGGTGCCAAACCTCCCCGTCGATGTGGACTCTTGGGGGAGATAAGCCTGTTATCCCCGGGGTAGCTTTTATCCGTTGAGCGATGGCCCTTCCATGCGGAACCACCGGATCACTAAGCCCGTCTTTCGACCCTGCTCGACATGTACGTCTCGCAGTCAAGCTCCCTTCTGCCTTTACACTCTGCGAATGATTTCCAACCATTCTGAGGGAACCTTTGGGCGCCTCCGTTACTCTTTAGGAGGCGACCGCCCCAGTCAAACTGCCCGCCTGACACTGTCTCCCAAGCCGATCAGGCTTGTGGGTTAGAATTTCAATACAACCAGGGTAGTATCCCACCGACGCCTCCTCCGAAGCTGGCGCTCCGGGCTCTAAGGCTCCTACCTATCCTGTACAAGTTGCACCAAAATTCAATATCAGGCTACAGTAAAGCTCCACGGGGTCTTTCCGTCCTGTCGCGGGTAACCTGCATCTTCACAGGTACTATAATTTCACCGAGTCTCTCGTTGAGACAGTGCCCAGATCGTTACGCCTTTCGTGCGGGTCGGAACTTACCCGACAAGGAATTTCGCTACCTTAGGACCGTTATAGTTACGGCCGCCGTTTACTGGGGCTTCAATTCGCACCTTCGCTTGCGCTAAGCACTCCTCTTAACCTTCCAGCACCGGGCAGGCGTCAGCCCCTATACGTCACCTTACGGTTTTGCAGAGACCTGTGTTTTTGCTAAACAGTCGCCTGGGCCTATTCACTGCGGCTCTCTCGGGCTATACACCCTACCAGAGCACCCCTTCTCCCGAAGTTACGGGGTCATTTTGCCGAGTTCCTTAACGAGAGTTCACTCGCTCACCTTAGAATTCTCTTCTCGCCTACCTGTGTCGGTTTGCGGTACGGGCACCTCCCGCCTCGCTAGAGGCTTTTCTTGGCAGTGTGAAATCAGGGACTCTGAGACTCAGTCTCTTGCCATCACAGCTCAACGTATCAGGAATGGGATTTGCCTCATTCCACGCCTCACTGCTTGGACGTGCACAACCAACGGCACGCTCACCTTATCCTTCTGCGTCCCCCCATTGCTCAAACGGCGGGGAGGTGGTACAGGAATATCAACCTGTTGTCCATCGTCTACGCCTATCGGCCTCGACTTAGGTCCCGACTAACCCTGAGCGGACGAGCCTTCCTCAGGAAACCTTAGGCATTCGGTGGACGGGATTCTCACCCGTCTTTCGTTACTCATACCGGCATTCTCACTTCTAAGCGCTCCACCAGTCCTTCCGGTCTGACTTCAACGCCCTTAGAACGCTCTCCTACCACGGATCTCTTACGAGATCCATCCACAGCTTCGGTAATCCGTTTAGCCCCGGTACATTTTCGGCGCAGTGTCACTCGACCAGTGAGCTATTACGCACTCTTTAAATGATGGCTGCTTCTAAGCCAACATCCTGGTTGTCTAAGCAACGCCACATCCTTTTCCACTTAACGGATATTTGGGGACCTTAGCTGGTGGTCTGGGCTGTTTCCCTCTTGACTACGGATCTTATCACTCGCAGTCTGACTCCCAAGCATAAATCACTGGCATTCGGAGTTTGTCTGAATTCGGTAACCCGGGATGGGCCCCTAGTCCAAACAGTGCTCTACCTCCAGGATTCTCAATCTTGAGGCTAGCCCTAAAGCTATTTCGGAGAGAACCAGCTATCTCCAGGTTCGATTGGAATTTCTCCGCTACCCACACCTCATCCCCGCACTTTTCAACGTGCGTGGGTTCGGGCCTCCAGTAAGTGTTACCTTACCTTCACCCTGGACATGGGTAGATCACCTGGTTTCGGGTCTACAACTGCATACTCTGTCGCCCTATTCAGACTCGCTTTCGCTGCGGCTCCGCCTTCTCAGCTTAACCTTGCATGCAATCGTAACTCGCCGGTTCATTCTACAAAAGGCACGCCATCACCCATTAACGGGCTTTGACTACTTGTAGGCACACGGTTTCAGGATCTATTTCACTCCCCTTCCGGGGTGCTTTTCACCTTTCCCTCACGGTACTGGTTCACTATCGGTCACTAGGAAGTATTTAGCCTTGGGAGATGGTCCTCCCAGATTCCGACGGAATTTCACGTGTTCCGCCGTACTCAGGATCCACTCTGGAGGGGCAAGGTTTTCGGCTACGGGGCTGTTACCCACTGCGGCGGACCGTTCCAGGTCGCTTCGCCTAATCCTACCTTTTGTAACTCCGTATAGAGTGTCCTACAACCCCAAGAGGCAAGCCTCTTGGTTTGGGCTGATCCCGTTTCGCTCGCCGCTACTCAGGGAATCGCATTTGCTTTCTCTTCCTCCAGGTACTTAGATGTTTCAGTTCCCTGGGTCTGCCTTCTCATGTGCTATAGATTCACACATGGATACTACTCGATTAAAAGTAGTGGGTTCCCCCATTCGGAAATCTCCGGATCACAGCTCACTTACAGCTCCCCGAAGCATATCGGTGTTAGTGCCGTCCTTCTTCGGCTCCTAGTGCCAAGGCATCCACCGTGCGCCCTTTCTAACTTAACCAATGGTTAATTAAAAAGTTGTGACTAAAAGTCACGCGTACTTGAATTTCTTGCATTTGTTTCAATGTCGTTTTATCCAGTTTTCAAAGAACAAGTTGTTGAAAGTCACAAAAAAAGGCGTTGCCGCCTGAAGGTGAACCTTCAAAACTGAACGCAAAACGTCAACCCCGGAGCGCTAGGCGCCCGGTTCCGAATTTATCCTTAGAAAGGAGGTGATCCAGCCGCACCTTCCGATACGGCTACCTTGTTACGACTTCACCCCAATCATCTGTCCCACCTTCGGCGGCTGGCTCCACAAGGGTTACCTCACCGACTTCGGGTGTTACAAACTCTCGTGGTGTGACGGGCGGTGTGTACAAGGCCCGGGAACGTATTCACCGTGGCATGCTGATCCACGATTACTAGCGATTCCGGCTTCATGCAGGCGAGTTGCAGCCTACAATCCGAACTGAGAACGGTTTTATGGGATTGGCTCCCCCTCGCGGGTTGGCAACCCTTTGTACCGTCCATTGTAGCACGTGTGTAGCCCAGGTCATAAGGGGCATGATGATTTGACGTCATCCCCACCTTCCTCCGGTTTGTCACCGGCAGTCACCTTAGAGTGCCCAACTAAATGCTGGCAACTAAGATCAAGGGTTGCGCTCGTTGCGGGACTTAACCCAACATCTCACGACACGAGCTGACGACAACCATGCACCACCTGTCACCACTGTCCCCGAAGGGAAAAGTGTATCTCTACACCGGGCAATGGGATGTCAAGACCTGGTAAGGTTCTTCGCGTTGCTTCGAATTAAACCACATGCTCCACCGCTTGTGCGGGCCCCCGTCAATTCCTTTGAGTTTCAGCCTTGCGGCCGTACTCCCCAGGCGGAGTGCTTAATGCGTTAGCTGCAGCACTAAGGGGCGGAAACCCCCTAACACTTAGCACTCATCGTTTACGGCGTGGACTACCAGGGTATCTAATCCTGTTTGCTCCCCACGCTTTCGCGCCTCAGCGTCAGTTACAGACCAGAAAGTCGCCTTCGCCACTGGTGTTCCTCCACATCTCTACGCATTTCACCGCTACACATGGAATTCCACTTTCCTCTTCTGCACTCAAGTCCTCCAGTTTCCAATGACCCTCCACGGTTGAGCCGTGGGCTTTCACATCAGACTTAAAGGACCGCCTGCGCGCGCTTTACGCCCAATAATTCCGGACAACGCTTGCCACCTACGTATTACCGCGGCTGCTGGCACGTAGTTAGCCGTGGCTTTCTGGTGAGGTACCGTCAAGGTACCAGTAGTTAGTTGGTACTTGTTCTTCCCTCACAACAGAGTTTTACGATCCGAAAACCTTCGTCACTCACGCGGCGTTGCTCCGTCAGACTTTCGTCCATTGCGGAAGATTCCCTACTGCTGCCTCCCGTAGGAGTCTGGGCCGTGTCTCAGTCCCAGTGTGGCCGATCACCCTCTCAGGTCGGCTACGCATCGTCGCCTTGGTAGGCCATTACCCCACCAACTAGCTAATGCGCCGCGGGCCCATCCTGCAGTGACAGCCGAAACCGTCTTTCCGTGCAGCCTCAGGAGAGGCCGCAAACTATTCGGTATTAGCACCGGTTTCCCGGAGTTATCCCGATCTGCAGGGCAGGTTGCCCACGTGTTACTCACCCGTCCGCCGCTAAACCAGAAGGAGCAAGCTCCTCTGGTTCCGCTCGACTTGCATGTATTAGGCACGCCGCCAGCGTTCGTCCTGAGCCAGGATCAAACTCTCCATTATAGAGTAGTGTTGATTGCTCAATACTGCTGGCGTATCGCCGTCCGAAGACGCACGATTCGCTTTGATCTGCATACTGCTGATCAGTAAGTTTTGCGCGGGCCGTTTTGCGCGGCCGTTGCTGTTTGTTGACGTTTTGCTGTTCAGTTTTCAAGGTTCAGTATATCAAGAAAATTATGGTGGAGCCTAGCGGGATCGAACCGCTGACCTCCTGCGTGCAAGGCAGGCGCTCTCCCAGCTGAGCTAAGGCCCCATTGTTTGGTCGGGAAGACAGGATTCGAACCTGCGACCCCTTGGTCCCAAACCAAGTGCTCTACCAAGCTGAGCTACTTCCCGAACTTAGATGCTGAGTTTGTAAAAAAATATGGCGCGCCCGAGAGGACTCGAACCTCTAACCGCTTGATTCGTAGTCAAGTACTCTATCCAATTGAGCTACGGGCGCTTTATGCTATTGTTGTAAATGGTGCCGAGGACCGGAATCGAACCGGTACGGTAGTCACCTACCGCAGGATTTTAAGTCCTGTGCGTCTGCCAGTTCCGCCACCCCGGCTAGGGGTCGAGATTCTGTAAAACATTATGGAGCGGAAGACGAGGTTCGAACTCGCGACCTCCACCTTGGCAAGGTGGCGTTCTACCACTGAACTACTTCCGCAAAAATGGTGCGGGTGAAGGGAGTCGAACCCCCACGCCCGAAGGCGCTAGATCCTAAGTCTAGTGCGTCTGCCAGTTCCGCCACACCCGCGTGGCAATATCAATATTAAAATGGTGAGCCATGAAGGATTCGAACCTTCGACCCTCTGATTAAAAGTCAGATGCTCTACCAGCTGAGCTAATGGCTCGAGAAAGTGGTGCCGGAGAAAGGAGTCGAACCCTCGACCTACTGATTACAAGTCAGTTGCTCTACCAACTGAGCTACTCCGGCGAAAAAATGGTGGAGGATGACGGGATCGAACCGCCGACCCTCTGCTTGTAAGGCAGATGCTCTCCCAGCTGAGCTAATCCTCCGATATGTATTGCCCAGCGACGTCCTACTCTCACAGGGGGAAACCCCCAACTACCATCGGCGCAAAAGAGCTTAACTGCCGTGTTCGGGATGGGAACGGGTGTGGCCTCTTTGCCATCATCACTGGACTATTTGGTTTTGAAAGACAAGATTTATTATACCAGTATACCACTGGTTTTTTCAAGCTTTTTTTCAAAAACTTTTTTCTTATTCTTTCAAAACTGGATAAACGACATTGGAACGGGCAAGTCTTCGTGTACATGGTTTTGGTTAAGTCCTCGATCGATTAGTATTCGTCAGCTGCACATGTCGCCACGCTTCCACCTCGAACCTATCTACCTCATCGTCTTTGAGGGATCTTACTTGCTTGCGCAATGGGAAATCTCATCTTGAGGGGGGCTTCGTGCTTAGATGCTTTCAGCACTTATCCCGGCCACACATAGCTACCCAGCGATGCCCTTGGCAGAACAACTGGTACACCAGCGGTGTGTCCATCCCGGTCCTCTCGTACTAAGGACAGCTCCTCTCAAATTTCCTGCGCCCGCGACGGATAGGGACCGAACTGTCTCACGACGTTCTGAACCCAGCTCGCGTACCGCTTTAATGGGCGAACAGCCCAACCCTTGGGACCGACTACAGCCCCAGGATGCGATGAGCCGACATCGAGGTGCCAAACCTCCCCGTCGATGTGGACTCTTGGGGGAGATAAGCCTGTTATCCCCGGGGTAGCTTTTATCCGTTGAGCGATGGCCCTTCCATGCGGAACCACCGGATCACTAAGCCCGTCTTTCGACCCTGCTCGACATGTACGTCTCGCAGTCAAGCTCCCTTCTGCCTTTACACTCTGCGAATGATTTCCAACCATTCTGAGGGAACCTTTGGGCGCCTCCGTTACTCTTTAGGAGGCGACCGCCCCAGTCAAACTGCCCGCCTGACACTGTCTCCCAAGCCGATCAGGCTTGTGGGTTAGAATTTCAATACAACCAGGGTAGTATCCCACCGACGCCTCCTCCGAAGCTGGCGCTCCGGGCTCTAAGGCTCCTACCTATCCTGTACAAGTTGCACCAAAATTCAATATCAGGCTACAGTAAAGCTCCACGGGGTCTTTCCGTCCTGTCGCGGGTAACCTGCATCTTCACAGGTACTATAATTTCACCGAGTCTCTCGTTGAGACAGTGCCCAGATCGTTACGCCTTTCGTGCGGGTCGGAACTTACCCGACAAGGAATTTCGCTACCTTAGGACCGTTATAGTTACGGCCGCCGTTTACTGGGGCTTCAATTCGCACCTTCGCTTGCGCTAAGCACTCCTCTTAACCTTCCAGCACCGGGCAGGCGTCAGCCCCTATACGTCACCTTACGGTTTTGCAGAGACCTGTGTTTTTGCTAAACAGTCGCCTGGGCCTATTCACTGCGGCTCTCTCGGGCTATACACCCTACCAGAGCACCCCTTCTCCCGAAGTTACGGGGTCATTTTGCCGAGTTCCTTAACGAGAGTTCACTCGCTCACCTTAGAATTCTCTTCTCGCCTACCTGTGTCGGTTTGCGGTACGGGCACCTCCCGCCTCGCTAGAGGCTTTTCTTGGCAGTGTGAAATCAGGGACTCTGAGACTCAGTCTCTTGCCATCACAGCTCAACGTATCAGGAATGGGATTTGCCTCATTCCACGCCTCACTGCTTGGACGTGCACAACCAACGGCACGCTCACCTTATCCTTCTGCGTCCCCCCATTGCTCAAACGGCGGGGAGGTGGTACAGGAATATCAACCTGTTGTCCATCGTCTACGCCTATCGGCCTCGACTTAGGTCCCGACTAACCCTGAGCGGACGAGCCTTCCTCAGGAAACCTTAGGCATTCGGTGGACGGGATTCTCACCCGTCTTTCGTTACTCATACCGGCATTCTCACTTCTAAGCGCTCCACCAGTCCTTCCGGTCTGACTTCAACGCCCTTAGAACGCTCTCCTACCACGGATCTCTTACGAGATCCATCCACAGCTTCGGTAATCCGTTTAGCCCCGGTACATTTTCGGCGCAGTGTCACTCGACCAGTGAGCTATTACGCACTCTTTAAATGATGGCTGCTTCTAAGCCAACATCCTGGTTGTCTAAGCAACGCCACATCCTTTTCCACTTAACGGATATTTGGGGACCTTAGCTGGTGGTCTGGGCTGTTTCCCTCTTGACTACGGATCTTATCACTCGCAGTCTGACTCCCAAGCATAAATCACTGGCATTCGGAGTTTGTCTGAATTCGGTAACCCGGGATGGGCCCCTAGTCCAAACAGTGCTCTACCTCCAGGATTCTCGATCTTGAGGCTAGCCCTAAAGCTATTTCGGAGAGAACCAGCTATCTCCAGGTTCGATTGGAATTTCTCCGCTACCCACACCTCATCCCCGCACTTTTCAACGTGCGTGGGTTCGGGCCTCCAGTAAGTGTTACCTTACCTTCACCCTGGACATGGGTAGATCACCTGGTTTCGGGTCTACAACTGCATACTCTGTCGCCCTATTCAGACTCGCTTTCGCTGCGGCTCCGCCTTCTCAGCTTAACCTTGCATGCAATCGTAACTCGCCGGTTCATTCTACAAAAGGCACGCCATCACCCATTAACGGGCTTTGACTACTTGTAGGCACACGGTTTCAGGATCTATTTCACTCCCCTTCCGGGGTGCTTTTCACCTTTCCCTCACGGTACTGGTTCACTATCGGTCACTAGGAAGTATTTAGCCTTGGGAGATGGTCCTCCCAGATTCCGACGGAATTTCACGTGTTCCGCCGTACTCAGGATCCACTCTGGAGGGGCAAGGTTTTCGGCTACGGGGCTGTTACCCACTGCGGCGGACCGTTCCAGGTCGCTTCGCCTAATCCTACCTTTTGTAACTCCGTATAGAGTGTCCTACAACCCCAAGAGGCAAGCCTCTTGGTTTGGGCTGATCCCGTTTCGCTCGCCGCTACTCAGGGAATCGCATTTGCTTTCTCTTCCTCCAGGTACTTAGATGTTTCAGTTCCCTGGGTCTGCCTTCTCATGTGCTATAGATTCACACATGGATACTACTCGATTAAAAGTAGTGGGTTCCCCCATTCGGAAATCTCCGGATCACAGCTCACTTACAGCTCCCCGAAGCATATCGGTGTTAGTGCCGTCCTTCTTCGGCTCCTAGTGCCAAGGCATCCACCGTGCGCCCTTTCTAACTTAACCAATGGTTAATTAAAAAGTTGTGACAAAATGTCACGCGTACTTGAATTTCTTGCATTTGTTTCAATGTCGTTTTATCCAGTTTTCAAAGAACAAGTTCATCATTTCTGCGTACAAAATGATTGGTGGAGCCTAGCGGGATCGAACCGCTGACCTCCTGCGTGCAAGGCAGGCGCTCTCCCAGCTGAGCTAAGGCCCCAAGAAGAATGGTGGGCCTAAATGGACTCGAACCATCGACCTCACGCTTATCAGGCGTGCGCTCTAACCAGCTGAGCTATAGGCCCTCTTGAGTATAATTGTCTTACTGATAGAAGATCGATTCAATGTTGCCATTGAAGATGAACCTTCAAAACTGAACGCAAAACGTCAACCCCGGAGCGCTAGGCGCCCGGTTCCGAATTTATCCTTAGAAAGGAGGTGATCCAGCCGCACCTTCCGATACGGCTACCTTGTTACGACTTCACCCCAATCATCTGTCCCACCTTCGGCGGCTGGCTCCACAAGGGTTACCTCACCGACTTCGGGTGTTACAAACTCTCGTGGTGTGACGGGCGGTGTGTACAAGGCCCGGGAACGTATTCACCGTGGCATGCTGATCCACGATTACTAGCGATTCCGGCTTCATGCAGGCGAGTTGCAGCCTACAATCCGAACTGAGAACGGTTTTATGGGATTGGCTCCCCCTCGCGGGTTGGCAACCCTTTGTACCGTCCATTGTAGCACGTGTGTAGCCCAGGTCATAAGGGGCATGATGATTTGACGTCATCCCCACCTTCCTCCGGTTTGTCACCGGCAGTCACCTTAGAGTGCCCAACTGAATGCTGGCAACTAAGATCAAGGGTTGCGCTCGTTGCGGGACTTAACCCAACATCTCACGACACGAGCTGACGACAACCATGCACCACCTGTCACCACTGTCCCCGAAGGGAAAAGTGTATCTCTACACCGGGCAATGGGATGTCAAGACCTGGTAAGGTTCTTCGCGTTGCTTCGAATTAAACCACATGCTCCACCGCTTGTGCGGGCCCCCGTCAATTCCTTTGAGTTTCAGCCTTGCGGCCGTACTCCCCAGGCGGAGTGCTTAATGCGTTAGCTGCAGCACTAAGGGGCGGAAACCCCCTAACACTTAGCACTCATCGTTTACGGCGTGGACTACCAGGGTATCTAATCCTGTTTGCTCCCCACGCTTTCGCGCCTCAGCGTCAGTTACAGACCAGAAAGTCGCCTTCGCCACTGGTGTTCCTCCACATCTCTACGCATTTCACCGCTACACATGGAATTCCACTTTCCTCTTCTGCACTCAAGTCCTCCAGTTTCCAATGACCCTCCACGGTTGAGCCGTGGGCTTTCACATCAGACTTAAAGGACCGCCTGCGCGCGCTTTACGCCCAATAATTCCGGACAACGCTTGCCACCTACGTATTACCGCGGCTGCTGGCACGTAGTTAGCCGTGGCTTTCTGGTGAGGTACCGTCAAGGTACCAGTAGTTAATTGGTACTTGTTCTTCCCTCACAACAGAGTTTTACGATCCGAAAACCTTCGTCACTCACGCGGCGTTGCTCCGTCAGACTTTCGTCCATTGCGGAAGATTCCCTACTGCTGCCTCCCGTAGGAGTCTGGGCCGTGTCTCAGTCCCAGTGTGGCCGATCACCCTCTCAGGTCGGCTACGCATCGTCGCCTTGGTAGGCCATTACCCCACCAACTAGCTAATGCGCCGCGGGCCCATCCTGCAGTGACAGCCGAAACCGTCTTTCCGTGCAGCCTCAGGAGAGGCCGCAAACTATTCGGTATTAGCACCGGTTTCCCGGAGTTATCCCGATCTGCAGGGCAGGTTGCCCACGTGTTACTCACCCGTCCGCCGCTAAACCAGAAGGAGCAAGCTCCTCTGGTTCCGCTCGACTTGCATGTATTAGGCACGCCGCCAGCGTTCGTCCTGAGCCAGGATCAAACTCTCCATTATAGAGTAGTGTTGATTGCTCAATACTGCTGGCGTATCGCCGTCCGAAGACGCACGATTCGCTTTGATCTGCATACTGCTGATCAGTAAGTTTTGCGCGGGCCGTTTTGCGCGGCCGTTGCTGTTTGTTGACGTTTTGCTGTTCAGTTTTCAAGGTTCAAGTTATTTGCCGCTTCATGTCACGGCGACTTTTCAATATTACCAACTTCTTTTTAAGAAGTCAATAACTTTTTCTTTTTTATTTCTTCGCATCTTTTATTATGAAAAACGCGACAAGAAATAGTATAGCATCATTCAAATTTTGATACAAGTGTTTTTTTAAAAAAAGACCGATTTAAAGGTCTAAGACCTTTAAATCGGTACCCCTCTTAACTTTTCTACTCTTTCGGACGCATTTGTGGGAACAATAAAACATCTCTAATAGATGAAGAATTTGTTAACAACATAATTAATCGATCAATTCCAATTCCTAATCCACCTGTTGGTGGCAATCCATATTCTAGAGCTTCAATGAAATCTTCGTCCATTTCATGAGCTTCATCGTTACCTTCAGCTTTTTCAACCAATTGAGCTTCGAAACGCTGACGTTGATCGATTGGATCGTTTAACTCTGTAAATGCATTAGCATGTTCACGGCGCACTATAAACAATTCAAAGCGATCTGTAAAACGTTCATCTTCTGGGTTTTTCTTAGCTAGAGGTGAAATTTCAACTGGATGTCCATAAATAAAAGTTGGTTGAACTAATTGTTCTTCCACTTTTTGCTCAAAGAACTCATTTAAGATATGGCCGACTTCCATTGTAGATTTGATTTCAATATTGTGTTCTTTCGCTAAAGCTTGAGCTTCTTCTTTAGTCATATGCTTCCAGAAGTCTACGCCTGTATATTCTTTAACAGCATCAGCCATGTGCAGTCGCTTCCAGCCTACAGCCAAGTTAATTTGATCTTCTCCATATTGAACTGTGGTAGTCCCGAGAACTTCTTGTGCAATATGAGCCACTAAGTTTTCTGTAAGGGCCATGATGTCGTTATAATCTGCGTAAGCTTCATATAATTCTAACATCGTGAACTCAGGGTTATGACGAGTTGAGATTCCTTCGTTGCGGAAGACGCGTCCAATTTCATAAACCTTTTCTAATCCACCTACAATTAAGCGTTTCAAGTGAAGCTCAATCGCAATGCGGATATACAATTCCATATCTAATGCGTTGTGGTGTGTAATAAACGGTTTTGCAGCCGCTCCCCCAGCAATTGAATGAAGCATCGGAGTTTCAACTTCCAAGAATCCTTCATTATCTAAGTAACGACGCATTGATTGGATAATACGACTACGCAGAATAAAGGTCTCTTTGCTTTCTTCACTTGTCAGTAAATCTAAATAACGCTGACGGTAACGTTGCTCTACATCTTTTAAGCCATGGAATTTTTCCGGTAATGGGCGTAACGCTTTTGTAAGGAACTCCACTTCTTTTACTTTAATGGAAAGTTCGCCTACGTTTGTTTTAAATACGACACCTTTAATCCCAAGAATATCCCCTAAGTCAACTGTGTTATAAAACTCGTAAGCTTCATCACCAATTGCATCTTTACGTACGTAAATTTGGATTTGACCTTTTAAATCTTGAATATGCGCAAAGCCGGCTTTTCCTTTTCCGCGCTTAGTCATAACCCGTCCAGCAATTACTACTTCATGTGATGCTTCTTCAAGTTCTTCTTTAGAAAACTTGCCATATTGCTCAATTATTTCTTCAGATAAGTGAGTCCGCTCGAAACGGCCACCAAATGGATCCATTCCGTTATCTCGGAAATTCTGCATTTTTTGACGCCTTACTACTAATTGATCGTTTAATTCTTCTGACATGCCCTACACTCCTTTATCTGTTTCACATTAAATCTCATTCATGTATTTCTCTATTGTACACAATTTCTTACCATACTACATAAAAAAGCTGCCACGAATTTGTGACAGCTTCAAGTTCCACTCATTAATAAAGATCGAATTTCTCTTATGCCCTAGTTACTCTTCTAGTAAAAATGCTTCAACGTCCTTATATGATTTCCATAAACGAACGCCGTCTGCTTTAAAGCTGTGCACTATTTTAAATTCTGGTGCAAGTTCAAGTAACGGCACCATAACGAATGCGCGTTCCTCCATGCGCGGGTGCGGAACAATAAGCCTTTCACTTTCTATGTTATCTCGGTTATACAATAAAATATCAAGGTCTATCGTTCTCGGTCCCCATCTAACAAGGCGCTTGCGATTTAAATTATGTTCAATCTCCTGACACACATCCAACAACTTGAATGCATCCAATTCCGTTTCGAGCTGAACAACCATATTTAGAAAAGGTTCTTGCTCTGTAAATCCTACAGGATCTGTTTCGTAGAGAGAAGAAATGCGCGTAACGGTAATAGAAGGAGATTTCGAAAGTTGCGATACTGCTTGTCGCAACATCTCAAAGCGATCTCCCATATTAGAACCGAGTGATAAATAACTTTGGTTCATGCAAACTTCCCTCGCGTCAATTCAATCGCTACCGATTTATAATGACCAGGAATCGGAGGATCTGGTTTGATTAGCTGGACACGGATGCCTTTCACTAAAGGAAAGTCGGCTAGAATTCGATTGGCGACACTTTCCGCTACGGCTTCCACCAATTTCTTTGGCTCTCCCTCGACAATTGAACGACACGCTTCATAAACTTCTCCGTAATGTACTGTATGCTCTAGCGCGTCAGTTTCTCCAGCTTGCTGCAAATCCACAGCTAACGAAACCGTTAAACGAAATCGTTGACCCAATTTCGTTTCTTCCGGAAACACCCCATGATAACCATAAAACTCCATATCATTTACATGAATAAAATCCATTATTTCTCCTCCTTATATGAGCATTTGCCTGTTAGCGCATCCATCATCCGCACTGTGCGCACTGTTTCTTTTACATCATGAACCCGGACAATGCTGCAACCTTGGTTAATGCCATAGCAAACAGTTGCGAGTGAACCTTCCAACCGCTCTTCTACAGTAGTATTTAAAATCTTACCAATGAATGATTTTCTAGAAGTACCAAGAAGCACCGGGTATCCCAATTCTGCTATTCGCCCAATTGACTGGATTGCTTGCAAGTTTTGCTCAACCGATTTAACAAATCCCACACCTGGATCGAGCCAAATATTTTCTTTTGGAACACCAGCAGAAAGAGCGATTTCAATACTTTCTTTAAGATCTTCTACTAGATTTTCATGAAAATTCGAATAAGCTGTATCGTTACGATTATGCATCAAGACGATTGGCACATTCCACTTTGCCGCCACTTTTACAATTTCGGGATCGTATTTAGCTCCCCAAATATCATTAATAATATGGGCACCTGCAGCAATTGCCGCTTCTGCTACACGTGATTTATAGGTATCGACAGAAATTATTACGTCGAACTTTTGACGCAACTCTTGGATTACAGGAATAATCCGTCCAATTTCTTCTTCGTCTGAAATTTGCACATGACCTGGTCGCGTCGACTCACCACCTACGTCGATTATGTCCACACCATCCGCGATCATTTGCTTAGCATGCGTTAGCGCTTGTTGTACCCCACTATACTTTCCACCGTCAGAAAAAGAATCGGGCGTAACATTTAATATACCCATAACGAGCGTTTTATCTTTAACATTGATTTCCACAGAATTCACCGTCCAACATTCGAATATGTATCATTAGGCGCGCCTTCATCTTACCTTATTTAAACGGTTTGTTTCCATAGAAAAAGAGCGGACGCTATGTCCGCTCTTTTCAACCGTTTAGTTCGATTCATCAAATTGGTAGAGCGGTGTGCTTAAGTAGCGTTCTCCGTTGGACGGAATAATCGCTAGCACTTTTTTGCCTTTACCTAAACGTTTCGCAACTTGAAGTGCAGCGTAAATGGCCGCTCCTGAAGATACCCCTCCAAGAATGCCTTCTTCGCGAGCTGCTTGACGCGCCGTATCGTATGATTGATCGTTCGTTACTTGAATAATTTCATCGTATACTTTGGTATCGAGTACTGCCGGAACAAATCCAGCTCCGATTCCTTGGATTTTGTGAGGTCCTGGCTTGCAACCTGATAACACAGCTGAATCAGCAGGTTCTACTGCAACGATGCGAATTTCTGGATACTTTTCTTTTAATACTTGACCAGCACCTGTGATCGTTCCGCCAGTACCAATTCCTGAAACAAATGCATCTAGTTGTTCGCCCATTGTTTCAACGATTTCTGGGCCCGTCGTTAACCGATGAACTTCAGGGTTTGCTTCGTTATTAAATTGTTGAGGCATAAACCAACCGTTTTCAGCTGCATTTTTCTCAGCCGTTTTAATCGCACCGTTTGGTCCATTCATACCGTCTGGACCTGGCGTTAAAATCAATTCAGCGCCATAAGCACGCAACAAGTTGCGACGCTCCATGCTCATCGTCTCCGGCATAACCAAAACAGATTTATAGCCTTTTGCAGCTGCGATCATCGCTAAACCGATTCCTGTGTTTCCGCTTGTTGGTTCGATAATTGTGTCGCCTTCTTTTAGATCTCCGGACTGTTCAGCCGCTTCAATCATTGCAAGTGCAATTCTATCTTTTACGCTGCTGCCTGGGTTGAAGTATTCTAATTTCAAATAAACGTCTGCATCTTCAGGACCTGTTAACCGATTCAACTTTACAATAGGTGTTTGTCCAATCAAATCAGTAATTGAATTTCCTACACGCGCCATTTTTCAACACTCCTAATCCCTAGTAATTTTGTCGACTTTAATGAAGCTAATGTTATCAATACGGTAAGGCTTTTGTCAAATTGCATGAATTCATAAAAAATAGACGTTTCGTAATGAAACGTCTAAAAATAGTTATTCTCCATAAAACCATTCAGCATCAAATTCCTGCCAAAATGCTTCAGGGGTTACGGCTTGTGGCAATTGTTCTAGTGCTAGCTCACGGTTGATATGCCCTTCTACATCTTCATAAGAAAATGTTTGACCATTCACTTTTTCTGTAACAGAAATAATAGCCGTTTTGCCGTTTTCCAATGGGAGTGGCGAAGACCATCCGCCCACTTCTACTTTTGAAACAGCTTTCGCAATATTAGCATCTACGCCAGGTTCGCCATTGGAAATATAGCCAATATCTCCACCAAGGTTACCTGTTGCGCTGTCAATTGATCGTTCCCGAGCAGTCGCTTCGAATGAAGAGCCTTTTTCAAGTTCTTTGATCGTCTCTTCTGCTTCGGCTGATGAATTTAATACGATAATGCGCGTACGATACGAATCTTTCACATCATAAAGCGACTCGTTATCGTCATAAAACGCTTTAATCTCTTCTTTTTCAATAACAACGTCTTTCGTTAGCACTTTTTCTAAAATTAATTGGGCTTTTATTTTCTCACGTTGACGTGCATCGTCCACTGTATATAGCGCGGCTTCCGTACCATCTCGCGAAGAACGTACTAGCGCTAACTCCAAATCAATTTCTTTGTCACTAACTTCAATGCCATAATCTTGAGCCGCAGTGGCCATTACTTTTTCATTGACTAATTCGAGTAACGCTTCACGACCATGCTGCTCTTCCATAGAAGCTAACCACTCTTCTCGTGTGATTGCTTCCCCACTGACAGAAGCGACTTTTTCCGCTTTGCCTGTTTCATTCGGAATTAACCAAGCAATAAACCACAAAATATTAAATAACAATAATACACCGATGATCATTAACACCGGTTTGGTTTTTAAATGTCGTTTAGGCTTGACTGCACCTGCCGGTGGCGCAGGTCGCCGATTATTATAACTGGAGCTCATTGATAAACGTCTCGAGTTCCTCTTTAGAATAATGATACGTTTCCAAGCAGAAATGGCATTGCGCTTCCGCCATTCCATCTTCATCGATCATGTCTTGAATTTCTTTTTCTCCAAGTCCAAGAATAGCTGTCGCAAAACGATCTTTGGAACAATTGCATTCAAAATTCACCGGCATTTTATCAAGAATTTGGACATTCTCTTTTCCAAGTACTGCTTCGAGTATTTCTTCTGGCGATAATCCACGCTGAATCATATGAGAAACAGGTTCAATTCCAGAGAGATGCTCTTCAATTTCCGTAATGGTTTCGTCGTCTGTATTTGGCATCAATTGAATGATAAATCCACCTGCTGCCAAAATCGAGTTGTCTGTATCTACCAAAACACCTAACCCAACTGATGAAGGCACTTGTTCTGAAGTAGCAAAATAATAAGTAAAGTCTTCAGCAATTTCACCTGAAACAATCGGTGTTTGACCTGTGAAATTATCACGCATGCCCAAATCTTTCACAACGGACATCATGCCATCAGTACCCACCGCCCGGCTAACATCTAATTTACCTTGCGCGTTTAAATCAAAATGAGTTTGCGGATTCGAAACATAGCCACGAACTCCACCTTTAGCGTTGCTATCTACTAGCAATGCGCCAATAGGTCCGCCTCCTTCAAACTTGATCGTTACTTTATCATCGCCTTTTAGCATTGCGCCGAGCATCACGCCACCTGTCATTGCTCGCCCTAATGCGGCGGAAGCTGTTGGCCACATCATATGGCGACGTTGTGCTTCTCCTACTGTTTTCGTGCTGTCTACTGCAAATGCACGGACACTCCCATTAAAACCGAGGCCGCGAACTAAATAATCTGACACATCTATCGTTCCTTTCTTTACGCTTGGTTGCGTTTGTAAATTAAATAAAGTCCTTTTAATGTTAAATAAGGATCTACGTAATCAATAATCGTTGTTTCACCAGCAATCAAAGAAGCCATACCGCCAGTCGCAATTACGACCGGTTTTTCTTTGCCGTCTTTTTTTATGCGCGAGACAATTCCTTCTACCTGACCAACATAACCATACACAATACCCGCTTGCATCGCAGAAATGGTATTTTTGCCCACTACGTGCTCGGGTGTAGTGATTTCAATCCGCGGGAGTTTAGCAGCACGCGCATACAGTGCTTCTGTCGAAATATTAATACCAGGAGCAATAGCGCCTCCCATGTACTGTTGCTTTTCATTAATATAACAGAAAGTATTGGCAGTTCCAAAATCAACAATAATCAACGGACCCCCATATTCATGGATTGCCGCGACTGCATTTACGATTCGGTCAGTTCCAACTTCACGTGGATTATCATACTTAATGTTCAATCCTGTCTTAACACCAGGTCCGACAATTAACGGTTTTACTTGAAAATACTTTTGGCACATCCGCTCTAAAGTAGAGACGATTGGCGGGACAACGGACGACATAATAATACCCGTAACTGAAGAAAAACTTAAACCCACATCTTGGAGAAATGCTTTAATCTGCATGCCATATTCATCTTCCGTTTTGCGGCGAAGGGTTTCCATCCGCCAATGGTGCATCAATTGGTCTTGATCGTATACCCCTAGGACAATGCTTGTATTTCCAGCATCCATTACTAAAATCATGATTTAGCCTCACTTATCGACGAATTTCCAACACATCATACCACAATTTTAAGAAAGCAAAAAGCTGATTGCCTTCCCTATAGAAAGGGAATGGGCAACCAGCTCGTCACTTTTATTATTTACGTTTTTCGTCAATCGACTCTCCTACAGAGCCCGTTTGTCCGTCTTCTGAAGGCAAGTCTCCCGCTGAAGGGTCAGCTGGTGCACCTATCGCTTCTGAAGTATCGCTATCTTTTTTCAAATCCGGTTTACTTTCGTCTCCGAAATCACCGTTTAATGTTTCGTAATCGCGTTCAGGAAGCGTACCATGGTCTTTCAAATGCAGAATTTGTGCTGCATCTAATGTTTCCACTTCAAGCAATGTCGTCGCGATCAATTCAAGAAGTTCTTTCTTCTCAGTCAGAATTTCTTTCGTGCGAATATATTGCTCTTTAATAATACGTTGCATTTCCTGATCAATTTCAAAGGCAATAGCATCTGAATAATTTTGTTCAGAATTAAAGTCACGTCCTAAGAATACGTTACCGCCTTGGGCTGTCCCAAATTGAACCGGTCCGATTTTGTCACTCATGCCGTATTCCGTTACCATGCTACGGGCAATTGCCGTAGCACGTTGGAAATCGTTATGAGCGCCAGTTGATACTTCGCCGAACATGATATCTTCTGCTACACGTCCACCTAGCAAACCAGAAATCTTATCAAGCAATTCAGGTTTTGTCATAAAGTAACGGTCTTCTTTTGGTAGCATGACTGCATAGCCGCCAGCTTGTCCGCGAGGAACGATCGTTACTTTGTGAACTGTTTCAGCATCATCAAGCGTTAACCCGATAACCGTATGGCCAGCTTCGTGGAAAGCCACGATATTGCGCTCTTTTTTCGAGATGACGCGGTTTTTCTTAGCAGGACCTGCAATAACGCGGTCAGATGCTTCATCAAGATCAGACATATCGATTTTAAGTTTATTGCGACGAGCCGCAACAAGTGCTGCTTCGTTCAATAAGTTCTCTAAATCAGCACCTGAGAATCCAGGTGTACGCTGAGCGATTGCTTTTAAATCAACATTTTCGTCAAGCGGTTTATTGCGCGCATGAACTTTAAGAACTTCTTCGCGGCCTTTAACATCCGGACGACCTACAGTAATCTGACGGTCAAAACGCCCTGGACGAAGTAAAGCCGGATCCAGAATATCTGGACGGTTAGTTGCGGCAATAATAATAACACCTTCGTTTGCACCAAAGCCATCCATTTCAACCAATAGTTGGTTTAGTGTTTGCTCACGCTCATCGTGTCCACCACCGAGACCAGCGCCACGTTGGCGTCCGACTGCGTCGATTTCATCGATAAAAATGATACAAGGTGCATTTTTCTTCGCGTTTTCAAACAAATCACGAACTCGAGAAGCCCCGACACCAACAAACATCTCTACAAAATCCGAACCACTAATAGAGAAGAAAGGAACACCTGCTTCTCCAGCAACAGCACGAGCTAGTAAAGTTTTACCAGTACCCGGAGGTCCAACAAGCAAAATCCCTTTTGGAATACGAGCGCCAATGTCTGCAAATCTGCGCGGATCTTTCAAGAAATCAACAACTTCAACAAGTTCTTGTTTTTCTTCATCTGCTCCAGCTACATCGTTAAAGCGAACTTTTTGTTTTTGATCATCATATAACTTCGCTTTACTCTTACCGAAGTTCATCACACGACCGCCTCCGCCGCCTTGCGATTGATTAAGTAAGAAGAAGAAAAGAATGAAAATGATGATAAATGGAATGATACCTGTGAAAAATGAAACCCAACCACTTGTTTGTGGAGCTTTCAAATATTCAATCTCGACACCATCTTGTGCTTTTGCAACTGCATCAATTTCTGCAGTTAATGCTTCGTTCTCTAATGGAATATTCGTCACAAAAGATTGACCTTCGTCATATCCAGTCATTTTCCCTGTCACTTCATAAACCATTGCATCTGGTTGGATTGTAACTTCCTCAATCTCTCCATTTTCCAATGCTGCTAAAAATTCGTTATATCCTATATTTTCAGTCGGCTGGTTACTATTGTTAAAGGTACCCAGAATCCCGATAATAACTAGGAAAATCAGTAAATAAAATATGGTGTATCGAAATATCCGATTCATCCCGCGCCCCCTCATAAAGTTTCCCTAAAACTATACTAAATACTACCATAGGAACATTTCAGCATACAACGAAAAGGCCTTATTCTCGCTGTTTAATCGATAGACTGTGAACGATCGTTGTCTATTCTGCTTCTTCGCTATAAATTGCAGGCTTCAGAATTCCGATATACGGTAAGTTCCGGTATTTTTCTGCGTAATCCAAGCCGTACCCAACAACAAATGCATCAGGTACTTCAAAACCAACATAATCAGCTTTCAAGTCTACTTTACGTCCCGATGGTTTATCCAGCAATGTAACAATTTTAATTGAATTTGCTTTGCGATATTTGAATAGGTCCACTAAATAGCTAAGTGTCATCCCACTATCAATGATATCTTCAATGATTAGTAGATCGCGCCCTTCAACACTCGCATTTAAATCTTTTACAATTTTAACTTCTCCAGAAGAAACAGTGGCGTTGCCGTAACTCGATACATCCATGAAATCCATTTCGATAAAACCATCAATGCGTTTCATCAAATCTCCCATGAACGGCATTGCACCCTTTAGTACACCGATTGCTAGTGGATATTTGCCTTTATAATCCTCTGTCAACGTTGCTCCTAGTTCACGTGCTTTGTCTTGCAATTGTTCTTCGCTAATCAATATTTCTTTAATGTCATTCTGTAACATGGTGGACCTCCTAGTATTCCTTGTTTTCATTGTATAAAAGTTGTTCAATTAGTACCCAATTGTCTCCATCACGCTTTTGACGGCTAACGAGAGCCGATGAGCGTAAGCCTGGCACTAATAAAAGTTCGTTTTTGTCAGTTGTGATGACAGGCCAACTTTCTCTCATAGGCACAGGAATTTTTTCATCAATCATTAAACGCGATAGCTTTTTCGGATGATTCATCCCCGTAAGTAGAATCCGGTCTCCCGGTTTTCTGCTTCGCAAAAAGAAATTAGCGTTTTTCGGTGCTTGAAAATACCAAGTCGCGAGATTTTCACTTTGTTCCTGTTGAACAGTTGGCACCACTTTGTACCGGCGACCACCATAAACAGGCGTCCAGTCAGCAGTAATGTTGATGGGCTCAGGGTCAGTCACTGGTTCTCGCGATTGACGACCGAGCAAAACCGTGTCATATTGTCGGATCGCTATATAATGTTGCGGCAAATGTAAAAAAACAGTGCCCGATGAACTTTGCATCATTTCCCGCATTTGTTCGACCAGCTGTCTCGTTAACGGAACTTGCTTCGGATTATATAGATAGTTTAATAGTAGTAGAACCATTCTTTTTTGTAAAGCATGCGCTTCAACTCTGAAACTTTTGGCAGATAAAACAATTTGGTCATTTTCTATTCGAATCAGTTGCTGCAATTTCTGTTGGGCTAATTCTTGTAAAAACTGTTGATCTTGTTGCATGTCTTCAGCAAGTTCTACAAAATGTTGAGAAACCTTGCTATTTTCTTCTTTTAAAAGCGGCAAAACGTTTTGTCGCAAGCGATTTCGTGTATAGGTCGCTTCAGCGTTGCTCGAATCTTCTCGATATGGAATGTTTAGCGATTTTGCATATGCGCTAATTTGCTCTTTTACCACTGCCAACAGCGGACGGATCAACCGACCGTTTCCAAACGGACGGCTTGCTAACATGCCAAATGAGCCATCCTGTAAACTGCCTCTGACTCCTGACATCAAGATGGTTTCAAGTTGATCGTCCGCGTGGTGGGCGGTCGCAAACTTAGTAGCACCAGTTTGTTTCATAACTTCGAGAAAGTAACTATAGCGTTCAGTACGGCATACTTGTTGCTTGTTGCCACCTTTTTTTTCTAAAATCGCTGGAATAGGAATTGCTCGACTAAAGCATTCAATCCCCCATTGTTTCGCTATTTTTTCAGTAAACAAGCGATCTTTATCGGATTCTTCTCCTCTTAACATATGATCTACATGAACAGCAGCAACCGAAATGCCTAGGTCTGCCTTTATTGAATTCAAAAAATAAAGTAAGACCATCGAGTCAATTCCACCTGAACACCCGATGAGTACTTTATCTCCAGTTTGTAGTAATTGATGCTTGTTCATGTGTTGCATGAGTAACGCTTGAAAATCCTTCACTATCTTCACCTCACCTGCTTATCTCTGCCTTTGAAATTTATCTAAAAAATATTTTAAAATTGTAATTGACAGGCGCATCTATCAATAGTATGCTATTAAATGTTCGTTTAAACAAGGCGGCGTAGCTCAGCTGGCTAGAGCGTACGGTTCATACCCGTGAGGTCGGGGGTTCGATCCCCTCTGCCGCCATCATAGTTCCAAAAAAGCAGTGTCCTTCTAGGACGCTGCTTTTTTTATTTCAAAAATAATATCAAAAAAAACGCTTCTCAAACTGAGAAGCGTTTCCGCATAAATTTCAAGCTGTATTGAAGCATTTCCCTATACTATTAAAACAGCTAGCAAGTTAGCCTCTTTTTGCCCCTCTGCCGCCACGTTTTGATTCAGTCGCGCGCTTTAAGGTCGTCATATTTTCTTCGCTGTCTTTCAAGAACTTCGCCATTTTTGTTTCAAAGTTCTCTTTTGGAGCGCGGTCAAATGAACGATTGTTGCTCGGGCGTGGTCGTTGTGGTCGTTCTGTGCCGCCAGCTGGTTGTGGCTTCGCTTTACGAATCGAAAGCCCAATCTTCCCGTCTGCTTCTACATTCATGACTTTCACTTCTACCATTTCGCCAACTTTAAGATGATCGTTAATATCTTTTACATAGTTGTCGGCTACTTCACTTATATGCACGAGGCCTGTTGCACCAGTTGGAAGCTGAACAAATGCTCCAAAGTTTGTAATACCTGTGACTTTACCTTCTAACTTGCTGCCTACTTCAATCGACATAAAAAAAATGCTCCTCCTTAAAATTTAAGATGACTCCAAAGTAATATCGGGTCACGCTGTCATTTTGCGGGACTTGTCCCACTTTTTATTATAACCATCAAAAAAAGAGTGTCAACTGACTACTCTTTTTCTGATGCCTTTTCTTCATCTTTTTTTTCGTCATGTGGGGTAGTAAAAATAATTTCTCCTTCTTCTGAGAGAAAGTAATCTTTACGCGCTAATTTAGCCAAATATTCTTCGTCATTCAATAGCAAGATTTGTTCTTCTAGCTGATTTTGTTGCTTTTCAACTTGTTCAAGCTCTAGCAACGCTTCTTCACGAAGCTGCGCTTTTTCAGAAATGGTTTGTGTTTGTGCATAAATAGTCGACCCAATCCAAATAGTCGCCATTAAAACCACAAACCCAAATACTGCCAATCTTCTCATTAATCGAACTTTATGAGCAGATTTACGCTTTTCTTCGATTTCAACCGAACGGACATAGTCATTGCGAATTGAGGTGACTTCGCGCTTTTCAGCTTTGTTATCTCTCTTCAAACTCATGACCCGCTCTCCCTTCATACTAACTTTGTCATTATTATACATGAAAAGCTTTAAAAACATAAGCGTTTTCAATAATTTTCCCTTTTTTCACTTCTTTCTTCGATAAGGACTTACGACTGGTTTTTGTTTTATTATAAAAATACAGTTGACTTAATTTTTATACAGACATATAATACTTATCATTATCTTTTCACTTAACATTAAAGGGAATCTTAACAAAGAACATTAGATTAATTTTATAAATATACACTTTCAATGAATAAAATAGGGGTGAAGACATGTCAGGTACAGTAACATTAGCAAACGGCAAAGCATTTAACGGGCAATGGCACGGTAAAGCTACTGCGATTCAAGGAGAAATCGTCTTTTTTACAGGAATGACCGGTTATGAAGAAGTTTTAACAGATCCGTCATATAAAGGACAAATCATTGTGTTTTCTTATCCCCTTATTGGTCAATACGGCATCCAGTCGCTTTATGCACAGTCTGATCTGATTCAAGCGGCTGGTATTATTGTCACAAACTTATATGAAGGACCGCTTGGCAATGGGGCAATTTCATTCGCTGAGTTTGCTGCCAATCATAGCATTCCGATTTTAAGCGGTGTTGATACGCGTTCTGTGATCCAAAACATTCGTGATTCCGGCACAATGCAATCACAACTAATCCACACTTCCTTTCCCGAACTCGCTTGGGAGCCGGTGCAAACGCATTTTTTCCCTGCTACTCAAACAACACAAGAGCTTCAAACAATTGGAAACGGTACGACACATATTGGGTTAATTGATTTTCATTATAAATCCTCTATTTTAAAACAGTTGCTGCAACTCGATTGCAAAGTAACGATTATTCCTTATGCGACGCCAACAGAACAGCTGGATCATCTCGGGCTTGATGGTCTGTTATTTTCAAATGGTCCCGGAGACCCTGCCGCTCTTCAACAGCTATTTCCGACATACCGGGACTGGGCAGAGCGCTATCCGAGTTTCGGCATTTGCCTTGGCCACCAAGTACTGGCTTCCGCATTTGGTGCGAAAACAACGAAGCTTGCCTATGGTCACCGTGGAGCCAATCACCCTGTGATGAACGTACAAACAAAGCGCGTCAGCATGAGTTCGCAAAATCATAGCTATGTTGTTGAAAGCGACAGCCTTATACCTACACCTTTTTCGGTTCTTTATAAAAATGTCAACGACGGCAGTATTGAAGGCCTTGTTCACGATTCTTTACCCGTGACTACGGTCCAATTCCACCCCGAAGCAGCACCGGGTCCAACTGACCACCTTGACTTATTCGAACAATTTCTAAATGTCGCCAAGCAACCAGAAGGAGTGAAAGTCCATGCCTAAGCACGAACACATAAAAAAAGTATTGGTCATTGGCTCTGGTGCCATCGTCATTGGTCAAGCCGCTGAATTCGATTATTCGGGCACTCAAGCTTGTGTCGCATTAAAAGAAGAAGGCGTGGAAGTCATCTTAATCAACAATAATCCTGCAACGATTATGACCGATCAGTCTATTTCCGATAAAGTCTACTTCGAGCCGCTAACGTTAGATAGTGTCACTGCCATTATCGAAAAAGAACGACCGGATGGCTTGCTCGCAACAGTTGGCGGACAAACTGCCTTAAACTTAGCAATGGCTTTATCTGATTCGAGTATTTTAACGAAATATGGTGTTACGTTACTGGGGACCGACATGAAAGCCATTAAACAAGCGGAAGACCGCGAACAATTCCGCTCTTTGATGAACCAACTAGGCGAGCCGGTTCCGGATAGTGACATTATTTATTCGATTGAAGGAGCTTTGGAATTTGCAGATTCTGCGGGCTATCCACTCATCGTGCGCCCAGCTTATACGCTTGGTGGCTTTGGGGGCGGGATTGCTCAAGATGAAAAGACTTATATCGACTTAGTAAAACAAGGATTGAGTGCCAGTCCTATCAAGCAATGTTTAGTCGAAATTAGTATTGCTGGCTATAAAGAAATCGAATATGAAGTTATGCGTGACGCAGACGGAACGTGTATCACAATTTGCAATATGGAAAACTTCGATCCCGTCGGAGTGCATACAGGCGACTCGATTGTCGTAGCCCCTAGTCAAACATTAAACGATCAAGATTTCCATATGTTGCGTAGTTCTTCGATTCATATTATTAAAGCGCTTGGCATTATTGGCGCATGCAATGTGCAGTTTGCGCTGCATCCTGAAACTTCCGCTTATTATTTAATCGAAGTTAACCCGCGTGTCAGTCGTTCATCCGCTCTGGCTTCAAAAGCGACCGGATATCCGATTGCTAAAATTGCAGCGAAGTTGGCACTGGGTTACCAATTAGCTGAATTAAAAAACCCAGTGACAGGGACAACATTTGCTAGTTTTGAACCGGCTCTCGATTATGTAGCGGTGAAAATTCCGCGATGGCCGTTTGATCAATTCCCACAAATCGAACGAAAGCTCGGCACACAAATGAAAGCTACTGGTGAAGTGATGGCCATTGAACGCAGCATGGAAGCGGCATTGCAAAAAGCGATTCGTTCATTGGAGTTACCAATTGACGGCTTTCTCTCACCTGCTCTTAGCAAGTTTTCAACAGAATACTTATGCGAGTTGGCTATCGAAGCTGATGATCGTCGCCTGTTTGTCCTTTTTGAATTATTAGTTCGTGGCAAAACGATTGATTTTTTACATGGCCTCACCGGCATTACCCCTTACTTCTTATGGGTGATGAACAACATCGTTGACGAATGGCAGAAGCTTCAGCAAACCAATTGGAACGATATGACACACGCTCGCTTGCTACAAGCCAAGACTTTAGGTTTTAGCGATCAACAACTAGCTGATTTATGGAACGTTTCGTGTTCTGAAGTTTGGGGACAACGCAGACTTTGGCAAGTAACTCCTGCTTATCGCATGATCGATACGTGCGCTGCTGAGTTTTCGTCAAATACCAATTATTTTTATTCGAGTTGGCATGGCGCTTCAGATGTTAGCCGTCCTTATCATAAGAAGAAAGTAGCAGTGATTGGATCAGGTCCAATTCGCATTGGCCAAGGCATCGAGTTTGACTATTGCTGCGTTCACAGTGTGATGGCTGCTCAAAAACTTGGGTACGAAGCGATTATGATCAATAACAATCCAGAAACTGTGAGCACAGATTACGAAGTAGCAGATGCATTGTATTTTGAGCCAATTACACCAGAAGATATTTTAAATGTGTTGGACTTTGAAGGCATCAATCAAGTGATTCTCCAGTTTGGCGGACAAACTTCACTGAATGTAGCGGCAGCTTTAGAAAGCGCAGGGATTACCGTTCTCGGCTCGACAGTGGATTTACTAGATCAAATGGAAGACCGCGATCGTTTTTATGCATTTTTGGAATCAATCGGCTTACCGACCATACCGGGTAAAACAGCGCAGAATGCTGCTGAAGTTATACCGGCAGCTCGCTCACTCGGATTCCCGGTGTTATTACGCCCCTCTTACGTTATTGGCGGGCGCGGCATGATTGTGTTAGCAAATGAGCAAGAATTAACGGACTGGTTGCAACAAACAACTATGACATTCCCTGTATTGGTCGATCATTTTGTTACCGGAAAAGAAGTTGAAGCGGATATTTTAACCGACGGCGACAATGTTTGGGTATCAGCGATTTTTGAACACGTCGAAGGAACCGGTGTTCATTCTGGGGACAGCATCTCCGTTACACCACCGGTTTCATTGTCAGCATACGCTTTGCAAGAACTGACGGAAACCGCGAAACACATCGCCACAAACATGGACTATACCGGCTTATTTAATATCCAGTTTGTATATGAAAACAACCAATTATTCGTGATGGAGATTAACCCACGAGCATCACGTACTGCTCCTATCAGCTCAAAAATAACGGATGTGCCACTAGTTCAACATGCCACTGCTTTGTTGTTAGGCATACCGTTCGAAGAACTGGGTATTGAAGAGAGTTTCAACGGACAACCTGAATATACGGTGAAAGCACCTGTTTTCTCACATATTAAACTGCCTGGCTTGTCTCCTGTTCTATCACCCGAAATGATGTCTACAGGTGAAGTGATTGGATCTAGTTCAGATTTCGATATAGCGTTAGCGAAAGCGCTCAGCGGTGCTTCTGTTCAATTGGCTAACTTGGCTGAAGACGGCACGTTATTTGTCGCAACGTCCTCGATCGATCAAGTCGACAGCGCGTTATGGAAAACACTTGGACAAGAGGTCGTTACAGAAAGCTCTTTGTCTTTTGATGATTGGTTACAAACTGACAATAAAAAAGCGTATATCGATTTTTCTCCTGACCCGGACAGTACCCATGCTAAACAGGCCGCTATCCACCGTCTTCATGTGTGGACACGCCCTGAAACAATGGCTGCGTTTAACGGCAGCTTAACATCTACCCTATTCCCGAAAGGAGTGCTTGCAAAATGACAATGGCGATCCCATTTGCCCCATCAATTGTTCAAGAAGATTTTTTATCGCTAAAAGATTACAGCACGACAGAACTGATGGATTTGCTGAATTTGGCTATTGAATTAAAAAAACCAGAAAACAAGCATTTACCACTGTTAAAAGGAAAAGTACTCGGCATGATTTTCGAAAAATCCTCTACCCGTACGCGCGTTTCATTTGAAGCTGGGATGCTTCAACTTGGAGGCCACGCCATGTTCTTAAGCTCGCAAGATACACAACTTGGGCGCGGTGAAACCATTGCTGATACAGGACGCGTTTTATCCGGTTATTTGGACGGGTTGATGATTCGTACATATCACCAATCGACCGTTCAAGAACTAGCGGATTTTAGTTCCATTCCGGTAATCAATGGCTTAACCGACGATTATCATCCATGCCAAGTCATGGCTGATTTAATGACGATGCTTGAGCACTTTGGCACCTTAAAAGGTAAGAAAATGGCCTATATCGGAGACGGCAATAATATGGCCAACTCGTTAATGATTGGCGCCGCAAAAGTTGGAATGGATATTAGCATTGCTTCCCCTGCTGCTTATGCACCTACACCAGAAATGGTTGCTTTAGCAAAAGAAATCGCACATTATACCGGCTCAACAATCGAAATTACAGATAGCCCAGAAAAAGCGGTTACTGGTAGTGATGCTGTTTATACGGACGTTTGGGCGAGCATGGGGCAAGAACAAGAAACCATTGAACGCCTAGAACATTTCCAAGGGTTTCAAGTAAACGAAGAACTCGTTAAGCATGCCAATCCTGACTTTATCTTTATGCATTGTCTGCCTGCTCATCGCGAGGAAGAAGTGACTACCGCTATTTTAGAAGGACCACAATCGGTTATTTTCCAGCAATCGGAAAATCGTTTACATGCTCAAAAAGCAGTGCTTGTTGCATTGATGGGTGATAAATAAAACAGAAAAAAGCCTTAGGAATTTTTGATTCCTAAGGCTTTTGCTGTTTATTTCCCAGTAACATTCACATATTCTTCTAAAGTCTTGCCACTACTTTTCACTTTAGACGCCAATTCAGATCCTATATAACGGTAATGCCAAGGTTCATACATATAACCGGTAATTTTTTCTTTGCCTTTAGGGTACCGCAGAATAAATCCGTACTGATGAGCATTCGCTGCAAGCCATTTCCCTTCTTTTGTTGCAGCAAACGATTCTTTCAGCCACTGTGATTGATTGCTACCACCCAAGTCGAACGCTAAGCCCGTTTGATGCTCACTATAACCCGGTTTCGCGCTAAAGCGATTGGCTTCTGCTGTGCCATGCTTGCGGACGTAATTATTATAAAGTTCTTTTTGACGATTATACGACCGAAACGTACTAAAAGCCGTCAACTGAACGCCTTGCTTTTTCGCCGCAACGACCATAGCATCTACTGCTTTTTGCGCCAGTTTGTTAACACCTGGGTTGTAGCTAGATGGCAGACCGTATTTTTTGTTGACGATTAACACGCCCGATGCATAAGTTCCTGGCGTCTTTGTAGACGGTGCTGGATAAGCAATTTGGGGGTTAGCTGCTTGATCGCTTAAGTAAGCTGAATTGACCCACCCCGTCTTGTTGCCATATTTCACTTTATACCAAGTACCTTCTTTGCTAATGTATTCAACTTTTTCACCTTTAGGGATAGAGCCCACAAGAGAACTACTCGCATTTGGTTTTAAACGCATGTTTAATTGATCAGTCGTTACGTAAGTCACAGGCGACTTCGCTTTTTTTGCCGCAAGCGGGAATTTTTCAGGAGCTAAAAGACGCGCCATAAATGCTGCGAAATGCTGACGTTGCAAAGATTCATTTGGTTTAAATGTTCCACCAGGATATCCATTTGTCACACCTGCTGTTGCCAAACGACTAATATAAGCATTAGCCCAAAAAGAAGAACTAACATCGGTAAAAGCGATATTTTGATCAGCTTTTAATTGATAAGCTAATGTTAAGATCTTAGCCATTTCTGCACGTGTTAGTTGACCTTTAGGATCAAAATATTTTACGCCTTCTTTTGTTTCTTTTCCTGCAATAAAACCAAGTTTCACCGCTTTGGCTACCTCATCATATCCCGGTGTATCAGGGGTTAAGTCTGTAAATCCAGGATCTGTGCCGACCGTATCTTTATCATTTAATTCACGCAAAATCATACGCACAGCGTCTAATCGGGTAATCGCAGCTGCTGGCTTAAAACTACCATCTGGAAACCCTTTGATAATGCCTAATCCTGATAGAAAATCGACTTCTTCTTTAAAGCTAGTTACGTCTTTAAAAGAATTTGCAGCATTACTTGACTCAGGCACTAGCGTTAACGTCAATAATAATGTGGCAAATGCTAATCCAATCTTCTTGTTTAATGATTTTTTTGGCAATCTCATCAATTCCTCTCAGTAAACCCCTTTATCAGATTTTACTTATTGTCATTATAATCTAAAAAAACCTGCACACGGCAGGTTTTTCATATTCTAGAAAAAGTATTTTATAACCACATTTTCCGAAGCTTATCGCTCGCTTTCCGTGGGGTGGGCATCGAGCCTCCTCGCTCGCTGACGCTCTCTGCGGGGTCTCTCAAATCCACTATTCCCACAGGAGTCGAGCGATAAGCTTCTCCAAATGCGTAGATGATTTACTTTTTTTAATCGTAAAAGTATCAGACTTTCACGAAACATAGAAGAGTATCAATTTATTTTACACACTGAAAAAACTTACATAAGGCAGGTTTTTACGCTTCGTCATCAATAAATTCAGGTTCTACTTTTTCTAGCTTTTCTTCATTCAAAATCGTGTACATGTTCACGGTATCTTCTTTTTTCGCGACTTCTTTTAACATATCAACCCGAACCGTAACGACTTTTTGCCCAAAACGAATTTGCAGCTCATCATTTTCTTTAATAACCGAGCTTGCTTTCGCTTTGTTGCCATTTACCGTAATACGCCCTTGATCTGCTACTTGCTTCGCTAATGTACGACGCTTGATCAAGCGAGATACTTTTAGAAATTTATCTAATCTCATGTTAGTCTTCCTTTCTTGCCAATGATTTGGCTTGGTTCCAAAATGCATCGAGCTGCTCTAGTGAATAATCACCAAAATCACCGGTTCCTTTTTTCACTTGCTGTTCGACATAACGGAAACGACTTTGAAATTTACGGTTCGCTTGCATCATCGCTTCTTCAGGCGACAAATCAAAGAATCGGGCAAGGTTCACTAACGTAAACAGCAAATCGCCCAATTCGTCTAATTGGCGAGCTTTGGAACCATTCGCTATTTCTTGTTGAAACTCCTGCAATTCTTCATGGAATTTATCCCAAGCAGATGCAGCATCCGGCCATGTAAAGCCTACTTTTGCTGCTTTTTTTTGATAATTAAACGATGTCGTCAATGAAGAACTAAAACGCTCTTGTCCTTCTAATAACGAATCTTGTGCCGGTTTTTCCTTCGCTTTAATTTCCTGCCAATTGGCGATTACTTGCTCGGAATCTTCAGCCGACACGTCACCAAAAACGTGAGGATGACGACGAATCATTTTCGCACTGATGGCTTCAAGTACATCTTCTATTTGGAAATAGCCATTGTCTTGTCCAATTTGAGCATGCAAAAACACTTGCAACAACACATCGCCGAGTTCATCGACAATTGCTTTATCGTCTTCTTCTTGAATCGCTTGCAGCAACTCATGTACTTCTTCGATCAAATGCGGACTTAACGATTCATGGGTCTGCTCGCGGTCCCACGGGCAACCTTCAGGGCTTCTTAGCTTCGCAATAATGCTACGGAACGTTTGCCATTCTTTTAAACGCTTGGTTTGTTCTGCTGCTGGTGGTACGTAAACCGTTGTTAAGTTATTCACTTCTGTCGAACGATCTAATTCATGAAGAGGTACGGTACGTAATACTTCGTCTGCTGAGCCCGCCGCTGTCACGATGGTCACCGGATAGTCGTCTGGATATTTTTCCATAAGCGTTAACTTGACTTCAGACGCGCTAAAGCTATCGTATACTTGCGCAATTAATAAATGCTGCGTCATGTTTACTTGATCACTGGTCATTTCCGTGCCGTCCATTAATTGAAAGCCTTCAATCGGATCGATGCGAAGTGCGCCAAACAAAGAATCCAAAAAGCTATGCCCGCCTTCGATCGATAACTGGCAGCGTCCTTGTTTTTCGGCTTCGATCAAGTTTTGCACCGTTTGTTCTGCTACTAACGGGTGACCCGGAACGGCGTAAATAACCGACTGGTCACCGGATAGCCCAATTAACGTTTCGGCAATTTCTGCATATACTGGGCTAAAGCTATCGTGCTTTTCGTACACCTCGTCAAAACTTGTAAACACTACGCCTTCTTCTGCTAATTCTGTTAATACCGGATGGTCCTCAGTCCGCACATATAAATTTGCTGTGGCTTTTAGTTTTTTATATACACCAAGTGGCAACTGATCTAAATCTCCGGCTCCAAGACCGATTATGTGAATCGTATTCATTGCTTTTCACCTTTTTTCTTTGAGTTTATTGCTAATTGTAACTTAGCCAACTTACGACCAAGTGGAATGATGTACCATTCTTTTTCCGTAATGATTCGACTTTTACCAATAATGGCCATAAAGACGAAAGCACCCAGTGGAATGGCCGTCATTGTCGTAAGTGCTGCGCTAAAGCGGCTTGATAAACTTGCAAATACATAGCCATCCGCCAAAAGTGACCACCCTAACACTACGGCAGACATGGCCACCCCAGCTCCGAACAGCCAGCTGTAATAGGATCTAGACGCAAATTGCAATGGCCATACTTTTTTAAAATACAAAAGTAAACCAAAAACAATTAACGCTAAGCCGATATTTCCAGCTACAGCCGCTCCCGCTATTCCCCAAGCAGGTATTAGCAGTAAGTTGCAAATGACTTTCACCATTAATCCTGCTATTAATAAAACAGCCGGTACTCTCACCTTACCAAGTCCATGAAGCATCGCTGTCATGATGAGCAATAAAGACATCCAAACAATTTGCCAACTAAAAATGAGTAAGGTCCATGACTGTTCGCGCGTTTGAAATAAGGTTTCATTGACATAAGGCATAACGAAAGTGAGCCCAACTGCTGCAGCGAACGCAAACAAAAAAGATACTCGAAAAGCTAAACGAGCATACATGTCGGCTGATCGCCCGCTCGTGTTCCGAGAAGTTCGCGCGACTAACGGCACAATTGCCAAGGTAAGTGAAGTGGCGATTAAAATACCGAACTGTACCAATGGCTGACCGCGATCGTATACTCCTTTTTGCTCCATCGCTGTCAATCGAGCAAAGCCACTTTCTTCTAACAATCGAAATACCGTAAACGAATCTACTAATTGAAAAAGCACCAAAATTAATGAACTCATGCTGACACTTAAACTGATAGCGGTCATTTCTTTAAGCACAGGCCAAGTTCGGACTGTAGCGTGCTGGTTTAAAAAACCAAAATGACGACGGAAATACAGCAATAATAAAAAAACGGCTCCAAAACCACCTGCAACAGCACCAAGCATCGCCATTTGACCTGCCACATACAAAGAAAATTCCTGTGAAATCACAATCCACGTACCAATTAATATAACCGCTACGCGTAAACCTTGTTCAACAACTTGGGCATAGGCAACAGGTGCCATATTATTGCTCGATTGAAAATAGCCTTTTAACACGGCAAGCGGTGCCATTAACACAACGGCAAATGCACCTACTTTGAGCAAACTATCTAGTTTCGCATCGCCCATCCAGCCGGCGAGCAGTTCTGCACCAAAAAACAATAGGGTAAATACGGCACTGGAAATAGCGGCTACATAACTAAATGCAATGCGTAAAATGGCTCGATGCGCCGATTGATGGTTATCTGCTAATAGTTTAGAGATTGCCACGGCAAAGCCGTAAGAAGTCCATATGCCGAAAATGGCGACAAACGGATACACTTGCTGGTAAATATAAAAGCCTTGGTCTCCGACAAGGTTTTGAAAAGGCACTCGGTAAATGGCACTGAGCAACTTCACGATAAACCCTGCAATGGTAAGCAAGACCGCCCCTTTCATAAATGATTTCATTGTGCCTTCATTGTTCAAAGGTTTCACTCTTCTCTTTCTGACATTAACGTTATGTTGCTTTTCTATAAATCGCTTTGGGCATGGCTCTCGCAATAAGCCGGGAAAAGCACCCGTCTTATCGCTTCGCCTAGCCCTTGTACGCGCCGGCGCTGAGTAATTTCTTTACTATATTATTCAGTTAGAAAAGCGTAGCTTTTTTGCAGAATAACTCTACCAAAATTTACTGTACTAATTTACAAAATTGCTTTTTCTTCACGTAGCGATTGTGGCAAGAGTTTCATCATGCCTTCGAGAACATCAAATGGGTGCTGTTTTTTGGTTTTAGTTTCATCAATGGTCATAACCAATTGCTGACCCGACATACTAAATCCAACTGCGCGACCATATGCGGCAGATTCTTCGACGACTTTTCCTCCATTGATACTCGAGGTACCTGCTTCACTTAAACGAACCGCAACAATTTTGCCATTTTGCTTGATCGATTCTACCCCGACTTCGCGCGCCCACACTTTTATGCGTGCAATGCGCAATAAGCTATCCGTTTCAGTTGGCATATCCCCAAATCGATCGATCAATTCGTCTTGCAACTCACGCATTTCTTCTTCTGTTTCAATGCCTTTGACCCGTTTGTACATTTGAATCTTTTGGTAGCCATCACTTATATAAGCATCTGGAATATAAGCATCTACATCGAGTGAAATCTCAATTTCCGGCACTACTTCTTTTTTAACGCCTGTTTGACGTTCATCAATTGCTTCTTGCAGCATTTGCGAATACAAATCAAAACCAACCGAATCAATAAAGCCGTGTTGTTGGGAACCGAGCAAATTCCCCGCCCCGCGTATTGTTAAGTCGCGCATAGCGATTTTAAACCCTGAACCAAGCTCTGTAAATTCTTTAATGGCCATCAACCGTTTTTCTGCTACATCAGTTAACACTTTATCCCGCTGATACATAAAATACGCATACGCCACTCGACTCGAACGTCCAACGCGCCCACGCAATTGATACAGCTGCGATAGGCCCATTCGATCGGCATTGTAAACAATCAATGTATTAACGTTTGGAATATCAATGCCGGTTTCGATAATCGTCGTTGTTACTAAAACATCGTAATCACCATCTAGGAAACTCAAAATGACCGATTCGAGTTCTGTTTCACTCATTTGCCCATGCGCATACCCAACGCGAGCTTCCGGTACCAATTGTTGAATTTCTTCTACTTTCCGTGTCATATCATCCACACGGTTATACAAATAAAACACTTGACCACCACGTGCCATTTCGCGTTCGATTGCTTCGCGCACAAGCGCACCATTATGTTCCATCACATAACTTTGTACAGGAAAGCGATTGGCTGGTGGCGTTTCAATCACTGACAAATCGCGTACACCAATCATCGACATATGGAGCGTTCGCGGAATTGGCGTTGCTGTTAAGGTTAAAACATCTACATTGGTTTTCATTTGCTTGATCTTTTCTTTATGCGTCACACCAAAACGTTGTTCTTCATCAATGATTAATAAGCCTAAGTCTTTATAATGCATGTCTTTTGATAAAATCCGGTGTGTACCAACAACAATATCCACTGATCCATTTTTTAAGCCTTTAACCGTTTCTGTTTGCTGTTTTTTCGACCGGAAACGACTCATCAACCCAACCGTAATCGGATAATCTTTAAATCGCTCACTCATTGTTTCAAAATGTTGCTGCGCTAAAATTGTGGTTGGCACAAGAAACGCAACTTGCTTGCCGTCGAGCACTGCTTTAAATGCTGCACGAATGGCCACTTCAGTTTTCCCATAGCCGACATCCCCACAGATGAGACGATCCATCGGTCGTTCATTTTCCATGTCACGTTTCACTTCATTAATGGAACGCAATTGATCAGTTGTTTCTTCGTATGGAAACTCAGCTTCAAATTGGCGTTGCATGTCTTGTTCTTCGGAAAAAGCAAAGCCTCTCAATGCTTCACGTTCTGCATACAGCTTGATCAAGTCATCAGCAATGTCTTGAACGGCAGCCGAAACTTTTGTGCGGGTTTTCTTCCATTCTGCGCCGCCCATTTTATGCAGTTTTGGTTCTTTTTCTTCAGAAGCGATGTATTTTTGAATCAAATCGATTTTATCGACTGGTACAAATAATTTATCATCAGCTTTGTAAACGATGTGCAAGTAATCTTTATGCACGCCTCCACTTTCGAGCGTTTCAATCCCTACAAAGCGACCAATTCCGTGGTGGATGTGAACAATATAATCACCTGGCTTGATCTCCGAGTAGCTCTTGATGCGCTCTGCATTCGTTAGTTTTTGTGCACGTGTTTTTTTCTTCGGCTGCTGCTTAAACAATTCCGAGTCTGTTATAACAGCCAATCGTTGCAAAGGCATTTCAAAGCCCGTCGATAATTCCCCATCCACTAAATAAATTTGACCACCTTGAATCTCAGTAGAAGAGGTAGCAATTACAGCTTCCATATCGTAGTCCGCTAATACGGAACGTACTTTTTCTAAGCGTTCTTCTCCCCCTGCGACGATAAAGATTTGCGACTTTCCTAATGTCCATCGCTCCATCTCTGCTTTTAGCAAGTGCATTTGTCCATGGAACGACTGCATTGGCTTGCATGAAAAAGCCAATGATTTTTTAATGGATACCATCGGGAACGTCCGAACAAATAAAGATAAAAAGGTTACTTTTTGTTCTAGTTTCGACATCATTTCCCGGAACGTATACGTTAACGAAACATCGTGAACAAACTTTCCTTCTTCAAGTAGCGAAACAATCCAATCGCCTTCCTCACGTTCCAACGTATCTGTCATTTCTTGAATCCGTCCGAGCTCATCAAAAAAGACCAATCCATTCCCCGGGAAATAATCACCTAAAAATGCGGATTGCGTATCGATTAAAGAAGCATATTTCGCCAATTGCTCTGGAGTTTCTCCTTGTTTTAATAAGTCAATGTCATGTTGGATGTGTTGCATCATTAACGCTTTCGTATCGTCAGCTTTTATTTTTTTCAAACTAGAAGCAAGTTGTGCTTCCAGCTTTTCTGCTAGCAGAATGCGTTGATCGGCTGATAATACCAATTCATTGGCTGGTAAAATACAAAGCGACTGGACTTTTTCAAGCGAACGTTGATCTTCTGCTGAAAATAGACGCAGGGAATCTACTTCTGTATCGAACAACTCAATGCGTACTGGGTGTTCAAAATTCAGTGGATAAATATCCAAAATGCCCCCACGAAGCGCAAATTCTCCCGGCGTAGTTACCATTGGTGTACGAGAGTACCCCATTGCCACCAATTTTAATAGCCATTCGTCTGTATCGAGTTCTTCACCTTCCGCAATTCGTAAAGTAGCATAATCCCATTGTTCTTTTGTCGGCAATAACTTACGCATTCCTGCAACAGGTGTGATGTAGATGCCTTTCCCAACACTTTTCATATGATCTAACGTATCAATGCGGTGAGCCCTCAATTCAGGACCAGAAAAAGACACTTCGGCTGCGATTAATTCTTCTGCGGGATAAAGATGGACTTGTTTTTCTCCCATCAAACGCACCAAGTCATCATATATACGTTGAGCGTGCAATAAGTTAGGTGTCACAATTAATAAAGGCTCTTCTAGTTCCGACCAGATGGTTTGATAAAAAATTGGGCGTGCGCTGCCAGATAAACCAGAGATCAATTGGTGATCATTTCCTTGTTTTAAGTCCTCTATAAATCGTTGTGTCTGTGTATCCTCCGAAAATATCTGTAAAATGTGGTTCATCCAACTTCCTCCTCTCAACAAAATACACAAAACAGAAAAAAGCTCTGAACGCCAAATGCGTCAAAGCGGTTAACTGCCATTAAATTCATTCATAACTTCTATATAGGGTTTAGACAGCCAAGTTTCACAAGCAGCCGCACTTTTTTTAATCGCTGCGGTCATTTCTGGAATTTCTTCTGTCGAAAATCGCTGTAATACGTAATCCGGTACTTTCATACCAGCTGGCGGACGACTAATCCCAATGCGCAAACGGTTAAATTCCTGATTTCCTAGATGTTGAATTAACGACTTAATGCCATTATGGCCACCGGCACTGCCTTTTTGGCGTAATCTTAATTGCCCTGTTGGCAAATCCAAATCATCGTAAATGACAATGATGTCTTTTAACTCAATATTATAGTAATCCATTAAGGCCCCAACACTTTCGCCAGACAAATTCATGTACGTTAATGGTTTTAACAGCATCACTTTGCCTTCTGGTCGGTGACTCACAGAATACATACCTTTAAATTTGGACTGTGTTAGCGGTGCATTCCATTGACTCGCCAAGTAATCGATTACTTTAAAGCCGATATTATGACGTGTATCTTCATATGTTTTGCCCGGATTTCCCAGACCGATAATCAGTTTCATATCCATCTTCCTTTGCTTTATCGCTGTGTTTTATTTTATCATAATTAGTTTATAAAAAAAGCATATGCGGCTCTTCGTAGAACGTAAAAATAGGGACTGTCTCTCGACAGTCCCTATTTTCCATTTGTATTTATGCTTCTTTGTCTTCTTCAGAATCTTCGCTGCCAACCACTTCTGGTTCTGCATTTTCATCTGTGCCTGCATCAAGTTCGTCCATTTCATCTTGTGTACGAGGAGCAGTTGCAGAAACAAGGATAAAGTCGTCTTCGTCAAGAATTTCATAAGAAACCGTTCCACGAATATCGCCAACCGTAATCGTTTCGCCAATCGCTAGGTCCGTGATGTCTACTTCTAGTGCATCCGGAATATCAGATGGCTTCACGCGGATATTTACTTCGCGGTTTGGCTGAGTGATAAAGCCACCCTCTTTTTCGCCTGCTGATTCACCAGTTAAGTGAACAGCTGCAGATACTTCTAGCTCATCAGACATGTTGATTGCTAAAAAGTCGACGTGCTTAAAGCTGCCTTTTAACGCATCCATTTGATAATCGCTCAATACGACGTTTTTAGTCGTACCGTCAATTTCTAATTTGATGACGCCATTACGTCCAGATTCACGTAACGTTTTGATCAAATCGATCTCAGTTACCGTTACTGGTGTTGTTTCTGTTTTAAAACCATAAACTACGCCTGGCACATTGCCTTGTGAACGAAGTTCCGTTAATGCAGAATTCTTATTGCTGCTTTCTCTTTTTTGCGCGGTCATTTTTACCATTGATTTCAGCCTCCAGTTATATTAAAGTACATGTTCACGATAAGTACATACATAATACATACCCGTGTCGCGTCTTAATGAAACATAGAGCATCGAAAGGTGTTACAAATGATCAATCAAACAGAGTGCTGACAGATTTTTGCTCGTGAACACGAACAATTGTCTCTGCCAATAAACGAGCTACAGATAACTGCTTAATCTTAGGAGATTTCTTTTCGTCAGGCAATGCAATTGAATTGGTGATGATCAATTCCTTGATAACCGAATCATTAATACGTTGTACAGCTGGACCCGATAGGACTGGATGTGTACAGCATGCAAAGACTTCTTTCGCACCGCTTTCGATTAATGCACTCGCAGCAATCGAAATTGTTCCTGCTGTATCAATGATGTCATCAATAATAATCGCCGTTTTGCCTTCTACGTTACCAACAATATTCATGACTTCAGCAACGTTTGGTTTTGGACGACGTTTATCAATAATGGCGATTGGTGCTTTCAAACGATCCGCCATCTTACGTGCGCGTGTAACTCCGCCGTGGTCTGGTGAAACGATGATTACATTTTCAAGGTCAACGCCACTTTCATTCAGGAAATAATCAGAAAGCAATGGTACAGCTACCAAGTGGTCAATCAAAATATCAAAGAACCCTTGAATTTGAGGAGCATGCAAATCAAGTACGATGACACGAGTCGCTCCTGCAGTTTCCAATAAGTTCGCTACTAATTTCGCTGTAATCGGTTCACGTGAACGGGCTTTACGATCTTGTCGTGCATAACCATAGTAAGGCATTACGACGTTGACTGTACGAGCAGAAGCACGTTTAACAGCGTCAATCATAATTAATAGTTCCATCAAGTTTTCGTTAACCGGCTGAGAAGTCGATTGCACGATAAATACATCGTAGCCACGAATACTTTCTTCAATATTAATTTGGATTTCACCATCGCTGAAATGTGTTACTGAACTTTTTCCAAGTGGAATACCTGCATGTTCAGAAATTTCTTCCGCTAGCTCCTGGTTCGAATTCAATGAAAAGATTTTCAATTTCGAGTTTGCATTTTGATAGCCCATTAGGTGTGAACCCTCCTATTTTTTCCTGTTTAATTTACTTGCATAGCCTTCTTTATTTTCTTGGCGCGAACGAGCAATCGCCAATGAATCCTCAGGTACATTTTTGGAAATCGTAGATCCTGCAGCAACATATGATCCTTTGCCTACAGTAACCGGTGCAATTAGATTTGAATTACAGCCGATGAACGTATCATCTTCAATAACGGTTTGGAATTTATTTTTGCCATCATAATTTACAGTAATGGTCCCGCATCCAATATTAACACCTGTGCCAACTGTTGCATCGCCAATATAGCTTAAATGAGAAATTTTGCTATCGTTTCCGATTTCAGCTTTTTTCACTTCAACAAAGTTACCGATTTTCACATCGTTGCCTAAAGCTGATTGTGGACGAACGTGCGCAAATGGTCCGACAGCTGTGTCCGTACCAATGCTGCTATCGTAAACTTCTGAACTGCGAATCGTTGTACGGTCACCAATCACACTATTAACAATTTGGCTGTTTGACGAAATAATACAATCTTCCCCAATTTTTGTATCGCCTGCAATCGTTACGTTCGGATGAATGATGGTATCCGCTCCGATTTCAGCTTGTGCACTAATATAAGCTGTTGCAGGATCAATAATTGATACGCCCGCTCTCATATGTTTTTCGGCAATTCGCTTACGCATAATGTTCTCAGCTTGGCTTAATGCTACACGGTCATTAACTCCTAATGTTTCATCAAAGCTATCTGTTGCATAAGCGGCTACGATCTCACCTTGCTTTTGTAGAATTTCAATAACATCTGGCAAGTAATATTCGCCTTGAACGTTATCATTGGAAACTAATTTTAACGCTTCAAACAACGCTTCGTTGTCAAAGCAATAAGTTCCTGTATTAATTTCTTTTACTTGTTGTTCTTCTGACGAAGCATCTTTTTGCTCAACGATTTTTTCAACAATGCCTTCGCTATTGCGAAGAATTCGGCCGTAACCTGTTGGGTTGTCCGCAATTGCTGTTAAAATGGTTGCTTTGGCTCCTGTTTCGGTATGTTGGTCAAGCAAGGCTTGCATGGTTTCTGGACGAATTAATGGCGTATCGCCACAAACCACTAATGTCGTACCTGCTAAACCTTCAATCAAAGAAGCTGTTTGCTGTACCGCATGAGCTGTTCCGAGCTGCTCAGCTTGTAACGCGTACTCACTTTTCTCACCCAACTGTTGCTGAACTTTTTCAGCTCCATGGCCGACAACGGTTACGATTTTTTCAACACCAAGTTGCTCCACGTTGCTTGTTACATGTTCAACCATTGGCATGCCACAGACTGGGTGAAGTACTTTGTACAATTTTGACTTCATGCGCGTCCCTTGGCCGGCCGCTAAAATTACTGCATATGTATTTGCCATCTGTTATCCCTCCACTCCTCTTTTGATCAAAACTCTTTTACCAGTTCTACCCTTATATTTATTCTATTAATTGATTGGTTCAGTGTTAACCTCGCCATGTCAACCAAAAATTAGCTTTTCCTTATTGACTATAGCGGAAAAACCTTGATTTTTCAAGGTTCCAAGGCATGACAATCCCATGACAAAAAAGGCAAATAAAAAAAGAGCCTATTTTACAATAGAAGGCTCCTTGCTTCAGCTCCATTAAACCCCGGCATTTTCCAGGACCGATTCGCTTTCACTTTGCTCATATGCTGTTAAGACCGCTTCTTGTAGCTTCATGCGTGCGCTCGAATTAATCGGATGGGCAATATCTCTAAATTCTCCATCTGGTGTTCTTTTGCTCGGCATCGCTACAAACAAGCCATCGTTTCCATCAATCACCCGAATATCATGAATCACAAATTCGTCATCCAGCGTGATGGAGGCGATTGCTCTCATTCGACCATCGGTTTGTACACGTCTTAGTCTCACATCTGTTACTTCCATTCTCTTGTTCCCCCTCCTCTCAGCTGCTGTTTTAAACCCTAATTATGGGTATTCGCTATAAAGAACTATTCTCCTTCATAAATAATAAAACTTATTAGAAAATTTACTTAATAAAGAAAATAAATGAAATATTAAATGAAAAAAGCAGGCCAGCTCATCATTTCATGAGTTGGCCTGCTTTTTTCACTTAGCTTAGCTAATTTTTACTTGTTCACTTTTGCAATAACTTCAATTTCTACTTTTACGTCTTTTGGCAAACGCGCCACTTCAACTGTCGAACGTGCTGGTTTATGATCGCCAAAGTAACTAGCATAAATCTCGTTTAAAGCAGCAAAGTCATTCATGTCCTTAATAAAAACAGTCGTTTTGATGACATCATTCAGAGATGAGCCCGCTTCTGCAAGTACTGCTTTTAGGTTTGAAAATACTTGATGCGTTTGATCGCCAATCGAACCATCGACCAATTCACCGGTTGCTGTTAATGGAATTTGACCCGAGCTATACAAAAGCCCTCCTGACACTACACCTTGTGAATATGGGCCAATTGCAGCTGCCGCTTTGTCTGTCGCTACGTAATTCATTTAAACTCCCCCGTTTTCAAAGTAATTTCCTTCTTCTAAAGCGATAGTTCGTTCTTTTTCACTGACTTCGTGTAATTTGACGAGAGACAAATACTTCTCGACAAGACGTTCATCTGAATGCTCAGCTTCAACGAGAACAGCGACACCCGCTAATGTACATTCAAACTCTTCAAGTAGGTTTTTCATGCCATTCATCGTTCCACCGACTTTCATAAAGTCATCAGTGATCAGGACACGCTGGCCACTTTTCATACTGCGTTTTGATAATACCATGGTCTGGATCCGTCTAGATGACCCCGATACATAATTTATGCTGACGGTAGAGCCTTCGGTGACTTTGCTGTCGCGACGAACGATAACGACCGGTACATTTAAATGACGGGCAATAGCATGGGCAATTGGAATACCTTTTGTCGCTACTGTCATGATGACGTCAATTTTCTCATTGGCAAATGCTGTCGCGAATACTTTACCGACCCGGTTCATCATTTCTGGGTTACCAAGCACGTCGGTCATATACAAATAGCCACCTGGCAACAGTCGATCCGAATGACTCAATTCTTCCATTAAATCCGCTATTACGGTTTTAATCTCACTAGCTTGAAGCTTCGGAACATATTTAACGCCGCCAGCTGCTCCTGGCACCGTCATCAATAAACCGATTCCTTTTTCTTCAAACGTTTCTTTTACAATCCCTAAATCTTCACTGATGGATGACTTGGCTGATTGATACAACTCCGAGAAATAAGTCAGCGGAATCAATTTATGTGGATGGTCTAACAAAAAATGCGTCATATCGACAAGCCGTTCACTGCGCTTCCACTTCAAAACTACCCTCTCCTAAACACGAATGATTTATAGAAAACTTACCATAAATGTCCGTATTTAAGCAAGAGGCTCTCGTTCACCAATCAACCGTACTGCGTAGACTTCCGAACAAAAGCCACGCAATCCATTATATATTCGCGGAATACGCGCTTCTTGGTAAACCAACCCAAACACTGTCGGTCCACTGCCGCTCATCAATACAGCATCCGCACCAAATTTCTTCATTTGATCTTTAATATGCGCAACTTCTGGATACAATTTTAACGTAACGCTTTCAAGTGCGTTGCCAAGGTTAGCGCACATCGCATCGTAATCGCCGTCTTCGAGTGCTTGCATCATGGCTTGTGTATTTGGGTGCTCTGCGGTTGCTACATCGAATGCCCCGTAGACATCAGCTGTAGAAACACCAATCGTTGGTTTTGCTAGAATGACCCAACAGTTTGGAGGTGTCGGCAATTGTTGAATAATTTCTCCGCGTCCTTTTGCAAGAGCTGTGCCCCCGTAAACGCAAAAAGAAACATCCGAGCCGATTTTAGCACCTAGTTCAGCTAGTTCATCAAGCGACAAGTTTAATTGCCAAAGTTTATTTAACCCTTTTAATGTAGCAGCAGCATCGCTACTCCCTCCGGCCAAACCTGCGGCAACCGGAATTTTTTTATCTAGCGAGATGATAACGCCAGTCTTAATGTTAAAAGTGTCTTTAATCAATTGTGCGGCCTGATAAGCAAGGTTGCGGGAATCATTTGGCACAAAGCGATCTGCAGACTGAATATGTATGCCTTTTGCTGTCCCCATCAATCCTATGCGATCCGACAAATCCACCGTGGTCATAATCATTTCGATTTCATGATAGTTATCTGGACGTTTATGCAAAACATCTAATGTTAAATTAATCTTGGCAGGCGCTTTCACGTAGAGCATCCCACTGCCTCCTTTTATATTCTGATGAAGACTATTTTAACATACCGCGGGCTAATGGAAAGCAAAGTGGTGACAGAAACAAAAAAACTCGCATTCCGCTTAGATGAGCAGGAGCAAGTTTTGGAGTATCTTATAAATGTAGTTCGATTATTTCACAACAAGTGCGTCTTCGGTTCCTTCGTACACAGTAATTTCTACTGCTTCAGTTAAGATGTCTGCGTAGCTGTAAGACACGCGTTCAAATGCATGCTCTTCTTGATCTAACTCAATCACGAACACGGAGTGATATGTTTCGCGCAGGATTCCGGCACGTTCGACCGTTTTCTTGCGACCTCCGTTTGCCTTCAAAAGCAATCGCTTTCCTAAATGTAGGTCTAACGACTTTTTAATATCCGCCAAAGTTTTGGGCATTTTGTCTACACCTCACTATGGATAAAATTCTACCATAATTTGATGGAATAGTCAAGCAAATTTATAATTTTATCAGCGACACTCTGTTGCTGTCAATATTTATTTATTCGAAATTTCTTTAACTCGAAACAAGTTGTGCCGATTTTGTAACAGAATGCCGGCATTACTGGAAATAAGCGTATAATTTATCCGATAACAAACCAAATTCTTTAATCGTTAAAGTTTCACCACGTCTTGTCGGATCAATTTCTGCTTCTTCTAGCGCTTTTAAGATCAACTCTTTTTTCTCTTTTCCTGAAGGCATTGCTACTTGAAGGTTGTTTAATATAGTTTTTCTTCGTTGAACAAACGATCCTCTCGTAACGCTAAAGAAAAAGTCCTCGTCGATTACTTCGACTTCCGGTACCTCTCGTTTGGTCATACGGATAACAGCAGAGTCGACATTCGGTTGAGGTAAGAATACAGACTTCGGAACAGTTAATGCCATTTCAGCTTGTGTATAGTACTGTATAGCGATTGATAGCGATCCGTAAGCTTTTGTTCCTGGTTTTGCTGTAATGCGCTCAGCCACCTCTTTTTGCAACATAACGACCATGCCACGAATCGGTAACTTTTCTAGTAACAACTTTAAAATAATTGGGGTTGTTACGTAATAAGGTAAGTTGGCCACAACTACAATATCATCGTATCCTGCTAATTCGCTATCAATGGCTGCTTGGACATCCGCTTTTAAAATATCAGAATGGACAATGGAAATATTGTCATATGGTGACAATGTGTCGGCTAATACTGGCAATAAACGTTGATCGATTTCAAAGGCTAACACCTTTCCAGCTTCTCTTGCCAAATGCTCGGTTAACGCACCAATTCCAGGCCCAATTTCAATCGCCGCAGATTTTTTGGTTAAGTTGGCTTGGCCGACAATTTTGCGTAAAATATTAGGATCAATTAAGAAGTTTTGTCCTAAGCTTTTCTTCACTTTCAAATTGTATTTCGTCATGATTTGTTGCGTACGAATAGGTGTTGCAATATCTTTAGTCATTAATTTTCCTCCTGAGTTAACGCTTGTACTGCTTTGATAAACTGGTCTTTAGAAATCCCAAACATATGAAGGCGCTTCTGAAGTTGTTTGCCATTTGTGTAACCGATTTGCAAGTCGTTGCCGATTGCAATACGGCGCTGTTTCGCTTGTGGATGAGCAACAAGGCCAGCATCGATTAAATCTTCCATTGTAATCTCAATCGCCCGGTCTTGCTGTAACGGTGTATAAACAGCGGATAACGCTTCACGAATGTCTTCATCACGGGCATGTTCAATTCCTAAGCCTTTGCCGTTTTTAGCGATTGTTTTTTCCTTCGCCAAAAATGCATGTTTTGCCTGGGGCACATGTTCTTCAATAATAGCACGGATACGGCGCCCAGGATAATCCGGATCAGTAAAAACTATGACGCCTCGCTTTTCTTGGGCGTGAGCGATTCGCGCGAGCGTTTCTGCTGTAATAGCTGAACCATTTGTTTCAATGGTATCCGCATGGACAGCGCGTTTAATGGCCACTGTATCATCTTTTCCTTCAACTACAATAATTTCAGTTATTTTCATTTATTAGATTCCTCTTTTCAAGCTTCTTGTTTATTTTACATGTTTCCCGATAAACATGTAAAAAGCTTTCCCGGGAAATATCCCAGGAAAGCCTACAGAGTTGGATTAAAATAGATTAGTTTAAAATTCTAACTTTCACTTGTTTCCGTCCAAATGATAACGCATCTGACCTGTTTGCCATGAATAAATCAATTTTATTTCCTTTGATTGCTCCACCAGTATCGCCTGCAATCGCATTGCCATATCCTTCAACCCAAACTTTAGAGCCTAATGGAATCACACGAGGATCTACTGCAATTACTTTAAGACCAGGGTTCGTTTTCAAGTTAATGCCTGTAGCAGTAATTCCTGAACAGCCTGTGCAACTTGCTGTATAAGCTGTTGCCGATACATAAAATTCTTTTCCGCCAGTTGGTTCTGCGGCTGCTGGTGTTGCTTTAACAGGCGTTGCTTTTGGTGTTGCTTTAGCTGTAGCTGTAGTTGGTGTTGCTTTTTCAGATGAAACTGTTTTAGCAGTTGCTGTTTTAGCACCACGTGAAACACTAGCTACAACTGTTTTTGTACCAACTGCAGTTACTTGTTTCGTTGGTTCTTTTACTACTTTTTCATTCTTAAGGTCTCGTTTTACTTCTTTACCATTTTCTTTTACAATTTCATATGTTTTTTCTACTAAGCCATTTTGACCTTTTTGAACAATTTTTTCGCTGCCTTTAAGAAGCGTGTCATCTTTTTTGGTTTCGACTGCATACTTCACAGAATCCTCAACTACATCGGTAACTTTTTCAACGCGAACTACTTTGACTGCAGAATTCGGTAAAACCAATTCATCCAAGTCACTTTCAACGCGATCTAGTTTACCTAAAGTGATTTTGTTTTCTTTTAAGAACTCAGCGACTGTCGTTGAAGTAGACCATACTTTCTTTTCTTCCAGACCGTCTTGAATCGTAACTTCGTATGCTTTTTCAACTGAGATTTTTGTATCTTCATCTACTTGTGTGTCTAATGCTGGTGTTACTTTATCGTGTTTTGTTAGTTCGATATTCGCAGTTGCTAAAATGTCTGACACTGTGTTTTTTGTGGTCCAAGCTGAAGTTGCTTCCCCATCAACAGTTACTGCGTATTGTTCTGCAGCATCCCATTCCAATGTCATATCTTCGTTAATCGGTGTTTCTGACGAGTGGCTGACAAAATCATGCTCTCCAGGTTTGATGTCTTGTTCTTCTAAAAAAGCACCGACTGTTTCTGCATGCGTTCTTACCTGCTCTTGTTCTCCATTAGCTGTTACAGTTACTGTATTTTTTGTTCCTTCATATATAGCGAATGTTAAAACCGCTGCGAACAACAAGATAGTTGCGATTGTTACCGCCAACGATTTACCTTTAAATGACTTTGTCGAATTGGTACTATTTGTTTGATTTGTCAAAAATAATTCCTCCTCTTTCACTTGAGTGATTATATGGGCCTGTGTTTTTCATGTCAACGAATATGAATTTCTTAATTTTACTTTTTTTGAGAAAATTTATAAAACCTCTCAGCGTTCTCCGTTGTCGCTTTTGCAACCATTTCGATGGAAATATCTTTTAGTCGTGCAATTTCTTTCGCTACTAGTGGAACATACGACGGTTCGTTTCGTTTACCCCGATATGGATGCGGCGCTAAATATGGAGCATCTGTTTCAATCATTAAATGATCGAGTGAGATCGCTTCGGCCACTTCTTTTGGCTTTTTTGCATTTTTAAATGTTACTGGTCCACCAAGTGAAATCAAGAAGTTCATTGCGATACTTTGGTGGGCTGTCTCTACACTGCCACTAAAGCAATGCATCACGCCGCCTACTTCTTGTGCGTTTTCTTCTTTAAGAATTTCTAATACGTCTGCCGTTGCTTCCCGATTATGAATGATAATTGGCAGTTTCACTTTTTTAGCCAACCGAATTTGCTTACGGAAGATTTCTTGTTGTACCTCTTTTGGCGATTTGTCCCAATGGTAATCCAAACCGGTTTCTCCGATTCCAACTACTTTAGGATGAGCAGCTAGCTCTTCAATCCACGCTAAGTCTTCTTCAGTACAGTCGATGGCATCTACTGGATGCCAACCAACTACTGCGAAGATAAATTCGTAGGTTTCGGCCAACTCTATGGCTCGTTCGATCGTTTTTCGGTCGAAGCCGATGACTACCATTTTCTCCACATGGTTTTCTCGTGCGCGCTCAATGACTTCTACTAAGTCCTCATCGTATTGATCTGCATTTAAATGTACATGGGTATCGATAAACATCAATCATTCTCCTCACATTAAGCTTTATTCTAATGGTTCTACCTGTATCTTTCTTCACAGCAACATTACAATTAGGTAACAAAACATGTTAATTCCGCGTCATTTCGTCCTATTTCTTTGTAATATTGGGCAATTTACACTAGAAAATCAAAAAAAGACCCACTAATGAAAGTGGGTCAAAACAGTTCTTTTCCAGTATTTTTTATTTTATTTTCGAACCATTTGGTAGCTGCTCAGCGACCGATGCTAATGTTAAATAGCCATCTTTTTCACCAGCTAAAATCATTCCTTCAGATAACTCTCCACGCAATTTCACTGGTTTTAAATTTGCAACAACGACCACTTTTTTACCTACTAAATCAGCAGGTTTATAATGTTCAGCAATCCCTGAAACAACTTGGCGCTTTTCATACCCCATATCTAGCTGAAGTTTTAAAAGCTTCGAAGTCTTTGGAACAGCTTCACAATCTGTAACTGTTGCTACGCGCAAATCTACTTTCGCAAAATCTTCAATTTCAATTTCCGGTACATCTGGAACTTCCATCACTTCTGGTTCTTCTGCGACTGGCGCTACAGTTCCACGCATTTGATCACGAATATATGCCACTTCCGGCTCTACTTCGAGGCGAGGGAAAATTGGCGTACCTTTCGACACAACTTGTGTACCAGCTGGAATTTTAGCGAAGTCTTGTAATGTATCCCACGCTAAAAATTCTTCTGTTAAACCAAGTTGCTCAATAATTTGTTTTGGTGCATTCGGCAAGAACGGCTGCAACATTACTGCTGTCATTCGTAAGCTTTCCGCTAAATGAGCCATAACAGAATCCAATTGCTCTTTTGCATTTTCGTCTTTTGCTAATACCCAGGGCTGTGTTTCATCAATGTATTTATTGGTTCGAGAGATCAATGTCCAAACTTCACTTAATACAATACTAAATTGCATTTTTTCCATGTACTGTTCATGAGCTTTTACCGTTTGTGCAGCTACTTGCTGCAATGGTGCATCAAAATCTGTTTGTAAGCCGTTAATTTGTGGCACAACACCATCACAGTATTTATTGATCATAGACACTGTACGGTTTAATAAATTCCCAAGATCGTTTGCTAAATCAAAATTTGTTCGCTCGATAAATGATTCGGGTGAAAAAACACCGTCTGAACCAAATGGTAATTCACGTAATAAGAAATAACGAGTTGCATCTAGACCGTAACGCTCAACCAGCATTTCTGGATAAACGACATTGCCTTTCGATTTCGACATTTTGCCGTCTTTCATCATAATAAAACCATGAGCGAAGACTTTTTTCGGTAATGGTAAATCCAAAGCCATCAAGAAAATCGGCCAATAGATTGTATGGAAGCGGACGATGTCTTTACCAACTACATGAACATCCGCTGGCCAGTACTTATTAAACAAACTATCGTCTTCTGAGCCGTAACCTAGAGACGTGATGTAATTCGACAAAGCATCCACCCACACATAAATAACGTGCTTCGGATCTCCAGGAACTGGAATTCCCCAGTCAAAAGAAGTTCGTGAAACCGACAAATCTTCTAATCCAGGTTTAATGAAATTATTAATCATTTCGTTTTTACGTGATTCTGGTTCAATAAATTCGACATTATTTTCATAGTATTCCAAAAGACGTGATGCGTATTTTTTCATATTGAAGAAATACGACTCTTCTTTGACTTTTTGAACCGGGCGCCCACAGTCTGGACAATTGCCATTTTCTAATTGGTTTTCGGTGAAAAATGATTCACAAGGAGTACAGTACCAACCTTCGTACTCCCCTTTATAAATATCACCATTGTCGAGGAAAGTTTTAAAAATCCGCTCGACTCCTTCTTTATGACGTTCTTCTGTAGTCCGGATAAAATCATCATACGTAATGTCCATAACCGACCATACTTGTTTGGCAGCTGCAGCCATTTCATCCACAAACTCTTGCGGCGCTTTGCCTGCCTCGTTTGCTTTTTCCTCTATTTTCTGGCCATGCTCGTCCATTCCAGTTAAAAACCGGACATCAAATCCACGTAGGCGCTTATAGCGGGCCATTGCATCAGAAGCGACTGTTGTATATGCCGTTCCAATATGGAATTTTCCGCTTGGGTAATAAATTGGTGTAGTTATATAAAATGTCTTGTTGTTAGCAGTCACGAAAAATTCCTCCAGTTTTTTTGTATAGTCCTTATTTTAACCAAGTCCCCAATTTTGTACAATCTTTCAATTCCAACCAATCACTTAAATAGGTATTATAGCTTGCTACTTATAGCTATCCCGTTACAATTCCATTCGACATTTTGTCGAATTTATGACATCTTGTACAGTAAATCTGGCGAAATTAACACTAAATCTTAAATTTTATTATATTTTCGATAGTTTTTTATTGACCTAATTGACAGTACTTGGTATGATTTATTACAGGAAGTGGAAAATGTCGAATTTTGACGAATACATCCGATAAACTTAAAGGAGGACTATAATTATGAAATCAACAGGAATTGTTCGTAAAGTAGATGAGTTAGGACGTGTGGTAATTCCAATCGAATTGCGCCGTACTTTAGGAATCGCTGAGAAAGACGCATTGGAAATTTATGTGGACGACGATAAGATCATTTTGAAGAAATACTTACCAAACATGACATGTGCAGTTACAGGTGAAGTATCAGACGAAAACATGCAATTAGTTGGCGGTAAACTGATCTTAAGCTCTGAAGGCGCAGAAATGTTAGTAAAAGAAATTCAAAACAACTTAAAAAGATAATATAAAAAACCGGATGCCCGTGCATCCGGTTTTTTTATGAATATTTTACGTCCGACAGAACGACACGAGTGCTTTCGCTTTTCTTTGTCTAGACTCCAGCACCCAGCTCTTTGGATCGTAAGCCACTCTGGCTGTGTGGCTGAAAACACGCCACTTCGCCAGCCTGTCTTACGCCCGACAGAGCTACACGGGTGCTTTCGCTTTTCTTACGTATGATAAGCTTGATATACTTCTCTTTTCGACAATTGACGTTCGATTGCTGCTTCTTTAATTGCTTCTTTCGACGTTAATTTTTTGGTTTCTATCAATTGATCGACATGCTCTTCAATAGATAACGTTTCCCACCACTTCACGTTATCTATCGGTTCAGGGTCTGCATTGCCTTCTAACACTAAGCAAAATTCTCCACGAATTTCATTTTCGTCAGCCCATTCGACAGCTTCCCCTACTGACCCTCTTATAAATTCTTCAAATTTCTTAGTTACTTCACGTGCTAACACAATTTTCCGGTCATCGCCCACTGCTTTTTGAATGCTTTTTAAGCTTTCTTTTAATCGATGAGGTGCTTCATAAAAAATGAGTGTTTCTTCTTTCTGTCCTAATAGTTCAAGCTCAGCTAGTCGTTCTTTTTTATTGCGCGATAAAAATCCATAAAACATAAAAGGTTGTGGGGAGATTCCAGAAGCAATTAGCGCACTCAGTGCTGCGTTAGCTCCTGGAATGGGTACGACAGGAAAACCTTCCGCTACCGCTCGTTTGACAATATCTTCACCAGGATCCGAGATGCATGGCATGCCGGCATCACTAACTAATGCAACCGACTTGCCTTGTTCCAGATACGATAAAATTTTAAAACCGCCGCTTTCTTGATTATGCTCATGATAGCTAACTAACTTTGTTTGTATTTCAAAATAATTGCAAAGGTTTTTGGTGTTACGTGTATCTTCGGCTGCAATCATATCGACTTCTTTTAAAATGCGCAACGCACGTATGGTCATGTCTTCTAAATTGCCAATGGGTGTTGCTACTAAATACAAAGTTGCTTCTTTGTGCTGAAAACTTTTTTGAGATTTCATTTGTCGCTCTCCTTTTCTTCAGCAATGTAACGAATTTTTTGTGGCTTAGTTAATTGTTTAAAGGCGTATTCCGCTTTCATGGCTTCTTGCTTTGTCTCAAAACATTCATGGTAAATTAGTTTTGACGGGCCTTTAGCACGTGTATATTTTGCGCCTTTTCCTGCATTGTGGGCGGATAACCTCTTTACGAGGTCATTGGTATACCCGGCATAATAAGACTGATCCGCACATTCTAAAACATAAAAATAATGATTAGTTATCTCCATATAATAACTCACGCACTTCTTCTGTATATTCCCCATCTTCTCCGTATACAATCAGCGGGGGCAATATTTTCAGATCCGGCTTGCCGTCTTTAATACCTTCGATCAATAAGGTATTCGCTTCTTTTCCAGCTTTCGGGTAAACGAGACGAATCCGTTTAGGTTCTAAGCGGTTTGCACGCATCGCCGACATCAAATCAATCAATCGACCTGCACGATGGACAAATGCTGCTTTGCCTCCTTGTTTGAGCAATTGACTCGCTGCTTGTACGGCTTCGTCCAATGTTAAATGCAATTCGTGACGGGCAATCGCCATATGCTCACTAATGTTCTTGTCGCTCATCTCATGTGCTGGAAAGTATGGCGGATTACACGTTACGACATCATATTTTTCAAACCCTAATTGTTTCGGCATGTTTTTAACATCGCCTTCGATAATTTCTATTTGCTTTTCGAGCTCATTAAAAGCTATACTACGCCGTGCCATATGAGCGAGCCTTTCTTGCAACTCTACTCCGATAATACGAGATTCTGTCCGTGCACTGAGAAACAAGGGAATCGCTCCATTGCCCGTGCACAAATCCACAATTGTTCCTCGTTTGAACGGCACATATACAAAACGCGCCAATAACACCGCGTCTAAAGAAAACGAAAACACCGATGGACTTTGAATAATCCGTAGATCTTCCGCTAATAAATAATCTAATCTTTCGTCGCCCACTAACATTCTTTCAACTCCTAGCATAACAAAAGGCTGCCGCCACACGGAGTGTCGGAAGCCTTTCTCTTTATTGATCTTAATTTCTACTTTTTAGTTTTGTTTATTCAGGAATGACAAACAAAACAGACAATCATCGCCTTTTCGAGAACTGCCGAAATGGACGTTGCAGACATGATAACCTTCATGATATAAGCGCGCTAAATTATCGTAGCCTTCACCGATATCCATAACAGCTTTTTTCAATTTTACTGGATCTACTGCTGCCACTTCTGGAACCGCTTTATGAAATTCATCCAATCGTGAACGTAAATGATGATTTTCCAGCTGCAATGCATGATGTTCCTCCATCGTCCGAGCCACCACGGCTTTTAACTCGCTGAATTGCTCTTGCATCGATTGGAGTTGCTGTTCAAATTCCATGACTGTATCTAAAAAGTTTTTTTCCTTCACTTAAACCACCTCACGCTCTCGTTCCTTGGCCCATTATCTCATCTAATGTATATTCAAGTGTTTGTTCTTGCTCAGATAAGCGAATTTTTAATACTCGCTCTAAAATGTTCATGCCAACTACACGACCATCTCCGTCTGGCGTCGTCACTCTTGTTCCAACATCTGGCATTTCTTTTTTTGCTGTTTCATATTCATCGTTCTCATATTTTAAGCAGCACATTAATCGTCCGCATAAGCCTGAGATTTTCGAAGGATTTAACGATAAATTTTGATCTTTTGCCATTTTGATGGATACCGGTTCAAAATCACCTAAAAACGTAGAACAGCATAACATACGACCACAAGGCCCTATGCCACCGAGCATTTTTGCTTCATCACGAACACCAATTTGACGAAGTTCGATGCGGGTACGGAAAATGGAAGCCAAGTCTTTGACCAAGTTCCGGAAATCCACACGACCTTCTGCTGTAAAGTAAAAAATAACTTTGTTGCGATCAAACGTGTATTCGACATCAACTAGCTTCATGTCCAATTGATGTTCTTCAATTTTTTCAGTACCCATTTCAAAAGCTCGACTTGCTTCTAGTCGATTTTCCTCTACTTGTTGGCGATCGCGTTCAGTTGCTATTCTCACCACTTGTTTTAAAGGTAAAACGACATCGTTTTCTCCAACTGTTTTCGTTGGCACGACTACTTTCCCATATTCTACGCCTCTTGCTGTTTCCACAATGACGTAATCGTCTTTTTCGATTCCTAATTCAGCCGGATCGAAATAATATATTTTACCCGCTTTCTTGAAGCGAACACCTATCACATTATACAATTGCTACCCCTCCTGCAGATTCAGCATTAACTGCTCCATCAACAGCGTCCGGTTCATATTGCGCGGCAATTGTTGTTTGGCTTGTAATATAGCCTGCAACTGCTTGGACAATACCGTAAAGGAGCGTTGGAGAGCCATCTGCTTCCAAGTTTCTTCCATGTCTGGATATGTTCGTGCAGTCTCTAGACCTGCTTTTACCGAAGCGATGTCCCGATATGCAAATAATAACATGTCTAGACCTCTTTCGGCATCTTCTTTTTCTTTAAATAATGGCAGCCATTCGGCTTGAAGCATTAAAAGTGCTTCATGAACATTGCCATTAGCCACTTCTACCATTTTCAAAACTGTTTTTCTTGCTTGTGAAAATTGTTCGTCCTGACTTAATGAAACAGCTTCATCTTCACTTTGTGTCAGCATACTCACTGTTGCTGCCATGGATTCGGTCATGCCGTTCGCAATTAACCTCTCCATTAACTTTGGACGAGATAAAGGACGAAATGATACCAATTGGCAACGAGAACGGATTGTGCTCATTATCGCATTCAAGCGTTCTGTTAACAAGATAGCCGTAACATTAAATTCCGGTTCTTCTAAAAACTTTAATAGCGCATTAGCAGAAGAATTATTCATTCGGTCTGCTTGTTCAATCACGTATATTTTACGGCCTGTATTCAAGCCGGTTTTATTCAACTTGAAAATTAATTCGCGAATTTGATCGATTTTAATGTTTTGACCATCCGGTTCAATGAAAATAACATTCGTATGATTGCCGGAATTATACAGTTGACAGCTCCGACATGTTTCACATGGAACATTTTCAATAGGTGATTCGCATAGTAAAAGCTTAACGAAAAAATGAGTAATCTCCTTTTTCCCTGAACCTGCGGGACCTTCAAATAGATAAGCATGCGCGAGACGCTCTTTTCCATAAGCCCCTTGCAGTCGCTTCATCACTACCGGTTGCATCTCCAAAAATTCATCCGTTGTTTTTTGCATCAACTTCACCTTCAGACTTTGTAAAAAATCCCGTGTTCCGATTGGATCACGGGTATTGTTTATAGTACTAACTGGACGATACCCGCGGTACTTATCACGGGAAACTCACTTGTCCCTATTGATTAAAAATGATGGAATTGTTCAATTGGCAAGACAAAAATCGTTGCTCCGCCTACTTCAACTTCCACTGGATAAGGAATATATGAATCTGCGTTACCACCCATTGGTGAAACTGGCGCGACCATTTGTTCACGTGAACGACAATTCTCACGGATCAAATCCATTAATTTCGGGATGAGATCATCCTCAACACCGATTAAAAAGGTGGTGTTCCCTGACCGTAAAAACCCTCCTGTACTGGCAAGCTTTGTAGCCCGGAAATCATTTTTTGTTAACGCATTGGATAATCGGTTACTGTCTTGGTCCTGTACAACTGCTACTACGAGTTTCATCAGCACCCACTCCTTTTTATCTTTCTTCTATATAAGTATAACATGAACAAAGGTAAGCACTGCATATCTTTCCAGTCATTTAATCAAAAAATAGATGCTGAGAAAAGACTTATGTAGGATCTACTGTTGTTTGACGTTCCTCTATAAAACGCACGGCTGTTTCCAACGCATCTGCAAAAACGATTGGAAGCTCATTTTCTGCATTTACTAAGCGAATACGTTCTGGGCTTTGACTTAATAACAGAAGGTAACCCTCTCTTACTTTATAATGAAACTTCATCGATTCTACATCTAAGCGGTTTACTTCACGATTTGCGTCCTTCTCAATCCGTGCCAATCCGACTTTAGGATTAACATCAAAATACAGCGTCAAGTCTGGCATGTACTCATCGATGGCGAATTTGTTAATAGCAAAAATCTCTTCCATCCCAAGTCCTCGTGCATACCCTTGATAAGCAAGACTCGAATCAATATAGCGGTCGCATAATACAATGCTGCCTTCTTGGAGCGCAGGAATGATTTTCTCTACCAAATGCTGTCTTCTTGCCGCAGCATATAACAATGCTTCTGTTCGCGCATCCATTGCTGTATTTTCCCGGTTTAAAATGACTTCACGAATTTGTTCGGCAATATCGATGCCACCCGGTTCTCTTGTACATACAACCGAGAATCCTTTTTCTATTAATGCATCTGCTAGCATTTTCAGAACCGTTGATTTTCCCGATCCTTCTCCGCCTTCGAGATTGATTAAATAACTCATTTTGCTAATCACCTTATTCCATGAAATTAATCATAATCTACTGCTTCAAACTCTTTATACTATACACGAAAAGGTGCTCTTTTTACAGTGACCTTTAAAACTGTCTAGTTGCCACTACTCTTCGTCTTCCGCTACTCGGTAAGCGCGACGAAACAACTCCATTTGACTGTCCAAAGCAGGTTCATTTTCTTTACGTGGGACATAGCTATAAACACCATTTGCATCTTGCTCACGAGCTTTCACATTATCCATAAGACCTAACTCTAAAATGGTTTCGACTTGGTCTTTAATTTTTTCGTCAATAATCGGAAACAAAATTTCGATGCGATTATTCAAATTCCTCGTCATCATGTCTGCTGATGATAAAAAGATTTTTTCTTTGCCATTTTGATTGAAAAAATAGACACGGCTATGTTCTAAGAGGCTCCCAACAATACTTCGTACTTGAATATTTTCACTTACTCCCGGGATGCCTGGTCGTAAACAACAAATTCCCCTAACGATTAACTCCACTTTCACTCCAGCATTTGATGCTTCGTATAGCTTCATAATAATAACTTTATCGGTTAAGGAATTCATTTTTGCGACAATCCGACCGTTGCCATTCTTTTTCTGAAATCGGATTTCCGTATCGATTAACTCAATAATATCGGTCCGAATGGTAAAAGGCGCTACTGATAAGTAATGGAATTCCGGTTTTTCCGTGTAGCCGCTTAAATAATTAAAAAAATTAGTGGCATCGATTCCGAATTGCCTTTTTGATGTAAACAAGCTCATATCGGTATAAATTTTCGCGGTTTGATCGTTGTAATTACCGGTCCCTAAGTGAACAAATCGCTCGATTTTATCTTCTTTTTTACGGACAACGAGCGTAATCTTACTATGTGTTTTCAAATGTGTCATTCCGTAAATAACATGACACCCGGCTTTTTCTAATTCTTTCGCCCAGTGGACATTGTTTTCTTCATCAAAACGAGCTTTTAATTCAACAAGTACGGTGACTTGCTTGCCGTTTTCTGCCGCTCTTTTTAATGCTTTAATAACCGGCGAATCTCCACTAACACGGTATAAGGTTTGCTTGATCGCGAGTACATCCCGATCATCTGCAGCTTCTGTTATAAATTGAACAACAGGCTCAAACGATTCATATGGATGATGCAAAAAGACATCTTGTTCACTAACTTTTTGAAAAATTTGCTTGCCGGTTTCCATACTTGCGGGCAATTGAGACACTTTTCCTTCAAAGACCAAATGCTCCCAAACAGGGGCCATTTTTTTATAAAAATTAAAAAAAGCTGTTACATCTAAAAACCCTTCAATTGCGTAAACATCTTTTTTATGGACTTCTAATTCGTCCGTCAAATAATCCAAAATATCCAAATCAAATCCTGGTTGTTGAATTTCTAAACGAACTGCTGCTCCCCACTTTCGTTTACGAAGTTCTTCTTCAATTTCTTTCAGTAAGTCGCGTGCGCCTTCTTCGTGAATAGTCATGTCGGCGTTACGGGTAATACGGAACACCGATACGGAAGTAACTTGAAAACCATGAAACAACTTATGAATGAAGAAACTAATTACGTCTTCTAGTAACACTAATTTATGACTATTTTTCTCCGGCTCAATTTGGACAAAACGTTCTAATACGGCAGGCACTTGAACAATAGCGATTTTCTGCCCTTCTTCGTCTTGCTTTTTTTCCGCGTCCAATTTTACCGCTAAGTTAATACTTTTATTGAGCAGCATTGGAAACGTTCGATACGCATCAATCGCCATAGGCGTTAGTACTGGGAAAATATAGTCTTCAAAATACACTTCCATTGCTTTTACTTGTTCAGCATCTAAATCCTTCATCTTCACAAACTCAACATGTTCTTTTTGAAGCTTAGGTAACAATGTATTTCGCAAGGTTTCATACTGTAAGTCTACAAGTTGATGGGTTTTTATAGCAATTTCATTTAACTGTTGCTTTGGTGTCATTCCTGCTTTGTTTTCAGGTTTTGTAAATCCCACTTTCACTTGATCTTGCAACCCAGCTACACGAACCATAAAAAACTCATCTAAATTCGAACTGAAGATCGCTAAAAACTTTAGTCGTTCCAATAAAGGATTTTTTTTATCAAGTGCTTCTTGTAGTACACGTTCATTAAAAGCGAGCCAGCTCAATTCACGGTTATTGTAATAAGCCGGATTTCTTAGCTCAACGTTCTTCTTTTTCCCTGAATCCACTGCCCACACCACCTTTTACGCTGTTTTCAGCAATCGATTATTTATAAAACCGAAACTCCACCGTTTGTTTCAGCTGTTTTTCTAAATGTTTTTTCTGCTTTTCTATTTGGTATTGCTCAGGCTTCCAGTCTTCGCGACATTGCACCGTAAAGACCAATACACCCTCTTGTTGATCGAGCTTGATGTCTTCAACAATGTCTCGTTTAGTGGCATTTAAACTATACGCCATTTTAATAATTGCTCCGAGCAATGTATATTTTGCTAATTCATCTTTCGAAAACCACTTTTCATAAAGTGCTACATTGCGTTTAAAAGTCCCCCTATTTTTAAACGAAGCCATCAATGCAATAATGACCCGTTCTTTGTGCAGTAAGCCATCTATCGTACGATTGCTTAATAAATAAAACGTATGTTGATGACTAGATTCAGAATCGATATAACTACCTAAATTATAAAGAGCACTACTCAGTTTTAAACGCTTATAATCTTGTTCTTCCAATGACAATAAATCTATTGCTTCTAAAGCTTTTGAAATGAGCAAGGAGCTATTTGTAACATGGAAGGCGTGAGTTAAATTAATATCGTAATCGATCGCTAACTCATGAAAGCTTTCTTCTATGACATTGGGGAGGACAGCCAAATCAAAGTTTTTCGTCATCTCTTCATAAAAAACACCATCTCGTAAGCCTTTTCTACTGAGCGCAAATTGTTTTGTATCAATCAACTCCATCAAATAGCGAAAAACTTCAACGGCGGGAATAATAATGTCCGCGCGGTCTTTTGATAACCCTTCTAAACCTTGAAGCTCTGAAAAATCTTGAGAATTTAATAAGTCATAAACTTCCTCCACATCGTCTTTGTACATCATATATTGATGTACCCCGGAAAAAGGGTAGTCAATATGCTCTTGATGAACTTGTGCCATGTTCCTTGCACTTCCCCCAATACCAATCAATGGTAAGCGTTTATCCGCTAACCAGTCTAACTGATTAAACTGTTCTTTTAAAAAGCTCCGCAACTCCCGCATTTCTCCTTTTTTGGGGGTGTCTTCTTGGATAAACTGCTCTTTTAAAGACAACACACCAAATGGAAAACTATAAAAATAAATAAGCTGACGGTCTTTAAAATAAGTGATTTCCGTACTCCCCCCACCAATATCCACGGTGACGCCACTAGTAAATGGGGTTGAGTTAACGACTGCGAGGTACCCGTAATGTGCTTCTTCGTATTCGGATAAAATACGGATAGAAAAATCGGTGTCATTTTCTACTGTTGCTAAAATGGCAGCTTGATTTTCTGCTTGGCGTACTGCAGCTGTAGCTACGCATTTAATAGACTTTAACTGATGATGACGAGTCACTTCCTGAAAGCTCTTTAATGTCTTCACTAATATATCGATACCTTCTTGCTCTAGAACATTCTCTTCATTTAAATAACTTCGAAGTCGAGCCACTGCTTTCACGTTCTCACTTTCAGTAAAACGGCCGCTTTTGTCCCGTGTATATATAACAAGTCGAATGGTATTCGAACCGATATCAATGATTGCATACTTTTCTTGCTTCATGAAAACCCTCCTCATCCTAGTTGATGCTTTAGTATACCCTTTTATACGTTGCTTACTACTTCAGTGTCTTGCATCAGAACCGGCAATTGCTTAAAAGCTAAACGATGGTCACCTTGAATTTGGGCATTTGTAGCAAGGTGATTCATTAATTCTTCTACTTTAAGCATGGTCCATTTTTCCCCAGCCACAATTAACGGAATCCCCGGTGGGTAAGGTATCACCATTCCTGCTGCAATGCGCCCAATAATTTGTGTGTAAGATACCCATTCTTGGTCGGCTAAATCGATTTCTTCAAAAGAGAACTCTGGCACTGTTACATCAGCTATCTGTTTAACCTCTATTGTTGTTACTTGTCTATCTTCTCTTTCAAGCATCGCTACTGCCTCTTTTAAACGACTGCGAATTTCCGCAAACGGATACGCATGACGCTGTTTTAATAAAGGCAAAATCAACAATACTTGAAACGGGTCAGCTAATTCAGCTTCAATACCAACTTGTTCTAGCTTTTCTTTTAGCTGGTAGCCACTATGATGAGCCACACGCAACATAATTTTTAACGGATCATCCGATTCGACTACGAGTAATTGTGGAATCATCCGTAAACTGCTTAAAAAACGTTCACGCTTTTCATTAAATGATCGAATATCGGGTGGCGAATAACTTTGAAGATAAGCCCGTGCATCATCTAAAGACGCCAATATCAAATAAGAGGGACTGCTCGATTGAAACATTCGCAAATACTTTTGAATTCTTTTCCCACTTACACGATTGCTACCCCTATGTAAAAATGACCCCATAGTCATAGCGGGTAAAGTTTTATGCGCTGATTGCACGACAACGTCTGCCCCTAACTCGAGTGCTGAAACTGGAAACGGCGCTCCTGCCTGAAAATGAGCACCGTGTGCTTCATCTACCAAAACCGCAATGTCTTTTTCATGACATAAGGAGATAATTTCAGAAAGTTCATCCGAAACAACCCCATAATAATTCGGATAAGTGAGCACGACTGCCTTTGCCTCAGGATATGCTTCAATTGCCGTTTTAATTGCTTTTAGAGACACTGCAGCAGCCGTCATAGAATATTCGTCCCATTGTGGTGCGACATATACAGGACGCACATGAGCAAGTTCTAAGGCATGGAAAATTGACTTGTGAGAATTGCGCTGAACAATCACCACGTCGCCTTCTCTACATGCCGCATGGATCATCGCCAAATTCCCTACAGTTGAACCATTGATTAGTAAAAAGCTCTCTTTGGCCCCATAAGCCTCTGCCAATAAAAGCTGGGCTTCTTGAATCACACCTTCTGGATAATGAAGGTCGTCTAGCCCTGTTAATTCTGTTAAATCATAGGACAGTGCGGGGTGAATTTCTTTTGGTAAACCCGATAGTATTCCGTGCTTATGTCCCGGTACATGGAAAGAAATCGGTTGTTTTTTTTGAAATTGAATTAAAGCATCTACAATCGGACGTCGTTGCGTCATAAACTTTCATCCTCACATTGATTAATTGATTCTATTATAACAATTCCGTCTGGAAATCGTGGTTTTGAACTCAAAAGACTAGACTGTTCTTTTTTATTAATTTTCTTCAAACACAAAAAAAGCCGTTACCGGAATCGGTAACGCCTTTCTTTTTATGGCCCAGCGACGTCCTACTCTCACAGGGGGAAACCCCCAACTACCATCGGCGCAAAAGAGCTTAACTGCCGTGTTCGGGATGGGAACGGGTGTGGCCTCTTTGCCATCATCACTGGATTATTTGGTTGAGTGCTTGTTCACTCAAAACTGGATAAACGACATTGGAACGGGCAAGTCTTCGTGTACATGGTTTTGGTTAAGTCCTCGATCGATTAGTATTCGTCAGCTGCACATGTCGCCACGCTTCCACCTCGAACCTATCTACCTCATCGTCTTTGAGGGATCTTACTTGCTTGCGCAATGGGAAATCTCATCTTGAGGGGGGCTTCGTGCTTAGATGCTTTCAGCACTTATCCCGGCCACACATAGCTACCCAGCGATGCCCTTGGCAGAACAACTGGTACACCAGCGGTGTGTCCATCCCGGTCCTCTCGTACTAAGGACAGCTCCTCTCAAATTTCCTGCGCCCGCGACGGATAGGGACCGAACTGTCTCACGACGTTCTGAACCCAGCTCGCGTACCGCTTTAATGGGCGAACAGCCCAACCCTTGGGACCGACTACAGCCCCAGGATGCGATGAGCCGACATCGAGGTGCCAAACCTCCCCGTCGATGTGGACTCTTGGGGGAGATAAGCCTGTTATCCCCGGGGTAGCTTTTATCCGTTGAGCGATGGCCCTTCCATGCGGAACCACCGGATCACTAAGCCCGTCTTTCGACCCTGCTCGACATGTACGTCTCGCAGTCAAGCTCCCTTCTGCCTTTACACTCTGCGAATGATTTCCAACCATTCTGAGGGAACCTTTGGGCGCCTCCGTTACTCTTTAGGAGGCGACCGCCCCAGTCAAACTGCCCGCCTGACACTGTCTCCCAAGCCGATCAGGCTTGTGGGTTAGAATTTCAATACAACCAGGGTAGTATCCCACCGACGCCTCCTCCGAAGCTGGCGCTCCGGGCTCTAAGGCTCCTACCTATCCTGTACAAGTTGCACCAAAATTCAATATCAGGCTACAGTAAAGCTCCACGGGGTCTTTCCGTCCTGTCGCGGGTAACCTGCATCTTCACAGGTACTATAATTTCACCGAGTCTCTCGTTGAGACAGTGCCCAGATCGTTACGCCTTTCGTGCGGGTCGGAACTTACCCGACAAGGAATTTCGCTACCTTAGGACCGTTATAGTTACGGCCGCCGTTTACTGGGGCTTCAATTCGCACCTTCGCTTGCGCTAAGCACTCCTCTTAACCTTCCAGCACCGGGCAGGCGTCAGCCCCTATACGTCACCTTACGGTTTTGCAGAGACCTGTGTTTTTGCTAAACAGTCGCCTGGGCCTATTCACTGCGGCTCTCTCGGGCTATACACCCTACCAGAGCACCCCTTCTCCCGAAGTTACGGGGTCATTTTGCCGAGTTCCTTAACGAGAGTTCACTCGCTCACCTTAGAATTCTCTTCTCGCCTACCTGTGTCGGTTTGCGGTACGGGCACCTCCCGCCTCGCTAGAGGCTTTTCTTGGCAGTGTGAAATCAGGGACTCTGAGACTCAGTCTCTTGCCATCACAGCTCAACGTATCAGGAATGGGATTTGCCTCATTCCACGCCTCACTGCTTGGACGTGCACAACCAACGGCACGCTCACCTTATCCTTCTGCGTCCCCCCATTGCTCAAACGGCGGGGAGGTGGTACAGGAATATCAACCTGTTGTCCATCGTCTACGCCTATCGGCCTCGACTTAGGTCCCGACTAACCCTGAGCGGACGAGCCTTCCTCAGGAAACCTTAGGCATTCGGTGGACGGGATTCTCACCCGTCTTTCGTTACTCATACCGGCATTCTCACTTCTAAGCGCTCCACCAGTCCTTCCGGTCTGACTTCAACGCCCTTAGAACGCTCTCCTACCACGGATCTCTTACGAGATCCATCCACAGCTTCGGTAATCCGTTTAGCCCCGGTACATTTTCGGCGCAGTGTCACTCGACCAGTGAGCTATTACGCACTCTTTAAATGATGGCTGCTTCTAAGCCAACATCCTGGTTGTCTAAGCAACGCCACATCCTTTTCCACTTAACGGATATTTGGGGACCTTAGCTGGTGGTCTGGGCTGTTTCCCTCTTGACTACGGATCTTATCACTCGCAGTCTGACTCCCAAGCATAAATCACTGGCATTCGGAGTTTGTCTGAATTCGGTAACCCGGGATGGGCCCCTAGTCCAAACAGTGCTCTACCTCCAGGATTCTCGATCTTGAGGCTAGCCCTAAAGCTATTTCGGAGAGAACCAGCTATCTCCAGGTTCGATTGGAATTTCTCCGCTACCCACACCTCATCCCCGCACTTTTCAACGTGCGTGGGTTCGGGCCTCCAGTAAGTGTTACCTTACCTTCACCCTGGACATGGGTAGATCACCTGGTTTCGGGTCTACAACTGCATACTCTGTCGCCCTATTCAGACTCGCTTTCGCTGCGGCTCCGCCTTCTCAGCTTAACCTTGCATGCAATCGTAACTCGCCGGTTCATTCTACAAAAGGCACGCCATCACCCATTAACGGGCTTTGACTACTTGTAGGCACACGGTTTCAGGATCTATTTCACTCCCCTTCCGGGGTGCTTTTCACCTTTCCCTCACGGTACTGGTTCACTATCGGTCACTAGGAAGTATTTAGCCTTGGGAGATGGTCCTCCCAGATTCCGACGGAATTTCACGTGTTCCGCCGTACTCAGGATCCACTCTGGAGGGGCAAGGTTTTCGGCTACGGGGCTGTTACCCACTGCGGCGGACCGTTCCAGGTCGCTTCGCCTAATCCTACCTTTTGTAACTCCGTATAGAGTGTCCTACAACCCCAAGAGGCAAGCCTCTTGGTTTGGGCTGATCCCGTTTCGCTCGCCGCTACTCAGGGAATCGCATTTGCTTTCTCTTCCTCCAGGTACTTAGATGTTTCAGTTCCCTGGGTCTGCCTTCTCATGTGCTATAGATTCACACATGGATACTACTCGATTAAAAGTAGTGGGTTCCCCCATTCGGAAATCTCCGGATCACAGCTCACTTACAGCTCCCCGAAGCATATCGGTGTTAGTGCCGTCCTTCTTCGGCTCCTAGTGCCAAGGCATCCACCGTGCGCCCTTTCTAACTTAACCAATGGTTAATTAAAAAGTTGTGACAAAATGTCACGCGTACTTGAATTTCTTGCATTTGTTTCAATGTCGTTTTATCCAGTTTTCAAAGAACAAGTTGTTGAAAGTCACAAAAAAAGGCGTTGCCGCCTGAAGGTGAACCTTCAAAACTGAACGCAAAACGTCAACCCCGGAGCGCTAGGCGCCCGGTTCCGAATTTATCCTTAGAAAGGAGGTGATCCAGCCGCACCTTCCGATACGGCTACCTTGTTACGACTTCACCCCAATCATCTGTCCCACCTTCGGCGGCTGGCTCCACAAGGGTTACCTCACCGACTTCGGGTGTTACAAACTCTCGTGGTGTGACGGGCGGTGTGTACAAGGCCCGGGAACGTATTCACCGTGGCATGCTGATCCACGATTACTAGCGATTCCGGCTTCATGCAGGCGAGTTGCAGCCTACAATCCGAACTGAGAACGGTTTTATGGGATTGGCTCCCCCTCGCGGGTTGGCAACCCTTTGTACCGTCCATTGTAGCACGTGTGTAGCCCAGGTCATAAGGGGCATGATGATTTGACGTCATCCCCACCTTCCTCCGGTTTGTCACCGGCAGTCACCTTAGAGTGCCCAACTGAATGCTGGCAACTAAGATCAAGGGTTGCGCTCGTTGCGGGACTTAACCCAACATCTCACGACACGAGCTGACGACAACCATGCACCACCTGTCACCACTGTCCCCGAAGGGAAAAGCGTATCTCTACACCGGGCAGTGGGATGTCAAGACCTGGTAAGGTTCTTCGCGTTGCTTCGAATTAAACCACATGCTCCACCGCTTGTGCGGGCCCCCGTCAATTCCTTTGAGTTTCAGCCTTGCGGCCGTACTCCCCAGGCGGAGTGCTTAATGCGTTAGCTGCAGCACTAAGGGGCGGAAACCCCCTAACACTTAGCACTCATCGTTTACGGCGTGGACTACCAGGGTATCTAATCCTGTTTGCTCCCCACGCTTTCGCGCCTCAGCGTCAGTTACAGACCAGAAAGTCGCCTTCGCCACTGGTGTTCCTCCACATCTCTACGCATTTCACCGCTACACATGGAATTCCACTTTCCTCTTCTGCACTCAAGTCCTCCAGTTTCCAATGACCCTCCACGGTTGAGCCGTGGGCTTTCACATCAGACTTAAAGGACCGCCTGCGCGCGCTTTACGCCCAATAATTCCGGACAACGCTTGCCACCTACGTATTACCGCGGCTGCTGGCACGTAGTTAGCCGTGGCTTTCTGGTGAGGTACCGTCAAGGTACCAGTAGTTAGTTGGTACTTGTTCTTCCCTCACAACAGAGTTTTACGATCCGAAAACCTTCGTCACTCACGCGGCGTTGCTCCGTCAGACTTTCGTCCATTGCGGAAGATTCCCTACTGCTGCCTCCCGTAGGAGTCTGGGCCGTGTCTCAGTCCCAGTGTGGCCGATCACCCTCTCAGGTCGGCTACGCATCGTCGCCTTGGTAGGCCATTACCCCACCAACTAGCTAATGCGCCGCGGGCCCATCCTGCAGTGACAGCCGAAACCGTCTTTCCGTGCAGCCTCAGGAGAGGCCGCAAACTATTCGGTATTAGCACCGGTTTCCCGGAGTTATCCCGATCTGCAGGGCAGGTTGCCCACGTGTTACTCACCCGTCCGCCGCTAAACCAGAAGGAGCAAGCTCCTCTGGTTCCGCTCGACTTGCATGTATTAGGCACGCCGCCAGCGTTCGTCCTGAGCCAGGATCAAACTCTCCATTATAGAGTAGTGTTGATTGCTCAATACTGCTGGCGTATCGCCGTCCGAAGACGCACGATTCGCTTTGATCTGCATAACGCTGATCAGTAAGTTTTGCGCGGGCCGTTTTGCGCGGCCGTTGCTGTTTGTTGACGTTTTGCTGTTCAGTTTTCAAGGTTCAGTTTGTTTCAAGTTATTGTGTCGTTCTTGACGACTCCTATGATACTAAAGCATATACTTCAGACTGTCAACACTTTTGGTAAATAAAATTATATTTATAAAACATTAATCAATAGACTGCGGTTTCCTTCTATATAAGAGCTAAAAAAAGAAGTTGTTTTAATCACTTATAAAAAGCCGTTTTAACCCAACTTCTTTTTCTCTCTATATATACTAGATAAACTACTTCTCTAACAATTATAGCCAAAACATAATATGTCAGAATATTTTCCAATTTCACGGAAGTTTAAAATAGGTACTTTACTATTAAAGCTCTCTTCGACCTTCTAACGCTTTCGACAACGTCACTTCATCGGCATACTCTAAATCTCCACCTACTGGAAGTCCGTGGGCAATTCGAGTTGTTCTAATTCCAGACGGTCTTACGAGACGAGAAATGTACATGGCTGTTGCTTCTCCTTCAATTGTCGGGTTGGTAGCTAAGATCAACTCTTCTACCTCTTCATCTTGAAGGCGTTTCAGTAAAGATGGCACATTGATGTCTTCAGGGCCAACTCCATCCATTGGAGAAATCGCTCCTTGCAAAACATGATACAAGCCTTTGTAATCACGCATCTTTTCCATCGCAATAACATCTTTCGGATCTTGCACTACACAAATTGTCGTACGGTCCCGTTGTTGGTCTTGACAAATATGACAAGGATCCACATCGGTAATATGGCCGCAAACCGAACAAAAGCTTAAGTTTCGCTTTGCATCGACTAATGCCTTTGCAAAATCAAGCACTGTATCCTCTTTCATGCCAAGAACAAAAAACGCCAGACGGGCCGCTGTTTTTGGCCCGATTCCTGGCAATTTCATAAAACTCTCCATTAATTTCGAAATGGGTTCTGGATAATGCATCTAGTTTACCTCCTAGAACATGCCCGGGAGATTTAAGCCCTTCGTGAATTTCCCCATTGTGGAATTCGCATGTTCATCCGCTTTTTTAAACGCTTCGTTTGTCGCAACAACTAAAAGATCTTGTAACATTTCAACATCTTCTGGGTCCACTACTGTTGGATCAAGAACGATATCCAATACTTCTTTATGACCGGATACAGTAACTTTGACCATACCGCCTCCTGCTGATCCTTCAAACTTTAATGTTCCAAGCTCTTCTTGAGCCACTGCCATTTCTTTTTGCATTTTTTGCATTTGTTTCATCATGCCTTGCATATTTCCTCCACCGCGCATAATTAGTTCCTCCTTAGAATTTTCATTTTAATCATCATGAACTTCGACAAAGTCTTTTCCGAAAAGACGCTCGGCTTCTGAGATAAACGGATCTTCTTCCGCTACTGCCCCATCACCCGAAAACGGATTTTCTTCTTCAGACTCTGACTGCTTTTCTTCAGTGCCTGACTTTAACCCGCTCTGTTTAATAAATTCTTCACGGATTTTCAGCCAACTGGCATCTGGTACGAAAACCGGTGTATATGCTTTGCCCGCATACTGCTCCAGCAACTGGCTGAATGTCGCAGCAAAGGTTTGGTTTTCAGAAGCCATCTGGCAATGAATATCATACTTGAATTTTAACACAAATGCATCCGCCGATGCCGCTACTGGCTCCGCATCATTCAATAAAGCCGAATGTGACCGCTGCAATTGATTCATGACAGTTGCCCAATTGGTTTTAATTGCTTGAATATCTGCTTTTGTCGCATTTCTTAAAACATCTTGAATGCGTCCAGTTGGTATTTTAAAGCTACTTTGTACGCGTTGACGTTTTTTCTGCTCAGTCGGCGCTGCTTGTGCGCCGCCTCCTGCTCCATTTTTCACTTGCTGCTGCAATTCACGCACCAAATTTTCCAACTGGATCACTTTTGCTTCTAGTTCAGGTGATGCAGCTGAAGCCGCGCTTTGTGCCGGAACGTCTGCTTGTGCCATTTTCAGCAAAGCTGTTTCCATGTAAATTTTGGTATGGTTTGAAAAGCGCATTTCTTGCTGCGTTTTCGATAAAATTTCAATCCAGTTATAAAGCGTTGACGGCTCGAATCGATTAGCCAACTCTTCAAAACGTGGTTCGTGCGCTGCCAACTCTAACATGTCATGGAGATCAGGTGCTGTTTGAATCAATAGCAAATCACGGAAGAAAGTAATGAAATCTTCAACTAATCGCACAGGATCTTTGCCGTCTCGCACCAATTGTTCCAATAACGTTAAAGCTTGACCGATGTCTTTGGCGAGTAACGCTTCTGCGATGCCGTAAAAGACATCTTGACTCACAGAACCTGTTACGAGTAATGCGTCTTCAACCGTCATTTCATCTCCACTAAACGAGACAACTTGGTCTAGTAAACTCAGGGCATCACGCATTCCACCTGCTGCAGCTTGTGCAATAATTTTAAGCACTTGTTCGTTATAAGGAATATCTGCATCTATTAACACTTCTACCATACGGGAAACAATGTCCACTTGCGTATGGGATTTAAAATCAAAGCGCTGACAGCGAGAAATAATCGTCAATGGCAGTTTGTGAGGTTCTGTTGTCGCTAAGATGAAGACCACATGTTCTGGTGGTTCTTCTAATGTTTTCAACAACGCGTTAAAGGCGCTATTTGATAACATGTGCACTTCATCGATAATATAAATTTTAAAACGTGAGTTGGCCGGTGAAAACCGAACTTTTTCAATGATTTCCCGCATCTCTTCTACTCGAGAATTGGAAGCCGCATCGAATTCAATCACGTCGGTATTAGATCCTTCATTAATGCTTCTGCAAGAAGTACATTCATTACAAGGTTCCGCCGTTGGAGCTTGTTCGCAGTTTAACGCTTTTGCGAATATTTTAGCGGCACTGGTTTTCCCTGTCCCTCTTGGTCCCGAGAACAAATAAGCATGTGTTGTCTTATTGTAAAGGAGAGCATTTTGAAGGGTTTGTTTGACATGCGTTTGACCTGTCATTTCAGAAAAGGACTGAGGTCTGTAAACACGGTAAAAAGCTTGATACGCCAACTTGTTCTCTCCTTTTGAAGAATCTGTTTTTCGTCCTGTCATTATACCATAAAAGACAGGTTTTTCTGAACGATTCCCTACGATTCACGTGACGATTCTGCAACTCAGAAAATAAAAAAACCTGCCCGCTACGAGAGCGGACAGGTTTGAAATTACGAATTTTTGCCGTGCACCTTTCTTCGACTGCTGTACATAAGCGTTACCCTTGTCGTTGGCTCGATCTAGGCGATCCCGCGGCACATGGAATGTTCCACTTAATGCTGCTTCCTTCCGGACCTGACATGGTTCATGGGATCCCATTGCGCAGGACCCAGATGTCAACACTACGTGCAAGAGGCAGACCTTACATACAAACAGCCTCAGAAAGGAATTCAGTCCTGCTAAAGCGGATTGCAGGTTACAGGACACCGCTATCTTCCCACCTAGCACGGCATTTACTAGTATACGAATTAATCTTCGAAAAATCAATCCGTAACCATCATTTAGTGAGAATTTCTTTTTATTCCTAGAGTTCAAGTCAGTACTTTGTTCAATTTCCACTTTCTAATGTTAAATACTTTGGCTTCGTACTCCCAATTCAAGAAAGACAGATTTATTTTCTAAACTTGTTATTGATACTGTTCTTTTGCACACCCAATAAGGTTTTTTAAAATAAATTTAAAAAAACATCAAAAACTGTTGACAGTTATTATTCATCCATGATAAATTAATTCTTGTCTTACACGGAGGAATACCCAAGTTTGGCTGAAGGGATCGGTCTTGAAAACCGACAGGGGAGTCAAATCCCGCGGGGGTTCGAATCCCTCTTCCTCCTCCATTTTTAATTTAACTTATACATAACTTCGATATAGCAACCCGGAAGGCTCTCGCCTTCCGGGTTTTTTATGTCTCTTTTTATATTTCCCGGGAAATAGTTAAAACCCCTTGAGCAAAAACTCAAGGGGTTTGTTTATTTGCGAAGAATAGAAGTTTGTTGCATAAAATCACCAATGCGTTCAACAATTTGTTCCGAACACTCTGGGTTCTTCATTAAATCGTAATCGTTGATGTTTAATCGCAATACCGGACAACCGTTAAACGAATTGATCCAGCTTTCATAGCGCTGATGCATTTCCAACCAGTAATCCACTGGCGTTTGCTGTTCCATAGCACGTCCGCGTTCTTGTATACGTGAAAGAATATCTTCAATCGATCCTTCCAAGTAAATCAACAAATCTGGATGTGGGAAATAAGGTGTCATCACCATTGCTTCAAACAAATTCGTGTACGTTTCGTAGTCCACTTTGTTCATCGTGCCTTTATCCCAATGCATTTTCGCAAAAATCCCGGTATCTTCATAGATGGAACGGTCTTGGATAAACCCACCACCATATTCAAACATCCGTTTCTGTTCTTTAAAACGTTCAGCCAGGAAATAAATTTGTAAATGGAAACTCCACTTCTCAAAATCTTCATAAAACAAATCTAAATATGGGTTCGTATCAACATTTTCAAACGATGTGCGGAATTGCAATGCATCTGCCAACGCTTTTGTCATGGTGGATTTTCCCACACCTACTGTGCCGGCTATTGTAATTACTGCATTTTGTGGAATGCCGTATTTTTCGCGTAAATTCATAAGGTCAAACTCCTCTTCTGTAAAGTTCCGTCTACTTTGTCCAAGATCAGTTGCAAGTCGCCATTGTTTTGAACAAAATCGATTTCATCCCCATTAAAACGCAAAACAGGAATTTCCGGATGCTCTCGTTCAAAGCGTTCGATAAACTCATGATAATCAGCAGCTAACTGTTCCATGTATTCTGGGGTAATCATTTGTTCAAACTCACGCCCACGCAATTTGATGCGTTTCATTAACGTATCTAGACTTGCATGCAAGTAAATCACCATATTCGGCTTCGGCATATCTACTGTTAAAATTTTATAGATAGCTTCGTACTTAGCGTATTCAGCCGTTGGCAAGGTACGCTTCGCAAAAATAAGGTTTTTAAAGATATGGTAATCCGCAACCACAGGTTCGTGATTGGAAATGAACTTTTTTTGGATATCGGCTAGTTGCTTGTAGCGATTGCATAAAAAGAACATCTCTGTCTGGAAGCTCCACTCTTCTATATCTTCGTAGAATTTATTTAAAAACGGGTTTTCGTCAACAATTTCTTTTAATAGCTGAAATTGATTTTGATTGGCGAGCGCTTTGGTTAGCGAAGTCTTACCTACACCAATCGGACCTTCTACCGTGATGAATGGAACCGGCATGCGAAGTCCTCCTTTTTCGATTCAAGTAAATTGCAATGCCATTTATTTTAACACACCCTCCCTATGAAAAGTAGAGTGAAAAGTCCGCAATTGGATCAATGAATAGGTACTTTAAAAGTCGCACCATGAACTTCTTGGGTGGCCATAATAGTTAAAAAGGCTTTCGAATCAACATCAGCAACAATTTGTTTGAGTTTTGTTAGCTCCAGACGAGTCACGACTACGTAAATAACATCCTTAGGGGTATTCAAATAGCCTCCTTGACCATGGAGTTTTGTAAAACTTCGACCAAGGCGATCATTAATAGCAGATCCGACTTCTTCGTATTCTTCTGATACGATCAACACCGCTTTCGTATCATCAAGACCTTGTATGACTACGTCAATGGTTTTAGAGGCAATATAATAAGTCAAAACCGAATACATTGCCTGCTCGAGTCCGAGAACAAAAGCAGCCCATCCAAAGATAAAGACATTGAAAAACATCACAAATTCACCGATTGAAAATGGTAATTTTTTGGTCAATAAAATTCCGAGAATTTCTGTGCCATCCAGTGCACCACCATTACGAATAACGAGTCCAACACCAACACCGAGCAACAAACCGCCGAAGACTGTCGCTAAAAGTGGGTCATCTACAAAAGGTTCAATGTGGTGCATAGGAATTTCTATCAATGCTAATGAGACAATCGCAAAAATAGAAGAAATGAAAAAGTTCCGGCCGATATGTTTATATCCAAAATAAAGGAATGGTAAATTGATCGCTACGATTAACACACCAAAAGGAATAACAGTTAAATAGTTCAATATTAACGAAATCCCAATAATGCCCCCATCAATAATTGAGTTAGGAACTAAAAACAACTCAATCGCAGCTGCAGCCATTGTTGCCCCTATAAAGATAAAGATATACCGCAGAATAAAGTGGAGTTTCTTTTCTTTTTTGTGTTGTTTCATTCTTATATCACTCCTCACCGTTTAGTATCTGGTCCCTCTATTCTACGTTGTTCTGGGTTTTTTGTCTGCACGACTCTTTTCTTGAAGAGAAAATGCTACACTAGATTCAAGGAGCGATGCATCATGAACGGAATGGAAAAAGATCATTTTTATATGCAATTGGCGATCGAAGAAGCCAATAAAGCAGCTGCCAAAGGCGAAGTTCCGATTGGCGCTGTGATCGTCTATAACGACGAAGTGATTGCACGAGCACATAATTTACGTGAAACGACAAACAACGCTGTCACACACGCTGAATTGTTAGCCATTCAACAAGCTTGTCTGCACCTCGATAATTGGCGACTTGAAGACACAAAGCTTTACGTTACGTTAGAGCCTTGTCCGATGTGTGCGGGTGCTATTTTACAATCCCGCATTCCCCATATTGTTTATGGAGCGCGTGATGCCAAAGCCGGCTGTGTCGATTCTTTATATCGGTTGCTAAACGATGATCGTTTTAATCATCAGTGCCAAGTAACCGAAAATGTGCTCGCTGACGAATGTGGTCAATTATTAACACAGTTTTTTCGGAATTTGCGAGAACTAAAAAAACAAAAACGGAAAACCCAACTATAAGGGTTTTCCGTTTTTTATTCGTTAATAAACTGATCGATCAAGTGATTGACGATTTCTGGTTGTTCGTGCTGAATCCAATGCGTCGCTTCTCCGACAAATGCCAAATTGACTTCTTTACAAAAAGACATACTCTCTTTTGCTAGCATGGGTGACAAAAACTGATCGCCTACTCCCCAAATAATTCGGACCGGTACGTTGATTTTTGATTCAGCCAGTTGCTTAAAGCTGCCTTTTCGGATAGCTCGGTACCAGTTAAGCATCGCCGTCAGTGCATCTGACTGCGACCACGCCGTTTTATATTGGGCAATTTCGGATGTTGAAAAAGCAGCTGGATTGCTAGATTTTTCAATGCCCCGCTGCATAACTTTAAACTCTCGCATTCCGAGAGCTTTCTCAGGCAAGTTTGGCAATTGGAAAAACGCAATATAAGAGCTTTTCATCCATTGCAATGGATTTTTCATTAACACCCGTGGCATTGCCCGTGGGTGAGGAATGTTCAACACGATCAATTTCTCGACATATTCTGGACGCGTAGCTGCTAAATGCCAAGCCACTGCACCACCCCAATCATGACCAATAATAATCGCTTTCTTTTTATGAAAAAATTCAATAATCCCAATCACATCATCTCGTAAATAATCAATGGTGTAATGATTGATTCCTTCAGGCTTATCACTCAAGTTATAGCCACGTTGATCAGGTGCCACTACTCGGTAGCCTTTTTCCGCCAAGGGCTGAATTTGATTTTTCCAACCAAACCAAAATTCTGGAAAGCCGTGCAACAAAACAACTAAAGGGCCGTCTTCTGGACCAGCTATGGCCGTATGTAGTGTGATGCCGTTCGTCTCGATATAGCGAAAGTTTAGGTTGTCCATCGTAATTACTCCTTTCTGCCTCACTCTTTACCTTTTCACTACCCTCTTTTCCACATAAAAAAGCGCAAAAGCAAGTGCTTTTGCGCTTTTTTTGAAATATTATCCAATGGTCTTTTTGCCACCCATATAAGGCTGCAATACTTCTGGAATGTTGATTGAACCGTCTTTTTGCTGACAGTTTTCAAGCAAAGCTGCCACAGTACGACCAATGGCTAGTCCACTGCCGTTTAATGTATGGACAAATTCTGGCTTACCTGTTGCTTCACGACGGAATTTAATATTGGCACGTCTTGCTTGGAAATCTTCAAAATTACTGCAAGAAGATATTTCACGGTATGTTTCTTGGCTCGGGATCCATACTTCGATGTCGTATTTTTTTGCAGCTGTAAATCCAAGATCAGCTGTACACATCTTCAATACGCGGTATGGCAGTCCTAAAAGCTGAAGTACTTTCTCCGCGTGACCAGTCAATTTTTCAAGTTCGTCATAAGAATCCTCTGGCTTTACAAAGCGTACTAGCTCGACTTTATTGAATTGGTGTTGTCTGATTAACCCGCGTGTGTCACGGCCTGCAGAACCCGCTTCAGAGCGGAAATTTGAGCTGTAAGAAGCAAAGGCTTGTGGCAACATATCTGCCGTTAAAATTTCATCACGGTAGAAGTTGGTTACCGGTACTTCCGAAGTTGGAATAAGGAAATAATCTTCTTTTTCGATCAAGAATGCATCTTCTTCAAACTTCGGCAATTGACCAGTACCCGTTAAGCTCTCACGGTTAACCATATAAGGCGGCAACATTTCTTCATAACCATGCTCTTCTTGGTGAAGGTCCATCATAAAATTGATCAATGCGCGTTCTAAGCGAGCGCCTAGTCCGCGGTAAAAGACAAAACGGCTGCCTGTTACTTTCGCTGCACGTTCAAAATCAATGATGTTTAAATCCGTTCCCAAATCCCAATGTGGCTTAACTTCAAAATCAAACGCTGGCTTATCGCCCCATGTGCGAATTTCTTCATTATCATCTTCAGAATCGCCAAATGGAACACTATCATGCGGAATATTTGGAACACGCATCATAATATAGTTTAAGCTTTCTTCTACAGCTTTTAACTCTTCATCAATCACTTTAATTTGATCGCCGACTTCACGCATTTTTGTAATGGCTTCGTCCGCATTTTCTTTTGCACGTTTCATCGCTGCAATATTTTGAGATGCCTCGTTACGCTCTGCCTTTAATTTTTCTGTTTGTGCAATTAGTTCACGACGTTTTACATCTAATCCTTCAAAATCATCAAGCACAGAAATATCTTCTCCGCGCTTTGCAAGTTTTGCTTTTACTTCTTCAAAATTGGCACGTACAAAACGAATATCTAACATACCGTTTCCTCCTCAAGTTTTAATAACAAAAAAAGACAACAAAAATAGCCCCCGTCCCTTGGTAAAGGGACGAGAGCTACCCGCGTTGCCACCCTGATTGATCGGCAAAAGCCAATCCTCTTCATCACATAACGGCATTAAAACCGGCAATGGCTTTTTTCGCCATGCAACTCCGGGGTGGATTCAAATGTGTTTTTCACCGGTTCGCACCAACCACCGGCTCTCTTTGGAAAAACATTCATTTTACTATTTCCCATCAACGTTTCGTCTTTTAAATTAATCATACTTTACTATAAGTTGATGGGTTTGGCAAGAGAAGGTCTGACTTGTCTTGAATCATGCTTAAAAAATAATCGGTGATGCGGTGATCATCTGTCAATTCGGGATGGAAGGAACAGCCGAGAAATTGGCCATCTCTCGCCATCACAATTTTGTCATTATGCACACACAACACCTCAGCTTCTGCTCCGACACTGACAATATGCGGCGCTCGGATAAAGACCGCTTCAAAAGCTCCATCAATACCTCTAATCTCAAGCGGTGCTTCAAAACTATCCACTTGTCGACCAAATGAATTTCGTTCAACGGTAACATCCATCACACCTAAATGTGCATCTTGGTTACCAACGACTGTTTCAGCAAGTAGTATCAATCCCGCACATGTGCCAAACATCGGTTTTCCTGTTTGGGCAAACTCACGAAGTGGTTCCATCAAGCCGTAGCGATCAATTAAACGGCGCATCGTTGTGCTTTCCCCACCTGGTAAGATTAACCCATCTAAATTTTCAAGGTCTTTCGGCCACTTAACAGCAATCGCTTCCGCTCCGCACGCTTGAACCGACTTAATATGCTCACGAACAGCTCCTTGCAACGCAAGAACCCCCACTCGTTTCATCTTACCAGCCTCGCTCTTGCATACGTTCGCCTGCAGCAATGGTTGAAATTTCAATGCCCTTCATCGCAATGCCAAGGTCTTTTGATAACTCAGCGATCAATTTGTAATCTTGGTAATGCGTCGTCGCTTCAACAATCGCCCGTGCAAATCGCTCTGGGTTGTCTGATTTGAAAATACCAGACCCAACAAACACACCATCTGCTCCTAATTCCATCATTAATGCTGCGTCTGCAGGTGTAGCAATCCCGCCAGCTGCAAAATTAACTACTGGCAAACGCCCTAAACTTTTAACTTCTTTTAAAAATTCATAAGAAGCTCCTAAGTTACGTGCTTCTGTCATTAATTCATCTTCGCTCATTGCGACCACTTTGCGGATTTCTGCATTTACTTGTCGTAAATGACGGACGGCTTCAACAATATTTCCTGTGCCCGGTTCGCCTTTTGTCCGTAGCATTGAAGCACCTTCACCAATTCGACGAGCCGCTTCCCCTAAGTTCCGACACCCACAAACAAAAGGAACGGTGTATTGGTTTTTCAATAAATGAAACTCTTCATCGGCCGGTGTCAACACTTCGCTTTCATCAATATAATCGACACCCATCGCTTCTAAAATACGAGCTTCTACAATATGACCAATACGTGCTTTTGCCATCACTGGAATCGATACTGCTTTCATTACTTCTTCTGTGATGCGTGGATCTGCCATACGTGCGACTCCGCCATCTCTACGAATATCAGAAGGCACTCGTTCAAGTGCCATAACAGCAGTAGCTCCTGCAGCTTCTGCAATACGTGCTTGTTCTGCGTTGACCACATCCATGATCACGCCACCTTTTTGCATTTCAGCCATTCCTCTTTTTACACGATCTGTTCCTTGCTCAGTCATTTGTGAATTCCTCCTAATTTGTTGATAAATTCAGTATAATAGAGATTGACCATATAAAAAGACTCAGTTATAATCATTTCAATAAGGTCAGTTGGAGGAGTTCACATGGATATGCTGATGTTTCAGCTTCAAAAACAATCACAAACCCCTTTATATAAGCAGCTTTATCGTGAAATAAAAAAAGCCATTATCGAAGGTAAAATACTTGTCGACACTAAATTACCAAGTAAGCGAAAATTAGCCGACTACCTACAAATTAGTCAAACAACTGTAGAACTCGCTTACGCTCAACTAGTAGCTGAAGGATTTATAGAATCACGACCACGCAAAGGATTTTATGCCCAGCCGGTTGAAGAACTCGCCTATTTGGATATGCCGCATGATGAACCGGTTGTAGAAGAACCTGTTTCGTATAAAATAGATTTCAACTCTGGCAGTATTGATACGCAGTCTTTTCCTTTTTTAACTTGGCGGAAATTAACACGTGATATTTTAGATGATTCCAATCATGAATTATTATTATCTGGGCATCCTCAAGGAGATGACGTCTTACGTCAAGAAATCACTCGCTATTTGTATCAATCGCGTGGTGTGGTTTGTCAGCCAGATCAAATCGTCATTGGTTCAGGAACAGAACAATTATTGCCTTTATTGATTCGACTACTCGATAAAAAATTGGTTTATGGCTACGAAAACCCTGGTTACGCTCTAACACATAGCATTTTCAATCATCACGATCGTCAAGCAATTCCCATTGACTTAGAACAGGACGGATTGAATATTAGCCAACTAGAAGCATCTGTCGTGGATGTGGCTTATGTAACTCCTTCACACCAATTTCCATCCGGCTCCGTATTAAGTGCTACAAAACGGGCACAGCTACTGAACTGGGCAGCAGCGAAATCCGAACGGTATATTATTGAAGACGATTATGACAGTGAGTTCCGTTATACTAGTCAGCCTATCCCTGCTCTTCAAAGTATGGATTTGAGTGACCGCGTCATTTACATTAGTACTTTTTCTAAATCGCTTATGCCTTCTTTGCGCCTTGCTTATATGGTATTGCCTAAACGATTGTTGCCTGCGTATCAGCAGACATTTCGACATTACTCTTCGTCCGTACCGAGACACGATCAACACATGGTCGCCAAATTTATGAAAGATGGTCATTTCGCACGTCATTTGAATCGCATGCGTAAGTTATACCAAAAGAAAATAAAACGCCTTAGTTTATCTCTCACTCCATTTGCTCCAGCAGTAACAGTTTCTGGTGAACAAGCAGGGATGCATATTGTTTTGACTATCCAAACCCCATTGAGCGAAAGCGAATTGGTACAACGCGCAAAACAAGTTGGGATTCGCGTCACTGGCTTACAATCCTATGATGTTCACAAAAAAGACAGTGACTTCCCAAAAATTGTCCTTGGATTTGGTGGTTTGGCAGAAGAGGAAATTCATACGGGAATTACTGAATTGATGTCTTGTTGGGAAATTCAGTAAAAAAAGCCGTTCATCTTAAAAGATGAACGGCTTTCCTATTAAAATAACTCTTTTACAAAAGTGCCCGCATCATCCCATAAAGAAGACAAAAATTCTCCTGCACTACGGAACGATAAAGATACCCAGTTTGCACGTTTTACAGATTCAGTTGTGGCAACTTCGATGTTGGTTTCATTACCACTTAAATAACCATATTCCGTTCCTTCGGTTTTGGTAAACTGAATAGCTCCTACGACTAAATCTTTTTCTACTTCAGCTTCTAACTTGCCATTTTCAACAACCGCATCATCTAATACTAGTTCCGGTTGGTACAATTCTTTTTCGGCTGTCCGAATCATCATTGTTACAGGCTCTTTTACTGCGATCGCAACCTTTTCTTCTACACCTTTTTCAACTTCTAACGTGCCTTGTTCTTTAAACTGATAGCCTGCAGGAATAAGCTCTTCTTTCGTAAATTCATCAAAACCGTAGTCGAATAACACACGAGTTGCATCAAACCGTGCTTTATAAGACCCAGCTCCTTCGCTATCTAAGGCTCCCATTACTACTGCGATAAACCGTGTATCGTCACGTTTGGCTGTTCCTGCAAACGAATACCCCGCAAAATCAGTGCTGCCGGTTTTTAATCCGTCGACACCTTCGTATTCATAAATCAACCCTGGGAGCATTGAATTCCAGTTTTCCATACGAGTTTCGTCAGACGTGCCTTCACGAAACATTTTTAATGGAATTTTCGTCGTTTCTAATACTTCTGGATAATCATCCAATAAAATTTTCGTCAATTTAGCAACTGCACGTGCTGGCATAATGTTTTCATCTGTTTCTTTCGTACCTTCTGGATGCATCCCCATCAAACTTGAATTACTAAGACCCGTTGAATTGACGAAAGTTGTTTTTTCTAAGCCCATTTCTTTGGCTTTTTCATTCATTAGCTCAACAAATTCACTTTCTGTGCCGGCAATGGTTTCAGCAATGCCAATTGTTGCAGCATTGGCAGAGAATATGGCCATTGCTTCATACATTTCTTTAATCGTATAAGATCCGTCTTCGCGGAACGGTACATTGCTCAAGCGCATGTCTTGAGAAATTTGATAAGTATAATCCGTTACTTGATACTCCTGATCCCATGCAACCTTGCCTTCTTCAATCGCTTCAAACAATAAATACTCGGTCATCATTTTTGTCATACTGGCAACCCCTAAAGGTTTTTCAGCATTTTTTTCATATAAAATTTTACCACTTTCAGCGTCTACTAAAATTGCAGCTTCTGCCATTATCGTTAACGACTCCTCAGCATTTACTTGTTGCGGAGTAATTCCAGTTATCATAAATACAGCTAGTAACGCTATCAATAGTCCTTTATTTACCAAATTTCTCACTTGTTTAAATACCTCCATCTATAAGTTTCCACATGCTATTTTAGCATATTCATTAGACTCAAATACAAAAACATCAAAAAAGCACTCGATTCACCAATAAAGATGATGAATCAAGTGCTTTTAGTTTGTTAAATCGAATAGTTTGGAGATTCTTTTGTGATTTGCACATCGTGAGGATGGCTTTCACGTAAGCCGGCTCCAGTCATACGAATGAATTGTGCTTCTTCCCGTAAAACCTGTAAATCTTTTGTTCCGCAATAACCCATTCCTGCACGAATGCCACCTAGTAGTTGGTGAATCGTATCAGATAAAGGTCCTTTGTACGGCATGCGGCCTTCAATACCTTCTGGAACTAGTTTTTTTGCATCGTCTTGGAAATAACGGTCTTTCGAACCTTTTTCCATCGAAGCAATTGATCCCATTCCACGATACGTTTTAAAACGACGACCTTGGAAAATTTCTGTGTCTCCAGGACTCTCAGTTGTACCAGCTAACAAGCTACCTAACATGACCACATGTCCACCAGCTGCTAATGCTTTGATGATGTCTCCAGAATACTTGATTCCACCATCAGCAATGACTGCTTTGCCGTGTTTACGAGCTTCTGTTGCACAGTCATACACAGCTGTTATTTGAGGAACCCCAACACCTGCTACGACACGTGTCGTACAAATAGAACCAGGTCCGATACCAACTTTAACTACATCCGCACCAGCTTCGATCAATGCCTTTGTGCCTTCAGCAGTAGCTACGTTTCCAGCGATAATTGATAATTCCGGATACGTTGCACGAATTTGTCTAACCATGCCTAAAACGCCTTCTGAATGACCATGAGCTGTATCTAATACCACAACGTCTACTGAAGCTTTTACTAATTTCTCAACACGCTTCATTGTATCTGAAGTTACACCTACAGCCGCACCTACGAGCAAGCGACCATGGCTGTCTTTTGCAGCATTCGGAAATTCAATCACTTTTTCAATATCTTTAATTGTGATTAATCCTTTTAAGACGCCTTCGCTATCAACGATTGGTAATTTCTCAATCTTGTATTGCTGTAAAATCTTTTCAGCATCTTCTAATGTTGTTCCGACCGGAGCAGTAACTAATTGCTCTTTAGTCATTACGTCATTAATTTTCAAAGAGTAATCTTGAATAAAGCGCAAATCACGGTTCGTAATAATTCCGACAAGTTTTAGCTCATCTTCATTGTTTACAATTGGAACACCTGAAATTCGATATTTCCCCATTAAATGTTCAGCATCATATACTTGATGTTCAGGAGTCAAAAAGAAAGGATCTGTAATTACGCCGTTCTCTGAGCGTTTTACAGTCACGACCTGTTCAGCTTGTTCTTCAATACTCATATTTTTATGAACAATTCCTAGCCCGCCTTGACGAGCCATAGCAATCGCCATCTTCGCTTCTGTTACGGTATCCATGCCTGCACTGATTACTGGAATTTTCAATTTAAGAGTTGGTGTTAATTCAACTGCTAAATCAATGTCTTTTGGTAATACCTCCGAATGAGCTGGTACAAGTAATACATCATCAAACGTTAAGCCTTCTTTTACAAATTTTGACTCCCACATAAATAAACGCGCCTCCTGCTTCCTTTAAATATTATTGTTAAGGTTATCAGCGTCCATATGGTGTGTCAAGAAACTACTAAAAGAAAAAAAATTTAGAATAATTAATCATAAGTATGTGGATATTCGTATTTCTTCTATTATTAAAAGTTCTACCAGAAAAATTCATTGGCTGAATAGTGGTCGCTTTGCATACTTTAGGTTAGGTTTACTGTTTTTTAACACAAAAAAAGCCGTTACCGGAATCGGTAACGACTTTCTTTCATGGTCCAGCGACGTCCTACTCTCACAGGGGGAAACCCCCAACTACCATCGGCGCAAAAGAGCTTAACTGCCGTGTTCGGGATGGGAACGGGTGTGGCCTCTTTGCCATCATCACTGGACTATTTGGTTGAGTGCTTGTTCACTCAAAACTGGATAAACGACATTGGAACGGGCAAGTCTTCGTGTACATGGTTTTGGTTAAGTCCTCGATCGATTAGTATTCGTCAGCTGCACATGTCGCCACGCTTCCACTCGAACCTATCTACCTCATCGTCTTTGAGGGATCTTACTTGCTTGCGCAATGGGAAATCTCATCTTGAGGGGGGCTTCGTGCTTAGATGCTTTCAGCACTTATCCCGGCCACACATAGCTACCCAGCGATGCCCTTGGCAGAACAACTGGTACACCAGCGGTGTGTCCATCCCGGTCCTCTCGTACTAAGGACAGCTCCTCTCAAATTTCCTGCGCCCGCGACGGATAGGGACCGAACTGTCTCACGACGTTCTGAACCCAGCTCGCGTACCGCTTTAATGGGCGAACAGCCCAACCCTTGGGACCGACTACAGCCCCAGGATGCGATGAGCCGACATCGAGGTGCCAAACCTCCCCGTCGATGTGGACTCTTGGGGGAGATAAGCCTGTTATCCCCGGGGTAGCTTTTATCCGTTGAGCGATGGCCCTTCCATGCGGAACCACCGGATCACTAAGCCCGTCTTTCGACCCTGCTCGACATGTACGTCTCGCAGTCAAGCTCCCTTCTGCCTTTACACTCTGCGAATGATTTCCAACCATTCTGAGGGAACCTTTGGGCGCCTCCGTTACTCTTTAGGAGGCGACCGCCCCAGTCAAACTGCCCGCCTGACACTGTCTCCCAAGCCGATCAGGCTTGTGGGTTAGAATTTCAATACAACCAGGGTAGTATCCCACCGACGCCTCCTCCGAAGCTGGCGCTCCGGGCTCTAAGGCTCCTACCTATCCTGTACAAGTTGCACCAAAATTCAATATCAGGCTACAGTAAAGCTCCACGGGGTCTTTCCGTCCTGTCGCGGGTAACCTGCATCTTCACAGGTACTATAATTTCACCGAGTCTCTCGTTGAGACAGTGCCCAGATCGTTACGCCTTTCGTGCGGGTCGGAACTTACCCGACAAGGAATTTCGCTACCTTAGGACCGTTATAGTTACGGCCGCCGTTTACTGGGGCTTCAATTCGCACCTTCGCTTGCGCTAAGCACTCCTCTTAACCTTCCAGCACCGGGCAGGCGTCAGCCCCTATACGTCACCTTACGGTTTTGCAGAGACCTGTGTTTTTGCTAAACAGTCGCCTGGGCCTATTCACTGCGGCTCTCTCGGGCTATACACCTACCAGAGCACCCCTTCTCCCGAAGTTACGGGGTCATTTTGCCGAGTTCCTTAACGAGAGTTCACTCGCTCACCTTAGAATTCTCTTCTCGCCTACCTGTGTCGGTTTGCGGTACGGGCACCTCCCGCCTCGCTAGAGGCTTTTCTTGGCAGTGTGAAATCAGGGACTCTGAGACTCAGTCTCTTGCCATCACAGCTCAACGTATCAGGAATGGGATTTGCCTCATTCCACGCCTCACTGCTTGGACGTGCACAACCAACGGCACGCTCACCTTATCCTTCTGCGTCCCCCCATTGCTCAAACGGCGGGGAGTGGTACAGGAATATCAACCTGTTGTCCATCGTCTACGCCTATCGGCCTCGACTTAGGTCCCGACTAACCCTGAGCGGACGAGCCTTCCTCAGGAAACCTTAGGCATTCGGTGGACGGGATTCTCACCCGTCTTTCGTTACTCATACCGGCATTCTCACTTCTAAGCGCTCCACCAGTCCTTCCGGTCTGACTTCAACGCCCTTAGAACGCTCTCCTACCACGGATCTCTTACGAGATCCATCCACAGCTTCGGTAATCCGTTTAGCCCCGGTACATTTTCGGCGCAGTGTCACTCGACCAGTGAGCTATTACGCACTCTTTAAATGATGGCTGCTTCTAAGCCAACATCCTGGTTGTCTAAGCAACGCCACATCCTTTTCCACTTAACGGATATTTGGGGACCTTAGCTGGTGGTCTGGGCTGTTTCCCTCTTGACTACGGATCTTATCACTCGCAGTCTGACTCCCAAGCATAAATCACTGGCATTCGGAGTTTGTCTGAATTCGGTAACCCGGGATGGGCCCCTAGTCCAAACAGTGCTCTACCTCCAGGATTCTCTATCTTGAGGCTAGCCCTAAAGCTATTTCGGAGAGAACCAGCTATCTCCAGGTTCGATTGGAATTTCTCCGCTACCCACACCTCATCCCCGCACTTTTCAACGTGCGTGGGTTCGGGCCTCCAGTAAGTGTTACCTTACCTTCACCCTGGACATGGGTAGATCACCTGGTTTCGGGTCTACAACTGCATACTCTGTCGCCCTATTCAGACTCGCTTTCGCTGCGGCTCCGCCTTCTCAGCTTAACCTTGCATGCAATCGTAACTCGCCGGTTCATTCTACAAAAGGCACGCCATCACCCATTAACGGGCTTTGACTACTTGTAGGCACACGGTTTCAGGATCTATTTCACTCCCCTTCCGGGGTGCTTTTCACCTTTCCCTCACGGTACTGGTTCACTATCGGTCACTAGGAAGTATTTAGCCTTGGGAGATGGTCCTCCCAGATTCCGACGGAATTTCACGTGTTCCGCCGTACTCAGGATCCACTCTGGAGGGGCAAGGTTTTCGGCTACGGGGCTGTTACCCACTGCGGCGGACCGTTCCAGGTCGCTTCGCCTAATCCTACCTTTTGTAACTCCGTATAGAGTGTCTACAACCCCAAGAGGCAAGCCTCTTGGTTTGGGCTGATCCCGTTTCGCTCGCCGCTACTCAGGGAATCGCATTTGCTTTCTCTTCCTCCAGGTACTTAGATGTTTCAGTTCCCTGGGTCTGCCTTCTCATGTGCTATAGATTCACACATGGATACTACTCGATTAAAAGTAGTGGGTTCCCCCATTCGGAAATCTCCGGATCACAGCTCACTTACAGCTCCCCGAAGCATATCGGTGTTAGTGCCGTCCTTCTTCGGCTCCTAGTGCCAAGGCATCCACCGTGCGCCCTTTCTAACTTAACCAATGGTTAATTAAAAAGTTGTGACAAAATGTCACGCGTACTTGAATTTCTTGCATTTGTTTCAATGTCGTTTTATCCAGTTTTCAAAGAACAAGTTGTTGAAAGTCACAAAAAAAGGCGTTGCCGCCTGAAGGTGAACCTTCAAAACTGAACGCAAAAACGTCAACCCCGGAGCGCTAGGCGCCCGGTTCCGAATTTATCCTTAGAAAGGAGGTGATCCAGCCGCACCTTCCGATACGGCTACCTTGTTACGACTTCACCCCAATCATCTGTCCCACCTTCGGGGCTGGCTCCACAAGGGTTACCTCACCGACTTCGGGTGTTACAAACTCTCGTGGTGTGACGGGCGGTGTGTACAAGGCCCGGGAACGTATTCACCGTGGCATGCTGATCCACGATTACTAGCGATTCCGGCTTCATGCAGGCGAGTTGCAGCCTACAATCCGAACTGAGAACGGTTTTATGGGATTGGCTCCCCCTCGCGGGTTGGCAACCCTTTGTACCGTCCATTGTAGCACGTGTGTAGCCCAGGTCATAAGGGGCATGATGATTTGACGTCATCCCCACCTTCCTCCGGTTTGTCACCGGCAGTCACCTTAGAGTGCCCAACTAAATGCTGGCAACTAAGATCAAGGGTTGCGCTCGTTGCGGGACTTAACCCAACATCTCACGACACGAGCTGACGACAACCATGCACCACCTGTCACCACTGTCCCCGAAGGGAAAAGCGTATCTCTACACCGGGCAGTGGGATGTCAAGACCTGGTAAGGTTCTTCGCGTTGCTTCGAATTAAACCACATGCTCCACCGCTTGTGCGGGCCCCCGTCAATTCCTTTGAGTTTCAGCCTTGCGGCCGTACTCCCCAGGCGGAGTGCTTAATGCGTTAGCTGCAGCACTAAGGGGCGGAAACCCCTAACACTTAGCACTCATCGTTTACGGCGTGGACTACCAGGGTATCTAATCCTGTTTGCTCCCCACGCTTTCGCGCCTCAGCGTCAGTTACAGACCAGAAAGTCGCCTTCGCCACTGGTGTTCCTCCACATCTCTACGCATTTCACCGCTACACATGGAATTCCACTTTCCTCTTCTGCACTCAAGTCCTCCAGTTTCCAATGACCCTCCACGGTTGAGCCGTGGGCTTTCACATCAGACTTAAAGGACCGCCTGCGCGCGCTTTACGCCCAATAATTCCGGACAACGCTTGCCACCTACGTATTACCGCGGCTGCTGGCACGTAGTTAGCCGTGGCTTTCTGGTGAGGTACCGTCAAGGTACCAGTAGTTAGTTGGTACTTGTTCTTCCCTCACAACAGAGTTTTACGATCCGAAAACCTTCGTCACTCACGCGGCGTTGCTCCGTCAGACTTTCGTCCATTGCGGAAGATTCCCTACTGCTGCCTCCCGTAGGAGTCTGGGCCGTGTCTCAGTCCCAGTGTGGCCGATCACCCTCTCAGGTCGGCTACGCATCGTCGCCTTGGTAGGCCATTACCCCACCAACTAGCTAATGCGCGCGGGCCCATCCTGCAGTGACAGCCGAAACCGTCTTTCCGTGCAGCCTCAGGAGAGGCCGCAAACTATTCGGTATTAGCACCGGTTTCCCGGAGTTATCCCGATCTGCAGGGCAGGTTGCCCGTGTTACTCACCCGTCCGCCGCTAAACCAGAAGGAGCAAGCTCCTCTGGTTCCGCTCGACTTGCATGTATTAGGCACGCCGCCAGCGTTCGTCCTGAGCCAGGATCAAACTCTCCATTATAGAGTAGTGTTGATTGCTCAATACTGCTGGCGTATCGCCGTCCGAAGACGCACGATTCGCTTTGATCTGCATAACGCTGATCAGTAAGTTTTGCGCGGGCCGTTTTGCGCGGCCGTTGCTGTTTGTTGACGTTTTGCTGTTCAGTTTTCAAGGTTCAGTTTGTTTCAAGTTTTGTGTCGTTCTTGACGACTCCTATGATACTAAAGCATATACTTCAGACTGTCAACACTTTTGGTAAATAAAATTATATTTATAAAACATTAATCAATAGACTGCGGTTTCCTTCTATATAAGAGCTAAAAAAAGAAGTTGTTTTAATCACTTAAAAAGCCGTTTTAACCCAACTTCTTTTTCTCTCTATATATACTAGATAAACTACTTCTCTAACAATTATAGCCAAAACATAATATGTCAGAATATTTTCCAATTTCACGGAAGTTTAAAATAGGTACTTTACTATTAAAGCTCTCTTCGACCTTCTAAACGCTTTCGACAACGTCACTTCATCGGCATACTCTAAATCTCCACCTACTGGAAGTCCGTGGGCAATTCGAGTTGTTCTAATTCCAGACGGTCTTACGAGACGAGAAATGTACATGGCTGTTGCTTCTCCTTCAATTGTCGGGTTGGTAGCTAAGATCAACTCTTCTACCTCTTCATCTTGAAGGCGTTTCAGTAAAGATGGCACATTGATGTCTTCAGGGCCAACTCCATCCATTGGAGAAATCGCTCCTTGCAAAACATGATACAAGCCTTTGTAATCACGCATCTTTTCCATCGCAATAACATCTTTCGGATCTTGCACTACACAAATTGTCGTACGGTCCCGTTGTTGGTCTTGACAAATATGACAAGGATCCACATCGGTAATATGGCCGCAAACCGAACAAAAGCTTAAGTTTCGCTTTGCATCGACTAATGCCTTTGCAAAATCAAGCACTGTATCCTCTTTCATGCCAAGAACAAAAAACGCCAGACGGGCCGCTGTTTTTGGCCCGATTCCTGGCAATTTCATAAAACTCTCCATTAATTTCGAAATGGGTTCTGGATAATGCATCTAGTTTACCTCCTAGAACATGCCGGGAGATTTAAGCCCTTCGTGAATTTCCCCATTGTGGAATTCGCATGTTCATCCGCTTTTTTAAACGCTTCGTTTGTCGCAACAACTAAAAGATCTTGTAACATTTCAACATCTTCTGGGTCCACTACTGTTGGATCAAGAACGATATCCAATACTTCTTTATGACCGGATACAGTAACTTTGACCATACCGCCTCCTGCTGATCCTTCAAACTTTAATGTTCCAAGCTCTTCTTGAGCCACTGCCATTTCTTTTTGCATTTTTTGCATTTGTTTCATCATGCCTTGCATATTTCCTCCACCGCGCATAATTAGTTCCTCCTTAGAATTTTCATTTTAATCATCATGAACTTCGACAAAGTCTTTTCCGAAAAGACGCTCGGCTTCTGAGATAAACGGATCTTCTTCCGCTACTGCCCCATCACCCGAAAACGGATTTTCTTCTTCAGACTCTGACTGCTTTTCTTCAGTGCCTGACTTTAACCCGCTCTTTTAATAAATTCTTCACGGATTTTCAGCCAACTGGCATCTGGTACGAAAACGGTGTATATGCTTTGCCCGCATACTGCTCCAGCAACTGGCTGAATGTCGCAGCAAAGGTTTGGTTTTCAGAAGCCATCTGGCAATGAATATCATACTTGAATTTTAACACAAATGCATCCGCCGATGCCGCTACTGGCTCCGCATCATTCAATAAAGCCGAATGTGACCGCTGCAATTGATTCATGACAGTTGCCCAATTGGTTTAATTGCTTGAATATCTGCTTTTGTCGCATTTCTTAAAACATCTTGAATGCGTCCAGTTGGTATTTTAAAGCTACTTTGTACGCGTTGACGTTTTTTCTGCTCAGTCGGCGCTGCTTGTGCGCCGCCTCCTGCTCCATTTTTCACTTGCTGCTGCAATTCACGCACCAAATTTTCCAACTGGATCACTTTTGCTTCTAGTTCAGGTGATGCAGCTGAAGCCGCGCTTTGTGCCGGAACGTCTGCTTGTGCCATTTTCAGCAAAGCTGTTTCCATGTAAATTTTGGTATGGTTTGAAAAGCGCATTTCTTGCTGCGTTTTCGATAAAATTTCAATCCAGTTATAAAGCGTTGACGGCTCGAATCGATTAGCCAACTCTTCAAAACGTGGTTCGTGCGCTGCCAACTCTAACATGTCATGGAGATCAGGTGCTGTTTGAATCAATAGCAAATCACGGAAGAAAGTAATGAAATCTTCAACTAATCGCACAGGATCTTTGCCGTCTCGCACCAATTGTTCCAATAACGTTAAAGCTTGACCGATGTCTTTGGCGAGTAACGCTTCTGCGATGCCGTAAAAGACATCTTGACTCACAGAACCTGTTACGAGTAATGCGTCTTCAACCGTCATTTCATCTCCACTAAACGAGACAACTTGGTCTAGTAAACTCAGGGCATCACGCATTCCACCTGCTGCAGCTTGTGCAATAATTTTAAGCACTTGTTCGTTATAAGGAATATCTGCATCTATTAACACTTCTACCATACGGGAAACAATGTCCACTTGCGTATGGGATTTAAAATCAAAGCGCTGACAGCGAGAAATAATCGTCAATGGCAGTTTGTGAGGTTCTGTTGTCGCTAAGATGAAGACCACATGTTCTGGTGGTTCTTCTAATGTTTTCAACAACGCGTTAAAGGCGCTATTTGATAACATGTGCACTTCATCGATAATATAAATTTTAAAACGTGAGTTGGCCGGTGAAAACCGAACTTTTTCAATGATTTCCCGCATCTCTTCTACTCGAGAATTGGAAGCCGCATCGAATTCAATCACGTCGGTATTAGATCCTTCATTAATGCTTCTGCAAGAAGTACATTCATTACAAGGTTCCGCCGTTGGAGCTTGTTCGCAGTTTAACGCTTTTGCGAATATTTTAGCGGCACTGGTTTTCCCTGTCCCTCTTGGTCCCGAGAACAAATAAGCATGTGTTGTCTTATTGTAAAGGAGAGCATTTTGAAGGGTTTGTTTGACATGCGTTTGACCTGTCATTTCAGAAAAGGACTGAGTCTGTAAACACGGTAAAAAGCTTGATACGCCAACTTGTTCTCTCCTTTTGAAGAATCTGTTTTTCGTCCTGTCATTATACCATAAAAGACAGGTTTTTCTGAACGATTCCCTACGATTCACGTGACGATTCTGCAACTCAGAAAATAAAAAAACCTGCCCGCTACGAGAGCGGACAGGTTTGAAATTACGAATTTTTGCCGTGCACCTTTCTTCGACTGCTGTACATAAGCGTTACCCTTGTCGTTGGCTCGATCTAGGCGATCCCGCGGCACATGGAATGTTCCACTTAATGCTGCTTCCTTCCGGACCTGACATGGTTCATGGGATCCCATTGCGCAGGACCCAGATGTCAACACTACGTGCAAGAGGCAGACCTTACATACAAACAGCCTCAGAAAGGAATTCAGTCCTGCTAAAGCGGATTGCAGGTTACAGGACACCGCTATCTTCCCACCTAGCACGGCATTTACTAGTATACGAATTAATCTTCGAAAAATCAATCCGTAACCATCATTTAGTGAGAATTTCTTTTTATTCCTAGAGTTCAAGTCAGTACTTTGTTCAATTTCCACTTTCTAATGTTAAATACTTTGGCTTCGTACTCCCAATTCAAGAAAGACAGATTTATTTTCTAAACTTGTTATTGATACTGTTCTTTTGCACACCCAATAAGGTTTTTTAAAATAAATTTAAAAAAACATCAAAAACTGTTGACAGTTATTATTCATCCATGATAAATTAATTCTTGTCTTACACGGAGGAATACCCAAGTTTGGCTGAAGGGATCGGTCTTGAAAACCGACAGGGGAGTCAAATCCCGCGGGGGTTCGAATCCTTTCCTCCTCCATTTTTAATTTAACTTATACATAACTTCGATATAGCAACCCGGAAGGCTCTCGCCTTCCGGGTTTTTTATGTCTCTTTTTATATTTCCCGGGAAATAGTTAAAACCCCTTGAGCAAAAACTCAAGGGGTTTTTTTATTTGCGAAGAATAGAAGTTTGTTGCATAAAATCACCAATGCGTTCAACAATTTGTTCCGAACACTCTGGGTTCTTCATTAAATCGTAATCGTTGATGTTTAATCGCAATACCGGACAACCGTTAAACGAATTGATCCAGCTTTCATAGCGCTGATGCATTTCCAACCAGTAATCCACTGGCGTTTGCTGTTCCATAGCACGTCCGCGTTCTTGTATACGTGAAAGAATATCTTCAATCGATCCTTCCAAGTAAATCAACAAAAATCTGGATGTGGGAAATAAGGTGTCATCACCATTGCTTCAAACAAATTCGTGTACGTTTCGTAGTCCACTTTGTTCATCGTGCCTTTATCCCAATGCATTTTCGCAAAAATCCCGGTATCTTCATAGATGGAACGGTCTTGGATAAACCCACCACCATATTCAAACATCCGTTTCTGTTCTTTAAAACGTTCAGCCAGGAAATAAATTTGTAAATGGAAACTCCACTTCTCAAAATCTTCATAAAACAAATCTAAATATGGGTTCGTATCAACATTTTCAAACGATGTGCGGAATTGCAATGCATCTGCCAACGCTTTTGTCATGGTGGATTTTCCCACACCTACTGTGCCGGCTATTGTAATTACTGCATTTTGTGGAATGCCGTATTTTTCGCGTAAATTCATAAGGTCAAACTCCTCTTCTGTAAAGTTGTCTACTTTGTCCAAGATCAGTTGCAAGTCGCCATTGTTTTGAACAAAATCGATTTCATCCCCATTAAAACGCAAAACAGGAATTTCCGGATGCTCTCGTTCAAAGCGTTCGATAAACTCATGATAATCAGCAGCTAACTTCCATGTATTCTGGGGTAATCATTTGTTCAAACTCACGCCCACGCAATTTGATGCGTTTCATTAACGTATCTAGACTTGCATGCAAGTAAATCACCATATTCGGCTTCGGCATATCTACTGTTAAAATTTTATAGATAGCTTCGTACTTAGCGTATTCAGCCGTTGGCAAGGTACGCTTCGCAAAAATAAGGTTTTTAAAGATATGGTAATCCGCAACCACAGGTTCGTGATTGGAAATGAACTTTTTTTGGATATCGGCTAGTTGCTTGTAGCGATTGCATAAAAAGAACATCTCTGTCTGGAAGCTCCACTCTTCTATATCTTCGTAGAATTTATTTAAAAACGGGTTTTCGTCAACAATTTCTTTTAATAGCTGAAATTGATTTTGATTGGCGAGCGCTTTGGTTAGCGAAGTCTTACCTACACCAATCGGACCTTCTACCGTGATGAATGGAACCGGCATGCGAAGTCCTCCTTTTTCGATTCAAGTAAATTGCAATGCCATTTATTTTAACACACCCTCCCTATGAAAAGTAGAGTGAAAAGTCCGCAATTGGATCAATGAATAGGTACTTTAAAAGTCGCACCATGAACTTCTTGGGTGGCCATAATAGTTAAAAAGGCTTTCGAATCAACATCAGCAACAATTTGTTTGAGTTTTGTTAGCTCCAGACGAGTCACGACTACGTAAATAACATCCTTAGGGGTATTCAAATAGCCTCCTTGACCATGGAGTTTTGTAAAACTTCGACCAAGGCGATCATTAATAGCAGATCCGACTTCTTCGTATTCTTCTGATACGATCAACACCGCTTTCGTATCATCAAGACCTTGTATGACTACGTCAATGGTTTTAGAGGCAATATAATAAGTCAAAACCGAATACATTGCCTGCTCGAGTCCGAGAACAAAACCAGCCCATCCAAAGATAAAGACATTGAAAAACATCACAAATTCACCGATTGAAAATGGTAATTTTTGGTCCAATAAATTCCGAGAATTTCTGTGCCATCCAGTGCACCACCATTACGAATAACGAGTCCAACACCAACACCGAGCAACAAACCGCCGAAGACTGTCGCTAAAAGTGGGTCATCTACAAAAGGTTCAATGTGGTGCATAGGAATTTCTATCAATGCTAATGAGACAATCGCAAAAATAGAAGAAATGAAAAAGTCCGGCCGATATGTTTATATCCAAAATAAAGGAATGGTAAATTGATCGCTACGATTAACACACCAAAAGGAATAACAGTTAAATAGTTCAATATTAACGAAATCCCAATAATGCCCCCATCAATAATTGAGTTAGGAACTAAAAACAACTCAATCGCAGCTGCAGCCATTGTTGCCCCTATAAAGATAAAGATATACCGCAGAATAAAGTGGAGTTTCTTTTCTTTTTGTGTTGTTTCATTCTTATATCACTCCTCACCGTTTAGTATCTGGTCCCTCTATTCTACGTTGTTCTGGGTTTTTTGTCTGCACGACTCTTTTCTTGAAGAGAAAATGCTACACTAGATTCAAGGAGCGATGCATCATGAACGGAATGGAAAAAGATCATTTTTATATGCAATTGGCGATCGAAGAAGCCAATAAAGCAGCTGCCAAAGGCGAAGTTCCGATTGGCGCTGTGATCGTCTATAACGACGAAGTGATTGCACGAGCACATAATTTACGTGAAACGACAAACAACGCTGTCACACACGCTGAATTGTTAGCCATTCAACAAGCTTGTCTGCACCTCGATAATTGGCGACTTGAAGACACAAAGCTTTACGTTACGTTAGAGCCTTGTCCGATGTGTGCGGGTGCTATTTTACAATCCCGCATTCCCCATATTGTTTATGGAGCGCGTGATGCCAAAGCCGGCTGTGTCGATTCTTTATATCGGTTGCTAAACGATGATCGTTTTAATCATCAGTGCCAAGTAACCGAAAATGTGCTCGCTGACGAATGTGGTCAATTATTAACACAGTTTTTTCGGAATTTGCGAGAACTAAAAAAACAAAAACGGAAAACCCAACTATAAGGGTTTTCCGTTTTTTATTCGTTAATAAACTGATCGATCAAGTGATTGACGATTTCTGGTTGTTCGTGCTGAATCCAATGCGTCGCTTCTCCGACAAATGCCAAATTGACTTCTTTACAAAAAGACATACTCTCTTTTGCTAGCATGGGTGACAAAAACTGATCGCCTACTCCCCAAATAATTCGGACCGGTACGTTGATTTTTGATTCAGCCAGTTGCTTAAAGCTGCCTTTTCGGATAGCTCGGTACCAGTTAAGCATCGCCGTCAGTGCATCTGACTGCGACCACGCCGTTTTATATTGGGCAATTTCGGATGTTGAAAAAGCAGCTGGATTGCTAGATTTTTCAATGCCCCGCTGCATAACTTTAAACTCTCGCATTCCGAGAGCTTTCTCAGGCAAGTTTGGCAATTGGAAAAACGCAATATAAGAGCTTTTCATCCATTGCAATGGATTTTTCATTAACACCCGTGGCATTGCCCGTGGGTGAGGAATGTTCAACACGATCAATTTCTCGACATATTCTGGACGCGTAGCTGCTAAATGCCAAGCCACTGCACCACCCCAATCATGACCAATAATAATCGCTTTCTTTTTATGAAAAAATTCAATAATCCCAATCACATCATCTCGTAAATAATCAATGGTGTAATGATTGATTCCTTCAGGCTTATCACTCAAGTTATAGCCACGTTGATCAGGTGCCACTACTCGGTAGCCTTTTTCCGCCAAGGGCTGAATTTGATTTTTCCAACCAAACCAAAATTCTGGAAAGCCGTGCAACAAAACAACTAAAGGGCCGTCTTCTGGACCAGCTATGGCCGTATGTAGTGTGATGCCGTTCGTCTCGATATAGCGAAAGTTTAGGTTGTCCATCGTAATTACTCCTTTCTGCCTCACTCTTTACCTTTTCACTACCCTCTTTTCCACATAAAAAAGCGCAAAAGCAAGTGCTTTTGCGCTTTTTTTGAAATATTATCCAATGGTCTTTTTGCCACCCATATAAGGCTGCAATACTTCTGGAATGTTGATTGAACCGTCTTTTGCTGACAGTTTTCAAGCAAAGCTGCCACAGTACGACCAATGGCTAGTCCACTGCCGTTTAATGTATGGACAAATTCTGGCTTACCTGTTGCTTCACGACGGAATTTAATATTGGCACGTCTTGCTTGGAAATCTTCAAAATTACTGCAAGAAGATATTTCACGGTATGTTTCTTGGCTCGGGATCCATACTTCGATGTCGTATTTTTTTGCAGCTGTAAATCCAAGATCAGCTGTACACATCTTCAATACGCGGTATGGCAGTCCTAAAAGCTGAAGTACTTTCTCCGCGTGACCAGTCAATTTTTCAAGTTCGTCATAAGAATCCTCTGGCTTTACAAAGCGTACTAGCTCGACTTTATTGAATTGGTGTTGTCTGATTAACCCGCGTGTGTCACGGCCTGCAGAACCCGCTTCAGAGCGGAAATTTGAGCTGTAAGAAGCAAAGGCTTGTGGCAACATATCTGCCGTTAAAATTTCATCACGGTAGAAGTTGGTTACCGGTACTTCCGAAGTTGGAATAAGGAAATAATCTTCTTTTTCGATCAAGAATGCATCTTCTTCAAACTTCGGCAATTGACCAGTACCCGTTAAGCTCTCACGGTTAACCATATAAGGCGGCAACATTTCTTCATAACCATGCTCTTCTTGGTGAAGGTCCATCATAAAATTGATCAATGCGCGTTCTAAGCGAGCGCCTAGTCCGCGGTAAAAGACAAAACGGCTGCCTGTTACTTTCGCTGCACGTTCAAAATCAATGATGTTTAAATCCGTTCCCAAATCCCAATGTGGCTTAACTTCAAAATCAAACGCTGGCTTATCGCCCCATGTGCGAATTTCTTCATTATCATCTTCAGAATCGCCAAATGGAACACTATCATGCGGAATATTTGGAACACGCATCATAATATAGTTTAAGCTTTCTTCTACAGCTTTTAACTCTTCATCAATCACTTTAATTTGATCGCCGACTTCACGCATTTTTGTAATGGCTTCGTCCGCATTTTCTTTTGCACGTTTCATCGCTGCAATATTTTGAGATGCCTCGTTACGCTCTGCCTTTAATTTTTCTGTTTGTGCAATTAGTTCACGACGTTTTACATCTAATCCTTCAAAATCATCAAGCACAGAAATATCTTCTCCGCGCTTTGCAAGTTTTGCTTTTACTTCTTCAAAATTGGCACGTACAAAACGAATATCTAACATACCGTTTCCTCCTCAAGTTTTAATAACAAAAAAAGACAACAAAAATAGCCCCCGTCCCTTGGTAAAGGGACGAGAGCTACCCGCGTTGCCACCCTGATTGATCGGCAAAAGCCAATCCTCTTCATCACATAACGGCATTAAAACCGGCAATGGCTTTTTTCGCCATGCAACTCCGGGGTGGATTCAAATGTGTTTTTCACCGGTTCGCACCAACCACCGGCTCTCTTTGGAAAAACATTCATTTTACTATTTCCCATCAACGTTTCGTCTTTTAAATTAATCATACTTTACTATAAGTTGATGGGTTTGGCAAGAGAAGGTCTGACTTGTCTTGAATCATGCTTAAAAAATAATCGGTGATGCGGTGATCATCTGTCAATTCGGGATGGAAGGAACAGCCGAGAAATTGGCCATCTCTCGCCATCACAATTTTGTCATTATGCACACACAACACCTCAGCTTCTGCTCCGACACTGACAATATGCGGCGCTCGGATAAAGACCGCTTCAAAAGCTCCATCAATACCTCTAATCTCAAGCGGTGCTTCAAAACTATCCACTTGTCGACCAAATGAATTTCGTTCAACGGTAACATCCATCACACCTAAATGTGCATCTTGGTTACCAACGACTGTTTCAGCAAGTAGTATCAATCCCGCACATGTGCCAAACATCGGTTTTCCTGTTTGGGCAAACTCACGAAGTGGTTCCATCAAGCCGTAGCGATCAATTAAACGGCGCATCGTTGTGCTTTCCCCACCTGGTAAGATTAACCCATCTAAATTTTCAAGGTCTTTCGGCCACTTAACAGCAATCGCTTCCGCTCCGCACGCTTGAACCGACTTAATATGCTCACGAACAGCTCCTTGCAACGCAAGAACCCCCACTCGTTTCATCTTACCAGCCTCGCTCTTGCATACGTTCGCCTGCAGCAATGGTTGAAATTTCAATGCCCTTCATCGCAATGCCAAGGTCTTTTGATAACTCAGCGATCAATTTGTAATCTTGGTAATGCGTCGTCGCTTCAACAATCGCCCGTGCAAATCGCTCTGGGTTGTCTGATTTGAAAATACCAGACCCAACAAACACACCATCTGCTCCTAATTCCATCATTAATGCTGCGTCTGCAGGTGTAGCAATCCCGCCAGCTGCAAAATTAACTACTGGCAAACGCCCTAAACTTTTAACTTCTTTTAAAAATTCATAAGAAGCTCCTAAGTTACGTGCTTCTGTCATTAATTCATCTTCGCTCATTGCGACCACTTTGCGGATTTCTGCATTTACTTGTCGTAAATGACGGACGGCTTCAACAATATTTCCTGTGCCCGGTTCGCCTTTTGTCCGTAGCATTGAAGCACCTTCACCAATTCGACGAGCCGCTTCCCCTAAGTTCCGACACCCACAAACAAAAGGAACGGTGTATTGGTTTTTCAATAAATGAAACTCTTCATCGGCCGGTGTCAACACTTCGCTTTCATCAATATAATCGACACCCATCGCTTCTAAAATACGAGCTTCTACAATATGACCAATACGTGCTTTTGCCATCACTGGAATCGATACTGCTTTCATTACTTCTTCTGTGATGCGTGGATCTGCCATACGTGCGACTCCGCCATCTCTACGAATATCAGAAGGCACTCGTTCAAGTGCCATAACAGCAGTAGCTCCTGCAGCTTCTGCAATACGTGCTTGTTCTGCGTTGACCACATCCATGATCACGCCACCTTTTTGCATTTCAGCCATTCCTCTTTTTACACGATCTGTTCCTTGCTCAGTCATTTGTGAATTCCTCCTAATTTGTTGATAAATTCAGTATAATAGAGATTGACCATATAAAAAGACTCAGTTATAATCATTTCAATAAGGTCAGTTGGAGGAGTTCACATGGATATGCTGATGTTTCAGCTTCAAAAACAATCACAAACCCCTTTATATAAGCAGCTTTATCGTGAAATAAAAAAAGCCATTATCGAAGGTAAAATACTTGTCGACACTAAATTACCAAGTAAGCGAAAATTAGCCGACTACCTACAAATTAGTCAAACAACTGTAGAACTCGCTTACGCTCAACTAGTAGCTGAAGGATTTATAGAATCACGACCACGCAAAGGATTTTATGCCCAGCCGGTTGAAGAACTCGCCTATTTGGATATGCCGCATGATGAACCGGTTGTAGAAGAACCTGTTTCGTATAAAATAGATTTCAACTCTGGCAGTATTGATACGCAGTCTTTTCCTTTTTTAACTTGGCGGAAATTAACACGTGATATTTTAGATGATTCCAATCATGAATTATTATTATCTGGGCATCCTCAAGGAGATGACGTCTTACGTCAAGAAATCACTCGCTATTTGTATCAATCGCGTGGTGTGGTTTGTCAGCCAGATCAAATCGTCATTGGTTCAGGAACAGAACAATTATTGCCTTTATTGATTCGACTACTCGATAAAAAATTGGTTTATGGCTACGAAAACCCTGGTTACGCTCTAACACATAGCATTTTCAATCATCACGATCGTCAAGCAATTCCCATTGACTTAGAACAGGACGGATTGAATATTAGCCAACTAGAAGCATCTGTCGTGGATGTGGCTTATGTAACTCCTTCACACCAATTTCCATCCGGCTCCGTATTAAGTGCTACAAAACGGGCACAGCTACTGAACTGGGCAGCAGCGAAATCCGAACGGTATATTATTGAAGACGATTATGACAGTGAGTTCCGTTATACTAGTCAGCCTATCCCTGCTCTTCAAAGTATGGATTTGAGTGACCGCGTCATTTACATTAGTACTTTTTCTAAATCGCTTATGCCTTCTTTGCGCCTTGCTTATATGGTATTGCCTAAACGATTGTTGCCTGCGTATCAGCAGACATTTCGACATTACTCTTCGTCCGTACCGAGACACGATCAACACATGGTCGCCAAATTTATGAAAGATGGTCATTTCGCACGTCATTTGAATCGCATGCGTAAGTTATACCAAAAGAAAATAAAACGCCTTAGTTTATCTCTCACTCCATTTGCTCCAGCAGTAACAGTTTCTGGTGAACAAGCAGGGATGCATATTGTTTTGACTATCCAAACCCCATTGAGCGAAAGCGAATTGGTACAACGCGCAAAACAAGTTGGGATTCGCGTCACTGGCTTACAATCCTATGATGTTCACAAAAAAGACAGTGACTTCCCAAAAATTGTCCTTGGATTTGGTGGTTTGGCAGAAGAGGAAATTCATACGGGAATTACTGAATTGATGTCTTGTTGGGAAATTCAGTAAAAAAAGCCGTTCATCTTAAAAGATGAACGGCTTTCCTATTAAAATAACTCTTTTACAAAAGTGCCCGCATCATCCCATAAAGAAGACAAAAATTCTCCTGCACTACGGAACGATAAAGATACCCAGTTTGCACGTTTTACAGATTCAGTTGTGGCAACTTCGATGTTGGTTTCATTACCACTTAAATAACCATATTCCGTTCCTTCGGTTTTGGTAAACTGAATAGCTCCTACGACTAAATCTTTTTCTACTTCAGCTTCTAACTTGCCATTTTCAACAACCGCATCATCTAATACTAGTTCCGGTTGGTACAATTCTTTTTCGGCTGTCCGAATCATCATTGTTACAGGCTCTTTTACTGCGATCGCAACCTTTTCTTCTACACCTTTTTCAACTTCTAACGTGCCTTGTTCTTTAAACTGATAGCCTGCAGGAATAAGCTCTTCTTTCGTAAATTCATCAAAACCGTAGTCGAATAACACACGAGTTGCATCAAACCGTGCTTTATAAGACCCAGCTCCTTCGCTATCTAAGGCTCCCATTACTACTGCGATAAACCGTGTATCGTCACGTTTGGCTGTTCCTGCAAACGAATACCCCGCAAAATCAGTGCTGCCGGTTTTTAATCCGTCGACACCTTCGTATTCATAAATCAACCCTGGGAGCATTGAATTCCAGTTTTCCATACGAGTTTCGTCAGACGTGCCTTCACGAAACATTTTTAATGGAATTTTCGTCGTTTCTAATACTTCTGGATAATCATCCAATAAAATTTTCGTCAATTTAGCAACTGCACGTGCTGGCATAATGTTTTCATCTGTTTCTTTCGTACCTTCTGGATGCATCCCCATCAAACTTGAATTACTAAGACCCGTTGAATTGACGAAAGTTGTTTTTTCTAAGCCCATTTCTTTGGCTTTTTCATTCATTAGCTCAACAAATTCACTTTCTGTGCCGGCAATGGTTTCAGCAATGCCAATTGTTGCAGCATTGGCAGAGAATATGGCCATTGCTTCATACATTTCTTTAATCGTATAAGATCCGTCTTCGCGGAACGGTACATTGCTCAAGCGCATGTCTTGAGAAATTTGATAAGTATAATCCGTTACTTGATACTCCTGATCCCATGCAACCTTGCCTTCTTCAATCGCTTCAAACAATAAATACTCGGTCATCATTTTTGTCATACTGGCAACCCCTAAAGGTTTTTCAGCATTTTTTTCATATAAAATTTTACCACTTTCAGCGTCTACTAAAATTGCAGCTTCTGCCATTATCGTTAACGACTCCTCAGCATTTACTTGTTGCGGAGTAATTCCAGTTATCATAAATACAGCTAGTAACGCTATCAATAGTCCTTTATTTACCAAATTTCTCACTTGTTTAAATACCTCCATCTATAAGTTTCCACATGCTATTTTAGCATATTCATTAGACTCAAATACAAAAACATCAAAAAAGCACTCGATTCACCAATAAAGATGATGAATCAAGTGCTTTTAGTTTGTTAAATCGAATAGTTTGGAGATTCTTTTGTGATTTGCACATCGTGAGGATGGCTTTCACGTAAGCCGGCTCCAGTCATACGAATGAATTGTGCTTCTTCCCGTAAAACCTGTAAATCTTTTGTTCCGCAATAACCCATTCCTGCACGAATGCCACCTAGTAGTTGGTGAATCGTATCAGATAAAGGTCCTTTGTACGGCATGCGGCCTTCAATACCTTCTGGAACTAGTTTTTTTGCATCGTCTTGGAAATAACGGTCTTTCGAACCTTTTTCCATCGAAGCAATTGATCCCATTCCACGATACGTTTTAAAACGACGACCTTGGAAAATTTCTGTGTCTCCAGGACTCTCAGTTGTACCAGCTAACAAGCTACCTAACATGACCACATGTCCACCAGCTGCTAATGCTTTGATGATGTCTCCAGAATACTTGATTCCACCATCAGCAATGACTGCTTTGCCGTGTTTACGAGCTTCTGTTGCACAGTCATACACAGCTGTTATTTGAGGAACCCCAACACCTGCTACGACACGTGTCGTACAAATAGAACCAGGTCCGATACCAACTTTAACTACATCCGCACCAGCTTCGATCAATGCCTTTGTGCCTTCAGCAGTAGCTACGTTTCCAGCGATAATTGATAATTCCGGATACGTTGCACGAATTTGTCTAACCATGCCTAAAACGCCTTCTGAATGACCATGAGCTGTATCTAATACCACAACGTCTACTGAAGCTTTTACTAATTTCTCAACACGCTTCATTGTATCTGAAGTTACACCTACAGCCGCACCTACGAGCAAGCGACCATGGCTGTCTTTTGCAGCATTCGGAAATTCAATCACTTTTTCAATATCTTTAATTGTGATTAATCCTTTTAAGACGCCTTCGCTATCAACGATTGGTAATTTCTCAATCTTGTATTGCTGTAAAATCTTTTCAGCATCTTCTAATGTTGTTCCGACCGGAGCAGTAACTAATTGCTCTTTAGTCATTACGTCATTAATTTTCAAAGAGTAATCTTGAATAAAGCGCAAATCACGGTTCGTAATAATTCCGACAAGTTTTAGCTCATCTTCATTGTTTACAATTGGAACACCTGAAATTCGATATTTCCCCATTAAATGTTCAGCATCATATACTTGATGTTCAGGAGTCAAAAAGAAAGGATCTGTAATTACGCCGTTCTCTGAGCGTTTTACAGTCACGACCTGTTCAGCTTGTTCTTCAATACTCATATTTTTATGAACAATTCCTAGCCCGCCTTGACGAGCCATAGCAATCGCCATCTTCGCTTCTGTTACGGTATCCATGCCTGCACTGATTACTGGAATTTTCAATTTAAGAGTTGGTGTTAATTCAACTGCTAAATCAATGTCTTTTGGTAATACCTCCGAATGAGCTGGTACAAGTAATACATCATCAAACGTTAAGCCTTCTTTTACAAATTTTGACTCCCACATAAATAAACGCGCCTCCTGCTTCCTTTAAATATTATTGTTAAGGTTATCAGCGTCCATATGGTGTGTCAAGAAACTACTAAAAGAAAAAAAATTTAGAATAATTAATCATAAGTATGTGGATATTCGTATTTCTTCTATTATTAAAAGTTCTACCAGAAAAATTCATTGGCTGAATAGTGGTCGCTTTGCATACTTTAGGTTAGGTTTACTGTTTTTTAACACAAAAAAAGCCGTTACCGGAATCGGTAACGACTTTCTTTCATGGTCCAGCGACGTCCTACTCTCACAGGGGGAAACCCCCAACTACCATCGGCGCAAAAGAGCTTAACTGCCGTGTTCGGGATGGGAACGGGTGTGGCCTCTTTGCCATCATCACTGGACTATTTGGTTGAGTGCTTGTTCACTCAAAACTGGATAAACGACATTGGAACGGGCAAGTCTTCGTGTACATGGTTTTGGTTAAGTCCTCGATCGATTAGTATTCGTCAGCTGCACATGTCGCCACGCTTCCACCTCGAACCTATCTACCTCATCGTCTTTGAGGGATCTTACTTGCTTGCGCAATGGGAAATCTCATCTTGAGGGGGGCTTCGTGCTTAGATGCTTTCAGCACTTATCCCGGCCACACATAGCTACCCAGCGATGCCCTTGGCAGAACAACTGGTACACCAGCGGTGTGTCCATCCCGGTCCTCTCGTACTAAGGACAGCTCCTCTCAAATTTCCTGCGCCCGCGACGGATAGGGACCGAACTGTCTCACGACGTTCTGAACCCAGCTCGCGTACCGCTTTAATGGGCGAACAGCCCAACCCTTGGGACCGACTACAGCCCCAGGATGCGATGAGCCGACATCGAGGTGCCAAACCTCCCCGTCGATGTGGACTCTTGGGGGAGATAAGCCTGTTATCCCCGGGGTAGCTTTTATCCGTTGAGCGATGGCCCTTCCATGCGGAACCACCGGATCACTAAGCCCGTCTTTCGACCCTGCTCGACATGTACGTCTCGCAGTCAAGCTCCCTTCTGCCTTTACACTCTGCGAATGATTTCCAACCATTCTGAGGGAACCTTTGGGCGCCTCCGTTACTCTTTAGGAGGCGACCGCCCCAGTCAAACTGCCCGCCTGACACTGTCTCCCAAGCCGATCAGGCTTGTGGGTTAGAATTTCAATACAACCAGGGTAGTATCCCACCGACGCCTCCTCCGAAGCTGGCGCTCCGGGCTCTAAGGCTCCTACCTATCCTGTACAAGTTGCACCAAAATTCAATATCAGGCTACAGTAAAGCTCCACGGGGTCTTTCCGTCCTGTCGCGGGTAACCTGCATCTTCACAGGTACTATAATTTCACCGAGTCTCTCGTTGAGACAGTGCCCAGATCGTTACGCCTTTCGTGCGGGTCGGAACTTACCCGACAAGGAATTTCGCTACCTTAGGACCGTTATAGTTACGGCCGCCGTTTACTGGGGCTTCAATTCGCACCTTCGCTTGCGCTAAGCACTCCTCTTAACCTTCCAGCACCGGGCAGGCGTCAGCCCCTATACGTCACCTTACGGTTTTGCAGAGACCTGTGTTTTTGCTAAACAGTCGCCTGGGCCTATTCACTGCGGCTCTCTCGGGCTATACACCCTACCAGAGCACCCCTTCTCCCGAAGTTACGGGGTCATTTTGCCGAGTTCCTTAACGAGAGTTCACTCGCTCACCTTAGAATTCTCTTCTCGCCTACCTGTGTCGGTTTGCGGTACGGGCACCTCCCGCCTCGCTAGAGGCTTTTCTTGGCAGTGTGAAATCAGGGACTCTGAGACTCAGTCTCTTGCCATCACAGCTCAACGTATCAGGAATGGGATTTGCCTCATTCCACGCCTCACTGCTTGGACGTGCACAACCAACGGCACGCTCACCTTATCCTTCTGCGTCCCCCCATTGCTCAAACGGCGGGGAGGTGGTACAGGAATATCAACCTGTTGTCCATCGTCTACGCCTATCGGCCTCGACTTAGGTCCCGACTAACCCTGAGCGGACGAGCCTTCCTCAGGAAACCTTAGGCATTCGGTGGACGGGATTCTCACCCGTCTTTCGTTACTCATACCGGCATTCTCACTTCTAAGCGCTCCACCAGTCCTTCCGGTCTGACTTCAACGCCCTTAGAACGCTCTCCTACCACGGATCTCTTACGAGATCCATCCACAGCTTCGGTAATCCGTTTAGCCCCGGTACATTTTCGGCGCAGTGTCACTCGACCAGTGAGCTATTACGCACTCTTTAAATGATGGCTGCTTCTAAGCCAACATCCTGGTTGTCTAAGCAACGCCACATCCTTTTCCACTTAACGGATATTTGGGGACCTTAGCTGGTGGTCTGGGCTGTTTCCCTCTTGACTACGGATCTTATCACTCGCAGTCTGACTCCCAAGCATAAATCACTGGCATTCGGAGTTTGTCTGAATTCGGTAACCCGGGATGGGCCCCTAGTCCAAACAGTGCTCTACCTCCAGGATTCTCTATCTTGAGGCTAGCCCTAAAGCTATTTCGGAGAGAACCAGCTATCTCCAGGTTCGATTGGAATTTCTCCGCTACCCACACCTCATCCCCGCACTTTTCAACGTGCGTGGGTTCGGGCCTCCAGTAAGTGTTACCTTACCTTCACCCTGGACATGGGTAGATCACCTGGTTTCGGGTCTACAACTGCATACTCTGTCGCCCTATTCAGACTCGCTTTCGCTGCGGCTCCGCCTTCTCAGCTTAACCTTGCATGCAATCGTAACTCGCCGGTTCATTCTACAAAAGGCACGCCATCACCCATTAACGGGCTTTGACTACTTGTAGGCACACGGTTTCAGGATCTATTTCACTCCCCTTCCGGGGTGCTTTTCACCTTTCCCTCACGGTACTGGTTCACTATCGGTCACTAGGAAGTATTTAGCCTTGGGAGATGGTCCTCCCAGATTCCGACGGAATTTCACGTGTTCCGCCGTACTCAGGATCCACTCTGGAGGGGCAAGGTTTTCGGCTACGGGGCTGTTACCCACTGCGGCGGACCGTTCCAGGTCGCTTCGCCTAATCCTACCTTTTGTAACTCCGTATAGAGTGTCCTACAACCCCAAGAGGCAAGCCTCTTGGTTTGGGCTGATCCCGTTTCGCTCGCCGCTACTCAGGGAATCGCATTTGCTTTCTCTTCCTCCAGGTACTTAGATGTTTCAGTTCCCTGGGTCTGCCTTCTCATGTGCTATAGATTCACACATGGATACTACTCGATTAAAAGTAGTGGGTTCCCCCATTCGGAAATCTCCGGATCACAGCTCACTTACAGCTCCCCGAAGCATATCGGTGTTAGTGCCGTCCTTCTTCGGCTCCTAGTGCCAAGGCATCCACCGTGCGCCCTTTCTAACTTAACCAATGGTTAATTAAAAAGTTGTGACAAAATGTCACGCGTACTTGAATTTCTTGCATTTGTTTCAATGTCGTTTTATCCAGTTTTCAAAGAACAAGTTGTTGAAAGTCACAAAAAAAGGCGTTGCCGCCTGAAGGTGAACCTTCAAAACTGAACGCAAAACGTCAACCCCGGAGCGCTAGGCGCCCGGTTCCGAATTTATCCTTAGAAAGGAGGTGATCCAGCCGCACCTTCCGATACGGCTACCTTGTTACGACTTCACCCCAATCATCTGTCCCACCTTCGGCGGCTGGCTCCACAAGGGTTACCTCACCGACTTCGGGTGTTACAAACTCTCGTGGTGTGACGGGCGGTGTGTACAAGGCCCGGGAACGTATTCACCGTGGCATGCTGATCCACGATTACTAGCGATTCCGGCTTCATGCAGGCGAGTTGCAGCCTACAATCCGAACTGAGAACGGTTTTATGGGATTGGCTCCCCCTCGCGGGTTGGCAACCCTTTGTACCGTCCATTGTAGCACGTGTGTAGCCCAGGTCATAAGGGGCATGATGATTTGACGTCATCCCCACCTTCCTCCGGTTTGTCACCGGCAGTCACCTTAGAGTGCCCAACTAAATGCTGGCAACTAAGATCAAGGGTTGCGCTCGTTGCGGGACTTAACCCAACATCTCACGACACGAGCTGACGACAACCATGCACCACCTGTCACCACTGTCCCCGAAGGGAAAAGCGTATCTCTACACCGGGCAGTGGGATGTCAAGACCTGGTAAGGTTCTTCGCGTTGCTTCGAATTAAACCACATGCTCCACCGCTTGTGCGGGCCCCCGTCAATTCCTTTGAGTTTCAGCCTTGCGGCCGTACTCCCCAGGCGGAGTGCTTAATGCGTTAGCTGCAGCACTAAGGGGCGGAAACCCCCTAACACTTAGCACTCATCGTTTACGGCGTGGACTACCAGGGTATCTAATCCTGTTTGCTCCCCACGCTTTCGCGCCTCAGCGTCAGTTACAGACCAGAAAGTCGCCTTCGCCACTGGTGTTCCTCCACATCTCTACGCATTTCACCGCTACACATGGAATTCCACTTTCCTCTTCTGCACTCAAGTCCTCCAGTTTCCAATGACCCTCCACGGTTGAGCCGTGGGCTTTCACATCAGACTTAAAGGACCGCCTGCGCGCGCTTTACGCCCAATAATTCCGGACAACGCTTGCCACCTACGTATTACCGCGGCTGCTGGCACGTAGTTAGCCGTGGCTTTCTGGTGAGGTACCGTCAAGGTACCAGTAGTTAGTTGGTACTTGTTCTTCCCTCACAACAGAGTTTTACGATCCGAAAACCTTCGTCACTCACGCGGCGTTGCTCCGTCAGACTTTCGTCCATTGCGGAAGATTCCCTACTGCTGCCTCCCGTAGGAGTCTGGGCCGTGTCTCAGTCCCAGTGTGGCCGATCACCCTCTCAGGTCGGCTACGCATCGTCGCCTTGGTAGGCCATTACCCCACCAACTAGCTAATGCGCCGCGGGCCCATCCTGCAGTGACAGCCGAAACCGTCTTTCCGTGCAGCCTCAGGAGAGGCCGCAAACTATTCGGTATTAGCACCGGTTTCCCGGAGTTATCCCGATCTGCAGGGCAGGTTGCCCACGTGTTACTCACCCGTCCGCCGCTAAACCAGAAGGAGCAAGCTCCTCTGGTTCCGCTCGACTTGCATGTATTAGGCACGCCGCCAGCGTTCGTCCTGAGCCAGGATCAAACTCTCCATTATAGAGTAGTGTTGATTGCTCAATACTGCTGGCGTATCGCCGTCCGAAGACGCACGATTCGCTTTGATCTGCATAATGCTGATCAGTAAGTTTTGCGCGGGCCGTTTTGCGCGGCCGTTGCTGTTTGTTGACGTTTTGCTGTTCAGTTTTCAAGGTTCAGTTTGTTTCATTTTGTTTGCCGCGCTCATTGGCGACTCAACTAATATACCATGCTGATATATCAGAGTCAACACTTTATGCAAATAAATCTTTGATTTTATAAAAAAAGTCTATTTTAAAATAAGAATTCCTAACTTTATATTCCACTTTAAATAGAGATAGCTATCTATCGACGAGTGCTTGAAACCTTGCTACGACTTGATTTTCTTATCTTATTTACTTCCTGTTATTTTTCATATGACACCATAGAAAAATGCTAATTTATTATCGGGAATTTTTTATCCTAAACTCAACTTTAACTATCCATCCAACTAATAAAACAGTCAGCCTTCAACTGTAGCGTTTCTTCGATAAGCGCTTTGTAAATGATTTAACAAAATTAATATTACGATTTCAACTCTAGAGCTCTACTTTCAAAAACGTTTTTCTATAAATTCCTTTTTCACTGGATCAGCTAGGTAAACTAAGCCTTCCTAAACAAATGATTGTTTTCATTATCCGCTTATTAGAATAGTAAGGGTTCGAAAAAAATTCACGAATAAAAAATCGCGGCTCTCTTTTATCGCAGCTCTACAAATTTCTTCCGAACAGGCTCGGTTGCTCCAAAATATTGACGCTCTATTCATCAATCAGCTACTTTGCTCTTAAGCTCAGAAAAGTTTACGCGACCCTTGCTTCTAGATGCAACGCGCTAGTCAACGCGTAATAAAGTTCTCCATAACAAAAACCCCTTGATTTAATCAAGGGGTTTAAACTTATTCTCCATCTTTTTCTGGCGTTTCTTCTATAGAACTAACTTGATCGTCTACAACACTTTCGTTTGCTTCAGAATTTTCGTTGATTGTTGTTTCAGCATTATCTTCTTCGCCTTCTTCTAACTCTTCCGGCACGTCGATATCCTTTTTAACTTTAGCTACAGTCGCTACTACCTCGTCGTCACCTAATCGAATTAAACGAACGCCTTGGGTGCTTCTACCTGTAGTTGAAATATCGTTAACATCCATACGAATTAAAATACCATTAACCGTGATTAGCATGATATCTTCTGTGCCGTTAACAGTCCGCACCGCAACAAGTGGTCCGTTTTTGTCTGTAATCTGACACGTCTTGATTCCCATACCACCACGAGATTGAACACGGTACTCAGATTCTTTCGTCTGCTTACCATATCCTTTCTCCGTAATAACCAATACATTGTCGTTAGGATCCAAAATCTCCATACCGACTACTGCGTCGCCTTCACGAAGACGAATGCCACGAACTCCACTAGCTGTTCGGCCCATGCTGCGAATATCGGTTTCTGGGAAACGAATCAATGCGCCATCTTTAGTACCGATGACCATTTCCTTAGTGCCATCTGTTAGTTTCACTGAAATGAGCTCATCTTCTTCACGAAGACTGATCGCAATCAAACCATTTTGACGGATGTTGGCATAATTTGTTACAGGGGTCCGTTTGCTAAGACCTTCACGTGTTGTAAAGAAGAAGAATGAGTCTTCTTTGAATTCTTTCACACGAATAACAGCTGTAACTTTCTCTTCTTTACTAATTTCCAAAAGGTTGACCAATGGTAAGCCTTTGGCAGTGCGGCCATATTCAGGAATTTGATATCCTTTTTTACGATATACTTTCCCTTTGTTCGTAAAGAACAAGATTGTGTCGTGAGTTGATGTATACAATAAATGTTCGACAAAATCATCTTCGTTTGTGCCCATTCCTTGTACACCACGTCCACCACGTTTTTGACTACGGTAAGTGTTCGCCGGCAAACGTTTGATATAACCGTTATGCGTCAATGTTAATACCGTTGCTTCCACCGGGATCAAATCTTCATCTTCAAACATTTCCGCTCCGCCAGTCGTAATTTCAGTTCTACGCTTATCGCTGAAACGGTCTTTAATTTCAAGCATTTCTTCTTTAATGATTTCAAGAATGCGGTATTCATTTGCAAGAATATATCTCAATTCTTCAATTAATTTCACTAATGCTTGATATTCTTCTTCAATTTTATCTCGTTCCAACCCAGTTAAACGTTGCAAGCGCATATCTAAAATGGCTTGAGATTGGCGTTCAGTTAAATTGAAATCCGTCATTAAGCCATTGCGCGCTTGTTCTGCCGTTTGAGATCCACGAATCAACGCAATAATGGCATCAATATGATCTAAGGCAATTCGCAAACCTTCCAAAATATGAGCGCGGTCTTCTGCTTTCGTCAATTCGAACTGTGTGCGACGACGAATCACCACTTTTTGATGCTCAAGGTAATGGAAAAGAATTTCTTTTAAGCTCAGCACTTTGGGTCTGCCATCTACAAGTGCCAGCATATTAAGACCAAAGCTTGTTTGCATCGCCGTTTGTTTATATAAATTATTTAAAAGAACACTTGCACTAGCATCTCGGCGAACTTCGATGACGATGCGCATGCCGTTACGGTCAGACTCATCACGTAAATCAGTAATGCCGTCAATTTTCTTGTCACGCACAAGTTCTGCGATTTTTTCAATCAATCGAGCTTTATTGACTTGGAAAGGAATTTCGTTAACGATAATGACTTCTTTGCCATTTGGTTTTGTTTCAATATCTACAACAGAACGAATTAAAACAGAACCTTTCCCTGTTTCGTAAGCACGACGAATCCCGCTACGGCCGAGGATAATACCACCAGTCGGGAAATCAGGTCCTTCAATATGTTCCATTAGCTCTTCCGTTGTGATTGCTGGATTATCAGCAAGTGCCAAAACCGCATCAATTGTTTCACCTAAATGGTGTGGCGGAATATTCGTAGCCATACCAACAGCGATCCCTGATGTACCGTTTACTAAAAGGTTTGGGAATCGACTTGGCAATACGATTGGTTCTTTTTCTTGGCCATCATAGTTATCGCGATAATCAACCGTGTTTTTATTTAAATCACGTAATAATTCCATCGAAATTTTCGACATTTTGGATTCTGTATAACGCATTGCCGCCGCAGAATCTCCATCAACTGATCCGAAGTTACCGTGTCCATCAACAAGCATGTAACGGTAACTAAAATCTTGCGCCATCCGAACCATTGTTTCATAAACAGCTGAGTCACCGTGAGGATGGTATTTACCAATTACATCTCCGACGATACGCGCTGATTTTTTATAGCCTTTATCTGCTGTAATTCCTAAATCATGCATTGCATAAAGAATGCGGCGATGAACTGGCTTTAATCCATCACGTACATCCGGTAAGGCACGGGACACAATAACACTCATCGCATAATCTAAAAATGAAGTCCGCATTTCCGTACTTATATTTATTTCTTCAACACCACTGCTCGGCCGTTCAGCCATATCCGCAGCCTCCTCTCAACTCTATATCACTTAAACGTCCAAGTTTTTAACGTATTTCGCATTTTCTTCGATAAAATTACGGCGTGGTTCAACTTCGTCCCCCATTAAAATATGGAAAGTTTCGTCTGCGACCATCGCATCGTTTAATGTGACTTGCAACAACGTACGAACATCTGGATCCATTGTTGTGTCCCATAATTGTGTTGCATTCATTTCTCCTAACCCTTTATAGCGCTGAATATTTGGTTTTGGCGTTGGAGATAAGTTTTCTAGTGCCGTTTTTAGCTGGGCGTCTGTGTAGACATATTCCACATGCTTCCCTTGTTTGATTTGGAACAATGGGGGCTGAGCAATATAAATATAACCAGCTTCAAGCAATGGACGCATATAACGGAAAAGGAATGTTAACAACAATGTACGAATGTGCGCTCCATCAACATCGGCATCTGTCATAATAACAATTTTGTGGTAACGAGCTTTTTCAAGGTTGAATTCTTCGCCGATTCCAGTACCTAATGCGGTAATGATATTGCGAATTTCATCGTTAGTTAGAATACGGTCCAGTCGTGCTTTTTCAACGTTTAAAATTTTTCCGCGCAACGGTAAAATTGCTTGGAAATGACGATCACGGCCTGATTTAGCCGATCCACCAGCCGAGTCACCCTCAACGATGTAAATTTCACTGATTTTTGGATCACGCGATGAACAATCAGCAAGTTTCCCTGGAAGACTCGATACTTCTAGCACCGATTTACGGCGTGTGAATTCACGCGCTTTTTTAGCGGCCATTCGTGCATGAGAAGCCATAATCCCTTTTTCAACAATCTTCTTCGAAACAGCAGGATTCTCTAATAAGAATCGTTCAAATCCGTTTGAGAACAAATTATTGACGATGGTGCTAACTTCCGTATTGCCCAATTTGGTTTTTGTTTGACCTTCAAATTGTGGGTCTGGATGTTTAACCGAAATAATGGCTGTTAACCCTTCACGCACGTCGTCTCCAGTCAAATTAAGATCTTGTTCTTTTAACATGCCTTTTTTACGGCCATAATCATTGACCACGCGTGTCAAAGCCGTTTTAAATCCAGATTCATGTGTTCCGCCTTCGTGCGTATTAATGTTATTGGCAAAAGAGAAAATATTGGCTGCATAGCCCGCATTGTATTGCATCGCAACTTCAACGGTAATGCCATCTCTTTCCGCTTCAACAAAAATAGCTTCTTCATGAAGAGGATCTTTTGATTTATTTAAATGTTCGACGTACGACTTTATGCCGCCTTCGAAATGGTAGACTTTTTCTTTTTCTTCGCCTTCGCGCTCGTCTTTTACAACAATTTTCAAGCCACGGTTTAAGTAAGCAAGTTCACGCAAGCGATGGTCTAAAATATCAAATTCATAAACCGTAGTTTCTTTGAAGATTTCTGCATCTGCTTTAAAACGGATTGTCGTCCCTGTGTGATCTGAATCTCCAATCACTTTCAGTTCTTCGGTGACCGCTCCACGCTCAAATTTAATATAATGTCTTTTTTCATCGCGATTTACATATACTTCAGTTGTTTCAGACAAAGCGTTTACTACAGAAGCGCCTACGCCGTGGAGACCACCGGATACTTTGTAACCGCCGCCACCAAATTTACCGCCTGCATGAAGGACGGTCATAATAACTTCTACTGCTGGACGCCCCATTTTCTCTTGCATCCCAACAGGAATTCCGCGTCCATTATCTTCTACACGAATCCAATTGTCCGGTTCGATCGATACACGAATCTCTGTACAATGACCAGCCAATGCTTCATCGATACTATTATCAACAATTTCCCAAACTAAATGGTGTAGCCCTCTTGCACCTGTAGATCCTATATACATACCTGGTCTTTTACGAACCGCTTCTAATCCTTCTAGTACTTGAATCTGACTCGCTTCATATGATCCTTGTAGACCTTTTTCTTCCATAGCCATTCCATTCACCTGCTCTTTCTTACGCATTTCATAATCCTATTTATTCCCGATCAACGTTATATTGCTATATTAAAGTGTTTTCACTTTGTTACAGTGCCGTGTGAAACTTCGAAAAGACGCGCGTTTTGAATTGTTTCATGTTGTATACCTTCAACACTCGTGGTGGTAACAAAAGTTTGGACCGAGCCTTTAATCGTATTTAATAAATGTGATTGGCGGTAATCATCGAGTTCAGAAAGTACATCATCGAGCAATAGCACAGGTGCTTCTCCAACTTCTTGTTTGATCAGCTCAATTTCGGCCAATTTCAACGATAAAGCAGTTGTGCGCTGTTGTCCTTGTGAACCGTAAGTTTGAACATCGTAGCCGTTCACAAAAAATTGCAGTTCATCACGATGAGGTCCGACAAGTGTCACGCCACGTTCTATTTCTCGTTTGCGGACTTCTATCAGTTTCTGCTCTAAAAAAGACGCCATTTCTTCAGGCGTCCATTCAGGCTTTAAACCGCTAATCGGTTGATAGCGGATTTGAAGTTGTTCGAGCCCCCGAGAAATGCCGTGATGAATTGGTTCAGCCCATTTTTGCAAAAGCTCCATAAACTGATACCGTTTGCGGATAATTTTGACGGCTGCTTCGATAAATTGTTCGGTATACACATCGAACATGACGTCATTGATTGTTTGTTTTCCATAATGTTGTTTCAATATATGATTTCTTTGTTTGAGGAGTTTTTGATAATTTACTAGATCGTGCAAATAGACGGGAGAGATCTGCCCAATTTCCATGTCGATAAAACGTCTGCGCACTTGTGGACTTCCTTTTACAAGGTGAAGATCCTCTGGAGCAAACATGACAACATTTAATTGGCCAATATAATCACTCAACCTACGTTGTTCTAAATGATTGACTTTCGCTTTCTTTCCCTTTTTTGACAAAGAGATTTCCAGGGGCAGTTTGCCGTATTTCCGGAAAACATCAGCTTTAATTTTACCATAATCAGCATCCCAACGTATCAATTCCTTGTCATTAGACGTGCGATGCGATTTTGCCATAGATAAAACATACAGAGATTCCATGACATTGGTTTTGCCTTGCGCATTTTCTCCTATGAACACATTAATCTCTGGAGAAAATTCCAGTTCTAATGATTCGTAGTTTCGATAATTGACAAGCTCAAGGCGGTCAATCCGCATCGAAGCTCATGCCTTCAGCCGTCACGATACGAAAATCTCCAAACCCTGGAATATTTACAAGATCGCTTGCACGCAACTTGCGTCCTCTACGATTTTCAGCTTCACCATTGACAAAAACTTCATGCTCACTTAAAAACCATTTGGCCATTCCGCCTGAACTTATTGTATCCGTCATTTTTAACAATTGTCCTAATGTTATATATTCAGTCTCAATCCCGATTTCTCTCAAAATGCACTCATCCTTCGATTCATAGTCTATCCCTCTATTTTACCCTATTTTAGCTAAAAAGTAAAAAAGGATAGCCTATATGGCTATCCTGAGGGTTTGTTTTATTTTTAATATGTTCGGACAGGAAGAATCAACTGCAAAATTGAGTCATCTAATGCTGATTTCAAGATAAATGGACGCATAGCTCCAGTAAATTGAATCACCACATCTTGTCCATCGATGGCTTTAAGTGCATCCATCATGAATTTAGCGCTGAAAGAGATTTTTAGTTCTTCTCCTTCTATACTTTGAGCTTGCAATTGCTCTTCTACTTTACCTACTTCAGGTGAATTAGAAGAAACTTCAACATCAGTACCTTCTTTTGCAGAAAAGCGCACTACATTATTACGTTCTTCTCGAGCTAACAAAGACGCACGATCGATTGCTTGTAAAAGTGAACGGCCGTTTACAGTTACAGTTGTTTTGTATTCCGCTGGAATTAAACGACTTGTATCTGGATAGTTGCCTTCTAATAGACGAGAAAAGAAAAGAATGTGTTTTGACTTGAACAATACTTGTTGGTTCGTCATCACGATTTCAACTGCTTCAGAAGTGTCATCAAGGATTTTGTTAAGCTCAGTTAAGCTTTTCCCTGGAATTACAACGCTGTACTCCCCTTCTGGCAATGTCTCAAGTTTTGTTTTACGACGAGCTAGACGGTGACTATCTGTTGCCACACAAACCAATTCGCCATCTTTCACTTCCCAGTGAACGCCTGTTAGTACAGGACGTGTTTCTGAACTTGAAACAGCAAACACCGTTTCACGGTTAATCGTTTTTAATAGATCTGCTGGAATGGTAAACAAGCGATCGTCTTGAATATCAGGTAATTGTGGATAATCCATTGCATCCAAGCCGATTAAATGAAATTCAGATTTTCCTGAACGGATATGTGTTTGGAAGTTTCCTGTAATTTCAATTTCAACTTCGTTTGTTGGCAACTTACGGATGATTTCGCCGAAAACTTTAGCTTGAAGAACAATGCTTCCTCCATTAGTAACTTGGATGATTTGTTCGCCATCTTCTTCTGCAGGAATAAATGTTTGGATTGTAATATCCGAATCACTTCCTGTTAATCTCATTCCTTCTGAAGACACATCCATTTTAATCCCCGTTAAAATCGGAATGGTTGTTTTTGAACTTACTGCTTTCATTACATCGTTTAATCCTTCAACTAGTCGCTCACGTTTTATCTCGAATTTCATTCTCGAACCTCGCTTATATATATATTTTATTTAAGGGCTTTTAAAGTAATAGTAGTAGTAGGGCCTGTGAATATGTGGATAAGCCTTTAAAAGTCAATAAAAGCAGTTTATCCACATGTAGACAGCCTGTGCATAAACTGCTTGATGATTTATGGGTTTATCCACAATCATTTTTACTTGCCAAGCGCACTTTTGATGTCCTTGACGTCTTGTTGAAGCTGCTGATTATCCGTTAACATTTTAGAAATTTTATCGTGGGCGTGAATCACGGTTGTATGGTCACGTCCACCAAACTCTTCGCCAATTTTAGGCAGCGAGAAATCCGTCATCTCACGTGACAAGTACATAGCAACTTGACGTGGATAAGCAATATCTTTCGTGCGGCGTTTTGTTTTAAAATCTTCTAATTTAACGTTGAATTGCTCACCAACAGCGTTTTGAATGTCCAAAATAGTAATAATTTTAGGTTTGGAGTTCGGCATAATATCTTTTAACGCTTCTGAAGCAAGTTCTGCGCTCATATCACGGTTGATCAAAGAAGAATAAGCCACAACTCGGATCAATGCACCTTCAAGTTCCCGAATATTCGAGTCAATTGAATTTGCAATATACGTCATTACATCATTCGGAATATCAAGTCCATCTGCTTTTGCTTTTTTACGCAATATAGCGATACGTGTTTCCAAATCGGGCGGCGTAATGTCTGTGATTAAGCCCCATTCAAAGCGGGAGCGGAGCCGATCTTCCAGTGTTGGAATCTCTTTTGGCGGCCGATCACTTGAAATGATGATTTGCTTTGACTCTTCGTGCAATGTGTTAAACGTATGGAAAAACTCTTCTTGAGTCTGTTCTTTGCCCGCTAAAAACTGAATATCATCGATTAAAAGAATGTCGACACTTCTATATTTGTCGCGGAATTCACCTGTTTTATTGTCGCGAATGGAATTGATAAATTCGTTCGTAAATTTTTCTGAAGATAAATAAACGACTTTCGCATTTGGATTGTGTTCGAGGACATAATGTCCGATTGCATGCATTAAATGTGTCTTGCCAAGTCCTACTCCCCCATAGATAAACAGCGGATTATAAGCTTTTGCTGGCGCTTCGGCCACAGCCAAAGAGGCGGCGTGTGCGAAACGGTTGCCTGAACCAATTACAAATGTATCGAAAGTGTATTTTGGGTTTAGCATGCCAGGTAAAAACTCGTGCTGCTGGTCTTGTCCCGGTTTAACGCGAGGCGCAGGAAGTTGAAAATCATCCATATCCTGATCTTTAGGCACAACAAATTTAATCATCATATCATCGCCAGTAGTGTCGGATAAAATTCCGGTGATCAAATGCACATAGTGGTTTTCTAACCAATCACGTGCAAAAGAATTAGGCGCTGAAATAGTGACTGTATCATCCTGATAGGATAAAAGCTTTGTCGATTTTAACCACGTTTCAAAACTCGGTTTGGAGATTTTGGTTTCAACTTGGGCTAAGACACTCGACCATAATTCGTCTAAGTGTTCCAA